>NZ_JBFAOI010000008.1:0-321219 GCF_040675155.1 Micromonospora sp. NPDC049645
CGCCGTGCCCGGCGCAGGGACCAAGCCTGACCGCCCGGAGCCGGGCACGGCGGGCCCCCGCCTCCCACCGCAACCCGACCCCAAGCCCCCACGCCCCCCGGAAAGAGCACAAAATCAGCCAACGACCGAGAACAACCGCCGCCGCGCCCCCAGCAACACGACGGAAGCCAGCACCAGTCCAACCCCCATCGTGACCAGCAGCGGGCTGGGGTTCCCGGGCAGCAGCCCGGCCACCGACCGGGACGCGGTGCCCAAAGCGAGGTAGAGACCGGCCCAGGCGGCCGCGCCGAGCGTCGCGCAGCCGAGGAATCGGCGGTACGACATCCGCAGCCCACCGGCGGCGAGCGGCAGCAACGCGTTGAAGATCGGCAGGAACGGCGCGACGACCATCATCCGGCCGCCGCCACGTCGGAGGATGCCTTCCGCCGCCGCCCAGCGGGTCTCGCCGATCCAGTCGCCGATGCGGCTGTGTCGGAGCCGTTCGGAGTAGCGGCGGCCGATCAGGAAGCTCGTCGACCAGCCGGCCAGGCAGCCGACCAGCACGGCGGTGAAGGTGGCCAGCCCGGTGGTCGGGCGGCCCACCCCGACCGCGGCGAGGATCGCGACGTCGCCGGGGATCAGGACACCCAGCAGGGGTACGGCGTCGAAGAGCATGACGAGCCCGAGCGCACCCATCAGCAGCAGAACCGGTAGTTCTCCGATCTGGGTCAGCCATTGCGTCATGCGTCGACGCTATGGCCGCCGTACCACTTCGGACATCGGGTCGTAGCCCCCAGTGACCCCTGGTATCCGCCTCGGGGTCGCCCCTGAGGCGGCGCGGCGGCTCAGCAGGGTCGCAGCACCTGCACGCGGCGCAGCGACGAGTCGACCGACGGTTCGGTGGTGGGCACGGGGTAGTCGGCCAGCACCGTCAGGCGGTCCGCCGGTAGGTGTCCGCGCCCGGGGTCGCCGACCAGCACGTCGGCACCTGCGGCGGCGGCCCGCTGCAGGAACGGCAGCATCCGGTCGGCCATCGCGCGGTCGTAGAAGACGTCGCCGGCGAGGACCAGGTCGGCTTTCGTCTCGGTGCCGTCGAGCAGGTCGTCACCGGTGGCGTCGATGGGGACCCGGTTGGCCCGCGCGTTGAGGATGATGGCGGCGACGGCGTACGGGTCGATGTCGTTGGCGGTCACCTCCGCCGCGCCGGCCAGCGCGGCGGCGATGGCCACCAGCCCGGACCCGGCGGCGAGGTCGAGCACCCGACGACCGGCGACCAACTCCGGGTGGTCCAGGAGGTGACGGGCCAGGGCCTGCCCTCCGGGCCAGGCGGACGCCCAGTACGGCGCCGGCAATGCGTGCCCGGCGGCGGCTTCCATCCGGGACCACCAGACGATGGCGTCCTCGGCCAGGTGCAGTCGTACCTCGGGGACGAACGGGGTGGGCATCAACCGGAGCCGGTCCAGACCGGCGCCGGGCGCGTCGATCTCGCGTTCCAGCTTGGTCAGCGCGTCGGCTGCGGCATCTGTCATCGGCGCAAGCATGCCCCAGCGACGGTTGGTCGGGGCGGGTTTCGCATGCCGGCGCGCAGAGTTCACCCGACTTCCGCCGAAGACCTACGGCACTTCGGCCAGCGGATCGGGGTTTTGCCCGTTACTGTCGAACAGGTACGGGCGATCATCGGCCAGAGGCCGAGGGTCAGCCGCTTTGAACAGGGAGAGATGCATGGCAACCGGCACGGTTAAGTGGTTCAACTCGGAAAAGGGCTTCGGCTTCATCGAG
Source organism: Micromonospora sp. NPDC049645 (assembly GCF_040675155.1). NCBI lineage: Bacteria > Bacillati > Actinomycetota > Actinomycetes > Micromonosporales > Micromonosporaceae > Micromonospora > Micromonospora sp. NPDC049645. The sequence continues at coordinate 1,759 of NZ_JBFAOI010000008.1, forward strand.
CAGGACGGTGGAGGGCCGGACGTGTTCGTCCACTACTCCGCCATCGCGACGAGCGGCTACCGGGAGCTCAACGAGGGCCAGAAGGTCGAGTTCGAGGTGACCCAGGGGCAGAAGGGTCCGCAGGCGGACAACGTCCGCCCGATGTAGCTCCGTGCCGGTGACGGCGGCCGGTCTCCGGCCGCCGTCGCAGCGCACTCAAGACGCCACCGGGGCGGCGGGCAGGTCCCGCCGCCTCCGGATTGGCCCGACCAACAGGATCAACGGGGTGAACGCCGACCAGGCGGTCATCACGAGGATCGCTGTTCCGACGCCGTAGCGCGCGCCGATCACACCGGCCAGCAGGGCTGCCAGCGGGATCGTTCCGTAGTTGAGCAGTTGCATGCTGACCGTCACCCGGCCCAGCAGCTGGTGCGGCGTGTACGTCTGTCGGAAGGCACCCTTGACCACGTTGCCGATGGCCACCCCCAGGCCGATCAGCACGCCACCGACGGCCGGCCAGACCAATCCGATGCCGGGCGCGGCGAGTGGGATCAGCAGGGCCGGTGGGCCGGTGAACGCCCCCCCGATCAGCAGGGCCCGCGCCGTCCCACAGCGGCGGGCGAGCCTGGTGGCGAGGAGCGCTCCGACGATCCCGCCCGCACTCATCACCCCGACCAGGCCGCCCACCAGGCCCGGTTCGAGACGCAACTCACGTACCAGGAAGACCACCAGGACGGCCTGGTAGCCGATCAGCCCGATGTTGCTGGCCGCGCCGAAGAGGGTCAGCACCCGCAGGTACGGATCGCGGATGACGAAGCGCAGCCCCTCGGTGATGTCCTGACGCAGCGAGCGGGGCTTCCCCGCTCGGCGTACGCGTGGTTCGCGGGTGCGGATCCGCAGCAGGAAAACCGCGGAGAGCAGGAACGTGAGGGCGTCCAGCAGCAGCGCGGCGACGGCGCCGGTGAGCTGGGCGATCAGACCGGCGAGGCCGGGCCCGACGACGTAGCTGACAGTCTGGGTCGCCTGCAGTTTGGCGTTGCCGTCCGGCAGTTGCTCGGGTCGCAGCAGCACCGGCAGGTAGACCTGGTCGGCGGTTTCGAAGAAGACCCGCGCGACGCCCGCACCGAGGGCGACCACCAGCAGTTGCCCGACGGTGAGCCGGTCCAGCAGGGCGGCCAGCGGGACGCTGAGGAAGGCCGCCGCGCAGAAGAGGTCGCAGATCACCATCACCGGTCGACGGGGTAGTCGGTCGACCCACGCGCCGGCCGGCAGGCCGATCAGCAGCCAGGGCAGCCACGCCGCGGCGGTGAGCACCGCCACCTGGAAGGTGCCGGCGTCGAGCACGGCGACCGCGACCAGGGGCAACGCGACGGTGGTGACGTTGCTGCCGACGCTGCTGACCGCCTGACCGGCCCAGAGCAGCCGGAAGTCGCGGTGCCGCAGCAGCCCGCCGGCAGGCCGGGCGTCGGTGGGGTCGCTGCGGGTGGCGGTGGTCACGGGCGGGCCGGTACGCCGTGGACGAACACGAAGACCGGCCGACGGTCGACGTCGTCGTCGGGCACCTCCCGGTCGGCCCACCGCGCGAGGACGCCGATCAGTTCGCGACTCAGCTCGGCCAACTCGTCCGGAGTGAGGTGCAGCCAGTGGTCGGTGGAGAACGGCGCGTCGTGCCAGGTCGCCTGGGTGGTCTCGTCGACGGCGTGCCAGGCCCGCGCGAGAGCGACGTGCCGGTCCAGGTTGAGCGAGGTGGCGGCGTCGGCGACCGCCCGGGAAGCCGGGTCGGTGTCGAAGTCGGCGTTGGACCAGCTCAGCCTCCGGGTGACCAGGCGCCACCAGCGCTCGCGCCGGTCCCGGGCCAGCTCGGGCGCCTCGGTGACCAGGTCCGCGGCGGCGAGGACCTTGAGGTGGTGGCTGACGTTCGCGGGGGCCTGGTCGGTGCGTTCGGCGAGCAGACCGACGGTCGAGGGCCCGTGCACCTTGAACACGTCCATCAGCCGGCGGCGCAGTGGGTGGGCCATGGCGGCCAACACTCGGGAGTCGGTGATCTGCCGTACGTCGGGGGTGTCCATGCCGACAGCCTGACATCCGCAACGACTGTTGCGCAATACTCATTGCCCAACAGTCGTTGCGCATTGCGTCAAGAGGGGCGGCCCGGCGGCTACGAGCCGCCCCTCGCTCAGGCGACGAGCCGGCGGGCCAACTCGTCGGCTACCTGCTTGGCGATCGTGGGCGGGATCGCGGCCGCGATCTCCTCCGGCGTCAGCCCGGCCAGCACGCCCTGGACGATCGCCTCCTCGTCGGTGAAGTCCCGGTTGGACAGCGCGGTCAGCGCGGCCTGCACGGCGCCCACCTGCGCGGCGATCGACTTGAGCGTCGGGTGCGCCGGGGTGTAGTTCGGGACGGTGACATCCTCACCCATCGCCATCCGGGTGTAGATCTGCCCGACCGGGTTACGGCCGTCCAGCACGGTGAGGTTCTTGTGGACGGTGGCGAGCCAGTTGTGTTCTTCGGGGGTCATGTCGTCCTCCAGGAGTCCGATGGAGCTGAGGTAGCGGCGGAACAACGGCCGCTGGTCGCGGCCCGCCTTGATGGCGTCGCGGAAGAAACTGAAGTGGGTGTGCCAGCGGTGCGAGCTGTCGCCGGTGGTCCGCTTGCCGAGGCGGTCCCACCGCTTCACGGTGGTGCCGTCGGGGCTGTAGATGATCTCGCGGATGTCCCGGGTGTCGGCCGCGTTCGCGGCGCACTGCGCAACGCACCAGATCGAGAAACTGGGCAGGGTGTTGGTACGACCACCGGAGCGGACGTTGAACTGGCCGACGTCCAACGCCGCCGCGTCGAGGGTCAGCCCGCGCCGGTCGCGAGGCGACTCGACCACCGAGTAGTCGTTGGGGACCACCCGGTCCGAACCGCAGTGGTAGCCGCCTCGATGGGCCGTGTCGCCGACGATGCCGACCTCGCCCGGGTCCAGGTCGTCCGGCCCGGGGGCGTTGTCGAGGTGGGTGAGGAGCAGGCTTCGGACGGCCAGGAGATTAGCCGGGGCCCGGGTCATGGGGTCCCCCTTTCCGATGAACGGGGGCCGGGCATGACGTCACACCGCGTACGCGGTGCTGGGCTTTGGACGAGCCCGGCCTACTGGTGCACGGCGCCGGGCGTTGACTCAACCATAGCCCGCGTTTCCGACAAACGCCCAGCTCAGGAGGGGTCCGTTCAGAATGGATATTCAGGCGGGGCAGAGTGGACGATGGGCAGCAGCAACGCCGAGGGGTGCGCCGGATCGTGCAAGACCTGCCGCCACCCGGCACGCAGCGTCACCGCCGTGCCGAGGGGTTCCCCGGTGCCGGGGTTGCGGGCCCACCGTGGATGGGCGCCACCGGAGACCTGCACGCGCAGCCGGTGCCCGGCGGCGAACCGGTACGCGGTCGGCCAGAGCAACACCGGAATCCGCAGCACCCCGGAGGGGTCGGCCGGGAAGCGCTCGGGGGTGACCCGCACCAGGCCGTCGCAGACGTTCCACGAGCGGCCCCGCCGGTCCACGTCGCACAGCCGCACGAAGACGTCCAGGTGCGACAGTTCGCTGCGGACGTGGATCTCGGCGCTGACCGGACCGATCACCTCGACCGGCCCGGTCAACGAGGCACTGGTGTAGGTCAGCACGTCCGGGCGGGCCTCGACCGTCCGGTTGTCCACCGGGCCGGCCCGCTGGGCGACGAGCAGTGGCCCACCCGTCGACGGGGTGGGGTCGGCGGGGTCGTAGCGGAACCGGTCCGGTGGGGACGGGACCGGGGGCCGTATCGCCAGCTCACCGCCCGGATGCAGGTGCCAGGCGGTCGCGACCGCCGGCGGTGGCCAGTCCGGCAGTTCCCGCCAGCCGCCACCGGCACCACTGACGTAGAGCCGCACGGGCGGGTCGGCGGGCCGGGACCGCCCACCCGCCGGTGGCCCGGTCGGCAGGTGTTCGTCGAGCCAGGCCAGCCCCTCGCGCAGCGCGGCCACGAACAGTCCGGGGCTGCCGTGCGTCCACGGGCCGATCACCAGGCGCGGCCGTGTGCCGGCGGCGCGCAGCACGGCGTGGTCGTCGAGTTGGGCGGGCAGGAAGATGTCGTGCCAACCGCTGACCATCACCACCGGCGCCCGCACCTTCGCGACCTGGTCGGCGAAGACCCGGGTCCGCCAGTACGCGGCCTGCGGGGTGTGGTGGCGCAGCCACTCCTGGAAGAACGGGATGGTCACGCCGGTGGCCACCTGGTCGGCCTCGGCCAGCGGCAGGTGCTCCAGCGCGGCGGCCAGCCGGGGCTGCCCGCGTTTGAGTTCCCACTGCCGGGCCAGCCACGGCACGGTCTGCGCGTGCAGCAGCTCCGCCCAGGTCAGCACGGTGTCCAGGGCGAAGGACTCCCCCGCGTACGTCGAGTCGCGGGTGGCCGAGGCGGTCACCACCGCGACCATCGCGCGCAGCTCCTCGTCGGCGTCGGCGGCCAACGCCCACTGCGCGAAGCCCTGGTAGCTGACCCCGAACATGCCCAGTTGGCCGGACCACCAGGGCTGGCGGCGCAGCCAGCGCAGGGTGTCCACACCGTCGTCGCGTTCGTGCACGAGCGGGGCGAACGTCCCACCGGAGCCGCCGGTGCCCCGACAGGACTGGATCACCGCGTGTCGACCCCGCGCGGCGAGCAGCCGACCGAGCAGCCGCAGTGGTCCACCCCGGCCGTAGGGGGTGCGGATCAGCACGGTCGGCGCGTCCCGGACGCCCGGAGCGTAGTGGTCGGTGCGCAGCAGCACACCGTCACGGGCCGGCACCGCGAGGTCGCGGGTGACCCGCACCGGGTTGGGACGGGTCGGTGGCAGGCGCAGTGCGGCGCTGGCGAGGCGGGTGACGAGCCGGTGCGGCACCGCTCAGCCCGTCGGGCGGCGGGGCGGCTCGGGCCGGGCGGCGCGCACGTCGTCCCGGTGCCCGCGCAGCGACTCGCTCATCTCCGCCAGGAACCGGTGCACCACCTCCAACTCGTCCTCGCCGAAGCGGGCCATCACCGTGTCGGTACGGGCGCCCAGCGGCTGGAAGAACTCCATGGCCAGGGCGGCGCCCTGGTCGGCGTAGTGCAGCAGCACCTTGCGTCGGTCGACGGTGTCCCGGTCGCGGCGGATGTGCCCGGCCCGCTCCAGTCGGTCGATCAGGGCGGTGACCGAGCCCGAGGAGAGGTTCAGCTGCTCACCGAGGCGGCCGGGGGTGATCGGGTCACCGAGCAGCTCGGCGTCCATCACCGCGATCAACGCCTGCAGGTCGGTCGGGTTGAGGCCGTGCAGGTTGGCGAAGGCGTGGCCGACCTGCTGGGCGTCCGCCGCGTACCGCCGGAGGTTGTTGGTGATCTCCGCGACCAGCTGTTCGCGGCGCGTGTCGCGCCGCCGGTACATGCCGTGAGTCGCCACCTCGCGCCGCTCTTCCCGTCGTCGGTCCCCCGGGTTGCAGCATAGAACAGCCGTCGATAATCTCGACTATCAAGATACTTGTCTTTCAAAAGACCTGGGGCAGCTGATGTCTGTGTTCACCCGAGTCGCTCGCGGCCGACTGGCGGCCTGGCTCACCGTGGCCGCCGCGATCGTCGTCGGCGCGGCCGTCTTCGCCACGCCGCAACCGGACAACCCGGCGCCGGTCTCCGCCACCGGCCTGTCCGCCGGTTGGCAGTCGACCCAGGTGCAGCGGTTGCAGGAGCAGTTACCCGCCAGCGACGTGCAGCCGGCCATCGTGGTGGTCAGCCGCGCCGACGGCGGCGCGCTGAGCGAGACCGACCGGGCCACCGTCGGCGCTCGCACCGACGACCTGCGCCGCTTCGCGGTGGGTGGGCAGGTCAGCCCGGCCCAGGTCTCCCCGGACGGCGCGGTGGCCCTCGTCGCCGTGCCGCTGGACACCGCCGGCGGGCAGGACGTCGTCACCGACACGGTGACCCAGCTGCGCACCGCCCTGGCGGACCTGCCCGACGGGCTGACCGCCGAGGTGACCGGCGCACCGGCCTTCACCGCCGACCTCTCCTCGGTGTTCGACGGCGCCGACGTCACCCTGCTCGCGGTGACCGCCGCCGTGGTCGCGCTGCTCCTGCTGATCACCTACCGCAGCCCGTTCCTCTGGATCGTGCCGCTGGTCGTGGTCGCCGCGACCGAGCAGCTCACCCTGCGCGCGGTGGACGTCATCGTGCCGGCCGTCGGCATCAACCTCCAACAGGGTCAGGTCACCGGCATCGCCAGCGTGCTGGTCTTCGGCGCCGCCACCGACTACGCGCTGCTGCTCATCGCCCGCTACCGGGAGGAGTTGCGCCGCGAGGAGGACCGGTTCGCGGCGATGCGCGCCGCGCTGCGCCGCACCGCCGAACCCATCGTCGCCAGCGGCGGCACCGTCGTGCTCGGCGTCCTCACCCTGCTGCTCAGTGAGCAGGAGACCAACCGGGCACTGGCGGTGGCCTGCGCCACCGGTGTGGTCTTCGCCATGCTCTCGGCCCTGTTCGTGCTCCCCGCCGTGCTGGTGCTCTTCGGGCGTGGCCTGTTCTGGCCGTTCGTGCCCCGCGTCGGCGGCCCGGTGCGCGAGGGTCGGTTCTGGGGTCGGCTCGGCGCCGCCGTGGAACGCCGCCCGGTGGTGGTCGCGACGCTGGCCACCCTCCTGCTCGCCGGCCTGGCGCTGGGCGGGCTCGGCATCCGTACCGGCCTGTCCGAGACCGAACAGTTCCGGTCCGAGCCCGAGGCGGTGACCGGGGCACAGACCCTGGCCAGGGCGTTCCCCGCCGGCAGCACCCAACCGGTCGCGGTGATCACCACCCCGGCGGCGGTGCGGGCGGTGACCGACGCGGCCGCCGCGGTACCCGGTGTCGCCTCGGCCCGCCCCGGCGACGCCGGTGCGGCCGTCGCCCAGGTCGACGTGGTCCTCGACGCCGAACCCGGCACCACCGCCTCGGACCGCGCGATCGAGGCGCTGCGTACGGCGGTCGCCGCCGTGCCCGACTCCGCGCCGCCGGCCGCCGCCGACGCCGACGCGCCGTCCGGGGCGATCGTCGGCGGCTCGGTGGCCGCCACCTACGACTCCGACGAGGCCAACGACCGTGACCTGCGGCTCATCCTGCCGATCATCCTGCTGCTGGTCGGCGCCGTGCTCGTGCTCCTGCTGCGTGGCCTGCTCGCGCCGCTGCTGCTGGTGCTCACCGTGATCGCGTCGTTCTTCGCCAGCCTCGGCGCGGCCTGGCTGCTCTTCGACCACGTGCTCGGCTTCCCCGCCCTGGACAGCGGGGTGCTGCTGCTCGCCTTCGTGTTCCTGGTGGCGCTCGGGGTGGACTACAACATCTTCCTGGTCACCAGGGCCAGGGAGGACGCTCGCGGCGCCGGCACCCGCGCGGGGATGCTCTCCGCCCTGCGGGTCACCGGCGGCGTGATCACCAGCGCCGGGGTGCTGCTCGCCGCGGTCTTCGCCGTGCTCGGTGTGCTGCCACTGATCACGTTGACCCAGATCGGCGTCATCGTCTGCATCGGCGTCCTGCTCGACACCCTGCTGGTCCGGACGGTCCTGGTGCCGGCGCTGGCGTTCGTGCTCGGCGACGGCTTCTGGTGGCCCGGCCGGATCACCCGCGACCCGGCGCGGGCCACCCCGACATCACCGGAGCCGGTGGCCGCGCACGACTGACCGACGCTGCGGCGGGGCCACTTCGACGTCGACGTGGCCCCCCGTCGGGGTCAGTAGTCCAGGCAGACGCACTCGCTCATCAACGCCCGCACGTTGCGCACGTACGACGGGTTGGGGATGGTCAACGGCTCCCCCTCCCGCGCCACCGCCCCGTGCCCGAAGTTGTACGCGGCGATGACCGCGTTGAGCAGGCAGGAGTTCAACTCGGCGGTGCACAGGGCCGGGTCGAGACGGAAGTCGGACTCGAAGTACATGTCACCGATGTACTTCGTCGCCCAGGCCAGGTAGGTCGCGCCGAGGTAGGCGTTGTCCTGGTAGACGTCGATCTCGTAGCTCTTCTCGAACCGCTGGTTCATCCAGGTCGCGGTGCCCGGCATCACCTGCAACAACCCGACCCCGCCGTCGCAGGCGTAGATGTTGGACTGCCAGCCGCTCTCCTGCCAGGCGGTGGCCTTGAGCAGGTTGAGCGGGATCTTGATGTCCGGTGCGGAGACCGGCCAGTAGGTGCGCTCCGCCGCGTCGGTCAGCGCCGCCTTCACCGCGGCCCGGCTCGCCTGGGTGCCCTTGTAGGTCGGCTTGCAGGAGGTCGGCGCCGGTTTCGGCGGCGCCGGCGGGACCTCGGTCTCGGTGGGCGGCTTCGGTATCGCGCGAGGCTTCGGCGCCGCGCGGGTCGGCTTCTTCGGCGGCGTCGGCGTCGGCTTCGGGGTCGCCCGGGAGGTCGGCGCGACGCCCATCGACTCCACCGCGCTCACCGACGGGCTCGGCTCCCCGCCGACCTCGTCGGACGGGGCATCCGTCGCCGCGTCGGTGGCAGCGACCGGCGCGGCCAGGCCCTGCGGACTCTCGCCCTTGCCGGCGCAGCCGACCAGGGCGCTGGCCAGCAGGAGCCCGGCGAGCACCGCGGCGCCCCGCCGACCGGTGTGTCGAACCATGCCGTTGCCTCCCCCAGTGGTCGTCGCCGCACCCTAGCAAGGCTCGACCGGCCGGCGGTGCCCCTTCGACGGTCCTCGGGCCTGCTCGGCCGGCGACTCGCGGTCCCCCACCGCCCGGTCCCGGGTGGCCCAGGCCACCATGAACACCACCGTCCAGAGCACCCCGAGCAGCACCGCCGCGGCGGTGCCGCTCGCCGTGTCCAACCCGAGGTAGAGCCGCGCGCCGCCGACCCCGAGCACCCCGGCCGCGGCGGTGGTCCAGGCGGCCACCGCCACCGGCCACCGGGCGCTGCGCGACACCAGCCAGGCCAGGGTGCAGAAGCTCGCCGCGACCACGGCGTTCTGGGTGGACAGCGCCGCCACCTCACCGCCGCCCGGGCCCGTGCCGTTCGGGCCGGTCAACTCGGCCACCACGGCCAGCACCACGAGCGGCACGAACGCGCCCACCGTGCCGACCACGCTGAGCAGGTCCGCCCGCCAGGGCCGGTTGCGCCACGCCAGCACCGCCGCCACCAGCGCCACCAACAGGATCAACACCGACCCCCGTACCACCGACACCACGACCAGGGTGGCCTCGGCGGCGTCCGGGGTACGTCGAGCCGCGAACCATCCCGCGATGGCGCCGTCCAGCGCGGCCAGCCCGCTGTTGCGTACCGCCACGGCGAGCAGACCGGCGATGGCCAGCCCGGCGGCGAACAGCAACACCAGCCCAGCGGCCAGGTTCAGCAGCAGCGTCCAGGCCGGGCCCACCCGCATGGCGACCAGGAAGAACAGCACCCCGTAGCGGGCGGTGAGCCAGCGCACCGGGGGCAACGCCCCCGCGCGGGACAGCAACGCGCGCACCGGGTCGGGGTTGCGACCCAGCCACCGCCCGACGAGCACCACACCCACCAGACCGGCCAGCAGCAGCAGCGCCACACCGGTGGCCCGGCCGAGCAACCGGGAGACCGTGTCGTACGACTCACCGGCGAGGTGACCCAGCAGCACCGAACCGCCCACCCAGGTCACCACCCCGGCCAGGTTCCACAGCGCGAACCGCCGGTACGGCATGCCGGCCGCACCGGCCAGCCGAGGCACCAGGGTGCGGGCGAAGGCCACCCACCGGGCGGCGAACACACCCCGCCCACCGAGGCGGGCCAGCATGGCGTCGGCCCGCGCCCACCGCGCGGGCCCGACCCGGTGACCCAGCCCGGCGCGCAGCCGGGGGCCGTACCGCCGCCCGGCGCGAAAGGCCAGCCCGTCGCCGACGACCGCCGCGACGATCATCGCGAGCAACGCCGGCCCGAGCCGCAAGGTACCGTTGTAGGTGAGGAAGCCGACCAGCAGCAGGGTAGCCTCACCCGGCACGAGCAGGCCGAAGATCACCGCGGTCTCGCCCGCCACGATCAGCGCGGCGACCAGGTAGATCCACAGGGTGGGCAGACCCTGCACCCAGGTCAGCAGGTCGTGCACTCAGGCCCCCGGGACACGGGAGCCAGCATGCCAGCCGGGGGAACCACCGGCACAGCGGTTTCACCATAGATCAGGGGCACCTGGGGGTGACCCCGACGCAGCCTGCGCGAGCGCAGGCGGAAGGATAGAGGGTATGCAGCTTCGCACCGACCTCCGCAACGTCGCCATCATCGCTCACGTCGACCACGGCAAGACCACCCTGGTCGACGCCATGTTGCGGCAGGCCGGCGCGTACGGCGCACGCGGCGAGAACACCGAGCGGGTGATGGACTCCGGGGACCTGGAGCGGGAAAAGGGCATCACGATCCTCGCCAAGAACACCGGCGTGCACTACCTGCCGGCGGACGGCTCCGACCCGGTCACCATCAACATCATCGACACCCCCGGCCACGCCGACTTCGGCGGTGAGGTCGAGCGCGGCCTCACCATGGTCGACGGTGTGGTGCTGCTCGTCGACGCCAGCGAGGGCCCGCTGCCGCAGACCCGCTTCGTGCTGCGCAAGGCGCTGCGGGCGCGGATGCCGATCATCCTGGTGATCAACAAGGTGGACCGTCCCGACGCCCGGATCAAGGAGGTCGTGGACGACACCTACGAGCTCTTCCTCGACCTGGACGCCGACGAGGAGCAGATCGACTTCCCGATCGTCTACGCCTGCGCCCGCGACGGCATCGCCTCGCTGACCCAGCCCGCCGACGGCTCGGTGCCCGACGACAGCACCTCGCTGGAGCCGCTGTTCCGCACCCTGCTGGACACCATCCCGGCACCCGCGTACGAGGACGGCGCGCCGTTGCAGGCGCACGTCACCAACCTCGACGCCTCGCCGTTCCTCGGCCGGCTGGCGCTGTGCCGGGTCCGCCAGGGCACCATCAGCAAGGGTCAGACGGTGGCCTGGTGCCGCACCGACGGCAGCACCCAGCGGGTCCGCATCTCCGAGATGCTGATGACCGAGGGCCTGGAGCGCAAGCCGGCCGAGACCGCCGGACCGGGCGACATCATCGCCGTCGCCGGCATCCCGGAGATCATGATCGGCGAGACGCTCGCCGACGTGGAGAACCCGGTCGCGCTGCCGCTGATCACCGTCGACGAGCCGGCCATCTCGATGACCATCGGCACCAACACGTCGCCGCTGGTCGGCCGGGTCAAGGGCTCCAAGGTCACCGCGCGGATGGTCAAGGACCGGCTCGACAAGGAGCTGATCGGCAACGTGTCGCTGCGGGTGCTGCCCACCGAGCGACCGGACGCCTGGGAGGTGCAGGGCCGCGGCGAGCTGGCACTGGCCATCCTGGTCGAGCAGATGCGCCGGGAGAGCTACGAGCTGACCGTCGGCAAGCCGCAGGTCGTCACCAAGGAGATCGACGGCAAGACCTGCGAGCCGGTCGAGCGGCTGACCATCGACGCCCCGGAGGAATACCTCGGCGCGATCACCCAGCTCCTCGCCACCCGCAAGGGTCGGATGGAGCAGCTGGTCAACCACGGCACCGGCTGGATCCGGATGGAGTGGCTGGTCCCGGCGCGCGGCCTGATCGGCTTCCGCACCGAGTTCCTCACCGACACCCGCGGCACCGGCATCCTGCACCACGTCTTCGAGTCGTACGAGCCGTGGTTCGGCGAGCTGCGCACCCGCAACAACGGGTCGCTGGTCGCCGACCGGGCCGGCGCGGTCACCGCCTTCGCGATGATCAACCTCCAGGAGCGCGGCCAGCTCTTCGTCGACCCGACCACCGAGGTGTACGAGGGCATGATCGTCGGGGAGAATTCCCGCTCCGACGACATGGACGTCAACATCACCAAGGAGAAGAAGCTCACCAACATGCGGGCGTCGACCTCCGACGAGACGGAGAAGCTGATCCCGCCGCGCAAGCTCTCCCTGGAGCAGGCGCTGGAGTTCTGCCGCGAGGACGAGTGCGTCGAGGTCACCCCGACCGCGGTGCGCATCCGCAAGGTGGTGCTCGACCAGCAGCAGCGCGGCCGGGCCGCCGCCCGCCGCAAGCACGCCGGCTGACCCCACCAGCACCCCGACACCGGGCGCGTCGGCCGCTTGCGGCCGGCGCGCCCGGTGTCTTCCGCCACGGGCACCCGAACCCGCCCACCGCTGATCCGCTACGGTCACCGGCATGATCTGGGATGATCTCGACGCCCACCTGGACCGGGTGCCCGGCGCCGTCTCGGCGTACGTGGGCCGGCTCGACGCCCCACCCACCTGGACCCGCCACCCGGACGCCACCCACTACGCCGCGAGCACCATGAAGGTGGCGGTGCTCGCCGCGCTGCACCGCGCCGCCGACGCCGGCACCCTGGAACTGGACGCCCCGGTCCCGGTCGTCAACGAATTCGACTCCGCCCAACCCGGCGCACCCCGGTTCCCCTGCGCACAGCCCTACGACAACGACGACGCGGTCTGGGACCGGCTCGGCGACACCGCGTCCCTGCGCTGGCTGGCCGACCGGATGATCGTGCGCTCCAGCAACCTGGCCACCAACCTCGTTCTCGGTCACGTCGGGCTGCCCGCGGTCGCCGAGGTCTGGGCGCTCGCCGGAGCCCGCAACAGCGTCACCGGCCGCGGCATCGAGGACTTCGCCGCCCGTGCGGCCGGCATCACCAACACCGTCACCGCCGCCGACCTGGCCGCCCTGCTCGGCGCGCTGGCCACCGGGGCCACCACCCCCGGCGACCTCGCCTCGCCGACCGCCTGCACCGCCATGCTGGACGTCCTACTCGCCCAGGAACACCGCGAGGACCTGGCCGCCGGCCTGCCCGAGGGCACCCGCATCGCGCACAAGAACGGCTGGGTACGCGGCGTCCGCCACGGCGCCGGCGTGGTGCTCCCCGACGACGCCCCGCCCTACCTGATCGCCGTCTGCACCACCACCGACCCGGCCGACGGCACCGCCGGTGCAGACCACGTGGAGGACGACGCCTGCCTGCTGATCGCGCACGTCTCGGCGCAGGTCTGGGCCGCCCGCCACCAGCTCTGACCCGACAGCCTCGCCCCACGCCCCCACCGGCGCGCCGGTCACTCGAGCAGCTGCGCCCGCAGCGCCGTCAGCTCGGAGTCGGTGAGACCCAACCCGTCGCGCAGGTACGCGTCGAACGAACCGTGCACCCGGCGCACCTCGTCGTAACCGGCGTCGAGGTACTCGGCGCGGACCTCCAGCACCGGCAACACCGCGTCGACGTCCAACTCGGGACTCCGCCGCCGCATCGCCTCGACGATCACCGCGCGCAGACTGTCGGTCAACTCGTTGTTGCGCAGGTAGTCCGCGCGGATCGCCGCCTCGTCCACCCCGAGCGCCGTCAACAGGATGACGGTCAACCAGCCGGTGCGGTCCTTGCCGGCCGAGCAGTGGTAGAGCAGCGGCAGGTTCTCCGGCCGGGCCGCCAAGCGCACCGCCTCGGCGAAACCGACCCGCGCCGACTCGCCCGTGACGAACCAGCGGTAGATCGCCGCCATCGCCCCGCCGGTCCCCTGCCGGGCCAGCTCGGCGTACGCGTCCAGGTCGTGACCGAGCAACACCGCCGACACGTACGTGAAGACCGGGTGCTCCGGATCGTGCACCGGCAGGCGCACCACCCGTGGCTCACCGGCGAGCCGATCCGCCGGAGCGACCGCGATCTCCGTGGAATCACGCAGATCCACGACGCACGCCGGCCCCAGCTTCGCGAGCACCGGCAGGTCCTCGTCGGTGAGCCGCCCCAACGCCGGCGTACGGATCAGCTGACCCACCCGGACCCGCCGCCCGTCCGCGCCGACCAACCCGCCCAGGTCACGCGCGTTCGGTGCACCCACCAGCTCCCAGCCCTGCCCGGTCATCCGGTCTCCCCTCCCACCGTGAACCTGCGTATAGGGTGCCCTACATGACGATCTCGGCGGTACACACCCACCGGGTTTCCGCTCCCCTACACACCCCGTTCGTCACCGCGTTGCGTCGTACCACCACAGTGGACACGCTGATCGTCGAACTCGTCGACAGCGACGGCCGGTCCGGCTTCGGGGAGGCGCCCCAGGTGTGGCAGGTCACCGGAGCGTCGGTCGCCGGGGCGCAGGCGTGCGTCCGCGAACTGCTCGGCCCGCAGCTGATCGGCCGTGACCCGGACGACCTGGTGACCCGTTGCGCCGAGGTGCAGCGCGCGGTGGTCGGCAACGAGGCGGCGAAGGCGGCGGTGGACGTCGCCCTGCACGACCTCGCCGCGCAACGGCTGGGCGTACCCCTGGTGCGGTTGCTCGGGGGCACCACGCTGCGCGTCCCGACGGACGTCACCCTGGCGGCGGGCGACGCCGTGGACCTGGCGGCGGCGGCGCGCCAGCGGCAGGCCGACGGCTTCGAGGTGCTCAAGTTGAAGGTCGGCACCGACGCGGCCACCGACCTGGACCGGGTCCGAGCGGTACGCGCGGCCGTCGGCCCCGGCACCCGGATCCGGCTCGACGCCAACCAGGGCTGGACGCCCCGGGAGGCGGTCCGGGTGATCCGCGGCATCGAGGACGCCGGGCTCGACGTCGAGTTGGTCGAGCAGCCGGTGATCCGCTGGGACCTGGACGGGCTGGCCTGGGTCAGCGACCGGGTGTCCGTGCCGATCCTGGCCGACGAGGCGGTCTTCGGGGTCCGCGACCTGGTGGAGGTGATCCGCCGCCGGGCCGCCGACCTGGTCAACGTCAAGCTGGCCAAGTGTGGCGGGCTGCACCCGGCCCGGACCCTGCTGGATCTGGCCACCGCGCACGGGCTCGGCACGGTGGTCGGCTCGATGATGGAGAGCCAGGTCGGCATCGGGGCGGCGGCGAGCCTGGTCGGCGCGTACGGCACCACCGCCGTGGCCGACCTGGACGCGGCGTGGTGGCTGGCCTGGTCGCCGGTGCAGGGCGGTATCCGCTACGACGGCGCGACCGTGGTGCTACCGAACTCCCCTGGCCTGGGCATCTCCGGAATTGCTGAAGCTAAGGTGCAGGCTCGCGGTTGAGGATGGGTAGTTTTCTTCATAGGGTTTCCCTGGACAACCGAGACGATCTGGGGGTTGACGTGGAGCTGCAACCGGGCCGGGAGGCCGTCGTCCGGGTCGCGGTGGCAACGCTGTGGACCTCCCCCGAGGCAGTCCGCCCGGTCGACCGCCCGGCGCTGACGGCCGGCGCCGACATCTCGGCCTGGGTGTCCGGAATGGACACCGACCAGCAGGTCGGCGACTGCGTGCTGAGCCAACTTCTACTCGGTGAGCGGGTCCTCGTCGGCGAGCTACGCCCGGACGGCTGGGCCCGGGTCGTCGCCGTCGAACAACCAGCCGCCAAGCTGGACCCCCGCGGCTACCCGGGTTGGCTCCCCGCCGACCAACTGGCCCCCATCGACCCGGCCCGCACCGGCACTGAGCACCCGCTGGCGGTGGATGCCACGGTCACTGCGCTGCACGCCACCCCGAACGGCCCGGTGGTGCTGCCCGGCGTGGTCGTCGGCACCCGTCTCGTTCCGGCCGGCCCCGCGCAGGACGACTGGCGACCGGTGCACGTCCCCGGCCGGGCCGCCCCGCTCTGGCTGCCCGACGAGCACCTGGCCCCCGCGTCGGCCGCGACGCCGACCGCCGAGCAGGCGCTCGCGGTGGCACAGCGGCTCCTGGACGTGGTCTACATCTGGGGTGGGCTCTCCGCGCACGGCATCGACTGCTCCGGGCTGGTGCACCTGGCCTGGCGGCGGTTCGGGGTGCTGCTCCCCCGCGACGCCGACGACCAGGCCGTGGCCACCACCCCGGTGCCGTTGGGCGCGGAACGCCCCGGTGATCTCTACTTCTTCGCCCGCCCCGGCCGCAAGATCCACCACATCGGCATCGTCACCGCCCCCGGCGACGATGGCCAGCGTCGGATGTTGCACGCCTGCTACCGGCGGCGACGGGTCATCGAGGAGCCGTTGCCGGCCGACCGGGCCGCGACGCTGGTCGGCGCGCACCGGGTCTGACCGGCCGGGCGCGTGTCCGCACCCGGCCGGCGAGCCGTCAACGTCGGGCGTCGGCCAACTCGCGGCGCCGGTCCCGAGCGGACTTGATCAGGCTGGCGGCGGTGGCGACGCCGAGCGTGCCGATGATCACCAGCAGCGACAACCAGATCGGGATGTGCGGCGCCCAGCCGACGTGCTCGCCACCGTTGATGAACGGCAGGTTGTTGTCGGCCAACGCCTCCAACACCAGCTTGACCCCGATGAAGCCGAGCACCACGGCCAGGCCGTAGCTCAGGTAGATCAGCCGGTCGAGCAGGCCACCGAGCAGGAAGTAGAGCTGACGAAGGCCCATCAGCGCGAAGACGTTCGCGGTGAAGACCAGGTACGGCTCCTGGGTGATGCCGAAGATCGCCGGGATCGAGTCCAGTGCGAAGATCAGGTCGGTGGTGCCGATCGCGATCATCACGATCAGCATCGGGGTGAACAGCCGACGGCCGTTCTCGTGGGTGATCAGCTTCGCGTCGTCGTAGCCCTTGGAGATCGGCAGCGCTCGGCGGCTCCACCGGATCAGCAGGTTCTCCGAGAACTCGTCCTCGTCCGGCTCACCCTGCCGGGCCAGGTTCACCGCCGTGTAGATCAGGAACGCGCCGAAGATGTAGAAGACCCAGGAGAACTGCGAGATCAGCGCCGCGCCGGCGGCGATGAACCCACCGCGCATCACCAGGGCCAGCACGATGCCGACGAGCAGCACCTTCTGCTGGTACTGCCGAGGCACCCCGAAACGGGCCATGATGATCACGAAGACGAAGAGGTTGTCCACCGAGAGGCTGTACTCGGTGAGCCAGCCGGTGTAGAACTGGCCGGCCGCGCTGGCCCCGGAGGTCAACCAGACACCCGCGCCGAAGAGCAGGGCAAGGCCGACGTAGAAGGCGACCCAGAGGCTCGACTCCCGCACACTCGGCTCGTGCGGGCGCCGACCAATGATCAACAGGTCGACGAGCAGGACCGCAGTCAGTGCGACAAGCGTCCCCGCCCACACCAATCCGGACACGTCCAACGTTCATTCCTCCGGCAGACACGCGGCGTCGGGCACACCGTACGCCCCCGCGAGGGCCGGTGTGCCGCTGTCGCTCACTCTGGTGACTGTCGGAGGTCTCTTCCGCCGTCGCCCCGGCAGGGGCGGCGACCTACGGGGCCGGGTCGGGCCGCCGTGGTTCCGGCGATCGACCGTGCTGACGACTCCGTTGCGGGGGAATACTCCCCTCCTCGGTGACCATTGTTGCCCACCACGCCCCGTGATCACACCCCGGGCAGCCGGTGGCGCCGGCCACGGTGCCGGCGCAGCAGTTGTCGCTGCCCGTCACGTCGGCTGCCGCCGCCGTCACCTCCGCAAGGGTGTCCTAGGAGGCTAGTTGACATCGGGTGCGGCGATCGGGTCGGCGAGCGACCAGCCGGCCGCGAGCAGGTCGTCACAGGCCCGCACCGCCCGGGCCAACCGCTCGGCGTGCGACCCGGTCAGCTCCACCACCGGCACCCCGCAGCCGGCCAGCTCGCTCCGGAACCGCTCGGTCATCCAGGCCCGCAGGTGCTCGCCGTCGCGCAGCCCGTCATCGGCGAACGGCACCCCCCCGGTGGTCCGTCAGCAGATACAGCGCCGGCCGACGGGCCGCCGACCGCACCTGCGGCGACGCGCTGCCCAGGTAGCGCTCCTCCCACACCGCCGTCGCCCGCGCGTCGGTGTCGCAGACCAGCAGCGGCCCGCTCGTCCGGGCCGCCGCGTCCTCGGCCGCCTGCTGCTCGCGGACCACCGTGCGGAAGTCGTCCCGGTCCCAACCGACGTCGAAGACGGTCGCCTCCGGCGTGCGCTCGCGCAGCCGGGCCAGCTTGGCGGCGGTCAACTCCCGGCCGTACTCCGGCACCCAGGACGTGCCGTAGTGCGCGGCGAGCGCCGCCGCCATCGTCGTGGTCCCGGTCGACTCCGCCCCGACCACCACCACCCGCCGGACGAACCACGCCCGCACCGACGGGCTCAACCACCGCCAGTGCCCCGCCGGGTCCGCGCGCACGGCCGTCCCGGACACCGGCACGGTCCGCCGATCCGGATCCACCGACACGGGTACGGCGTCGAAGCGGCGCGCCAGCTCGACGCCGTACGCCTCGGAGGAGAAGACCGCGTCCACCGGCCCCGGCCCGATCGCCTCGCGGAACACCGCGCAGTGCGCGTCCCAGACGGCCGGATCGGCGTAGTCAACCGGATGGTCGTCGTACCGGCCGACGACCCGAACCCACGGCGTGTCCGCGTGCGCCTCGCGCAGCCAGTCCAGTCGTAGCGGAAGCGGGATGGACTCCCGACGCGAGGGCGCCACGACCACCGTGACCTCGGCGCACCGGGCGGCGGCGGCCCCGATCAGCGCGTGGTGCCCGGCGTGCGGTGGATAGAACTTGCCCACCACCAGCCCGTGCCCGAACTCCGGGGACCGCGCCGGCCGGCGTGGAGCCGGCGGGCGGCCGGACGGCCCGGCGCTCACGCGACGACCGGGGCCGGGCCGGGCGGGACGGCGGTCGGCCGCTCGGCCCGACGCAGGTCGGCCCGCCAGGCGCGCAGCCCGAGCACGCACAGGGCGAGGAAGACCAGGTACAGAACGGCCGTCAGGTGCAGCCCCTTGTACGCGTACAACGGAATGTAGATCAGGTCGGCGCTGATCCAGAGCCACCAGCTCTCCACCCGCTTGCGGGTCTGCCCGTACGTGGCCAGCAGGGACAGCGCCGTGGTCAGCGCGTCCGGCAACGGCACGGTCGAGTCGGTGGCCCGGTCCAGCAGCACCCACAGCGCGCCGGTGAGCAGCACACCGACGACGCCCAGCGTCAACCACTCCCGTCGCCCCGTCCGGCTCACCGTGAGCCCGTTGCGCCGCTCGCCACCGAACAGCCAGTGCCACCAGCCGTAGCAGCCGAGCGCGACGTAGACGATCTGGAGCCCGGCGTCGGCGTACAGCCCGGCGGTCCAGAACAGCAGCATGAGCAGCAGCACGTTGGCGATGCCGATCGGCCAGTTGGCGATCCTCTGCCGGGCCACCAGCCACACGTTGAGCACACCGGTCACGAACCCCAGCAGCTCCGCCCAGGTGGTGCCCGTACCGGCCACCCGAAACGCGGTGCCGGTGAGCCAGTCAATGATCACGATGCCCACCCTAGGTGTGCCGTGGACGCCGGAACAGACCCCGCGACACCGCCCACCCCGGCCCCCGTGGGAGGCTTTCCGGCATGGTGCTTGAGGTCGCGTTGATCGACGTACTACCCGGACACGAGGACGCGTTCGCCGCCGCGTACGCCGAGGGTCACCCGGTGCTCGCCGGGGCGACCGGCTGCCGGTCCGTGCGGATGACCCGGGGAATCGAGTCTCCGACCCGTTTCGTGCTGCTCGTCGAATGGGACTCGGTCGAGGCGCACGAGCAGAACTTCCGGGCCACCGACCGGTTCGAGAAGTGGCGTGCCCTGATCGGACCGCACTTCGCGGGGCCGCCGGTGGTCGAACACTTCCTCGACGTACCGGCCTGAGCGCCGCTGTCGTACCCCACGGTTATCGTGCCGGGCGCACGCGCCGGCCGCCGGTCCCGACGGGCTCGGGGGCGCCGGGCCCGGTGGCCGCGCGGCGCGCCACCCTGGGCGCCCTCGGCCTCACTCGCCGACGCGGCGGGCCAGCACGGTGACCGTCTCCTCCGGTGACAGCGCGGCGGCCAGCAGCGCCTCGGTCATCCGCTCGTAGCGGTCGATGTCGGGCGCGGTGGCCAACCGCACGTCGGTGGTCAACGCCTCGAGCATCACCGTGCGCGGGTCCGCCGGGTCGGGAAAGGCATAGCAGGAGTACGGCGTGAGCGGGTGCAGCCCACCGCCGGCCGTCCCGCGGGGCAGCAGTCGCACCGTGACGTGGGACAGCCCGGTCACGGTGACCAGGTGCCGCAGCTGTTCACGCCAGACCGCCACCGGCAGGTCACCCGGCTCGCAGACGGCCTCGGCGAGCACCGCCGTGTAGCGCGGCGGATAGGCCCGCCGCAGCACCTCCTGCCGCAGCGCCCGAGCGCGCACCTCGGCCTCCACGTCGACCTCCGGTGTGAGCTGGGCGCCGGCCGTGACCAGCACCCGGGCGTACGCGGGTGTCTGGAGCAGCCCCGGCACGACCGACGGCTGGTACTCGACGATGTCGGCGGCGCCGGCCTCCAGTTCGGCGTAGGTGCGCTGCCGTTCGCTCATCTCGCCGAGCGTCTTCCACCAGCCTCGGCTGGTCGCCGCGTCCCGGGCGATCACGATGAGCGCTTCCCGGGCCGGTGTCGGCACCTTGTAGACGTCCAGCAGATCGAGCACGTCGGCCAGGTCCGGGCGACTCTGACCCAGCTCGATGCGGGACAGCTTCGACGTCGAGGCCCAACCCAGCCGGTCGCAGACCTGCTCCAGGGTCAGCGACTCGCGCCGACGGAGCTGGCGCAGCTCTGCGCCGAGACGTGCACGTCGAATGACAGGACTTGTTGGCAGCGGCATCCCGGCCTCCCCACGCAGGGAGACTACGCAGGACGATCACCCAGTGCAATAGCTTGCTCGCACACCGCAATCAGGTCATTCGACGCCGGTCACCGGTCGGACCCGGTTCCACGTACCGTTTCCGCAGCTCAGCGGTGGATTCAGGGTCGGTACGTGCCGAACGACCAGACGTTGCCGGTCAGGTCCCGGGCGGCGTAGTCGCGGGAGCCGTAGTCGGTGTCGAACGGCTCGCGGACGATCTCGGCGCCGGCCGCGCGGGCCCGCGCACAGTGCGCGTCGACGTCCGGCACCGCCACGTAGACCGACCAGTCGTCGTCGGCGGGCCGGGGCTTCGCGTCGGCCCGACCACCCAGCATGATCATGCCGGTGTCGAGGACGAGTTCGGCGTGCGCGACCGCGCCGTCCGGTGTCTCGTGCACGGCGTGCACCTGGAAACCGAAGGCTGACCGGAGCCAGTCGATCGCGAAACGGGGATCGGGGTAACGGAAGATCGGATAGACGGTTCGCATGACCCGATTCTGCGACCGGCGGCCGGATTCGGATTGGACGAATGTGACCTCGGTCGGCCGTCCCAGCCGGTCATCGTCCACCGGCGGCGCGCAGCGCGGCCGGGGTGGCCCCCGCGAACTGGTGGAAGTCCCGAATGAGGTGGGACTGGTCGTAGTAGCCACACCTGGCCGCCACCTCGGCCCCGTCGACGGACCCGCCCACCTCGGCCAACGCGGCGTACGCCCGCTGGAAACGCAGCAGCCGGGCGGCCATCTTGGGCGGCAACCCGACCTCCTGCCGGAACCGGGAGGCGAGATGCCGTCGGCTCCAGCCCAACTCGTCGGCCAGCACGCCGACGCTGCCCCGGCCCCCGCTGGCCACCAACTGCCGCCACGCCCAGTCGAGCCGGGCGTCCACCGGCGGGGACGCCGCCAGCCGGGCGGCGAGCACCCGGTCGAGCAGGGCGAACCGTTCCGGCCAGCCGGGCGTCTCGGCGAGGGTGTTGCGCAGCCGATCCAGCCAACGGCCCGGTAGCCGCCCCAGGTCGACGGCCCGATTGGTCAGCTCACCCAACGGCAGGCCGAGGAGCCGACGGGCGGTCAGGGGCGCGAGCAGCAACTCGACGCCCTCCCCCACACCCACCATGCGCGTGGTGCACCAGCCGTCGAAGGTGCCGGCCACGAAGGAGTCGACAGTGCTGGCGCCGCGCTCCGCGCTGCGCGGGTCGGTCACGTCCAGCGGAGCGCCCCAACCCAGGATCACCACCACGAAGGCGCCCGCCGGCTCCCGACGAACCAGTGGCAGGTCTGCCCGCTCCCGGTAGCCGACGTACCGGTCCACGAACGGACGCAGGCGGGCGTCCGGCAGCCCGACGACCAGCTCGTCGATCGGTGCCAGCGCCGTCACCCTCGCCCGCCCTTCGCGTGCCCCGGTCACCCACACCCGAGCGGAACGCCGGCCGTGGGCGACCCGGCGACCAAGACCGCTACTTCACGCCCGCGGCGTCCATGCCGCGCAGTTCCTTCTTCAGGTCGGAGACCTCGTCGCGGATCCGGGCCGCCAGCTCGAACTGCAGCTCGCGGGCGGCGGCCAGCATCTGGTCGTTGAGCTCCTGGATGAGCTGGGCGAGGTCGGCCCTCGCCATCCCCTCCCGCGAGGTGGTGGTGGCGGCGGACCGGCTGCGGCTGCGGGTCTCCTTGACCGGCGCCTTGCCCCGGGATAGCTGACGCACCGCACCCCCGACCCGGGAGTTCTCGGTGTCCTCCGCCTCGCGGTAGATGTCGTCCAGGATGTCGTGGATCTTCTTGCGCAGCGGCTCCGGGCTGATGCCGTTGGCCTCGTTGTGCGCGATCTGCTTGGCCCGCCGCCGATCGGTCTCGTCGATCGCCGCCGCCATCGACGGGGTGATCTTGTCGGCGTACATGTGCACCTGACCGGAGACGTTACGAGCGGCCCGCCCGATGGTCTGGATCAGCGACCGGCCGCTGCGCAGGAAGCCCTCCTTGTCGGCGTCGAGGATCGCCACCAGCGACACCTCGGGCAGGTCCAGACCCTCGCGGAGCAGGTTGATGCCGACGAGCACGTCGTAGTCGCCCTTGCGCAGCTCGCGCAACAGCTCCACCCGGCGCAGCGTGTCGACCTCCGAGTGCAGGTAGCGCACCCGAATGCCGTTCTCCAGGAGGTAGTCGGACAGGTCCTCGGCCATCTTCTTGGTGAGGGTGGTGACCAGCACCCGCTCGTCCCGGTCGGTGCGCAGCTTGATCTCGTGCATCAGGTCGTCGATCTGGCCCTTGGTCGGCTTGATCACCACCTCCGGGTCGACCAGACCGGTGGGTCGGATGACCTGCTCGACGAACTCGCCCTGGGCCTGCTCCATCTCCCAGGTGCCCGGGGTCGCCGACAGGAAGACCATCTGGCCGACCCGCTCCAGGAACTCGTCGAAGCGCAGCGGCCGGTTGTCGGCCGCGCTGGGCAGCCGGAAACCGTGGTCGATGAGCATCCGCTTACGCGACGCGTCGCCCTCGTACATGCCGCCGATCTGCGGGATGGTGACGTGCGACTCGTCGACCACGGTGAGGAAGTCGTCGGGGAAGTAGTCGAGCAGGCAGTGCGGTGGGCTGCCGGGCAGCCGGCCGTCCATGTGCATCGAGTAGTTCTCGATGCCGGAGCAGAAGCCCACCTGCCGCATCATCTCGATGTCGTAGGTGGTGCGCATCCGCAGCCGCTGCGCCTCCAGCAGCTTGCCCTGCCGCTCCAGCTCGGCGAGCCGCTCGGCCAGCTCGACCTCGATGTCACGGATCGCCCGCTCCATCCGCTCCGGACCCGCCGCGTAGTGGGTGGCCGGGAAGATCACCAGCTGGTCGACCTCGCGCACCACGTCACCGGTCAACGGGTTGAGGTAGTAGAGCTTCTCCACCTCGTCACCGAACAGCTCGATGCGGACCGCCAGCTCCTCGTACGCCGGGATGATCTCCAGGGTGTCGCCACGGACCCGGAAGGTGCCGCGTTGGAAGGCCATGTCGTTGCGGGTGTACTGGATGTCGACCAGCCGGCGCAGCAACTGGTCGCGGTCGAGCTCCTGGCCGACCTGCACCCGCACCGCCCGATCGAGGTATTCCTCCGGGGTGCCCAGACCGTAGATCGCCGAGACGGTCGCCACCACGATCACGTCGCGGCGGGTGAGCAGCGACATGGTCGCCGAGTGCCGCAGCCGCTCGACCTCCTCGTTGATCGAGGAGTCCTTCTCGATGTAGGTGTCGGTCTGCGGGATGTACGCCTCGGGCTGGTAGTAGTCGTAGTACGACACGAAGTATTCGACCGCGTTGTGCGGCAGCAGCTCGCTGAACTCCTTGGCCAGCTGCGCGCAGAGCGTCTTGTTCGGGGCGAGCACCAGGGTGGGGCGTTGCAGCCGCTCGATCAGCCACGCCGTGGTGGCGCTCTTGCCGGTGCCGGTCGCGCCGAGCAACACGCTGTTACGGTCGCCGCGCCGAACCCGACGCTCAAGATCGTCGATCGCGGCCGGCTGGTCGCCAGCCGGCTGGAAGTCACTGACGACCTGGAAGCGGCCGTCGAGCCGGGGAATGTCGAGCGCCATGTCATCAACGGTACGCCGCAGGTCCGACAGGTTCGGCCGTCACGCCAGGTACGTGATCGGCTTCAATATTCCCATTGTGTGGCCCATGTCACCGGGACTACCCTCTTCCTGTAGGCCGCTCGCGGCGGCCGACCGGGCCGGTGGCCAGGCCGTCATCACGGCCGGTCACCCTCGGCACTGCGGTCGCAGCACCCGGCTCGTCCGGCGTGCGCACCCGTGTGGTCGCGCTCGAGGCGCAGACCGGCCGCCGCGAGCGCCCCTGCTCGTCACCCCGATGCCGTCCCGCCCGTTTCACCTCCGTGGACACCTCTCCGACCCCGGCACCCGACACCACCGCCCGCACGGGCACGCCCCGGCCGGACAACACCGACACGACCACCGACACCGGCAGCGGCGGCGGCGACGAGAGCAGCGGCGGCGGCGAGAGCAGCAGCGGCGGCGACGACCCCGGCAGCTCGGCCGGTCGGCGCAGACGTACGGTCCTGCTGTTGCTCGGTCTGACCGCGGTGACGTCCGCGACGGCGTTGGTGCTCGGGCTGCTGAGCTGGGCGCCCGACCCGCCCGAGCCGGCCCGGCCGCTGACCGTCGCGGAGAGCGAGCGGCTGGCCGCGATGCGGGTCACCAACCTGCGGGACCTGCGCGCCGGGGTACGCGTCACCGCCGGCACCGGCGCCGCCCGCCTGGAGCTGGTGGGCTGGGTGGACTGGTCCCGGGCCCTGCTCTACGTCGACGTGGGCGGGCCGGGTGCGGGTGCCGAGCGCGGGCTGTTGCAGAAGAGCGGTCCGGTGCTGGTGATCCGCCCCGACCCGGCGGCGGTGCCCACCCCCGCCACACCACCGCTGGTGCCTCCGGCGGATCGCTGGCGGCTGCACCGCCTGGCCCCCGGAGCGCGCCTGGCGCCGGTGCTCGACCTGCTCCTCGATCTCGCCGCCGACCGCCCGGACCGGACCAGGACGGCCACGGCCAGCGGCGCGCGCTGGGTCGCCCGGGACACCGTGCCGGCCGGCCCGCTGGACGTCATCCAGGCGCCGCTGCCCGCCCGCGCCCCACCGGCCGGTGCGGCACCCGGCAGCGCGACGGTCTCGCCGGACGGAACGACCCGGTACTGGCTCGACCAGGACGCCCGGCTGCACAAGCTGGTGACCCGGCTACCCGACGCCGACCCGGTCACGATGATCTTCAACCGGGCGGACCGGCCGACCCTGCAGCCGGTGGACGCGCTCGGCGGCCGACCCGGTCTGCCCCGCGCGCTGACCGACACCGAGCAGCGTCGGCTGGAGCGGCTACCGGCCCGGCTACGCGCCCAGGGTGGTGCCACGCTGACGTTGAGCGCGCCCATCGGCACCGACACGAACCTGCGGGGCGCCGGTTGGTTGAGCTGGACCGCGCGGACCGCGTACCTCTCGATCGCCGATCTGGGGGTGCCGAATCGCCGGACCCTGCTGCGGCGCGACGCCGCCGGCCTGGCCCGAGCGGACCTGCCGGCGGTCGCCGCCGGCGGCGGCACCGCCGAGGCACCGGTCCGGCCACCGCTGCCGCCACCGGCGGGAAGCTGGCGCGTCTCCCGACCTGGCCGGGACGACCTGGGCCTGCTGATCGACGCCGCGCTGGCCGCCGGGTCGGTCGGGCACCGCGGGGCGGCCGTGCGGGTACGCGAGGACGTCACCGCCGGACGGACGGTCGACGTCGTCGAGTCCGGCCCGACCGGCGCGCGGCTGCGTTACTGGATCGACCACGACGGTTCGCTACGCCGACTGGAGTTGCGGACCGAGGCCGGCGCGTGGGCACACCTCGATCTGTCTCCCGCCGTCGTGCCCCGGCTGGCTGCCACCCCTCGGCCCGCAGCCCCGCGTCCTACCGCCCCGCGGTCCTCCGCACCTCGGGCCGGTGCCCGCTGACTCGTGCCCTCAGGGGTGCCAGTCGGTCTGCTCGGCCCACTGCTCGGCCCGCAGGTACTCCTCGTCGAACCACGGATCCCGGGCCGTGCCGGAATCGCCCGCCTCCGGGGCCGCGTCGACCAGATCCCGCTTGAGCAGCAGGTACGCGGCCCGCTGATCCGGGTCGGCCCGCAGGTGGTCGCGCATCAGCAGCGCGTACCGCCACCCCGGCGAATCGGCCACCCGCACGTGCAGACGAACCGGGCGGGCCGGGTCCGCGCTGCCGTGCAGCCGCTTCTCCCACCGACCCCTGCCGGCCGGGCGCGGGTCGTCCCACCACTGCCCCGGCACCCGGGGAAACCCGGCGTTGGCCAGCCGGTCGGCCAGCGGCCCGTCGGCGTCGGCGAGGCTGGACACCGCCACCTGCACGTCGATGACGTTCTGCGCGGCGAGGCCGGGCACCGCCGTCGAGCCGATGTGGTCGATCCGCAGGGCGTCCGAGCCCAGCGCGTGCCGGATCCGAGCGGCCAGCCGCGCGTACTGCTCCGGCCAACTCGCGTCAGCCCCGGCCAGGTCGACCTGGTCCGCGGGAACCACCCGCCGCTGGCGCACGTTGTCCTCGTAGGGCACCAGCCGCTGCCGCCAGAGCAGGTCGACGGCGTCGTGCAACGCCGCCAGGCTCCCGTCGTTGGTCAACACCACGTCCGCCGCCGCCCGGCGACGGGCGTCGTCGGCCTGCGCGGCGATCCTCCGCTCGGCCTCCGCGCGGCTCATCCCCCGGTCGCGCGCCAGCCGCTCCAGTCGGGTCGACACGGCCGTCTGCACCACGAGCACCAGGTGGTACGTCGGCGCGAGCCCCACCTCGACCAACAGCGGTACGTCGTTGACGACGATCGCGTCGGGCGCCGCCGCGGCGGTCAGCTCCGCGGTACGGGCCCGGACCCGGGGGTGGGTGATCGCCTCCAGCCGACGACGGGCGCTCTCGTCGGCGAACACCACAGCTCCCAGCGCGGCACGGTCCAGCGCCCCGTCGGCGTCCAACACCGCGTCGGAGAAGGCGGCCACGACCTCGGCCAGCCCGTCCGTACCGGGCGCCACCACCTCCCGGGCCACCCGGTCGGCGTCGATGAGCACCGCGCCCCGCTCGACGAGCCGCGCGGCCACCGCACTCTTGCCCGACCCGATCCCGCCGGTCAATCCCACCCTCAGCACCCGAACAGTCAACCGGATGCACAAGCCCGTCGCCAAACCACCCGCCCGGCGCCCCCGACGGCCCGCGCGGCGCCGCTAGATCGTGCTCGATCCAAGATGTAGTGGTGTCCGGCCTCCGGGCGGCCCGTCCATCCTGGATCGAGTGCGATCTTGCCGGTCAGCGGGGCCGGGCGCGCAGCTCGCCCGGGTACGGCGAGGGCCCCGCCCCCAACGATCCGGAGATCGCGGGGACGGGGCCCGTCGTCGTTCAGCGGGTCACTTACCGCCGGCGAGCTTCTCCCGCAGTGCGGCGAGCGCCTCGTCGGTGGCCAGGGTGCCGGCCGGCTCCTCGGCCTGCCGGCTCGGGGCCGGGCTGGACGAGGAGGTGGTGCCACCGCCACCGCCGGCCGCGGCCGGAACGGCCGGAGTCGGGTTGGCGGCAGCCTCGGCGTCGGCGGCCCGAGAGGTCTGCACCTGCTTGGTGTGGGCCTCCCAGCGCAGACGAGCCTCGGCGTACTGGTTCTCCCAGGTCTCGCGCTGCTTGTCGTACCCCTCGAGCCACTCGCCCGTCTCCGGGTCGAAGCCCTCCGGGTAGATGTAGTTGCCCTCGGTGTCGTACGTCGCGGCCATGCCGTAGAGGGTCGGGTCGAAGTGCTCCTCGCCCTCGACGAAGCCCTCGTTGGCCTGCTTGAGCGACAGCGAGATCCGGCGGCGCTCCAGGTCGATGTCGATGACCTTGACCATGACCTCGGAGCCGACCTGCACGACCTGCTCCGGGATCTCCACGTGGCGCTCGGCCAGCTCGGAGATGTGGACCAGGCCCTCGATGCCGTCGTCCACCCGGACGAACGCACCGAACGGGACCAGCTTGGTGACCTTACCCGGCACGATCTGCTGGATCGCGTGGGTGCGGGCGAACTGCCGCCACGGGTCCTCCTGGGTCGCCTTCAGCGACAGCGAGACGCGCTCGCGGTCCAGGTCGACGTCCAGGACCTCGACCTCGACCTCCTGGCCGACCTCGACGACCTCGGACGGGTGGTCGATGTGCTTCCAGGACAGCTCGGAGACGTGCACCAGACCGTCGACGCCGCCCAGGTCCACGAAGGCGCCGAAGTTGACGATCGAGGACACGACGCCCTTGCGGACCTGGCCCTTCTGCAGCTTGTTGAGGAACTCGGTGCGCACCTCGGACTGCGTCTGCTCCAGCCAGGCCCGGCGGGACAGGACCACGTTGTTGCGGTTCTTGTCCAGCTCGATGATCTTGGCCTCGAGCTCCCGCCCGACGTACGGCTGCAGGTCGCGCACACGCCGCATCTCGACCAGGGAGGCGGGCAGGAAGCCGCGCAGCCCGATGTCGAGGATGAGGCCGCCCTTGACCACCTCGATGACCGAACCGCGGACGACGCCGTCCTCGTCCTTGATCTTCTCGATCGTGCCCCAGGCCCGCTCGTACTGTGCCCGCTTCTTGGAGAGGATCAGACGACCCTCCTTGTCCTCCTTCTGGAGGACCAGGGCCTCGATGTGGTCACCAACCGTCACAACCTCGGCGGGGTCCACGTCGTGCTTGATCGACAACTCCCGAGAGGGGATGACACCCTCGGTCTTGTAGCCGATGTCGAGCAGGACCTCGTCCCGATCGACCTTGACGACGGTGCCTTCGACAATGTCGCCGTCGTTGAAGTACTTGATGGTCTCGTCGATCGCGGCGAGGAAAGCCTCCTCGGAACCGAGATCGTCGTGGGTGACCCGGGTGGCGCTCGAGGGGGCCTCGATGCTGCTCGTCATGTGGGCGGTTGCTCCGGTCGGTGGGTTGTCACAGCAGGCTGGTGTGTCGCAGTGACCTGTTCGCGCCAGCGGATCCGTCGCCGGGCACACCGAACGATCGCCTAGTGAGATCATGATGTGGCTCCGTCGACCGCGCACCTGCTCCCTGCCGAGGCAACGCGATCCGCGAGCGCATCGTCTAGCCTACCGTGCGCATTACCACAGCGTGCAAGCCCTCCCGGCTTCTCTGCGTGCGATGACCTGCGAAAGCCGAACAATCACCCGGAAACCACCCCTGCTGTCTCCTGCGTCACAGCAGCCCCAGAAGTAGCGTTCGAAGGCATCGGCGGCGGCGTTCGTGATCGACTGGTTTCGCGGGGCTGCCCGCGCCTCCCACCGGCCCGGACACCGCGACTTGCCGAAAACCTCAGGCGCGCCGTCGCGCAGATCGTGGACGCGTCGCCGCGCCGAACCGGACGGGTGGGGCCTAGCGTGGGCGCGTGGATGACGACAGCCGGGTTACCCGGCGCCGGGTCGGTGACGCCGAGGCCCGGCGCGCCAACCGTGGCTGGTGGGACACCGACGCCGACGACTACCAGGCCGAGCACGGCGCGTTCCTCGGCGACGTCGACTTCGTGTGGTGCCCCGAGGGGCTGCGCGAGGCCGACGCCCGACTGCTCGGCGACGTGTCGGGGCGACGGGTGCTGGAGGTGGGCGCCGGTGCCGCGGCGGCCGCCCGCTGGCTCGCCACCCAGGGCGCCCGGCCGGTCGCCTTCGACCTGTCCGCCGGCATGTTGCGGCACGCCGCCGAGGCCGCCGACCGCTCCGGGGTACGCGTACCGCTGGTGCAGGCCGACGCGCTCGCCCTGCCGTTCGCCGACCGGTCGTTCGACACGGCGTGCACCGCGTTCGGTGCGATCCCGTTCGTGGACGACTCGGCCGCGCTGCTCGCCGAGGTGCACCGGGTGCTGCGTCCGGGCGGCCGGTGGGTGTTCTCGGTGACCCACCCGATACGCTGGATCTTCCTCGACGACCCCGGCGAGGGCGGGCTGACCGCCGTGCACTCGTACTTCGACCGCTCCCCCTACGTCGAGCAGGACGAGTCCGGTGTGGCCACCTACGTCGAGCAGCACCGCACGCTCGGCGACCGGATCCGCGAGCTGGTCGGCGCCGGGTTCCGGCTGCTGGATCTGGTGGAGCCGGAGTGGCCGGAGGGACACGAGGGGATCTGGGGGCAGTGGAGTCCGCTGCGTGGACGACTCTTCCCCGGCACCGCCATCTTCGTCACCGAGAAGCCCGCCGACTGAGCCCGTCGCACCTGCGGTCCGGCCTGCGACCCGTGGATCGCCGGTAGCTTCAGGCCCATGAGCGCCGAGTCGGCGGATGTCGTACTCGCCGTGGAGATCGTTTTGCCCGGCACGCGACGGATCGACCGGTTCGCGAAACCGGGTGAGTACGCCGCCGCCGGAATCCCCTTCTACTGGCGGATCGAGCAGGACCCGGTGCACGTCTACGCGTACCGCATCGGCGACCATGTGGGGCCGGGCGGTGAGCGGCAGTACGAGCTGGTCGCCGACGGTGCCGACGTGATCGAACTGACCGAGCCGTTCGACATCAAGTTGCCGGTCGCCGAGATCACCCCGTAGCCCGTTTCTCCCCGGCCGGGTCGGGTAGCCGAGGACCATGGCCGAACAGAGATTCCACCAGGGCGACCATGTTTCCTGGTCGGCCCACGGTAGCCGCGCGTACGGCGTGGTGCGGGGGACGATCACCGAGCGGACGCGGATCCGTGGGCGGGCCGTGAACGCGGCCCCCGACGACCCGCAGTACCGGGTCCGCAGTGACGGCACGGGCCGCGACGTGACCCACCGCCCCGAGGCGCTGCGTCATGAGCAGAAGTGACGACGGCCGGGACACCTACCGGGAGTTCACCGAAGCGGTGAACATGAAGCCCGGTGAGCTGTCCACGTGGCTGGAGACCGACGAGTCGAAGCAGGTCGGCTGGCACAAGGGTGGTCACGCCGGTGGCGGCGAGTCCGTCGGGCACGAGTCCGGCCGGAAGATCATCAATCTGCTCCGTCGTAAACGCGGCGACCTGTCCGAGGGCGACTACAAGCACATGCGCAAGGTGGTCGGCTACGTACGCCGGCACATGGCACAGCGCCCCTCCGGCGACGTCCGGGACACCAAGTGGCGCTGGTCCCTCATGAACTGGGGCCACGACCCCCTGAAGTAGCCGTCATCCGCCGCACGTGGTGGCACGTAGCCGCCAACGGCCGCGACCACTGTGACCCGGTCAGGGGTTCCGGGGCAGCCCGACCCACGCAGGGATCAAGCTTGACCGCCCGGAGTGGGTCGGGCTGCCCCGGAACCCCCACACCGAGAACGGGAGCGGATCAGTGGTCGGCGCTGTTCCAGTCCCGGCCCAGGCCGACAGACACCTCGAGCGGCACCGACAGCGGGTACGCCTCGCCCATCTCCCGCCGGACCAGGGCCTCCAACGCCTCCCGCTCACCGGGAGCGACCTCGAAGACCAGCTCGTCGTGCACCTGCAACAGCATCCGGGAGCGCAGCCCGGCCGCACCGAGCGCGGTGTCGACGTGCAGCATGGCCACCTTGATGATGTCCGCGGCGGAGCCCTGGATCGGGGCGTTGAGCGCCATCCGCTCGGCGATGTCGCGGCGCTGCCGGTTGTCGCTGACCAGGTCGGGCAGGTAGCGGCGGCGACCCAGGATGGTCGAGGTGTAGCCGTCCTGGCGGGCCCGGGCGACCACCTGCTGGAGGTAGTCGCGCACCCCGCCGAAGCCGGCGAAGTAGTTCTCCATCAGCCCGCGCGCCTCTTCGGTACTGATGCTGAGCTGCTGGGACAGGCCGAACGCGCTGAGCCCGTACGCCAGGCCGTAGTTCATGGCCTTGATCTTGCGGCGCTGGTCGGGGGTGACCTCGTCGAGCGGCACCCCGAAGACCGACGAGGCGGTGGCCGCGTGGAAGTCGGCGCCGGAGTTGAACGCGTCGATCAACGCGTCGTCCGAGCTGAGGTGCGCCATGATGCGCATCTCGATCTGGCTGTAGTCGGCGGTGAGCAGGGACTCGTAGCCCTCCCCCACCACGAAGGCCCGGCGGATCCGTCGACCCTCCTCGGTGCGGATCGGGATGTTCTGCAGGTTGGGCTCGGTGGAGGAGAGCCGACCGGTGGCCGCCACGGTCTGGTTGAAGGTGGTGTGGATCCGGCCGTCGTCGGAGACCGACTTGAGCAGCCCGTCGACCGTCGACTTGAGCTTGGCCACGTCGCGGTGCCGCAGCAGGTGGGCCAGCACCGGGTGCGGCTGCTGCGCGTAGAGCCACTGCAGGGCGTCGGCGTCGGTGGTGTAGCCCGTCTTGATCTTCTTGGTCTTCGGCAGGCCCAACTCGGTGAAGAGGATCTCCTGCAACTGCTTGGGCGAGCCGAGGTTGAACTCCCGACCCACCGCCTCGTACGCGCCCTGCGCGGCGGCCTTCACCTCGGCGGCGAAGTGTGCCTCCAGCTCGGACAGGTAGTGCGTGTCGGCGGCGATGCCGGTGCTCTCCATGCTGGCCAACACCCGCATCAACGGCAGCTCCACGCCGGCCATCAGCCGGGCGGACTGCTCGCCGTCGCGGGACAGCTCGGCGTCGATGGCGTCGGCGAGGTCGAGTGTGGCGCGGGCCTGGAGCATCAGGTTCTGCTCGATCACGCCCTCGTCGCCGAGCCCGTCGAGGGTGAGCTGGCCGGTCTCCGGGACGTCCACCCGCAGCTCCCGGTGCAGGTAGCGCAGCGCCAGGTCGGTCAGGTCGTAGGACCGCTGATCCGGGCGGGCCAGGTACGCGGCGATCTGGGTGTCGCGGACGATGCCGTCGAGCTGCCAGCCGTGCGCCGCGCAGGCCAGCACGGCCGGCTTGCTGTCGTGCAGCACCTTGGGCCGCTGCGCGTCGGCCAACCAACTGGCCAGGGCGCCCTCGTCGGCCGGGTCGAGCCCGGCCGGGTCGACCCACGCCGCCGCGCCACCGGCGGTGGCCAGCGCGAGACCGATGATCGAGGCGGTGTGCCGGCGGTTGGGGCCGGTGTCGAGCTTGACCGCCAAGCCGACCGGGGTGCCGGTCGGCGCGTGCGTGGTCAACCACCCGGCCAACGCGCCGGGTTCGGTGAGCACCTCGCCGGCGAGGTCGAAGCCGGACTCGGCCTCCGGCTCGACCGACTCCAGGTACTGGTAGAGACGGTCGCGCAGGATGCGGAACTCCAGGGTGTCGAAGACCTGGTGCACCGCCTCCCGGTCCCACCCGGCCCAGCGGGTGTCCTCCGGGCGCAGCGGCAGCTCCAGGTCGGAGACGAGGCCGTTGATCTCGTAGTTGCGGATCACGTCGGCGAGCCGCTCCCGCAGGCTGTCGCCGGCCTTGCCCTTGATCTCGTCGGCGCGGGCGATCACGCCCTCCACCCCGCCGTACGTGATGATCCACTTAGCGGCGGTCTTCGGGCCGACACCCGGAATGCCGGGCAGGTTGTCGCTGGTCTCGCCGACCAGCGCGGCGAGGTCCCGGTACTGCTGGGGCGGAACGCCGTACTTCGTCTCGATCGCCGCCGGATCCATCCGGGCCAGGTCGGAGACACCCTTGCGCGGGTAGAGGACGGTGATCTGGTCGTCGACCAACTGGAACGCGTCCCGGTCACCGCTGCTGATCAGCACCGACATGCCCTGGTCGCGGGCCTGGCAGGCGAGCGTGGCGATGACGTCGTCGGCCTCGAAGCCCTCCTTCTCCACCACCGGGATCCGCAGCGCGGCCAGGACCTCCTTGACCAGGCTGACCTGGCCCTTGAAGTCGGTCGGGGTCTCGCTGCGGCCGGCCTTGTACTCCGCGTACTTGTCGGTGCGGAAGGACCGGCGGGAGACGTCGAAGGCCACGACGATGTGGGTGGGCTGCTCGT
This sequence comes from Micromonospora sp. NPDC049645, assembly GCF_040675155.1. Lineage (NCBI taxonomy): Bacteria > Bacillati > Actinomycetota > Actinomycetes > Micromonosporales > Micromonosporaceae > Micromonospora > Micromonospora sp. NPDC049645. The sequence goes on from NZ_JBFAOI010000008.1 coordinate 35,578, forward strand.
CGCGCAGCACGTTGATCAGCATCGAGGTGAAGCCGTACACCGCATTGGTGGGCTGCCCCGTCGTGGTGGAGAAGTTTTCCACCGGCAGGGCGAAGAAAGCCCGGTATGCCATGGAATGTCCGTCGACGAGGAGTAGACGCGGTGTCGTAGCTGTCACGGCAGCGACTCTAGTCCGTCGGACCGACAACCCCGCGCCAACCTCGCGCCTGAGAAGGGCAGGTTGAGATCCCGGAAACAGAACCGATCTCGAGATGCTCGGTGCAGCCCTCGCGAATCACCGTCTCCCCGCCACCAATGGCAGTTCCGAACCGGCGGCCTCGCGAACTCTCGCTCGGCACTTGACAGGTGCCGCGATCATCCGCCCCCGCGTGGGACAGCAAGATCCGATCAGCCCAGTTAGACTCCCCTCAATCTTTACGTAACGGGGGTTATCAATGAAGATCTGGACGAGTCGCGTCCTGGTGACGATGTTTCTCGGCCTGACCGGGGTCTTGGGGCTGGCCGCGCCAGCGCTTGCCGACGGCTGGGTACACACGACCACCAATCCGTACCCCAGCGAGGCGGCGTGCGACGCGGCTGGGGAGCGCTACGTCTCGCACTACTGCACATTGACCACGTACCCGAAGGACTGCGGTCGGTGCGGCGTGCGCGGTTGGTATCTCAGCTACTTCATGAGCTGACGGTCCCGACGCCTGACAAGTGCGAGCCGGCCGGCGAGGGTTATCCCTCACCGGCCGGCTCGTTCTGTTCCGCGTCGCTGATCAGGCCACGCCGAGGTACGCCTCCTTGACCGCCGGGTCGTGCAGGAGTTCCTCGCCGGTGCCCTCCTTGACGATCCGGCCGGTCTCCAACACGTAGCCCCGGTGGGCCCGGGAGAGCGCCTGCTGGGCGTTCTGCTCGACCAGCAGGATCGTGGTGCCCTGCTCGTTGATCCGGGTGATGATCTCGAAGATCTGCTGGATCAACTTCGGTGCCAGACCCATCGACGGCTCGTCCAGCAGCAGCAGCTTCGGACGGGTCATCAGCGCCCGACCGACCGCGAGCATCTGCTGCTCACCGCCGGAGAGCGTGCCGCCGGCCTGCTTGCGCCGCTCGTGCAGCCGTGGGAACAGCTCGAACACCATCGCCAGGTCCTTGGCGATGTCGGCCTTGTCCCGGCGGGTGTAGGCCCCCATCTCCAGGTTTTCCAGCACCGTCATGCCCGGGAAGACACCGCGGCCCTCGGGCGACTGCCCGATCCCGCGGATCACCCGCAGGTCGGCCCGCAGCCGGCTGACGTCGACGCCGTCGAACTTGATGCTGCCGCCGGAGATGGCGTGCAACCCCGAGATCGCCTTCATGGTCGTGGTCTTACCGGCACCGTTCGCGCCGATGAGCGCGACGATCTCGCCCTGGTCCACGTGCAGGCTGATGCCGTGCAGCGCCTCGATCCGGCCGTAGAGCAGCTTCAGATTGTCGATCTCAAGCAGCATCCTCGACACCTCCCAGGTAGGCCGCGATCACCTTCGGGTCGTCGCGCACCTCGGCCGGCGACCCCTCGGCGATCTTCTGCCCGAACTCCAGCACCACCAGCCGGTCCACCACGCCCATGACCAGTCGCATGTCGTGCTCGATCAGCAGGACGGTCACGCCGGAGTCGCGGATCTTACGGATCAGCTGTAGCAGCGCCACCTTCTCCGCCGGGTTGAAGCCGGCGGCCGGCTCGTCGAGGCAGAGCAGGGTGGGATCGGTGGCCAGGGCCCGGGCGATCTCCAGACGACGCTGGTCACCGTACGACAGGTTGCGGGCCAGGTCGCCGGCGCGACCCTGGATGCCCACGAAGTCCAGCAGCGCGCGGGCCTTCTCCTTGCCCTGCCGCTCCTCCCGCCAGTGCCGCGGCAACCGCAGCAGGGCGCTCGGGACGCTGGTCTTGTGGTTGGCGTCCGCGCCGACCTGCACGTTCTCCAGTGCCGTCATCTCCGGGAAGAGGCGGATGTTCTGGAAGGTACGGGCGATGCCCAGCTTGGTGATCTGGAACCGCTTACGGCCGCTGACCTTCTCACCCCGGAACCGGATCTGCCCGGTCGTCGGGGCGTACACGCCCGTCATCGCGTTGAAGCAGGTGGTCTTGCCCGCGCCGTTCGGGCCGATCAGCCCGAGGATCTCCCCCTCGTAGAGGGTGAAGTTGACGTCGTTGAGGGCCACCACGCCGCCGAAGCGAAGCGTGACGTGGTCGACCTCCAGCAGCGGCTTACGACCGTCGGTCGCCGGGGCCGGCTCGCTGACGGTCTCGTCCGGCGTCGAGGACGTCTCCGGCGGGCTACCCACCGTCGTCCGCGCGTCGATCGCCATGTCGCGCTCGCTGCTGGCGTCGCGCTCGCTACCCATCCGTGGCTCACTCAACGACAGCCACCTCCTTCTGCCGGTCCTTGAGCTCGGCGGCCCGCCGCCGGTTCGGCCAGAGACCCTGCGGTCGGAAGATCATCACGATGATCAGCAGAATCCCGAAGATGAAGTAGCGCAACGACGTCGGGCTGACGTCGAAGTCGTTACCGAAGACGGTGGCCGTCTCCGGTAGACCGAACACGTCACCCACCGACCGCAGCCACTCCGGAATGTAGATGACCAGGAAGCCACCGAGGATCGCACCGCCGATGCTGCCCGCACCACCGAGCAGAACCGCCGCCAACACCAGGATCGAATTCTCCAACGAGAACGTCGAGGAGTTGACGAAGTTCGCCTGACCGGCCCACAACGTGCCGGACAGACCACCGACCGCCGCACCGATGGCGAACGCCCACAGCTTGAACCGGAACGTCGGTACGCCCATCAGCTCCGCCGCGTCCTCGTCCTCGCGGATCGCCACCCAGGCCCGGCCCACCCGGCTGTTCGCCAGGTTGCGGATCAGGAAGACGGCGCCAATGATCACCGTGAGCAGCAGCCAGTAGTACGGCTTGAACTCGAACTGGAAAATGGCCGTTCCGTCCGGGTACTTGCCCGGCGGGTGCCCCACCTGCGGGATGCCCCGGTCACCGTTGAGGATCCAGTCCTGGTTCTTCGCGACGATCCGGATCATCTCCGCGAAGCCGAGCGTCACGATCGCCAGGTAGTCGCCGCGCAGGCGCAGGGTCGGCGCGCCGAGCAGCACACCCGACAGCAACGCCAGGGCGATGGCGATCGGCACCGTGACCAACCACGGCCACGGGCTCTCCAGCCAGTTGTACTCGGTGATGAGCTTGCTCTCCGGCGACGTCAACAACGCCACCGTGTACGCGCCGACGGCGAAGAAGCCGAAGAAGCCCAGGTCCAACAGGCCGGCGTAGCCCACCACCACGTTGAGACCGAGCGACAGCAGCACGATCCACGCGCAGTAGAACAGCACCGCCGCCATGTCGTTGCGCGTGGTGTACAGCGGGATCCACACACCAGGGATGTTCAGGTACTCGTAGAACCACTTGTTCGGCAGGACGTAGAGGAACGCGATGAAGGCCAGCAAGCCGGTGATCCGGGCGGACTTCGGCAGCTCGTCGACCCGCCGACCGATGGCACTCGAAGCGGAGTGCCAACGCTCTCGCAGAGCGGTCATGCCCGCGCCCTCCCCAACGACTCGCCCAGCAGACCGGTCGGCCGGAACATCAGCAGGACGATCAGCACGACGAACGCGATGAGATCCCGCCACTGCGAGCCGAAGAGAGCCGACCCGTAGTTCTCGACCAGCCCCAGCAACACGCCGCCGATCGCCGCGCCGCGCAGGTTGCCGATACCGCCCAGCACCGCGGCGGAGAACGCCTTGAGCCCGAGCAGGAAGCCGATGTTGTACCGGGTGTTTCCGCTCTTCATGTCACTGAAGACGGCGGCCACACCGGCCATCAGACCACCCAGCACGAAGACCAACGCGATCACGCGACTCTTGTTGACACCCATCAGCGCGGCGGTGTTGGCGTCCTGCGCGACCGCGCGGATGCCCTTGCCGAAGCGCGTGCGGTTAACGAACCAGTCGAGCCCGACCATCATGATGATGGCCACGCTCAGCGTCAGCATCTGCACGGGCGTGATGCTCCAGCCGCCGATGCTGAACAGCGTGTCGGCCGGCAGCAGAGCCGGCGAGCCGACCTGCCGACGCTGGGTCAGCGTCCCCATCAGCTCCATCAGGGCGTACGACGCGCCGATGGCGGTGATCAGGAAGGCCAGCGGCGGCGCGTTGCGGCGCCGCAGCGGCCGGTAGGCGGTAACCTCGATCAGCAGCGCGACGCTGCCGGACAGCAACGCGGCCGCCACGATCGCGAGGGCGATCAGAAGCAGCGCGTGACCCACCGAGGGCGCACCACTGTTGCTATCGAGCCCGAAGGCCGCCCAGGTCCAGATGGCACCGAACGTGCCGATCATGAAGACCTCGGAGTGCGCAAAGTTGATCAGGCGAAGAACGCCGTAGACGAGGGTGTAGCCGAGGGCGATGAGCGCGTAGATCGCACCCTGCACCAACCCGGTTGTGGTCAGTTCCGGGAAGCCCCGGACGAGTTCTGCAAAGTCCACCGATGCTCCGAAGGGTGTTGCGTTGAGCCGATGCGGCCGGGGTTACACACCCCGACCGCATCGAAACAACTCTGTTCGTCACGCCCTCAAACCTGTGACCCCGAAGGGATCAGGCCTTCGGGACCTCCACGTCAGGAGCCCACGCACCGGCGGTCGCCTTGAAGGCCCACACCTTGACCTGCGCCGGGTCCAGCTCGCCGTTCGGCTCCCACTTGTAGGTCACGCCCGAGGCGGAGCCAGCCTTGTTGTAGGTGGAGAGGAATGCCTGGATGTCAGCGCGGCTGGTCTTGCCGGACTTGATGGCCTCGAGGTAGATGTTGGCCAGGTCGAACGACACGTCGGCGTACACGCCCGGGTCGACGCTGTACTTGGCCTTGAAGTCGGTCACGAAGGTGCCCTTGGCAGCCGTCGCCGGGCCACACGGGCAGGTGGCGATGGTGCCCTCGACGTCCTTCTGACCGGCGACCGACAGCATGTTGGCGTCGTTGATGCCGTCGCCACCGATGAACGTGCCGGTCCAGCCCGCCGCCCGCAGCTGCTTCAGGAACGGCGCGGCCTCCTCGGTGTAGCCCGCGTAGAACAGCACGGTCGCGCCGCTGGTCTTCACCTTGGAGATCTGCGCACCGAACTCCTGCGCGTTGTCGACGACCTTGTCGGTGCCGATGACCAGGGGGCCGAGGCCCTTCTTGGCCTCGTCGGCCAGACCCGCGCCGTACGCCGACTGGTCGTCGATGACGAACGCCTTCTGGGCCTTCAGCACGTTCTTGATGTAGCTGGCGATCGCCGGGCCCTGGGAGAAGTCGTTACCCACGCCGCGGTGGAAGACCTTCCAGCCCTTCTCCGACAGGCTCGGCCGGGTGGCCGACGGGCTGATGACGGCGAGACCCGCGGTGTCGAAGATCGGCAGCGCGACCTCGCTCTCACCGGAGAACGCCGGACCGACCATCGCCACGATCTTCGTGTCGGCCGCCGCGCTGGTCGCGAGGCCACCCGCCAGGTCGGCCTTGCCCTGCGAGTCGAACGCCTGAACGGTGACCTTGCAGTCCGCGTTCTCCGCGTTGTACTTCTCCACGGCCAGGTCGGCACCCTGCTTCATCGGGGTGACCAGGCCGGCGTCGGCGCCGGAGAGCGCACCGAAGAAACCGATCTTGAGGTCGCACGCCTTGTTGGCGGAACCTTCCGACGTGCCCTCGTCCTTCTTACATGCGCTGGCGCCGCCGGCAACAAGCGCCAAGATGGCGACGCTGCCGAGGACGCGCACGAAGTTTTGCCTCAAGGCTGGAACCCCTCCTCCGTCCAGAAGCCCGAAGTCGCCTGGCAGAACGCCGGAGGCGACCACGGACCGGACCGTTCACCCGGTCTGGGGCGGGACGTTATCCCACAAGCACTACTCACCGTAAGGTGTCGTAGGCGGCATTGACTCAACCGTTACCAGAGGCGGGGAACCTCGCGTTTAGATGTCACATCGGCGTCTGTCGACAACCCGTCAGACGGGCCCCAACGGCGCGAACCACACCTTCGCCGCCACCCCGTCGTCGACAGTGACCACCATCCGGCCGTCCCACATAGTGGCCGCCGCGGACGTGTCCCCACCTGCGGAAACGTCCGCCGGAAGCACCACCGGCAGCCACGACGAGCCGCCCGTGTCGGATCGCCACAACCGGTGCCCGTCGGCCGCCACCGTCATCGCCAACACCGCGCCACCACCGCCGGCCGCCGACTCCACACCGGCCACCGCGCCCGCGCCCGTCGCCCCGAACGACCCCAGGGCCCGCCACGTCCCGGCACCCGGAACCGCACCCGTCGACTCCCGCACCCACGCCTGGAACCCGCTCCCCCGCACCCCCACGGCATACACCGACGAGCCGACCCGCACGAGGCGCTGCACGATCTCGTCCTCCCCCGTCGCCGGCAGCGCCAACCGCGTCCACGTCACGCCGGACGCGGAAAACCAGACGAACGGGTCACGATCGGCCCGACCCGCAGGTCGCCCCCCGCCACCGACCAACCAACCCTCCGGCACCGCGACCGCGTCCGTGGCGAGCGTCGTCAGGCCCGCCTCGCTTGCCAACTGCGCGGCACGGTCGACCAGCTCAAAGCCACTCGCGTCCGGGGAACGCCAGACCGCCGCCCCACCCGTCCGGGCCCCCGCGATCAGCCACCCGCCGGCGCCGCCCGCGATGCGGCTCGCGCTGACCGCCTCCGGCCCGCCGTACAGCTCGAACTCCGCCGACACCTCGCGCAGACCGCCGTCGGCGTCCTGCCGCCACGTCCGCACCCGCGGGTTGCCGTGCGCGCCGCCCGCCCGCGCCCCGATGACGGCGATCCGACCCTCGTGGCAGCCAACGGCGTAGAGGATCGCCCGTTCACCGTAGTAACTCGACGGACGCGACAGCAGCGGCGTCCACTCTCGACCGTCCGCGCTGCGCCAGGCGGCCGGCCGGGTGCCGCCGTCCGGCGCACCCACCGCGCCGACCGCGTACCACCGACCCGCGCAGGCGGTCACATCGCGCACGATCAGCCGACCCGGCGAGCCCGGCGGCACCGGCAGGACCGCCATCTCCCACCGCGGCCGAACCGGTTGCGGAAGGCGCTCGTTCTCGGCGGCCCGGCAGCCGGCGAGCAGCGTGACGACAACCCCGAACACCGCGATCGCACGCCGGACCGACACGCGGTCGATGCTATCGATCCGACCACCCGCCGCCGAGTGGCACCCGGTGATCAGACGGTCGGCTGCTGCGACACCTCGCCGCCGGCGGTCTCCGCGAGGATCCGCTCGGCGACCTCCTTCATGGTCATCCGGTGGTCCATCGCCGTGCGCTGGATCCACTTGAACGCCTGCGGCTCGGTCATCCCGTACGTGGTCATCAGCGCGCCCTTGGCGCGCTCCACCGACTTACGGATCTCCAGGCGGTCGGTCAGGCTCGCGACCTCCGCCTCCAGGGCGGCAACCTCCGAGTAACGCGACAGCGCGATCTCCACCGCCGGGACCAGGTCGCTCTTCTGGAAAGGCTTCACGAGGTACGCCATCGCGCCGGCCGCCCGCGCCCGCTCCACCAGGTCACGCTGGCTGAACGCGGTCAGGATGATCACCGGGGCGATCCGGGCGCCGGCGATGCGCTCGGCGGCGGCCAGCCCATCCATGATCGGCATCTTGATGTCGAGGATGACGAGATCGGGCTTCAGCTCCTCGGCGAGGCGGACGGCTGTCTCACCGTCACCGGCCTCCCCCACCACCTCGTAGCCCTCTTCGACCAGCATCTCGGCGAGGTCCAGCCGGATCAGCGCCTCGTCCTCGGCGATCAGTACGCGCCTGCGCTCGGCATCCGTCGGCGTCTCAGCCACCAGCCCTACCCCCACCAGTCATAAGCCGACACCAACCCGACCGGGTGTCGCCGCCCTCAGCGTAGTAGGTAACCTATGGGAGGCCACCAGAGCATTCGGCCAAGCGTCCCCGTATTCCAACCGGCAGAGAAGCGGAGCTCAAACCTCCGACAGTGTGGGTTCGAATCCCACCGGGGGCACCAAAAGTGTCGTACGGCTGTTCCAAAATAGTCGTGTGCATCCACCTGAATTACGCATTCGTGCGCGGCAGCAGCACCTCGCCGGCAGCACGGTCGCCGAGGTTGCCAGACGTCTGAGACTTCCTTACCCGACGGTCAGGGACTGGTGCAAGCACCAGGTCGAGCCGAGAAGGTCCGGCAGCGAGCTTCGTTGCTTTCGCTGCCGGCCCGAGGTCAAGAATCAGACAGATCCGTCTGCATACCTCTACCTGCTCGGTCTCTACCTGGGCGACGGGCATCTCGTCACCTCCGCACGGGTACCGGTGCTCCGCATCGCTTGCAGCAGTAGTTGGCCGGGCTTGATCGAGGCATGCGACGCCAGCATGCGGCAGGTGCTCGCGGCGAAGGTCCAGCGCGTCCAGCAGCCTGGTTGTGTCAGCGTGCAGAGCTCCGCGAAGCAATGGCCATGCCTGCTTCCCCAGCATGGCCCCGGCAAGAAGCACGAACGTCCGATCATTCTCGCCGGTTGGCAACGGGACATCGTCGCGACGCATCCGGGGGACTTCCTGCGCGGCTTGTTCCACTCCGACGGCTGCCGGTTCGCCAACCGGGTGACCGTGCGCGGCAAGGAGTACGTCTACCCGCGCTACATGTTCGTCAACGAGTCGACCGACATCATGGGGCTCTGCCAGTGGGGCCTCGACCTGCTCGGCGTCGCTTGGCGGATGAACCGGCCCAACTCGCTGTCGGTGGCGCGCCGCGCCGCTGTCGCCACGCTGGACCGGCACGTCGGCCCGAAGTCCTGACCGCTGCCCGCTGGATGACGCCGACCGTGGGAGCCTGGCTGACGATCACGGCGAAACGCGGGCGGCGACAGGGGTTGGATCTGATGCGGGTGGTTGTCTTCGGCGCGACCGGGATGGTCGGGCAGGGAGTGTTGCGCGAGTGTCTGCTCGCCGACGACGTGCGGGAGGTGTTGACGGTCGGTCGGCGGCCGACCGGCCGGCAGGACCCGAAGCTGCGGGAGCTGACCGTGGCGGACGTGGGCGAGTTGGACGCGGTACAGGCCGAGTTGACCGGTGTCGACGCGTGTTTCTACTGCCTGGGCGTGTCCTCGTTGGGTCTGGACGAGGCCGCGTACACGCGGGTCAGCTACGACTACCCGGTCGCTGCGGCGCGGTTGTTGGCGCAGGTGAGCCCGCAGGTCACGTTCGTCTACGTTTCGGGCCAGGGGACCGATTCGTCGGGTCGTGGTCGGGTGATGTGGGCGCGGGTCAAGGGTCGCGCCGAGAACGCGATCATGGATTTGCTGCCCAACGGGTACGCGGCCCGGCCGGGGTTCATCCAGCCGACGTACGGGGCGGTGTCGAAGACGCGGTGGTATCGGCTCGGGTACGCGGTCACCCGTCCGCTGTTTCCGGTGCTGCGACGGTTGCTGCCGAACCAGGTCACCACCACCGACGGGATCGGTCGGGCGATGTTGCGGGTGGCGCGGCAGGGTTCGCCGGTCCGGGTGTTGGGCAACCGCGAGCTGCGCTGACCGCGTCAGGCGATCGTGTCGAGGGCGTGAGCGAGGTCGGCACGCAGGTCCTCGGGGTCTTCCAGGCCGACCGAGAGTCGCAGCAGGGCGGCGGCGGGTTTCGCGTCACCCTCGACCGGCCGGTGGGTGAGTGAGGCGGGGTGCTGGATGAGGGTGTCGACGCCGCCGAGGGACACCGCGTGGGTGATGAGCTGACAGGCGCCGGCGACGGTGGCCGCGGCGGGCGCGCCGCCGCGTACCTCGAAGGCGAGCAGGCTGCCGGGTCCGGACATCTGCCGCCCGACCAGCGCCGCCGGGTCGTGCACCGAGGGGTGGTGCACCCGGTGTACGGCGGGGTGGTCGGCGAGCCAGCCGGCGAGCTTCTCGGCGGTGGCCTGCTGGGCGCGAACCCGCAGCGGCAGGGTTTGCAGGCCGCGGTGCAGCAGGTAGCCGCCGAGGGGGTGCAGGATCGCGCCGGTGACCGCGCGGACCTGACGTAGCCGTGCGGCCCAGGCGTGGTCGCAGGCGACGACGCCGGCGAGCACGTCGCCGTGTCCGCCGATGCTCTTGGTGGCGCTGTGCAGGACGAGGGTGGCGCCGTGCCGGGCGGGTTGTTGCAGCACGGGGGTGGCGACGGTGTTGTCGACTAGCAGCGGGACGTCGCCGGTCGCGGCGGCGATGCCGGCGATGTCGACCAGGTCGAGGGTGGGGTTGGCGGGTGTCTCGACGATGACCAGTGCGGTGTCGGGGCGGAGGGCGGCGGCGACCTCGTGGGGGCGCGTCCAGGTGACGGTGGTGCCGAGCAGACCGGTGGCGAGGACGTGGTCGGTGCCGCCGTAGAGGGGCCGGACGGCGACGACGTGCCGGCGGCCGTCGCGGGCGGCGGCGAGCAGGGTGGCGGTGAGGGCGGCCATGCCGCTGGCGAAGGCGACGGCCTGTGCGGTGCCTTCGAGTTCGGCGAGGGCGGTTTCGAAGCGGGCGACGGTCGGGTTCCAGAGCCGCTGGTAGACGGCGCCGCCCCCGGCGGGGAGGGTGCCGCCGGTGGCGAGTTGCTCGTAGGCGGCGCCGCCCTCGTCGACCGAGGGCAGCGGATTGGTGGTGGACAGGTCGATGGGTGGCACGTGCACGCCGAGAGTGCGCAGGTCGTCGCGGCCGGCGTGCACGGCCCGGGTGTCCACCGTCGTCATGCCGGTAGCGTCGAACATCTGCCCATCCAGGGGCAATAGAAAGGCAGATCATTCTGCGAGACGGGATGGTTTTCGCAGTTAGTTCGGGCGATGATGGTGGGATGCCCCCGGAACCGAATGATGTGCGGCCGTATCCGGCCCTGGACGAGGTGGATCGCGCGATCCTGACCGAGTTGGCAGCGGATGGTCGGCTGCCGAACAACGCTCTCGCCGAACGGGTGGGCGTGGCCCCGTCGACGTGCCTGACGCGTACCCGGGCGCTGCGCGAGCGCGGCGCGATCCGTGGTTTCCACGCCGAGGTGGATCCGGCGGCGCTCGGCCTGCCGTTGCAGGCGCTGGTGTCGGTGCGGTTGACCGCGCACGAGCGGGCGGCGGTGGACGCGTTCCGGGCCCGGTCGGTGCGGCTGCCGGGGGTGGTGTCGGTGTTCCACGTGGCCGGCGCGGAGGACTACGTGCTACATGTGCGGGCGGCGTCCGGCGACGCTCTGCGGGACTTCGTGCTGGACCACCTGGCGGTCGACCCGGTGGTGCAGCACACGCAGACCAGTCTGATCTTCGAGCAGGCGCGCGGGATGGGCTGAGCGGCGGTGGAATGAACGGGCAGGCCAGGGAGTTGGCAATGCGTGTGATCACCGTACCGCTGTCTGTTCTTGATCTTGCCCCGGTCGCCAAGGGCACCACCGCTGGCGCGGCCCTACAGGCCACCACCGAGCTGGCCCGCCGCACCGAGGAGCTGGGCTACCACCGGTTCTGGGTGGCCGAGCACCACAACATGCCGGCGATCGCCAGCTCCGCCCCCGCGGTGCTGCTGGCGCACCTGGCGGCCAACACGTCGACGATCCGTCTGGGATCGGGCGGGGTGATGCTGCCCAACCACGCGCCGCTGGTGGTGGCCGAGCAGTTCGGCACCCTGGAAGCGCTGCACCCCGGTCGGATCGACCTGGGCATCGGCCGGGCGCCGGGCACCGACCAGGTGACCGCGCTGGCGTTGCGGCGCACCATGGAGGGCCTGTCGGCGGAGGGTTTCCCGCGCGAGCTGACCGACCTGATGAACTACTTCAGCGGGGAGAAGCCGGGGCAGATTATCGCGACGCCGGGTCGCGGTGAGCAGCCGGCCGTGTGGCTGCTCGGCTCCAGTGGTTTCAGCGCCCAGCTCGCCGGCCTGCTCGGCCTGCCGTTCTCCTTCGCGCACCACTTCAGCTCGGCGAACACCCTGCCGGCGTTGGCCCTGTACCGGCAGAACTTCCGGCCGTCGCAGTGGCTGGACAAGCCGTACGCGATGGTGGCGGTCAACGCGGTCTGCGCGGAGACCGACGAGCGGGCCGAGTGGCTGGCCGGGCCGAGCGCCCTGTCGTTCCTGAAGCTGCGCTCCGGGCGGCCGGAGCCGCTGTCGACGCCCGACGAGGCGGCGGCGTACCCGTACTCGGAGATCGAGCGGGAGTTCGTCCTGGCGCGCCGCGACGGTCAGGCGATGGGTTCGCCGGAGACGGTGCGTCGGCAGCTGACCGAGCTGCTGGAGCGCACCGGCGCGGACGAGCTGATGCTGACCACGCTGGTGTACGACGTCAAGGACCGGGTGCGGTCGTACGAGTTGATCGCCGAGCAGGTGGCGGGCGGTCTGCGCCGGAGCGCGTGAAACACGATCTTCACGTCAGCGTCACCCTGCCGACCCGGACGGTGCCTAATGTTGGTGCCGGTGGTGGTACGGCATTCCCGGTCGGGACGGGTTGGGAATGCCGCGGTGTGGCGCACCGGGCCGGAGCTGAGCGGATTCCGCGGCTGCGGCCCGGTGCCTGCCACCCTAGGCGACCCCGCTCGGGACCGCCAGGGCTAGCATCAACGTAGGTGGATGTCCGGCGTGGGTGGAGTGCCCATCCCGTTGCCGATGAAGAACCCCGGGTGCGGCGGCTGGTTGTAGGCCGTGTTCTGCCACGCGATCGCCACCCGGTACTGCGGGTCGTGCATCAGGGTGTAGATCCGGGTGCTGGTCGGGGTGGGTGTGCTGTAGATGCGCAACGCCCGACTGTCGGTGGTCCGCCAGATCACCTCCTCGCGCCAGTCACCCAGGATGTCGCCGGAGAGCGCCGGGGTGGACTTGGTGCCGTTGTTGGACGCCACCCCGCTGCCGTCGAGCAACCGGGTCTCGCCGCCGGTGCCGTACTTGTCGATCTTCGTGGCGTCGAGCAGCTCCCGCACCGGGTCGCCGTCCCACCAGACGAGGAAGTTGGCCGAGGACGGCTTGCGGCCCACGTTCTGACCTCGGGTGTTCGCCAGTCCGGCGACCGCAGACGACCAGGACTCCGCGCCGGGGCTACCCGCCCAGATGTCCGCGGACACGCCCCGGCCGTTGTCGCCGGAAGCCGGCGTGGACCAGAGGATCTGACCGGTACGGGCGTCGGCGAACCAGGAGCTGGGCTTGCTGGCATCCTCGTCGACCTTGAACACCTCCAGGCCGGCGCGGCCCGGGTCCAGGTCCCCGACGTGCAGGGCGTCGCCGTGACCGTTGCCCGTCGAGTACAGCAGCCGGCCGTTGTCGTCGATGGTGGCGGCGCCGTACACGATCTCCTGGCGGCCGTCGGCGTCGACGTCGGCCACCGAGAGCTGGTGGTTGCCCTGCCCGGCGGCGGCGCCGTTGCCGGAGGAGTTCGAGTCGAACGTCCAGCGCTTGGTCAGCGTGCCGTTGCGGAAGTCCCAGGCCGCGATCACCGCGCGGGTGTAGTAACCCCGGGCCATGATCAACGAGGGACGTTGCCCGTCCAGGTACGCGGTGCCGGCGAGGAACCGGTCGACCCGGTTGCCGTACGAGTCACCCCAGGAGGAGACGGTGCCGCGGGGCGGGTCGTAGTTGACGGTCGAGGCGATCGCGCCGGTCTGACCGTTGAACATGGTCAGATACTCCGGGCCGGACAGCACGTAACCGCTGGAGTTGCGGTAGTCCGCCGACGACGAGCCGATGAGCTGACCGGTGCCGGAGCGGGTGCCGTCGGCGGTCTTCATGGCCACCTCGGCCTTGCCGTCGCCGTCGTAGTCGTACACCTGGAACTGGGTGTAGTGGGCACCGGCCCGGATGTTGCGGCCCAGGTCGATCCGCCACAACCGGCTGCCGGTGAGGGTGTACGCGTCGACGTAGACGTTGCCGGTGTAGCCGGACTGGGAGTTGTCCTTGGCGTTCGACGGTTCCCACTTGAGCACGATCTCGTAGCTGCCGTCGCCGTTGAGGTCACCGACCGAGGCGTCGCTGGCGCTGTAGGAGTAGCTCTCGCCGCTCGGGGTGCTGCCACCGGCCGGGATCTGCAACGGCACGTCCAGGTAGCCCGAGCCGAACTGCAACGCCGGCGCCGACGCCGCCTGCTCCGCGCCGCCCACCACGGCCCGCACGGTGTACGTCGAGCCGGCCGCCGCCCCGCTGTCGAGGTAGTTGGTGGCGCCGGTGATCGGGTTGGCGTTGACCCTGGTGGATCCCCGGTAGAGGTTGAACGCCGCACCGGAGTTCTCGGTGCCGAGCAGCCGCCAGGAAACCAGGTTGCCGCTGCCGGAGCGGACGCTGACCAGCCCTCGGTCCAGGTCCTCCATCTGCACCACCCCGGCCGACGACGGAGGGGGCGTCGTGGGCGGTGGGGTCGTGGGCGGCGGTGTCGTGGGCGGCGGGGTGGTCGGTTCTCCGGTGGGTGGGGCGCCGGTGCAGGTGGTGCCGTTGAGCGCGAAGCTGCTCGGCGCCGGGTTGCTGCCGGTCCACGAACCGTTGAAGCCGAACGCGGTGCTGCCGTTCGTGGCGAGGCCGGCGTTGTAGTCGACGTTACGGGCGGTGACCTGCGTACCGGACTGGGTGACGGTGGCGCTCCACGCCTGGCCGACCTGTTGGCCCGTCGGGTACGACCAGGTGAGGGCCCACCCGTTGACCGGGTCGCCGAGATTGGTGACCGTGACGTTGGCGCCGAAGCCGCCCTGCCACTGGTTGGTGATCTGATAGTCGACCCGGCAGCCGACGGCGGCGGCCGAGGCGACGACCGTGCCGAGGGTGCCGGCCACGACGGCGGCGGCCGTCGTGCCGGCGAGCAGGATCAGCCGATGTCTGGACGGGTGCATGGACTGCCTCCGGGATCCGGTGGTGATCGCTGCGGCCCACCGGCCCTGCCCGGGGAAGCACAGTGGACCTACCCCGTCGCGACGGCGACGGACGGCGATCTGATCGGGGGTGAAACGCCCTGGAACTCACGGATTCCGACTCACCGCGCATCGTAAGGCAAGCGCTTTCCAACACGCAACATCGATGACCGTCCCTGAACTCCGGGTCTTGCCCCCACGATCAATGCCTGATCAACTCGTCCGGGTGAGCGCCCACCACATGGACCCGACCGAATTCCGTCGCGCCGGACACGCCGTCGTCGACTGGATCGCCGACTACTGGGCGACAGTGGAGCAACGGCCGGTCACCCCGGCCGATCCCCCGGGCACGGTGGCCGCCGCCCTGCCCAGCGTGCCTCCCACCACCGGCGGCGAACCGGTCGAGTCGATCCTCGCCGACCTGGACTCGATCGTCGTACCGGGACTGACCCACTGGCAGCACCCCGGCTTCTTCGGCTACTTCCCGGCCAACACCTCCGGCCCGAGCGTCCTCGGCGACCTGGTCAGCGCCGGGCTCGGCGTCCAGGGCATGCTCTGGGCCACCAGCCCGGCCTGCACCGAACTGGAGACGGTGCTGATGGACTGGCTGGCCCACCTGCTGGACCTGCCACAACGGTTCCGGTCGAGTGGCACCGGCGGCGGCGTCATCCAGGACTCGGCCTCCTCGGCGACACTGGTGGCCACCCTCGCCGCACTGCACCGGGCCAGCGCAGGCCGCTGGCGCGACACCGGCATCGACCGGCGCTACCGCGCCTACACCTCCACCCACGGGCATTCGTCCATCGAAAAGGCGGTACGCATCGCCGGGCTGGGCAGCGACGGCGTCCGGTCGATCGAGGTCGACCCGGACACCCAGGCGATGCTGCCGGGCGCGCTGCGCGCGGCGATCGAGGCCGACCTGGCCGCCGGGGACGTACCGGCCATCGTGGTGGCGACCATCGGCACCACCTCCACCACCGCCATCGACCCCATCCCCGCAATCGGGGCCATCTGCGCCGAATACGGCATCTGGCTACACGTGGACGCCGCCTACGCGGGCGCCGTCGCCGTCTGCCCCGAACTGCGGTGGTCACACGCCGGCCTGGAGTACGCCGACTCGTACTGCTTCGACCCGCACAAGTGGCTGCTCACCGGCTTCGACTGCGACGCGTTCTGGGTGGCCGACCGCGCCGAACTGATCGAGGCACTGACCGTACTGCCGGAGTTCCTGCGCAACGCGGCCTCGGAGTCCGGCGCGGTGCTCGACTACCGGGACTGGCAGGTACCACTGGGCCGGCGGTTCCGAGCCCTGAAGCTGTGGTTCGTGCTGCGCTGGTACGGCGTCGAGGGGTTGCGGGCACACATCCGTACCGGAGTGACGCTGGCCGCGCGATTCGCCGAACGGGTCCGCGCCGACGACCGGTTCGAGTTGGCCGCGGCGCACCCGTTCTCGCTGGTCTGCTTCCGACTACGCGCCGACGACGAGGCCAACGCGGCACTGCTGGCCTCGGCGAACGCCACCGGACGGGTCCTCCTGACACACACCCGCGTCGCCGGCCGCTACACGTTACGGCTGGCCATCGGCTCGCCGCAGACCACCGAGGCACACGTCGACGAGGCCTGGACACTGCTGTCCGAGGCAGCCGACACCCTGCCCTCCCCCTGACGCCCCGCGCGCCCCCTGATCTCGCCGCGGATCTGGCGATGCCCCGTGCCCCGTCTCCCCGCGCCCCGTCTCCCCGCGCCCCGCGCAACTTCCGTGATGTTGGTGCCTCCGACACGCGCGAGACAGCGACATCGCTGAAACTGCTCGGATCTTGACGACGATCACCGTGCTCGATCGGCCGGAAGCGGGGTTCGATCGCCCGTAGCGGTCAAGGTCATGCTCGATCCCAGGATGTAGTGGCCACGAAGCGCCGGGAAGCCACTACATCCACGATCGAGCACGATCTTGGGGTAAGCCGCGGCACCACAACGTGCGACCGAGCGTCACCCCGCTCCGACCCACGCACCTCCGCACCCCGCCCTCCGCCCGGCCCCGCAGCGCGTCGCACCGCGCCCTGCACCACACCCGCGCGTTGATCATGGAGTTGTGGTGCCGCACAAACCGAACGGGGTCAGCTTGGGGTGGACGTACCCGTGGTGGCCAGATCGGCCGGGACCACGGCGGCGGGCGCGGCGGTGAGGGAAGCACTCGCGGCCTGGGCGCGGGCCTGACGGGTGCGGCGGAGGGCGCGTACTGCCAACACCAGGGCGACCAGCCAGCCGGCGGCCAGTACGGCGTAGAGGGCGGGGCGGGTCGGACCGGTCAGTTCGGCGGAGCGGATCAGGGTGCGGGCGTTGGTCAGCACGATCACGCCGCCGACTGCCGCGCCGAGCAGTTGCGCGGGCACGATTCGCACCAGCCAGGCGGCCAGCGGAGCGGCGATGAGCCCGCCGATCAGCAGCGCGGCGACGGTGGGCAGCAGGAATCCCTCCGCGCCCAGCCCGATCAGGAAACCGATGCTGGCCGCGCCGGCCACGACGAACTCGGCGGTGTCCACCGAGCCGATCACCTTGCGCGGCTCCATGCGGCCGGAGACGAGCAGCGCCGGCGTCGCTACCGGACCCCATCCGCCGCCGCCGGTCGCGTCGACGAAGCCGGCGACCAGACCCAGAGGGCCGAGGAAGCGGCCACGGAGCCGCCCGCCGACCCGGTCGGTGCGCAGCGGTCGGGCGAAGCGGACCAGCAGGTACGCGCCGAGGGTGAAGAGGATGGCGGCCATCCACGGTCCGGCGGCCTCGGTGGAGATCGAGCTGAGCACGGTGGCGCCGGCAAAGGCGCCGATCGCGCCGGGTAGGGCGATGCGGGTCACCACCCGCCAGTCGACGTTGCCGAACCGCCAGTGCGCGACCCCGGCGGCGAGCGTGGTGCCGATCTCGGCCAGGTGCACGGAGGCCGAGGCGGCGGCCGGGGCGACCCCGGCGACCAGCAGCAGGGTGGACGAGGTCAACCCGTACGCCATGCCGAGCGAGCCATCGATCAACTGCGCGACGAGCCCGACCAGAGCGAGGACCAACAGCTTGCGCACGAGCGCCCCCTGACTTTTCGGTATCTCCTATCGACTTGGTCGACAATGCGGGATGGGGCAGCCAGGGTCAAGCCCCCGATCGGTGGATGGGACGCGGCGGGCGGCGCCACGGGTCAACAGCCGGCCGACGCCCGGCTGAAAGAGCGGGCAACTCCGCAGGCCGAGGAGCCGGACAAGCTTGCAGGCTGACAAGCCGGGACAGCGGCCGCAGGTTGACAAGCCCGAGGACATCGCGTGGCTGCGCTTCCCCGACGACGGCCCCCGCGTCGCCGCAGGCCGAGAAGCCGGGCGGCGCTGGGAACCGGAAGGGCGGCGCGGCCGGGGACCGGGCCCGGTGCTCAGATCCAGGCGCGGGGGTCGGCGGCCAGCTCGGTGACCCGCGGGGGCAGGGTGCCTGCGGCCACGTCGGCGACGCTGACCAGTTCGAGGATCTCCCGTTCGCTGGCCCGCAGCGCGATCCAGACCTCCTGGAGGGCGTGGGCCGGGCCGTGGTAGCCGAGCTGCTCGGGGCGTTGCCCGCGTACGTGGGCGAGGGGTCCGTCGATCACGCGGATCACCTCGGCGAGGGAGATCTCCTCGGCGGGGCGGGCCAGCCAGTAGCCGCCTTCCGGGCCACGCTGGGCGTGCACGATGCCGCCCCGGCGCAGCTGGAGCAGGATGCTCTCCAGGAATTTCGGCGGGATCTCCTGGGCACGGGCGATCTGGTCGGCCGTGACCGGCCGGCCACGCCCGGGACCGCTGGCCGTCGCGGCGAGCTCGGCGGCCGCGCGGAGGGCGTAGTCGACCCGGGCGGAGAGGCGCATGTCGGCAAGGTTAGTCGCTGGTCAGCCGGGCGGGCGGGCGACCCTCGGCCGATCGGCCACGCATCGATGAAACCTCGTGCGGTACGTGCCCGTCGGGGACGGCGTGCGGGACCGGTGAGGTACGTCATGATCCACCGTGCGGTGGCGGCCGAAATGGTGTTCCGGGGCGTCCCTATGCTGGGCGGGAGTACGAATGTCCGGCCCATTACCCGGCCGCCAGCAACATATTGATAAACACCCGGGCGCGCTCGGGGGGAAGGCAACACGATGACCGATGTCGCCACACGCACCTGGGATGGCATGACCATCCCGGCCGCCGGCACCTATCTTCTCGATCAGGCGCACAAGCGGATCGGTTTCCTGTCCCGGCACATGATGGTGAGCCCGGTGCGTGGCGAGTTCGCCGAGGCCACCGCCCAGATTTTCGTGGCGGAGGACCCGCTGCTCTCGTCGGTGACGGCAACCATCATGTCGGCCAGCATCACCACCGGCAGCCTCGACCGGGACACGCATCTGAAGAGTGCCGACTTCCTCGACGTGGAGCGCTATCCCACCCTCGAATATCGAAGCACCGGCATTAAATGGCAGCGCAACGAGGACCCCATATTCCAGTGGGCCCGGCTGCGCAACCATCGGCTGGGCGGACGAGGCCGGAGTCACATTGTTCCGCCGCAGTCCGACGGAATTCCCGGACGATTCGTCCTCACCGGTGAGTTGACCGTGAAGGGGATCACCCGCGCGGTCGACCTGGAGGTGAATTTCGGTGGCGCCCGTCGTGATCCGTACGGGCAGAACATCTTCGGATTCAGCGCGACGGCCGATCTGAACCGCGAGGACTACGGCCTGCTCTGGAACGTCGTGCTGGAGAGCGGCGGGGTGCTGGTCGGCAAGACGGTGCAGATCGAGATCGCCGGAGAGGCCATCTACCAGAACTGACCGACGCGATCGCGGCCAACAGGCGCCGACCACGCGCCGGGCAGGTCAGGCGCCGACGCGGCGCAGCAGGCCCTCCTGGACGGCGCTGGCGATCTGCCGGCCGTCCGTGGTGAACATCCGACCGGTGGCCAGCCCACGCGCCCCGGACGCGGACGGGCTGAGGCAGTCGTAGAGGAACCACTCGTCGGCCCGGAACGGTCGGTGGAACCACAGCGCGTGGTCCAGGCTCGCGCCGACCAGCCCGCCCGGCCCCCACACCTCGCCGTGCGCGGAGAGCACCGAGTCCAGCAGGGTGAGGTCCGAGGCGTAGGTGAGCGCGCAGGCGTGCAGCAGCGGATCGTCGGGCAGTTTGCCGTCGATGCGCATCCAGACGCGCTGGTGCGGGTCGGCGGGCCGGTCGCCGGGGCGGACCCAGCCGGGCTCCCCCACGTAGCGCACGTCGATGGGTCGCGGGATCTGACCCCAGATGCCCAGCCGCTCCGGGTAGCGGGACAGCCGGTCGGTCATCGTCGGCACGTCCTGCGGCGGCGGCACGTCCAGCGGGGCCGGGGCCTGGTGGTCCAGACCCTCCTCGGCCCGCTGGAACGACGCCGACATGAAGAAGATCGGCTTGCCGTGCTGGAGGGCGACCGAGCGGCGGACCGAGAAGGACCGACCGTCGCGGACGTTCTCCACCTCGTAGGCGATCGGTTCGACCGGGTCGCCGGGGCGGACGAAGTAGCCGTGCAGCGAGTGCACGAACCGCTCCGGGTCGACGGTACGACCGGCGGCGACCAGGGCCTGGCCGGCGACCTGGCCGCCGTACACCCGTTGTGGACCGACCGGGGGGCTCATCCCCCGGAAGGTCATCTCGCCGGTCGGGTCGAGGTCCAGTACCTCCAGCAGCTGGTCTACCGCCGCCTGGCCGACCGCGACCCGACCGTCGCTCACTGCAGGGCCCGCGCCGACGCGGCGTCGACCAGCGAGCCGAGCTGGTGTACGCGCAGCGTGTTGGTCGAGCCGGGGGTGCCGGGCGGGCTACCCGCCACGATCACCACGTAGTCACCGGGGTTGGCCCGGTCGAGGCCGAGCAGCGCCTGGTCGACCTGGCGGAACATGTCGTCGGTGTGCTGCACGAACGGCATCAGGAAGGTCTCCACGCCCCAGGTGAGGGCGAGCTGGTCGCGCACCTCGGGGACCGGCGTGAAGGCCAGCAGCGGCAGGTCGCAGTGCAACCGGGACAGCCGTCGCACGGTGTCGCCGGTCTGCGAGAAGGCGACGAGCGCCTTGGCGTTGATGGCCCGGGCGATCGACGAGGCGGCGACGGTGAGGGCGCCACCGTGGGTACGCGGGTCGTGCTGCAACCGGGGCACCCCGATCGAACCGGCCTCGGTGGTCGTCACGATCTTGGCCATGGTGCTGACGGTGAGCACCGGATACTTGCCGACGCTGGTCTCGCCGGAGAGCATCACCGCGTCCGCGCCGTCGAGCACCGCGTTGGCGACGTCGGACGCCTCCGCCCGGGTGGGACGGGAATTCTCGATCATGGAGTCGAGCATCTGGGTGGCCACGATGACCGGCTTGGCGTTCTCCCGGCACAGCTGCACGGCGCGCTTCTGCACCAGCGGGACCTCGTCCAGCGGCATCTCGACGCCGAGGTCACCGCGGGCGACCATGACGCCGTCGAAGGCCAGCACGATGGCCTCCAGGTGCTCCACCGCCTCCGGCTTCTCGACCTTGGCCAGCACCGGCCGGAACACGCCCTCCTCGGCCATGATCCCGTGCACGAGCTTGATGTCCTCGGCCGAGCGGACGAAGGACAGCGCGACCAGGTCGACGCCCAGCCCGAGGGAGAAGCGCAGATCCTCGGCGTCCTTGTCCGACATGGCGGGCACGCTGACCGCGACGTTGGGCAGCGACACGCCCTTGTTGTTGGAGACCGGGCCGCCCTCGGTGACGAGGCAGCGGATGTCGTTGCCGGTGACGTCGGTGACCTCCACGGCGACCCGACCGTCGTCGATCAGCAGTCGGTCACCGGGCTTCACCTCCTGCGGCAGCTTGCGGTAGGTGCAGGAGACCCGCTCCTTGCTGCCCACGATGTCGTCGCCGGTGATCACGACCGAGTCACCGGTGCGCCACTCGTGGGGGCCGTCGGCGAACCGACCGAGCCGGATCTTGGGGCCCTGCAGGTCGGCGAGGACGGCGACCGGCTTACCTGCCGCCTCGGACGCCTCCCGGACCAGTCGGTAGACCGCCTCGTGGTCGGCGTGGCTGCCGTGGCTGAAGTTGAGCCTCGCCACGTTCATGCCGGCCTCGACGAGACCACGGATGCGCTCCGGGGACGAGGTGGCGGGACCAAGAGTGCAGACGATCTTCGCGCGGCGTGTCACGCCCATCAGGCTAGTCTCTCCTTCGGGTCGGAATCGGGGCCGACCCCTTGCAGGCTGCGGAACAGTTGTCCAACGACGCGCGGCGCGCATCGGGCCGGCGGGCGGAACCGCACCGGGAACGTTGTGGCGACGGGCATCAGCGACCGCGCGCCGGGAATCGTACGCCTCCGGTGGCGTGCGCTGTCGGGGCGGCTCACCGCGGGTGCCCCGACGGCGGCAGGCGAGGGCTCATTCCGAATGCCCCGGAGCGGTCGGCGAGGGCTCATTCCGGGTGCACCGAGGGCGGCAGGGTGGGCACCGCGTGCAGCAGGTCGCGGGGGTCGTAGCGGCGCTTGGCGTGGCGCAGTCGCTCCCAGTTCGCGCCGTAGGCGAGCCGGACCCGCTCGGTCTCCTCCGGGGCGAGCAGGTTGGGGTAACCGCCGGGCAGGGCGTGCGGGGCGAGCGCCGCCGAGGTCCGCTCGGCCCACTCCCGGTGCGGGCCGGCCTGGTCGCCGGGTGCCCACACCGCGATGATCTCGGTCATCAGGTGGTCGGTGCGCAGTCCGAACGCCGTGTCGGCGGGTCGGACCCGGGTGGCCGCGCCGTGGAAGTGGTGCACGGCCAGCGCGGAGAACGGCGAGCTGACCTGCCGGGCCGCGGCGACGAGCAGGTCCACCGCGCCGTCGGTGAGCGCGGGTAACCACCGGGTCCGCAGCAGGTAGTGGTTGCCGTCGACCATCCCGCCGTCGAACATCCGCAGCGCGTCCGCGTACGGCATCGGGCCGATCTGGTCGACAAGCGGGGTGCCCAGCGCGCGCAGCCGGTCCATCCACGGTGCCCCGGCGTCGAGGTCGGGGCCGCTGTAGAACGGGCAGACGAAGATCACCGGCTCGCCGGCCGGGCCGGGCAGGAAGCCGGCCATCACGGTCAGCTCGTCCGGGGAGTCAGCGACCAGCGCGCCGTAGCCGCGCAGCACGGCCGGCGCCTCGGCCAACGCGAACATGATCATGCCGGCCAGCACGCCGGGCAGCCGGTGCGCACGGAAGCGCAGCTCGGTGACGACGCCGAGGTTCCCACCGCCGCCGCGCAGCGCCCAGTACAGCTCGGCGTCGTGCCGGGGGTCGGCGATGGCCCGGCGGCCGTCGGCGAGAACCACCTCCGCGCCGAGCAGGTTGTCCAGGGCCAGGCCGAACCGGCCGCACAGCGGGCCGTACCCGCCGGCGAGGGTGAGCCCGGCCATGCCCACGGCGCCGACCACGCCGGTGGGCACCACCAGGTCGTACGGGCGGGCGGCGGCGAGCATCTCGGCCGCCGTGGCGCCGCCGCCGATGGTCACCGTGGCCGCGTCCGGGTCGACGCGCACGGTGCGCAGCCCGGTCAGGTCGAGCACCAGGCCGCCGTCGCGCAGCGCCCGACCGGCCCAGTCATGTCCCCCGGAACGGACCGAGACGGGCAGGTGATACCGGGCGGCGACGCGTACCGCCTCGGCCACCTCGTCGGCTTCGCGACACCGGGCGACCAGCACGGGCGTGCGGGCCACCGCGCCGTTCCAGAGCCGGGTGGTGGTGGCGAAGCCGGGATCGCCCGGCTCGTGCAGCCGTTCGCCGAGCAGGGCGCGCAGTCGGGCGGCGGCGGACGCGACATCGGGGGTGGCGGCGGAGATCATGGCGACTCCTCGACCGGGGCCGACCCACGACGCCGGGTACGCCCCGGCGGCGGCCCGCGCAGGGCGCGACCGTAGCACCGGCGGACGGGCGGACGCCGTCGTCATCACGACAGCCAGCGCCGGACCGGACGCTCAGCTGCCCGCTTTGACCAGCGGAAACTCCAGGGAACCGGCCGGGCAGAGAAAGGTCAGCACGTCGATGCGGTAGAGCCCGGCCTGCACCGCCGGGTCGGCCTCCAACACGCTGCGGACGTCGTCGACGCTGCCGGTGCGGGCCAGCCCGAAGCCGATCGGCGGCTCCGGCTCGCGCGCCGGCCCGTCCACCGAGCCGGCGACCAGGATGATGCCGCGTCGCTGCAACGCCTGCATGTGCTCGGCGTGCTCCGCCTGCAACCGCTGCACGGTCTCGGCGGGCAGGGCCCGCCCGGCCGCGCCGGGATAGATCACGATGCACTCGTACGTGTCGAGCGCGAAGTTGACCTGCGGCACTCCCATGGGTGCTCCCTCCGCCGTCGCGCCGGAACGCACCGGCTCCGGCCAGCGTCGCACGGCGACCCGGGTCGTACCGGGCGCTTCCCGGCAACTCGCCTCGGGGCACGCCCGACGTGTCCACGCCCACAGTCGGCGGTCCGCCGGCATGCCGCTGCGGTTCCGGGGGATGATCCGTCGGTGGCGGGTGGGCTCTCCACGCCCGCGCTGTCCACGCCCGCCACGACGAGACGATTGGGGATCGCGCAATGGCGACAAACATCAGTGAGCAACCCGCGAAGGCGTCCGGCACGTACCGGATCGGTGGTGACGTCACCGTCAACCGGCTCGGCTACGGGGCGATGCAGCTCACCGGCCCGGGTGTCTGGGGCGACCCGAAGGACCCGGCCGAGGCGGTACGCGTGCTGCGCCGCGCGATCGAGTTGGGTGTGACGTTCATCGACACCGCCGACTCGTACGGGCCGTTCGTCTCGGAGTTGCTGATCCGGGAGGCCCTGCACCCGTACGCCGATGACCTGGTCATCGCGACGAAGGGTGGGTTCACCCGCTCCGGGCCGGGCGACTGGCGGGTGGTGGGTCGCCCGGAGTACCTGCGCCAGCAGTGCGAGCTGAGCCTGCGCCACCTCGGCCTGGACCACATCCCGCTGTACCAGCTGCACCGGATCGACCCGCAGGTGCCGCTCGCCGACCAGCTCGGTGAGCTGGCGCTGCTGCGGGAGGAGGGCAAGATCCAGCACATCGGGCTGTCCGAGGTGAGCGTGGCGCAGATCGAGGAGTCCCGGGCGATCACCGAGATCGTCTCGGTGCAGAACCTGTACAACCTCGCCAACCGCAGCGCCGAGGACGTGCTGGAGTACTGCGAGCGCAACGACCTCGCGTTCATCCCGTGGTACCCGATCGCCACCGGTGAGCTGGCCCGCCCCGGCGGTCCGCTGGACGCCATCTCCACCGCGCACGGCGCGTCGCCCGCGCAGCTCGCGCTGGCCTGGCTGCTGCGCCGCTCGCCGGTGATGCTGCCGATCCCCGGTACATCGTCGGTGGCGCACCTGGAGGAGAACGTGGGCGCGGCCGACGTGCGGCTCACCGACGACGAGTTCGAGGCGCTCGCCAAGGCGAGCTGACCCGGAGGTCCGGACGCCGCCGGTTGCGCCGGCGGCGTCCGACCCTGGGATCCGGGTTTCAGCCGGCGGCGTCCTGACCGGGCTCCGATCCGGTCTCCCGGGCGGCCCGCAGCGCCTCGGTCGCCTGGGCCAGCAGGCGAGCGGAGTCGGTCCGTCCGCTGACCTGGAGTTCGACCTCGGTGTCGCCGGCCTGGATCCGGATGCTGGCCTCGGTGCGCTGCTGGTCGACCCAGGACTGCAACAGGTTGAACAGGCCGGGCAGCAGACCCTGGGCCAGCACCGCGATGATCACCGCGTCGCTGAAGCCGGGCCGGCCCCCACCACCGCCGCCGCCCGCTCGGACCACCGGTCGGTACTCCGGGCGGCGGTGGATCCAGGTCAGCAGGTCGACCGACGGAGGCTGCCGCTGGCGGGGGTTGATGGTCAGCCGCACGGGCAGCCGGGCTGCGGCCTCACGGTCGGTCACGATCTCTCTCCCGGTCAGTTGGCGGCGGGTCGGGTCAGTTGGCGGCGGGTCGGAAGGCGACGCTGTCGCCGTCGGCGGTGGCGACGCCCGCGACGGTGAACGCGTCCTCATCCTCGAACGGTGAGCTGGTGCCGAAGTAGGTGGTGGTGCCCCTGACCTGCACCCTGCCCTGCGTCTCGTACGGGGTGGAGACCTGGGCGGTGGCCGGGCCGGTCAGTTCCACGGCGAGCTTCGGGTACTCCAGGATCTTCCAGGTGACCTTCTGTGTGGAGCTGCTGTTGTAGTAACGGAAGGGGCAGCCCGGCGGGGCCGCGACGGTCTGCTTGGCACACTCGTCCAACCAGGCGCGTACCCGGGCCTCGACGGCCTCGATCGCGGCCGGCTTGAGCGTCGGCGCCAGTTGCAGGACGGCGGCGCTCTCCCCCGGGCCGACCGCCACGGTCGTGGTCGGCGTCTCGCTGAGCGCGCTGGACGGGCCGGTCGCGGTGTAGACGCCGGGCAACAGCACCAGCGGCGGACCCTCGGTGGCGACCGGCAGCTCCACCCCGTTGAGTCGTACCCCGGGGTCGGCGACCGCCGCGTTGAGCGGAGTCGGCCCGCCGCTCAACCGCCAGCCGTGGAACAGCCCGGCGGTGGTCTCGTCCTCGCGCACCAGGCTGAGGGTGGCGGTCGCCCGCGCGTCGGCCAGCCGGTACGCCACCGTGGCGGTGGCGCTGTCACCGTCGCGCTCCAACGAGCTGATCTCGACGTCGGTCGGTGGTTGGTAGCCCTTGCCGCGCAGGAGTTGGGCGAGCAGCTTGGTGTCGGTGTCGCTGCCCTGCGCGGTGAGGTAGCCGAGCGCGGCGTCGCTGTCCCGGTCGGCGAGCGCGGCGAAGTATCCGTCGACAGCCGCCTGCGGACGGAAGAACGCCCACTGCACCACGCCGAGCCCGCCGGTGCCCAGGCAGGCGGCCAGCGCCAGGGCGCCGACCAGCAGCCAGGTGCGGCGGGTGCCGACCGCGCCGGAGTGGTTGAACAGCCGCTCGACGGTGACGGGCTCGGCCGCCCCGGCGGGCGCACCGGCGACCGACGCCCGCTCCAGCGCGTCCAGCCGGAGCTCGTGTGGCGGGTGGGTGGCGCAGACCGCCTCGTCCCAGCCGCTGCGGCCGGTCTCGAAGGACAGTCGCCGTTCCAGGATGCGCCGCAGCCCGTCGACGTGCCCGGTGAGCACGGCGCCGAGGTCGGCCCGGTACTCGGCGGCCCGCACGTCGCGGGCGTGCAGCGGCAGCACCACATACCGCATGGTGAGCAGCACCGGCCAGAAGAACACGAAGACCACGAAGTTGGTGGCCGGGTGCGGGAACGTCCGCATCAGCCAGGTCGGCAGGGCGTGCGCGAGGGTCAGCGGCAGGCCGACACCGCGGACGAAGGCGCTGGTGATCTCGTCCCCGGTACGCCAGTGCACCAGCTCGTGACTGAGCAGCGCGGCCACCTCGTCGTCCGGTTCGGCCAGCACGGCGGTGGTGACCACCACGTGCCGGGCGTACGTCCGGGCGTTGCTCAGGACCGGGTCGTCCTCCATCAGCAGCCGGGGCACGCTGGGCAGGCCGAGTCGTCGGGCGCAGTCGTCGAGCACGGGGCGCAGCCGCGCGTACTCGCGACGGCTGGGTTGGCGGGCGCCGGACACGACCAGCAGGCGCGGTTCGAGCAGCACCCGGTAGAGCGTGTAGAGCACTCCGATCAGCGCCGCCGCGATGACCGTGCCGATCAGGCCGGTGATCAGCGCGAAGGGCTCGTCGGCGACGCCCAGCCAGGGCAGCGCCAGCACGGCGAGGAAGCCGACCAGGAAGCCGATGACGAAGCCGGCCACGCCACCGAGCACCCCGCCGGAGCGGGTCAGGAACGCCTCGATCAGGGAGCCGATCAGCGGGGCGTCGCGCAGCACCTGCGGTACCTGGTCGTCGGCGCCGGACCCGACGGCGAACAGCCCGGCGACGGCGAAGGTGAGACCGCCCCAGAACGCCAGGAGCAACGCGACCGGCAGGTAGAACCAGGTGGCGACGAACGCGCCGAGCACACCGCGCCAGTCCCGCAGGATCCCGGCGCGCAGCCAGACCAGCGCGCTGGGGTAGCCCGGTGGGCGGTCGGCGAACCCGCCCGTGGCCGGCGGGGCGTCCGCCGCCGGCGGTTGGGCGGCCCGGATGTCGAGCTGCGGCACGGTCGGCGGGGTGCTCTCCGGCGGCACGGTGGGCGGCTCGGTCATGCGCGCTGCTCCTTGACGAAGGATGGCGTCCACTGTCGGGAATGGACAGCCGGAGCAGGTTATCGAGGACGTCTGATGTCTGCCAGACCGTTCCGCGGGATCGTCGCGCACCCGACACTCACCCCCGGGTCGGCACGGGTTCACCGGCCATCCGTCGCCGGTCCGGTGCGGCGGGCCCCCGCAGGACCGCCGCACCGGTCCGGGTCAGAGCGCGAGGCAGTTGGGTCGCACCGGGCCGTCGACCAGGGCGCCGCGCACGATGGTGTACGCCGTGCCGTCGAGCACCAGGCCGAGGTGCCCCACCACCCGCAGCGGGCAGTACGCCTGGACCAGCACGTTCGTCGCGCCGTCGTTGACGGCGGCGTTCCCGGTGGGCCGGACCAACTCGTCCTGCAGGGTGCGGATGGTGGTGTAGCGCACCGCGCCCGGGGTGTCGTCGCCGGCGTTGAGGTCGGCGAGGAACGCCGAGCCGATGGTCATCTGCTGGCAGGCCACGACGCCGGCGCAGCTGCCCAGGCCCAGGAACGCCACGATGTTGGCGACGTACGTGCCGTACTGCGGTGTGCCCAGGCTGACGTACCGGCCGATGCTGGCGGTGCCACCGAGCCGCTTGAGGTAGTACCTGCTGACCAGGCCCCCTTCGGAGTGGGCGACGAGGTCCACCGTCGCGGCGCCGGTGCTGGCGCGCACCTGCGCGACGTAGCTGGCGAACGCGCGGGCCGAGGTGGGGATGTCACCGAGCCCCAGACCGGGCAACTGGTAGATGAAGGTGCGGTAGCCGTCGGCGCGCAGCCGGGCGGCGATCGGCTCGTACGCGACGGCGACGCCGCTGAGCCCACCGACCACGATGACGGGGTTGGCCGCGGCGGCGACGACGGCCGCGGTGGCCGGGGTGGCCGGGGTGGGATCGGTGGGGGCGGCGGTCGCCGTGGCGGCGGACGCGAGCAGGGCCGCGGTGGCGAGGGCCAGGACGAGGGCGGTCTTTCGGAGCAGCACGGCTGCACCTCCGGGGGGAGGCACCCGGCGAACCGGGCAGGTGGGTGGGGGTGTCCGGTCGACCGTGCGACGATCATGCCCGCAACAATTCAGAAACGTCAATGACTTGTTACGGGCCGGTAACCCGTTGTTCCGGCCGGGGCGCAAACCGGCAAACCGCCACGCTCCAGATCGGACGCCCGGCGGTGACTGGCATGCTGTCGCCGTGGCTGTCGACGAACCCACCGAACGCGAGCTGCGGGTCATGCCGTGGTGGCTGGTCCTCATCGGTCTACTGGCCGCCGTCGCCCTCGGTTGGCTGGTGCTGGATCTGCTGCTCACCGAGGCCGACCGGGCCAGCCAACCGGACACCCGCGCCACGCTGCGCATCGACGCGATCCGCACCGGCCTGACCGTCGTCGCCGGCACCGGGGGCGGGCTCGCGCTGCTGCTGGCCGCGCGCCGTCAGTGGATCGCCGAACGCGCCCAGCGCCACCAGGAGGCGGTCGCCGCGCGTGACCAGGCGCACCGCGACCGGGTGCAGGCGCACGCCGAGGCGGTGGCCGAGGCCGCCCAGCGCCACCAGGATCGGCAGTCCGGCGCCGTGGAGCACGACGCGGCCGAGCGCCGACTGACCGAGCTCTACACCCGGGCGGTCGAGCTGCTCGGCAACGACAGCGCGGCGGTACGCCTCGGCGGCCTGCACGCGCTGGAGCGCCTCGGTCAGGACAACCCGGGGCAGCGCCCGACGATCGCGGCGGTGCTCTGCGCGTACCTGCGGATGCCGGCGCCCACCGGCGAGCCGCGCGAGACGGAGGTCCGGCGCAGCGCGCAGCGCGTGCTCACCCGGCACCTGCGCGCGGACGACGCGGTCCACTGGCCGGAGCTGACCCTCGACCTGGCCGGCGCCACGTTGATCGACTTCGACGCCGCCGGCTGCACGCTCGTCGACGCGACCTTCACCGAGGCGGTGTTCACCGGCACGACCACCTTCGCGGGCGCGACGGCGCGCGGGCGTCTGATGCTCGGCGCGGCGACCTTCGGCGACGTGGTCTTCGAGGGCCTCGCGGGCGACGGCGAGGTCGTCCTCGACGGTGTTCGCGTCGGCGGTCTGGCCAGCTTCGACGGTGCCGTCTTCAGCGACGGGTTGTCCTGCCGGCGGTCCAGCTTCGCCGGCCTGACCTCATTTCGCCGGACGACCTTCGGCCAGCCGACCAGCTTCGACGCGACCCGCTTCGAGGACGCCGTCTCGTTCCGGGAGGCCGTCTTCGACGGCGCCCTGTCGATGGAGCACACCGAGTTCGACCGGTCGGCCAGCTTCCACTCCACCCGTTTCACCCAGATGGCACTGTTCCGCTGGACGGTGTTCGGCGCGGAGGCGCTCTTCGACGGTGCCCGCTTCACCGACGCCGCGAACTTCGGCCGGGCCCGGTTCCACAGCATGGCCAGCTTCCGCGACACCCAGTTCAGCCGGCCGCCGCAGGTCGAGCAGGCCCGGGCGGTGGTCGACCCCGGTCATCGCTGGCCGGCGGAGACGACGGTGGAACGCCTCGACGACGAGTGGCTGCTCCTGGTCGACCGCTGAGGGCGCCGCGCGGACAGCCGCCAGCGCGGTCGCGGCTGGGGTGTCAGTGTCAGCGCGGTCGCGGACGGGTCGCCAGCGCGGTCGCCGCTGGGGCGTCAGTGCGGGGTGGCCGGCGGGCGCAGGCCGTCCAGGGCCACGCCCAGCACCCGGTCGCGCTGCTCGGGTGACGGGAACTGGGCCATGGTGAGGCCACTGATCAGGCGCACCACGTCGTCGAAGCCGATGTCGTTCCGGACCACACCGGCGGCCTGGGCGCGACGCATCAGCGGCTCACCGGCGGCAAAGATCTCCGTCCGGCAGCTGGCGAAGATCTCCGAGTCGTGCAGCAACTGCTCGGCGAGCGCCCGCTTGGTGGCGACGTACGCGACGAAGCGGTGCAGCCAGGCGACGAGGGCGTCCCAGGGCGGCAGCTCGGCCAGACCCTCGGCGGAGTGGCACAGCTCCCGGACCTCCTCGACGTAGACGGCCTCGAACAGGTGCCGGCGGCTCGGGAAGTTGCGGTAGAGCGTGCCGATGCCCACCCCGGCCCGCCGGGCCACGTCCTCCAGCGAGGCGGCTGCCCCGTTCTCGGCGAACGCCTCGCGCGCCGCCGTGATCAGGGCGTCGTAGTTACGCCGCGCGTCGGCCCGCTTGGGCCGCTGGGCGAAGACCTCGGGCGCCTGCCCTGCGCTGGCCATGACGTGCGTCACCTCACCCTGGTTGCATCCGGAGGGAACCCTCCGCTAGCTTAGTGGAGGCACCCCTCCGGAATCCCCGGAGGCCTGCCTCCGGTTAGCTTACCTCGGTACCCGCCCGATCGCCGCCTGGCCACCCCGATCGCCCGGACCCGACAGACAACCCGTCGCCGACGACGGGCGACAAACCTCTTCCCGTACGTAATCAGGGAGTTTCCTCTCGTGGCAGTGACCTCCCGACGCGGCTCGCGTCGGCTCACCTTCACCGTGCTCGCGGCCGGTGCCGGGTTCTTCGCGATGCTCCAGTCGCTGATCACCCCGGTGCTGCCGACCATCCAGCAGGACCTGCACACCTCGCAGAACACCGTGACCTGGGTCCTGACCGCCTACCTGCTCAGCGCGTCGATCTTCACGCCGATCCTCGGCCGTGTCGGCGACATGGTGGGCAAGGAGCGGATGCTTGTCGTCTCGCTCGCCGCGCTCGCCCTCGGCTGCCTGCTCGCCGCCATCGCGCCGAATATCGGCGTCCTCATCCTCGCCCGGGTCGTGCAGGGCATCGGCGGCGCGGTCTTCCCGCTGTCGTTCGGCATCATCCGCGACGAGTTCCCGGCCGCGCGGGTCTCCACCGCCGTGGCCGCCATCTCGGCGATCGTCGCGGTCGGCGGCGGGCTGGGCATCGTGCTGGCCGGCCCGATCGTCAGCACGCTGGACTACCGCTGGCTGTTCTGGATCCCGATGGTCGTGGTCGGGCTGACCGCCGTGGCCGCCCACCTGTTCATCCCCGAGTCGCCGGTCCGCACCCCCGGGCGCATCGACTGGCGCGCCACCCTGCTGCTCTCCGGCTGGCTGGTCGCGCTGCTGCTGCCGATCAGCCAGGGCGCGGCCTGGGGTTGGACCTCCACCCGGGTGCTCGGCCTGCTGGCGCTCGCCGTGGTGCTGCTGGTCGGCTGGCTGGTCTCCGAACTGCGGTCCAGCAACCCGCTGATCGACATGCGGATGATGCGCCTGCCCGGCGTCTGGACCACCAACCTGGTCGCCCTGCTCTACGGCGCGTCGATGTTCTCCGTGTACGCGTTCCTGCCCCAGTTCGTGCAGACCCCGACCGCCGCCGGTTACGGCTTCGGGGCGAGCATCAGCCAGGCCGGTCTGCTCATGCTGCCGATGCTCGTCGCGATGTTCGTCGGCGGCCTCGTCGCCGGCCGGCTCCAGGCTGTGTTCAGCGCCAAGGCGCAGCTCGCCACCGGCGCCGCGTTCAACGTGGCCGCGTCCGCGATGCTCGCCGCCGCGCACGACACCCGCTGGGAGGTCTGCGTCGCCGGTGGCCTGGTCGGTCTCGGCATCGGCCTGGCGTTCGCCTCGATGGCCAACCTGATCGTCGCCAGCGTGCCGGCCAGCCAGACCGGTGTGGCGACCGGCATGAACGCCAACATCCGCACCATCGGCGGCGCGATCGGCGCGGCCGTGGTCAGCGGCGTGATCACCGCCCACCCGCAGGCCAACGGCCTGCCCCGGGAGGCCGGCTTCACGACGGGGTTTCTCGTCCTCACGGCGATCGCCCTCGCCGCCGCGATCGCGGCCCTCGCCGTCCCGTCCGCCCGGCGGGCGTCGGCCGGTCGCCGGCCGTCCGCCGCGACGATCGTCGAGTCCGAGCTAGCCGGCGAGTTCGCCACCATGCCGGCGACCCGCTGACGGAACGTGGCGCAGCCCGGGCGGTTCGCCGCCCGGGCTGCTGCCTTTCCAGGAGTACGCTGGCCGCTCCCTGTCCGTCGTTCCTCAGGATGCGCCCATGTCCGATTTGCTGACCGCCGACCGCATCGAAGAGATCGGCGCGCTGGGCCCCGATAGCCCAGACCCGGCCGCGCTCGTCGCCGAACTGGTTGGCGCGGTCGACGAGGGGCGGGTCGAGAACCCCGACGACATCGGGTACGCCCTGCTGGTCGCCGCGGACATCCTGGAGCAGGCCGGCGACCTGGACGACGCCCTCGCGCTGGCCACCCGCGCCGTCGCCGAGCAGCCGGACGACAACGCGTACGCCCGAGCGATGCGCGGCGGCCTGCTGCTGCGCCTCGGGCGTAGCGACGAGGGCATGACCGAGCTGACCGCACTGCGTCCGCTGTTGGAGACCGACCCCGCGGCCACGTACCTGACCGACGAGCTGGCCGAGTCCGGCCACGCCGAGCTGGCGCTGGAATGGCTCACCGGGGCACTGGACGCGATCCTGGAACGGACCCGGACCCAACAGCACGAATCCGAGGACGCCCAGGACGAGGCCGCCGCCATGATCTACGGCCTGGCCCGGCAGCGGCACGACCTGCGCGAAGAGCAGGGTCTACCCCACGACGAGTACGACAACCTCGCCGACCGGTTGCGCGACGCGGCCAGCCACGCCCTCAACGGGCTCGATGACGGCCCGGCGACGCTGCTGTTCTGGCCGATGGCGGAGTTCGACGCGCTGTTGGTGCGCTGGCCAGCACTTGTCGACAGCTACCCGTCGACCTGGGACGAGCACCGCGCCCAGATCGAACGGGCCCTCGTCGACGCGTCCGGGCTGGGCGGCGCCGACCTGGGCGTGGTCGCCGGCACGGTCGACGGTCTGGCGGCCTTCGCGCGGGACGCGGGCAGCGACCCCACCGACGAGGAAACCCTCGACGAGTACGCCGACAGCCTCGACGAGGCCGGCGTGACCGCCTGGCCACCCGGCCGCAACGACACCTGCTGGTGTGGGTCCGGCATCAAGTACAAGAAGTGCTGCCTACCGCGCTCGCGCGCCTGACGCTCTAGGTTTGTGGCGTCTCCGTTGGTGGCGTTGAGGGCTGCGCCGCGCCGCGGTCCGGGCCACTGTCCCCTGAGCGACGTATACCTGTGAGTCATATTGATACCTCACAGGTATACCGCTCGGCGGACATCCGGCACCCGGCCGACTCGACGACGGAGGCGATGACGTGACAGGGCAGAAGCAGCACGAGACGATCGAGGACAGCCCGGTCGGCTGGGTCGCGACGCACATCCGGCGGTACGTGGAGACCGACGGCGCCGACGGCGGGACCTTCCATGGCGTACCCTCGCTGCTCCTCACCACCCGCGGACGCCGGTCGGGCACACTGCGCCGCACGGCCCTAATGTATGGCCGTGACGGCGACGACCACCTGCTGGTGGCGTCCAACGGAGGCGCGCACCGGCACCCCGCCTGGTATCTCAACCTGAGCGCCGACCCGACCGTGGAGATCCAGGTCGGCGGCGAGCGGTTCACCGGTCGGGCCCGGACGGCCACCGCCGAGGAACGCGTCCGGCTGTGGCCGGTGATGACGAAGGTCTTCCCGACGTACGCCCGCTACCAGAAGGGCACCGACCGCGAGATCCCCGTCGTCATCGTGGAACGCGCACCTCAGGAAAACCCCCCGAATGATTGATCTCGGCCACTGCCGTTGAGGTCTATGGTGACCGCAGCCAAGCACTCACTCCGCCAAGGAGGGCCCTCGTGCGCCGCATCGTCACCACCACCACACTGCTCGGGCTGTCCCTGTTCGCCCTTCTTATCCCCACGCCGGCCAGCGCCGCGAGCACCGTCGAGGTCACCTCCGCGACCCTCGTCGCGCGAGGCGTCGCCGTGGACCTCACCCTCACCGTGACCTGCGACCCCAGCCTGTCCGGCGGCGCGGAGCTGATCCTGCGCCAACGATCGGGCAACCGGGTGGCGTACGGATCGGGCTGGGCACCGATCAGCTGCACCGGCGCGCCGCAGGCCGTCACCGGTCGGGTCTACGCCGAGGGCGGCGGCTTCGCCTTTAACCGAGGCGTGGCGCTGGCCACCGGAGGCTTCGAGCTGTGCGGCGAGAACGGGTGCGACTACCCGCGCTTCGAGGACGAGGTCCGCATCACCCGCTGACCGCCGCCGGAGTGCCCGCAGGAGATCCCTGCGAGCACTCCGGCCTTATCAGCTGTCCTGGGGTTGGGCGGCACGCGTTGACAGGGCGTCCGCGATGGCGGCGAATTCGCGCAGCGCCGCCTCCAGGTCTTCGACGATCTCCTGGGCGATCACCTCGGGCGGAAACATTGCGTCCGCGTCTTCGAGAGAGGCGTCCTTGAGCCAGGTGATGTCGAGGTTCACCTTGTCTCGGGCAATTAGCTCTTCGTACGAGAAGGCCCTGAACCGCTCGGTCTCGACCCGCTCGGCGCGATCCTTGTCGGGCAGGTAGCAGTCGACGAAGTCTTGGAGGTGCTCGCGGCGCAGCGGATTCTGCTTGAGTGTGAAGTGCTGGTTGGTGCGGAAGTCGTACACCCAAAGCTTCTGGGTCCACGGCTCTTCACGAGCCCGCTTGCGTTCGAAGAACAGCACGTTGGCCTTGACCCCGCCAGCGTAGAAGATGCCTGTGGGCAGACGAAGCATGGTGTGCAGGTCGTACTGCTTGAGCAGCCGGCGGCGAATGGTCTCGCCCGCGCCACCCTCGAAGAGCACGTTGTCCGGCAGAACGACCGCGGCCCGGCCGTCGATCTCCAGCAACGAGGCGATGTGCTGGACGAAGTTGAGCTGCTTGTTGGCGGTGGTGGCCCAGAAGTCGTTCCGCTCGATTTCCCGCTCCTCGCGGGTGGAGCGGCCGTCCTCGCCGATCATCCGGATTGATGAGCTGCGGCCGAACGGCGGGTTCGCGAGGACCAGGCTGTAGCGCCGGTCCGGTTCCTTGGCCAGCGCATCTTTGATCGCGATCAGGGATTCACCGCTCGGGGTACCGATGCCGTGCAGCAGCATGTTCATCGCGGCTAGTCGGGCGGTGCCGTCGACCAGTTCGGTGCCGGTGATCGCGCCGTTGGCGAGCCGCCGCCGCTGGTCCGGCGTGAGGTCACTGCCATGGTGGCGCTGGATGTAGTCGAACGCGGCAAGCAGGAAGCCGCCGGTGCCGCAGGCCGGATCGGTGATCGTGTCGTCGGGGGTGGGCCGCATGCAGTCGACCATGGCGGCGGTCAGCGCACGCGGGGTGAAGTACTGCCCCGCACCCGACTTGGCGTCCTCGGCGCCCTTGGCCAGTAACTCCTCGTAGGCGTCACCCTTGACGTCGACGCCCGCCTGCGACCACTTTTCCTTGTCGATCAGGTCGACGATCAACCGCTTGAGCTTCGCCGGGTCCTGGATCTTGTTCTGCGCCTTACGGAAGATGGTGCCCAGCGTGCCGCCCTCGCGGGCCAGGCCGGTGAGGATGTGCCGGTACTGTACCTCCAGGGCGTCGCCCTCGGCATCGAGCAGCGTCTGCCAGCTCAGCCCTTCGGGCACGATCTGCTCGGGACGGATCGGGCGGTTGGCTCGCTCGTCGGCCATCTTGAGGAACAACAGGAACGTCAACTGCTCCACGTAGTCGATGGTCGATACACCGTCGTCACGCAGTACGTCGCAGTAGTTCCAGAGCTTCTGCACCAGCCGGCGCGAATCCACAGTGCTCACAGCGGCAGTGCCTCCTGCTGATAGTCGTCACCGGTCACCCTGGTCGGCGGAGCCGCCAGCTTCTTTTTGGTACGCCGAGAGCGGGTCGTCTGCTTGGGCGGTGCGGCTGCCCGTTCTGCCCGGATGCGTGCTAACAACTCCGAGGCCGGCTCGTCGTGGGGATCCTGCGGCACCAGACGCCCAGCAAAGGCCTCCGCAAGTAACGACTCCTTGAGTCGAGCCGCCTTACGCTCAGCAATACCCGCTGCGTCACTCATTTTTTTAAGCATTGCCAGGCATTCCGCTAGAAGGGCAAGGATCTGCCGCTGCTCGTCAAGAGGCGGAAGCGGTATGGGCATTGCAGCAAGTTTCGTTCCGTTTACATTAGCCTGACCAACCTGCTGACTCATGACTGACCGCACGTACAATCTGCCGACGGAACTATTGATCACGAGGGCTACCCAATTCGGCTCGACGCCATCAAGAAGGCGACACCGGATCAGATAGGAGGCGAAAGTCGCCGCTTTCAACTCACCCCTGAAGGCAGCCGACTTTCCAACCAGCTCCGCACTGTTGGTCCGATTAAAAAGCACATCCATCTCATCAAGCAGCAGCGATTCGATATCCGGATGCGAGGCTGGCAAATACTTGAGCGAGCGAGTCGAAATCTCACCCCCCTGAATATTGCCCATCCTAAGCACGGCGACATCAGAGTCATCTACCTTAGGGCCAGCTTTTGCCGAAGTGCCATACTCAATATTCCAAGTAATTTGATCGACCGAGGCCAAGGCCCAATGATTAGGAAGGTTCGATAATTGCCAGGCAGGCTCAATCGGCCGTCGCCGTTGCTTACCAACAAGATCCGCGCGCCGATCGAGTATTTCCGCCAGGTCAACCTTGGTGGTTCCGGACGACGCCGCTTTAGGAAGCAGCGCCCCCGCGATTGCCTTTTCCTCAAGCGCCCGCCGAAGCTTCACGATCCTAGCCTTGCCGCTCACCAACTCTTGAGTTGCCACACCTAATCGCGAAAGGTGGTCTTCAAGGGCAGCCACGATTCGGCGCTGCTCCGCCCGCGGAGGGAGGGGTAGCGGGATATCCTCCACAGTGCGTGACGAAAGGTGCTTGACCGTCACCGAGGAAGTCTCCAGCCAGATGCTATCGAGATAGCCCTGAAGAACAAACGCCAAGAAATTGGGGTCATAGCTACCCTCATTCGTGACGACAACTCTGCACACTCGTTGGTTCAGGAGACCAATACCGTTACGCCATCGAGCAGCCCGGAAATCGCCATCCATTCCTATTAACAGATCGCCGGGATGGACAATGGAATCGGGTTCAAAATCTCCCGAGTAGTATGTCGTGGGCGTGTCCCCGCCGACGTCACGGATGCGAATCAAAGGCAAACCGTCGCCCACCTTATTGAAATGGGCCGAAGAAAAAGCTGCACCATTTTCGACTCGCGCGATCTCCGCAAGGCGGACACGCGACCAGGACTCATGTCTTGCGATAAGTCCCGCACTACGTCCCAGCTCTGCCTTTTTTATAATCTCGTCTACTGTCAGATTAAGGGTCACGCGGACAGCTCCTGGTTCAGCTCGTTGAGCAGCGGCTCGGCGCGCTTGCCGAACGCGCCCGCGTACCCGTCGATCCCGCCCCGCTCGCTGAACGGCGCGCCCTCCAGGTCGTCCGGGGTGATCTCCACGCTGACCGCTATCACGTCCTTGATCCTTTCCAACCACCACGCCTGATCGGCAGTGAACGTAGCGCCCGCCTGTTCCTGCCGGAGCAGCCACCCACGGAAGCGCTCCTCGACGAGACTGCGGTACGGGCGCAGTTCCTGGTCGAGCCCCAACTCATACCGGATGAGGCTGACAAGATCGGTCACTCCCCTGCTGCCTGGTGCCTCCGCAGTCCGGCCAAGCAGCACGTACGACTTCCACAGCGACTCGGGCGTCCAAGCCTGCGGCGGACGGGCAATCCGCGCCGCCAACTCCTTGAGTTGGTCGTACCCGACTCGCCCCCTCCCCTCGAAGAAGACCTGCAACGCCGTGATCTCGTCGCGGTGCTCCTCCAGATAGTCGTGCCAGCTCTTCACGGTCACCTGGGCGCGTTCCTCGGCTGGCACGCCGGCCGCCGAGATCAGCTTGTCGGCGTTCACCTCGTCAATGGTGATGTCATGCGCCCGCCGGATCTCCAGGATGCGCTCGCGCAGCGCCGGGTTAGCGGCGAGTGGGCGCAGCGCGCCGGCCAGCAGGTCGCGTACGGCGTCCGGGCCAGCTTCCTTGGCTGGATTGAGCTGTTCGGGGGCGACCGCGTCGACCAGGCCCCGCACGATGCCGGTCAGCGGCTGGTCGGCGAGGTCGGCCAGTTCGGCGCGCTCGTCGTCGGTCAGCTGCTGCTCCAACCGGGCCAGCCGGGCGGCGAGCGTAGCTACCTCGTCCGCGTCGGCGGTCAGCGTGCCGGCCTTCTTTAGCAGGTCGCGCAGCGAGATCTGCCGTTCGGTGTGCCGTTGCAGGGGCACCGCCTCGTCCAGGTCCGCTTCGGTGACGCCCACCGCATCCACAATGACGAACCGGTCCTTGACCTCGGCGTCGGGCGTGACGGCCTGGAACTCCGCCGCGTCGATGGTGCGGGCACCGCGACCCTTCATCTGCTCGAAGTAAGTAGCGCTGCGAACCGGCCGGAGGAAGAACACACACTCCAGAGGCCGGACGTCGGTGCCGGTGGCGATCATGTCGACGGTCACCGCGATGCGCAGCTCCGGGCTGTTGCGGAATGCCTGGATGAGAGTGTCCGGGTTGTCGCCGACCTTGCGGGATGCGTAGGTGATCTTCGCGGCGAAGTCGTTGCCCCGCCCGAAGACGAGCCGGACCATCTGCACGATCTCCTCGGCGTGGTTGTCGTCCCTCGCGAAGATCAGCGTCTTGGGCACGGTCGACCGACTGGGGAAGATCTCGGTGAATAGCCGCTCCCGGAACGTCTCCAGCACCAGCCTCAGCTGCCCCTTTGAGATCACCGACCGGCCGACCTGACTGCCGCCGTACGTGAAATCGTCCTCCAACTCCTGGTAACGCTCGGCCCGGGTACGACGGTCGCGCAGCGGCACGACGGTGCCGGCCTCGATGTCTGCGCCGTTCTCGGTGATCTCCGTCTTGATCCGGTACACATCGAAGCTGACGTTGACGCCGTCGGCGACCGCCTGCTCGTAGGTGTACTCGGAGACCAGGTTCTGCTGGAAAAAGCCCAGCGTCTGCTTGACCGGCGTGGCGGTCAGCCCGACCACGAACGCGTCGAAGTACTCGATGACCCCCCGCCACTTGCCGTAGATCGAACGGTGGCACTCGTCGACAACGATCAGGTCGAACGCTTCCGGCGGGAGCTGTCGGTTGTAGACGACCTCGGCCGGCTCATCCAACTCGTAGTCGTCGTAGGCCCGGTCATCGAGATCCACGTCCGGCAACTCGTCGCCGCGCAACGCGCCGTAGAGCCGCTGAATGGTGGAGATGACCACGTTCGACGAGTCGAGCATCCCGGCACCGGAGAGCCGGTCGACGTTGTACAACTCGGTGAACTTCCGCCCGTCGTCCGGGGTCTGGTAGCCCGCGTACTCCCGCAGGGTCTGCTTGCCGAGGTTGTTGCGATCGACCAGAAACAGGATCCGCGCGGCGCGGGCGTGCTTCAGCAGCCGGTAGCTACTGGTGACCGCGGTGAACGTCTTGCCGGCACCGGTGGCCATCTGGATCAGGGACCGCGGATGGTCCTCGGCGAGGGATCGTTCCAGCCCGTCGACCGCGTCCACCTGGGCGGGCCTCAGACCGAGCCGGTCCAGCGCCGGCATCCGCCGCAGCCGAGCCCGCAACGTCGGTGCCGACCGGTCGTCGTCGGCCTCCCGCATCCACCGCGCGAACGTCTCGGGCCGGTGGAAGGCAAAGACCTCACGGGTACGCGGGAACGGGTCAAGCCGGTTGACGAAGGCGGTCTCGGTGCCCGTGGCGACGTAGCCGAAGGGCAGCGGATCGTCCCGGCGCCATGCGGCGAGCTTCTGCTCCGCGGTGAGCCCTTTGAGGTAGCGGTCGAGCTGCGCCTCGACACCACGCGGCGCGGTGCCCTCCCGCTTGGCCTCGATCACGCCGACCAGCCGCTGGTTGACGTAGAGCAGGTAGTCGGCCCGGCCAGTCGCCAGGGTCACTTCCCGCACGGCGATGCCAGTGCCGGCCCAGAGATTGATCTGACTCTCGTCCTGGACGATCCAGCCGGCCGCGCCCAACTGCTTGTCGATCTCGACTCGAGTCTGGATCTCGTTCAGCGGTTCGTGGGAGGCACGACGGGCGCGGGCGATGAAGTCCTCGCGCCGAGCGGCCGAGACCTTGGCAGTAGCCTTGCTGTCCTGCGCCGCCTGCTCAGCCTCGGCCGCCGACGTGAGACTCGCTACCAAGGCAGCGGCCTGATCGCGGCGAGCGTCGGCATCGCGAACGGCGCGATCTGCGGCGACCATCGCATCCGCCTGGGCCTGCGCCAGCGACGCCTTGCCCTCCAACAAGAGCTTGGTCTGCGCCAGTTCGTCCTTGTAGCGCTGAATCTCGGCCTGGAGCCCCTCGGCGATGCTCTGCGACACTTGCTGCGGCGGCGGGGACGGTGGCACGAAGCCGAGCGGAGTGCGGTCGCCGGTCAGCGCCCGGTGGAACCAGACCCCCAGCTCGAAGCAGGTCCGCAGCATGTCCAGCGCCGCGCGCACCTCACCCAGGTGATCGTGTACGGCCTTGTTGCCCTGATCCCGGAGACGGTCGAACGCGTGGTAAGTCTCGGCCACGAGCGTGCCGTCGCCATACAGAGCCTGAACCCGGTGGTAGAAGTCGTTCTTCTGCGGCTTCGCGCCGGTGCGCCTAACCAGATCCTTGGCCATTTCGTCGCCGAAGGCACGGATCTTGAACATCGCAGCCTGCGCGTCGACATAGACGAGCAGCTCAGCGCCCGCGCCGTACCAGACCAGTAGCGGGTGTTCCTTGAGGAACCCGAAGTTGGCGGATTGCTCTGCCAGACGTCGTACCTGTCGAGGATCCACGACACTCCACGTAGCTAGCCTGCGGTGAACACGTCAGAATAGGGAAGTTCACCGGCTTGCACCGCCCGCACCACGCGCGGTGACAGATTTCCGACAGCAGCAAACCTGACCAGCTGCGGCTGGGCGGATTACACAGGACGCCTCCACCGGGCTTCGGTGCTTGTTTTAGTTCTCGTGCGTGAGCGTGCCTTCGTGCTTTCGCGCTCGTCCCTGTCGAGCAGTTGCGGACCCGAACGGACGAGCGGATCGCCTAAGTCCGGCGGTCTGGCGGATCTGTGGCAGCTGCCGCAATTTCCTGCGTGATGGCCCGCAAGTCATCCGCGGTGAACCGCTCCGGATCGACCAGCACGTTGATGGCCACACCAGGCGCGGCCAGCCAGAGCGCCTCGGCTGCACCGAGGAGGCCGGGATACTCGCCGTGCTGAAAGTCGTGAGTGCCGAGTCAGCGTTATCGCGCTCGTGATACTCGGCCAGGAAGTCGCGTAGGTCGACAAGGGTGCCCAGCCGGTCGCCCCGGAGCACATGTACCCGCAGATCGACTCGGTGGCCGTCCTCGACTTGGCGCTCCCAGACGCGGGTGGCGAGACTGACGCCCTCCCACTCGGAGGCGAAGTCCGAAACCAGGTCGCCGACGGCGGGCGGCAGATAGCCGATGCGGAAGCCATCCAGCTCGCCACCGTTCCGGCCGACCGGCTCAGGCACGCCGGTCACCCCGCTGCCTCAATGGCCGCCTCCACCTTGTCCAGGTAGTTGAACCACCACTGGCCCTCAGGCAGTGGTCGTGCCGCAAGCAGGCTCCCCGCAACGACGAAAGCCAAGACTACAACGTCGTCGGGCGTGAGCCGCTCGGTCAACGACCGACCCGCGAGGACAGCGTTCATGAACGTAGCTACTTCAT
This sequence comes from Micromonospora sp. NPDC049645, assembly GCF_040675155.1. NCBI lineage: Bacteria > Bacillati > Actinomycetota > Actinomycetes > Micromonosporales > Micromonosporaceae > Micromonospora > Micromonospora sp. NPDC049645. Next base: position 78,152 of record NZ_JBFAOI010000008.1, read on the forward strand.
CCGCGCTGACGGGTGCCCACGCCTCCATCCGGCCGATCTCCTCAGCCAGCACATCGACCTGTTGGGGTGTGGGCCTCGCACCGTGCAGATCGATAAGCACGAAGCCTGAGACTGCGACCACCAGCGCAAGAGCCGCCTTCTGCGCATCCTCATCGGGGAACGACTTGAGTGCCGCATCAAACCTGTTCAGGTCACGTTTTACCACCCAGTGAAGGGTGTCTCGAACGCGTTGTTCCGTGCGGTCATCGATGTTCATCGCCACTCCCCTGTTGTCGACGCTTAGCCTGCCATGCCTTGTAGGCCCCCGCCGTCGCCACACCTGCTATCAGAACGCCGCCGATGGCCTTGGGTACGAGCGGCAGAAACTCGACGAACGTCGCCCAGGCCGTCGAAGCAAAAGAACCGCCAAGAGCGATGGCCTCAGGGCTCACTCGCTCCCTGCGCGTCGGGCTCGGCGCCTCGGCCGCACTTCGATCTCGGAACGCAGAAGACAAACCGCTGGCGGTGGGCGTAGCGGCTGTCACGTGGCTTGGGATCGCAGGTCGCAAGGTGACGCTTGCTGCCGCGGGTGGCTGGCGGGTTGCGCTGCCACCACCCGTGGTCAGTTTCCCAGCGCTCGAACCTTGGCGATCGTCTCCTGCACGTGCTGCTTGGCCGGGTCGCCACCCTGAGACGCCTGCGCCAGCGCCTGACGATACGAATCGATCATGCCGACCAACGGGCCGGCGGCCACGCCCTCCAGCGCACCGGCGACGAGCGCCCGCGCCTCGGCCGCGTCCTGTGCTGCCGCTGCGGTCTTGGCCTTCGCCTCGTCCAGCTTTTGCGACGCCGCCGCCAACCTCGCGATGATCTGTGCTGCGCTCACGCGCACCTCCCCGTGATCGACCATCGCCTCCACCAGCACACCGGCAGAGACCACATGGGAGCGTACGAGATTCGCGCACGCAGCGCGACCGCGTGATCGCACTCTCGGCACGACGACGGCAACAGATTCCCCAAATTCGAGCCACGTAAGGGGACCGTATCTGCTCAGTGCTCGGCGACGAAGACACCCAGCCCGTGAACGCCTTCGACGAGGCCTTGGGTTTGTAGGACGAGAATCGCCTGCCGCACCACGCCAGCCGAGACACCGTGCTCAACACGAAGCTGGGAGGTGGATGGCAGCTTGTCACCTGGGGCGAGTTCACCGGACGCGATCTGCTCTCGGATATGGTCCGCGAGCTGCGCCCATTTGGGCTTGGCGGGCATGTCGTCTCCCTGGTCTGCACCGCCATTTGATCACACCCAACTAGTCAGTACAAGAACGGACTAGTCTGTCGTTGACTTGTACAGACTAGTGTGGCAAAGTTCGAATCGACCGGCTCCCTGGTCTGCAACCCGGAGCTGGTTCGTTCCCACCTCGCAGGAAGCGCCCGGTCGGTCGGTCCCCCCGTTCGACCGGGCGTGCCGGGGGCGTGCCCGCACGCCGCCCCGAGGCAAGAGCCGTGAGCAGCTAGGAGACGACCCGACGGGAGCCCTCGATGCCCGATCGACCCGACGAATCCCCCACCGATCCACCAGCCCCAGCCCTACCCGAGCAACGGCATCGCCTCGTGTCCGAACAGGACGTCGAGGACGCCGACGACGTCCTGTTCGCCCATCCGCCCCGCGTGGTCCGACGCTGGCTCTGCGAGTGCGGCGTCGACTACCCCTGCACCGACGTGCGCTTCGCTCTCCTGGTCAAGTCCAGTGCCGAGGCGGGCGAATGAGCCCAGATGCGGTGGAGGATCTACGGGCCGCCTGGCTGGCGACCATTTCCGCTGCCGATCGAGCGGGCGCACAGTTGCACGGGACAGGCCAACCCGGCCGGCGGTTGCCTTGGCAGGACGCGGTCACGGAGTGCTGGCGCGCGCTGAGCCTGGTCTACGCCGGCCTGGCCGCCGATCGGCACTCACCGGCAGGCTCGATCGGGGAGTTGTTCGCCGGTCTGCACGCTGCTCGGATCGACGCGGACCGGGCCGCCGCGCTGGCCGCCCGCGTCCGCTGGCGGTTGGGCGCGACCGAGGACCGGCTACGGCGTACCCGGGAGGTGGCGGACGTGGTCGCGGCCCGGCATTTCGCGGCGGCGATCTCCCGGTTGGACCTGGTCGTCGCCCGGCTCGCGATCGGCGGTTGCCGGATCGAGCGCTCGATGGCGGCCCTGATCGACCAAACGGTGGCGGCGCCTGACGGAGAGCCGGGGACACCACCCTCGCCGCCCCGGCCCGTCAGTCACCGCGACGCCGACCAGACCACCGGCCACGACCACGACGCCGCCCACGACAGGGCCAGCACTGCCAGCAGCGTCGAAGTGATCTCTCGCGGCTGTCAGACGGCGAGCGCTCTGGTGACCAGGCGGCACCGACTGACCAAACCACGCGCACACCGGAGAGCACTCACGATGATCAGGGAGCGACGATGGTGACCGACCCGCACGCGGCGTTACGCGGTCTGCTGACCGGGCGGCTGCGCGGCCACGAACGGCGGCTGGGCCGATTCGCCGAGCCGGACTGGCAGCGGTACGCGGATCTGCTCGCCGGTGCGCTGTTGGTGGCGGTACGGCGGCGGTTCGTCGCGGGGCAGGATCGCGCACCGGTGATCCGGTTCGTGGCGTCCGCTCGGGAACGCTACGACGCGACCGGGCGCGACGTCGACCCGGTGCTCGCCGAGGCGCTGGTGTGGGCGGCGCTCGGTGAGCGTCCGCCTGTGCCCCACGACGTGGCGGCGATCGTCGCGCGGACGGTGCTGCTGCTCGGCCTGCTCGAAGACGAGGGTCTCACCGACCGCGAACTCGACGAGATCCTCGTCGCCGCCGCACAGGCCGCAGGCGACACGACGCGCGGCGCGGATCGCCAGCGGGTAGGCGCACCAGTCGAGTCCGATCGACCCCAAGCCAGTCCAAGATCAACACGAGATAGCTGAAGTCGGGGTATCCCGGTGGCACGGACACCCCGACTTCATTGGAACCGAGTGGATCATGACCGGCGGCGGGCGCCGGGACGGGAGGGCACTGTGGACGGGCTGGGTCCGGACCACCATCGCGAGTTCGGGGACAATGCCCGAGCGCGGGGCCTCATAGACTCGGCACGTCCACGCACGGACAGCGGAGTGGTTCTGACCTCCCTGTCCACCCGGCCGGGGCCGAACAGATGGCGGAGAGGGTGACGCGGCTTGACGGCTCAGAAGGCAGGCACGAGATCCGCCGGTGCTGGCCACCTGGCCTGGGCCGTTGGGCTGTCCGGTGGGCTGCTCGGGCTGCTCGCCCTCCTGCTCGTCGTCTCCATCGCGACCGGTGGTGTGCAGAGCGTTCTCGGCAGCCTCCGGTCGTCGTCGCCGCCGACACCGGACGCTCCCGGACCGGCCCCGCAATCGTTGGCGCAGCTCGGCCGCGCGTGCATCGCCGAGACGAAGGGCCACGAGGCGGTGGCCCACTTTGAACGGGACATCCCGGAGGGCCGGTGGGGGGACAGGGTGCGTGGCACCGCCTCGGCGGCCAGTGAGCCGTACGTGCTGTGGCTCTTCGACGCCCAGTGCACGCCACACCCCGCTGTCGAGGTGCCGGCCCGAAGCAGTCGCACGTTCACGGCCCGGGTGGGTCAGGTCTGGTACTACGCCGAAGCGTCAGCCGGGCGACCCGTCGACGGCTTTGCCTGCCGCGTCTTCAGCCTCTCAAACAGCGACGCCACGCAGCAGTTCAGCGACACCGGCAAACTCATCTACCACCTGGACTAGACGCGGCTGTCAGCGCAGGCCGCGGACCAGCAGCAGGTAGGCGCAGTAGGCCATCGGCACCAACAGGAAGCAGATCAGGAATCCGAGCGGCAGGTAACGCGGCGGGGTGCCGGCGACCATGGCGGGTCTCCCCCAACGCCCCAGCACCAGGTACCCAGCGAAGAACGCCACCGCCGGCAACCCCGCGCAGATCCACGCGCCGAGGGTGAACCCGTCCACCAGACCGACCCCGGAGGCGAGCACCAGGATCAACACGAGCACGCCCGCCGCGGCGCCGCACGCGGCGTAGACGGCGACCGCCCGGGCCAGCGGTGACCAGGTCGGCAGCAACGCCGGCCGCTGCGCCAGCAGCTCCGCCTGCTGTCCGTGCCGGTCGGCCTCATCGGCCATCCGCCGGGCCAACTCCAACTCCACCGCCGGGTCGGCCGCCGCCGCGCGCTGCGTCGGCACCACACCGCCCGCCGGGCTCACCGCCGTCGGCAGCGCCAGCCGCGCCTCCCCCGCCGGCAGTTGGGGGTACGCCCCGACCCCCGCCCGCCCCGGCGCGCCGGCTGCGCCGGCGGGTTCCCCGTCCCCCGATCCGGCTCCGGTGGGAGGAGGGGCCGGAGCTGGCTGGTCGATGCCGATGGCTCGGCCGAGCTGGTCGAGGCGCTGCCCCTGGGCGGTCAGCCGCTGCTGGAGGTAGTCGACGGCGGCGTGCAGGTCGCGGCGACGCGCCGATTCGGTGGCGGCGTGCTGCTCCCCGGCGCGGCGCTGCTCGGAGAGTTGTCGGGCCAGTGCCGCGTACTCCTCGAAGGACACTGTCAGCGCTCCCCGTCCGGTTCGTGCCCGTCGCCGACGAACGGGACGATCAGCCGGGTGCGCTGGTCGTGCCGGTCGATCAGCAGCGCCCGGTCGGCGCGGGGCGTGTAGGTCAGGTCGTGCGCGCCCAGGTGCATCGCCAGCTCGGCGCCGGGCACGTTGAGCGCGACCAGGCAGGCGACGTCGTCGCGGTTCTGGGTGCCGCCGAGGTCGTCGGCGAGGCGACGGAGCCCACGCCACCAACCGAGCAGGTACACCCCCTGCCCGGGGCCCTGCCGCAGGACGGTGCGCAGGTCGTCCAGGCCGGAGCGGAACGTGTCGGGGTCGGCGGCCCCGAGGATCGGCGCTGCGGCGTCCATGCCGAACACCACCAGGTATTCGCGGCCGTTCGGCTCGGCGGCCAGCGCGGCGATCCGGTCGCGCAGCCCGGCGGCGTCGAGGCGCTGCACCGGGTGGCCGGCGTCCCGCAGCGTCGACTCGGTGTCGTCGGCGACCGGTTCGGCGACGGTGACCAGACAGGCCAGGTGGAACCGCGCGTCACCGGGGGTGTGCTGGCGGGCCAGGCTGAGTGTCGCGGCGCGCAGCACGTCCGCGCCGGTCGGTGCGGTGCCCACCACGGCGAGGTGCCGCCCCGGGGTGGTGTCCATCAGGAACAGCGCGGTGGTGCCGTGCACGTCGACGGTTCGACCGACCAGGGCCATCGGGCGTCGACCACCGGGGCGCAACCCGGCGAACGTGGGGTCGTCCTCGATCCGCGCGGCTTCGTACCCCTTGAAGACGGCGGGTGCCCGCGAGCCCGGCGGGCGGGACTGCCACAGTTCGTGGCGTAGCGCGGCGAGGTCCGCCGCGGCGGCGTGCGCGTCGGGAAAACGCAGCACGGTGTCGGCGCCGACCGCGCCGGCGGCGGTGTTGACCACGGCGGAGCCGACCGGCAGGGCCGCGGCGGAGTCGTTGAGCTGATCGAGCACCCCGCCACCGCCGGGCAGCGCCACCCGCAACGCGAACTGCCCGAAGATCGCCTCGGCCCGCCCGTAGAGGGCTTCGATGCCGGTCATGCTCTGGCTGGCGAGCACCAGGTGGATGCCGTACGAGCGGCCCTTGCGGGCCAGATCCTCCAGCAGGTCGACGGATTCGCGGGCCAGCGTGTCGTTGCCGGCGAGCAGCACGTGGAACTCGTCGATGACCGTCACGATGCGCGGCAGCGGATTGTCCCGGGGCAGGTCGGCGAGCTTGGTGACGCCGTGCCGTTTGAGCGCGGTGGCCCGACGCTGCGCCTCGCGACGAAGCTCGCGCAGCACCGCGAGACCGTATTCGCGGTCGGACTCGATGCCGACGGCGCGGGCGTGCGGCAGCCAGGACGGGTCCCGGCCGGTGGGCACGAACTCGGTGAAGCTCACGCCCTCCTTGAAGTCGAGCAGGTAGAGCTGCAACTCGGCCGGCGAGTAGCGGGCGGCCAGCCCGTAGAGGACGTCGAGGAGGAACACGGTCTTGCCGGCGCCGGTACGCCCGCCGACGAGCCAGTGCGGGGTGGCGTCGTCGAAGGCGAGCGTCAGCGGGGTGCCGAGGGCCGCGGTGCCGCCGGCTCGACCGATCACCGTGCGGAGACCGTTGCCGGCGGACTCGGCCCAGCGCCGCTCGGGCAGCAGGTCGGTGAAGGGCAACGCGTCGGCGCGGCGGGTGGCGGTGCCGAGGTGCTCGGCGAGCGCCCGGACCGAGGCGGGCGGTGGGTCGCCGTCGAGCAGCACGGGTGCGGCGAGGCCACTGCCGTCGACGCTGAACGGGGTGCCGGGCGGGTCGCCGACGTGCGCGTACCCCTGGTGCAGCCGCACCTCGGTGGTGCCGCCCAGCGGCGGCGGGGTCTCGCCGGGCAGCCGGGACGGGTGGCCGGCGAGCAGCACGCACACGGCGGCGGCCGGGCCGGCGTGGGTGAGCGCGGCGAGCCGGGCCAGCTCACGCGGCGGCGGCGCGGCGGTGGCGACCACCACCAGCAGCCGTCGGGCGGCGGGCAGCGCGTGCTGTGCGGCGCGGGCGTGCTGTTCGGCGGCGTCCAGCAGCGCGGCCACCTCGGCCTCACCGGTGGCCGGCGGGTCGAGCACACCGGCGTCGAGCAGTGGGCGCAACGGGCCGAAGGTGGCGCCGAGCGCGGCGGTGTCGATGCCGGCGACGCGGACCCGACCGGGCGGCGCGGTGGCGACCAGCCGCAGCACCAGCGCCCGCAGCAGCCCGGCGACCTGCGGGTCCCGGGCGTCGGCGTCCAGGGCCAGGTGGTGGCCGCCGCCGAGCGGGACGAGCACCGGGAAGCCGCCGTCCGAGGTGGACGCCTCGCCGATCCGCACCGCGGCCGGCTCGTCGGTCAGCGGCGTGACGCCCGGCGCGGGCGTGGCCAGGGCGCCACCCAGGCGGGCGAGGCGGGCCACCAGGTCGTCGCCGCCGACCGGCGCGGTGGCGACCGGCGCCGCGCCCAGGACGCCGCGGGCGGTGTCCAGATGCGCCCGAGCCGCCCGGTGGGAGTTGACCGCCTGCCCGTACGCCGACGCGAGCCTGCCCACCCTCTGCCCCCAACGCCGACGGCCGCCTGGTCCCAGGAACCCTAACGGACACCGGTGGCACCCGGACAGTCCTGCGAGGACGTGTCACGCCGGCCCGGTCAGGCGGGGCCGCACGCCGCCGGGCCGGAGACGTCCGCCAGCCCGCAGCGGAACACCTCCACCGGCGCCCTCGCCACGTCGGGCACCTGCTCGACCCGCATCAGGGCCAGTCGTTTGTCGACCGGCTCCCCCGAGTCGGGCGTGAACCGGATCAGCCCGGCCACCCCCGGGTAGCCCTGACCGGTGTTCTGCCGCAGCACCTCCGCGTGCACGGCGACCGGGTTGACCGAATCCGGCTCCCAGCGCTGCCGCGGGTCGGCGTGGTGCAGCCGGGCGGCGAGGCTCTCCACCGCCCGAACCAGCATCATCGCCGCGTCGTAGGCGAGGCTGACCCTTTCGCCGACCTGCTCCTCGGACCCAGGCCGGCAGCGCGGCGGGTCGAGCAGGTCGTCGGCCTGGATCCAGGCCAGGAAGCTGGCCCGCGCGGCGTCGCGCCGGTCCTGGGCGGCCCGCAGCGCGGCACAGGTGGCCAGGGACGCCTTCGATACGTACGTGACGGGCAGGTTGCCGGGCGCGGCGGCGCGCAGCCCCGGGTTGGCCATGTAGCGGTTGGCCGAGTCGTCGGCGACGAGGTGTCGGGGCGGGTTGCCGCCGCACTCGCGCAGCGCCCGCAGGAAACCGTCGAACTCCGACCATCGGCCCGCGTAGAAGAGCAGACCGGGGTAGCCGCACTCGTCGGTCAGCCGCTGCCCGGTGCGCCACTCGTCGAGGCGGGTGATCCGGGTGCCGAACCGTTGTCGGAGCCCGTCGACGAGGGTGCCCACGTAGAGGTCCTCGGTGAGCGAACTGCCCTCCAGTGTGGTGTAGAAGACGTGCGCCTCCTTGACCTTCAGCACCTGCTGGGCGTACGCGTCGATCAGCTTCACCTGGTCCGTGTTCGGCGCGGAGATCTGCAGGTAGAGGCGGGAGTTGGCGTCCATCTTGTCGGCGGAGAGGGTGGGCGCCAGCACCGGCAGCCCGACCTGGTTCAGCTCACGCAGCGCGCGGGCGGTGCTGGTGCGGCTCTCCACCAGCCCGACCACCCCGAGCACCGTGGGGTCGTCGCGGGCCAGCTCGGCCAGCATCGCCACGGCCCGGTCGGCGTAGATCATCTGTCGGCCGCCGTTGGCCACCACGATCCGCAGCAACGCGGCCCCGTCGGCGCCCGCCGACTCCTTCAGCAACGCGTACTGGGCGGTGGCCATGCCCTCGAGCTCCTCGCGCTCGGAGACGTACGACTCCTCGTCCGCGCGGGTCCGGTTGCCGGTCAGCGTGCCGAGGTAGACCAGGGTGAGGAAGGGCCGGCGTCGGTCGCTGCGTTGCCAGACCTCCTCGGCGGCGCGGTTCTGCGCGAAGATGCGCCGCTGGACGGTGCGCAGCCGGTCCTGGCCAGGGTCGTTGTTGAACACCTGCGCGGCGCTGTCGCTGTAGCCGACACACTCGCCGCTCGCGGCCACCTCGACCGAGACCTGACCGGTGAGCGAGGGGTGACAGCCCGGCCCCCACCGGCTGGCCACCCAGACCCCGAGCGCCGCCACCAACACCAGACAGAGCGCCGCCGGCAGGAAACGCCGCGACCACCACGGCGGGTCGGGCGCGGAGAACGGCCGCAGCCCGCCACGCGACGGTGGGCCGGTGTCGGTGTCGTCGGGTCGCAGCGCCACCAGCCAGGTGGCCGGGCGGCGCAGCCGTCGCATCTCCGGCAGCGCCTCGACCCACTCGTCGTACGCCTCGTCGGCTTCGGTCAACGGGTGCGGTTCGGGCAGGTCCGGTGGGGGTTGCCCGCCGGACGCGACGATGAGCAGCGGGTCGTTGCGGCCGGTCTCGGTGCGCACGTCGCCGATCAGGCGGACCAGTTCCCCGCCGACGTTGCCGGGTGCGACGTGATCGAGCAGCAGCGCCGGGTACGCGGTGCGCCGCCAGTCCGACGGACGCCACGGCCGACGCCGGTACGCCTGCCGCAGGTCCTCCAGGAACGCGTGCAGCAGCAGCTTGTTGACCTGGTCGGGTTGCTCCCCGTCGCGCCAGCCCGCGGTGAGGCGCTCGGCGAAGCCGAGGAAGGTGACCGACTGCCGGGGCGCCAGGTACTGCTGGCGCATGAACCAGTTGTAGTGCCGCCCCAGCACCGGCACCCGCCCGGACACGGCGGCCCGGAAGACCACCCCCGGCACGGCGCGGCGGATCAGCCAGAGCAGCACCTGCGACACGATGCTGACCGCGTCACCGCCGGAGGGTGGCGCCTCCGGCGTACGCGGGCCCTTGCGGTCGCGTAGTCGGCGGACCAGGGCGGCGCGGCTGTCGTCGGCGTCGACGCCGAAGCTCAGGCTCTGCTGCATCAGCCAGTCGGCGAGCGGATAGTGGCGGAAGCGCAGCCGGGCGGCGCCGAACGCCTCCAGGGAGAGCTGCCGGTGCAGCTCGCGCAGCAGCGCCGGCACGTCCCCGGCACCGGGCGGCACGTCGGCGTCCAGCACGGCGTGCGGAACCCGCCGCCGGGGCCCCTGGCCGAGGAACCGGCGCAGCGGCACCATCAGATCCGCGGTGTCGGAGCGGACCAGCCACAGCAGCGGCAGCCGACGGTCACCCCGGCGGGGTCGCCGCAGCAACCGGGCGAGCAGCGCGAAGAACTCCAACCCACCGTCCGGTAGCCGCTCCCGGCCACCGGAGGACTGCCGCTGACCGATCAACTCCCGCTTGGGCACCTCCGACCGCCGCACGCGTCACCTCCGATCCACACAGTGTGACCTTGCGGCGCAAGGCACGCCAGAGCAGCCATCGACCGATCCTAGGTGTGGCGGGCCGGCGACGTTCACAGTTGTCGATTAGGTTGACGTGGCGAACACCCAACGGAGGGAGTCCCACCCCGTGCGACGAGTCCTCACGGCGGCCACCACCGCCCTGACCCTCACCACTGCCGGCACCATGCTCGCCGGCACCCCCGGCCAGGCCGCCCCGGCGACCTGGGGCCGTCCCGTCGTCACCGCCGCGCCGCAACCCGGCGCGCCCGGACTGGGCGACAGCTACTTCCCCGACTACGGCAACGGCGGCTACGACGTCGAGCACTACGACGTCCGGCTGCGCTACGAGCCGGCCACCGACCTACTCACCGGCACCACCACGATCCTCGCCACCGCCACCCAGGACCTCTCGACGTTCAATCTGGACTTCCTGCTCGACGTCGAGTCGGTCCGGGTCAACGGGTGGGCGGCGAGCACCAGCACGGCCGGTGCGCACGAGTTGGTGGTCACCCCGGCCCGCACGGTCACCCGGGGCCAGCAGCTGACCATCGTCGTCCGTTACACCGGCGTCCCGTCGGAGGCCCTGGTCGACGGCTACACCGGCTGGACGCGTACCGACGACGGCGCCCTCGCCGTCAACGAGCCCGAGTCGGCGTGGTGGTGGTTCCCGAGCAACGACCACCCGCTGGACAAGGCCACCTTCGACATCTCGGTGTCGGTGCCGACCGGCGTCGAGGTGATCAGCAACGGCGTGCAGCCGCGCCCGCCGATCGCCGAGGCCGGTAACCGCACCCGGTGGATCTGGCGGACCACCTCCCCCACGGCCACCTACCTGGCCTTCATGGCCATCGGCCAGTACGACATCGTCACCGACACCACCCCGGGCGGTCAGCCGGTGATCAACGCGTACAGCACCTCACTGGGCGCGCTCGGGCCGGCCGCGCGGGCCAGCATCGAGCGGACCGGCGAGATCGTCGACTGGGAGAGCGGCATCTTCGGGCCGTACCCGTTCGAGGCGCAGGGCGGCGTGGCCGGGCCGGTGGACGGCATCACCTTCGCCCTGGAGACGCAGACCCGACCGGTGTACGGGCCGGGCTTCTGGCGACGCGGCGCCAACACGTACGTGGTGGCGCACGAGAACGCCCACCAGTGGTTCGGCGACTCGGTCTCGGTGGCCGAATGGCGCAACATCTGGCTCAACGAGGGCTTCGCGTCGTACGCCGAGTGGCTCTGGTCGGAGGAGCAGGGTGAGGGCACCGCGCAGGAGGTCTTCGACTTCACCTACGCCAGTTACCCGGCCGACGACGAGTTCTGGCAGGTGCTGCCCGGCGACCCGGGCGCCGGTCGGGTCTTCGACAACGCCGTCTACGACCGGGGTGCGATGACCCTGCACCAGCTGCGGTTGGCCGTCGGCGACGACGCGTTCTTCGAGATCCTGCCGGCCTGGACCGCCGAGCACCGGTACGGCAACGGCACCATCGAACAGTTCCAGGCCCTGGCCGAGCAAATCTCCGGGCTGGACCTGGACGACCTCTTCACCACCTGGCTGTTCACCGCCGGCCGACCCGACGTGGCCACCGCCGCCCGCAAGGCCGCCCCACCCGCGCAACCCAAGTCCTGGGCCAAGATCCGCGAATCGCACCACCTGCTGTCGCACTAGGACCGGCGGCGGCCGGAGGCACCCGACGCGCACGCGGGTGCCTCCGGCCGCGAGGGTCAGCCGACCGTGCGGTACGCGTCCTGTCGAGCTGCCCCACGGGTGGGGCGACGACGACGGCACCCGGTGGCCCGCCGCCCGCCTGACGCGAACGCCCACGGTCGTCGGCCCATATCTGGGGCAGCTCGACAGGCGCTGGTGGGGAAAATGCTCCCCGACCCCGCCCGCCTACCGCCACCCACTCACCGCACCGGTCGTCTCGACCGCGCGGATGTGCCGGGGGCCCCCAGCTCAGCGAGCGGCGAGGGCCTGCGCTGCCGGGCCCACCGGAGCCGGCAGCGCGCCGACACCGCCCAGATAGCCGTGGATGGCGGCGGCGGCCGCCCGACCCTCGGCGATGGCCCAGACGATCAGCGAGGCGCCCCGGTGCATGTCACCGGCCACGAACACCCCGTCGGCGTCGGTCTGCCAGTCGTCGCGGGCGTCGATGGCGCCCCGAGGGTTGCGGGTCACGCCGAACTGGGCCAGCAGCGGCTGCTGCTCGGTGCCCTCGAAGCCGATCGCCAGCAGCACCAGATCGGCCGGCAGCTCCCGCTCCGAGCCCGGCACCACGGTGACGACCCGGCGGCCGTCGCGCTTCTCCACGGTCACCTCGGCGATCCGCACCGCCCGCACCTGGCCGGTGCCGTCGTCCACGAACTCCTGCACCGCCACGGCGAAGACCCGCTCGCCACCCTCCTCGTGCGCCGGGTAGCTGCGCAGGATCCACGGCCAGGTCGGCCACGGGTCGCGGGCCTCGTCACGCTGCTGCGGCGGCTGCGGGTACAGGTCGAGCTGGTGCACGCCCGCCGCGCCCTGGCGGTGCGCGACGCCGAGGCAGTCCGCCGCCGTGTCGCCACCACCGATGATCACCACGTGCTTGCCGGCCGCGTCGATCGGGGTGCCGTCCGGCAACACCGCCCGCGCCAGCCGCCGCTCGCCGGTGGCCACCACGCCGGCCTGATCGGTGGCCGCGGTGGCGACCGCGCGATTCGCCGCGACCAGGTGCGCCATCGCCTGGTGTACGCCCCGAAGCGCCCGCCCCGGGGTCTCCGGCGTGTCCCGGCCCTGCAACGCCCCACAGGCCAGCAGCACCGCGTCGTGCTCGGCGCGCAACTGCTCGGCGGTGACGTCCACCCCGACGTTCACGCCGGTGCGGAAGCGCACCCCCTCGGCGGTGAGCTGGGCCAACCGGGCGTCGATGTGCCGCTTCTCCAACTTGAAGTCGGGGATGCCGTACCGGAGCAGGCCACCGATCGCGTCGTCGCGCTCGTACACCGTCACCGCGTGACCGGCGCGGGCCAGTTGCTGGGCGGCGGCGAGACCGGCGGGCCCGGAGCCGACGACGGCGACCGACCGGCCCGACGGCGCCGGCACCGGACGCGGGGTGAACCCGCGCGCCGCGGCGGCGTCGGCGATCTCCACCTCGACCTGCTTGATCGTCACCGGTTGACCACCGGAGATGCCGAGCACGCAGGCCGCCTCGCAGGGCGCCGGGCAGAGCCGGCCGGTGAACTCCGGGAAGTTGTTGGTGGCGTGCAGCGACTCCACCGCGGCGTCCCAGTTGCCGGTACGCACCAGGTCGTTCCAGTCCGGGATGCGGTTGCCCAGCGGGCAACCGTCATGGCAGAACGGGATGCCGCAGTCCATGCATCGGGTGGCCTGCTCACGGATGAGCTCCTCGCCGGCCGGCGGGTACACCTCCCGCCAGTCGCTGATCCGCACCGGCACCGGGCGGCGGGCCGGCAGCCGCCGGTCGTAGCGCAGGAAACCGTTCGGGTCAGGCACGTGCCACCTCCTGGGCAGCCACCCGCGGGGCGGGCGGCACCGGCATCGCCGGCACAGCGGGTGCGGTCAGTTCGGTCATGACCGCGTCATCGACGTCGCGGCCGGCTGCTTCGGCGGCCCGCATGATCTCCAGCACCCGGCGGTAGTCGCGGGGCACCACCGCGGTGAACTCGGCCACCGCCTCCGGCCACCGCTTGAGCAGCTCCTCGGCGACCGCCGACCCGGTCTCGGCCACGTGCCGTTGGACCAGCTCGTGCAGCAGGGACTGCTCCTGCTCGCCCAGCGGCACCAGGTCGACCAGCTCCGCGTTGACCCGGCCCCGGTCCAGGTGGTGCACGAACGCCGTGCCACCGGACATGCCGGCCGCGAAGTTGCGGCCGGTCGCGCCGAGCACCACCACCGTGCCGCCGGTCATGTACTCGCAGCCGTGGTCACCCACGCCCTCGACCACGGCGACCGCGCCGGAGTTGCGGACCGCGAACCGCTCCCCCACCCGGCCGCGCAGGAAGACCTCGCCCGCCGTGGCCCCGTACAGGATGGTGTTGCCGGCGATGATCTGATCCTCGGCCCGCTGCCCCGGTTCGGCGTCGGGGTCGAGGAACGGCGCGGCGGCGTCCGGACGGACGATGAGCCGCCCGCCGGAGAGGCCCTTGCCCACGTAGTCGTTGGCGTCGCCGTGCAGGCGCAGGGTCACCCCGCGCGGCAGGAACGCGCCGAACGACTGCCCAGCCGTGCCGTGCAGCACGAACTCGATGGTGTCCTCGGGAAGGCCGGCGCCACCGAAGCGACGGGTCACCTCACCGCCGAGCATCGCGCCGACGCTGCGGTGCTCGTTGCGCACCGCCACCTCGACCCGCACCGGCGCACCGTCCAATAAAGCCGGACGGGCCAGCGCGATCAGCTCGTTGTCGAGTGCCTGCTCCAGGCCGTGATCCTGCGCGCGGACGCCGCGTCGCGCCGCGCCGGCGGGCAGCTCCGGCAGGTGCAGGACGGGCGCCAGGTCCAGCCCGTGCGCCTTCCAGTGCGTCACCGCCGGGGCCACGTCGAGCAGCTCGGACTGCCCGATCGCCTCCTCGATCGACCGGAAGCCCAACTCGGCCAGGTAGCCCCGGACCTCCTCGGCGAGGAACAGGAAGAAGTTCTCCACGAACTCCGGCTTGCCGGTGAAACGCTCCCGCAGCACCGGGTTCTGGGTGGCGATGCCGACCGGGCAGGTGTCCAGGTGGCAGACCCGCATCATCACGCAGCCCTCGACGATCAGCGGCGCGGTCGCGAAGCCGAACTCCTCCGCGCCGAGCAGCGCCGCGATCAGCACGTCCCGGCCGGTCTTGAGCTGGCCGTCGACCTGCACGGTGACCCGGTCGCGCAGCTTGTTGAGCAACAGCGTCTGCTGCGCCTCGGCCAGCCCCAGCTCCCACGGGGTGCCGGCGTGCTTGAGCGAGTTCATCGGGGAGGCGCCCGTCCCACCGTCGTGGCCGGAGATCAGGATGACGTCCGCCTTGAGCTTCGCCACCCCGGCGGCGACGGTGCCGACGCCGACCTCGCTGACCAGCTTGACGTGCACCCGGGCCGCCGGGTTGACGCACTTCAGGTCGTGCACCAGCTGGGCGAGGTCCTCGATGGAGTAGATGTCGTGGTGCGGCGGCGGCGAGATCAGACCCACGCCGGGGGTGGCGTGCCGGGTCCGGGCGATCCACGGCCACACCTTGTTGCCGGGCAGCTGACCACCCTCGCCCGGTTTGGCGCCCTGGGCCATCTTGATCTGGAGGTCGTCGGCGTTGACCAGGTATTCGCTGGTCACCCCGAACCGTCCGCTGGCGATCTGCTTGACCGCCGAACGGCGGGCCGGGTCGTGCAGCCGCTCGACGTCCTCGCCACCCTCACCGGTGTTGGACTTCCCGCCGAGACGGTTCATGGCGATGGCGAGCGTCTCGTGCGCCTCCGCCGAGATCGACCCGTACGACATGGCGCCGGTGGCGAACCGCTTGACGATCTCGGTGGCCGGCTCGACCTCCTCGATCGGCACCGCCGGGCGGAGCCCGGTGCGCAGCGTGAACAACCCCCGCAGCGAGCCGGCCTGCGCGGCGAGCGCGTCGACCTTGGCCGTGTACTGCCGGAAGACGTCGTACTGGCGGGTGCGGGTCGCGTGTTGCAGCAGGAAGACCGTCTCCGGGTTGAACAGGTGCAGCTCACCCTCGCGGCGCCACTGGTACTCGCCACCGACCTCCAACCGGGCGGAGGTGGCGGTGCCGGCCGGGGGCCAGGCCAGCGCGTGCCGGGCGGCCACCTCGGTGTGCACGCCCGCGAGACCCACTCCGCCGATCCGGCTGGGGGTGCCCCGGAAGTAGCGCTCGACCAGCCGGGTGTCCAAGCCGACCGCCTCGAAGACCTGCGCTCCGCAGTACGAGGAGACCGTCGAGATGCCCATCTTGGACATGATCTTCAGGACGCCCTTGCCGAGCGCCTTCGCGTAGTTGCGCACGGCGGCGGCCGGCTCCACACCCACCAGCGCGCCCGTGGCGACCATGTCCTCCACCGACTCGAACGCCAGGTACGGGTTGACCGCCGCCGCGCCGTAGCCGATCAGCACCGCCGCGTGGTGCACCTCCCGGCAGTCGCCGGACTCGACGATCAGCGCCGCCTGGGTACGTGTCTGCTCGCGGACGAGGTGCTGGTGCACGGCGGCGGTGAGCAGCAGCGACGGGATCGGCGCCAGGTCGGCGTTGGAGTCCCGGTCGGAGAGCACCAGGATGCGGACGCCGTCCTCGATCGCCTCGGAGACGTGCCGGCAGATCTCGGTCAGTCGTGCCTTGATCCCGGCGGCGCCCTCCCGGATCCGGTACAGCCCGGAGACCCGCACCGCCTTGAAGCCGGGCAGGTCGCCGTCCTCGTCGATGGAGAGGATCTTCGCCAGCTCGTCGTTGTCGATGATCGGGTGCGGGAGCACGATCTGTCGGCAGCTCGCGGCGCCCGGGTCGAGCAGGTTGCCCTCCGGGCCGATGGTCGACGCCAGGCTGGTCACCAGCTCCTCGCGGATGGCGTCCAACGGCGGGTTGGTGACCTGGGCGAAGAGCTGGTGGAAGTAGTCGTAGAGCAGCCGTGGCCGGGTGGACAGCGGGGCGATCGGGGTGTCCGTGCCCATCGAGCCGAGCGGCTCGGCGCCGGTACGGGCCATCGGCGCGAGCAGGATCTTCAGCTCCTCCTCGGTGTAGCCGAAGGTCTGCTGCCGGCGACGTACCGAGTCGTGCGTGTAGACGGTGTGCTCGCGGGCCGGCAGGTCGTTCAGCTCGATCAGGCCGGCGTGCAGCCACTCGCCGTACGGCTGGGCGGCGGCCAACTCGGACTTGATCTCCTCGTCGTGGACGATCCGGCCCGCGACGGTGTCGACCAGGAACATCTTGCCCGGCTGGAGCCGCCCCTTCGCGACCACGTGGGCCGGGTCGAGGTCGAGCACGCCCGCCTCGGAGCCGAGCACCACGAGCCCGTCGTCGGTCTGCCACCAGCGCCCCGGACGCAGCCCGTTGCGGTCCAGCACCGCGCCGACGATCTCGCCGTCGGTGAAGGCCACCGACGCCGGACCGTCCCACGGCTCCATCAGGCTGGCGTGGAAACGGTAGAAGGCACGCTTGGCCGGATCCATCGCGGGATCGTTCTCCCACGCCTCGGGGATCATCATGAGCACCGCGTGCGGCAGGCTCCGCCCGGCCAGGTGCAGCAACTCCAGGACCTCGTCGAAGTTCGCCGAGTCGGAGGCGGCCGGGGTGCAGACCGGGAAGACCCGCCGGATGTTGCCCGGCACGTTCGGCGAGCGCAGCAGCGCCTCGCGGGCCTGCATCCAGTTGCGGTTGCCCCGGATCGTGTTGATCTCGCCGTTGTGGGCGATGAACCGGTACGGGTGCGCCAGCGGCCAGGACGGGAAGGTGTTGGTGGAGAAGCGGGAGTGCACCAGCGCGATCGCGCTGTCCACCCGCTCGTCGCGCAGGTCCGGGTAGAACGCCGGCAACTGGTCGGGCGTGAGCATGCCCTTGTAGACCATGGTGCGGCTGGACAGCGACGGGAAGTACGCGGGCACGCCCCGCTCGGCGGTCTCCCGCTCGGCCTGCTTACGCAGGCAGAACGCCACCCGGTCCAGCTCGAGACCGCGCAGCGGGGAACCGGCCGGCCCGCCGGGTGCGTCGGTCAGTCGGTGCGCGGCCAGGAAGACCTGCCGGACCCGGGGCATCGCCGCCAGGGCGGTCTCGCCCAACTCGCTGGGGTCGATCGGCACGTCCCGCCAGCCGAGCAGATCGGCGCCCTCGACCAGCGCGTACTTCTCGACCACCCGACGGGCACGCGCCTCCGCGGCATCGTCGTCGGGCAGGAAGACCAGCCCGGTGGCGTACTCACCGGCCGGGGGAAGCGCCACGCCGGCCACCGCGCGCAGGAACGCGTCGGGCACCTGGATCATGATGCCCGCGCCGTCGCCGGTGTTCGGCTCCGCGCCGCGGGCGCCCCGGTGGTCCAGCCGGCAGAGCGCGCCGAGCCCATTGGCGACGACCGAGTGTGAACGCCGGCCGTGCAGGTCCGCCACGAAGGCCACGCCACAGGCGTCGTGCTCCTGCGCGGGGTCGTAGAGGCCCTGGGCGGACGGGCGGGGGTCGGGCGTCGGGGACGCCTGTGGGCTGTGCGGGTACGGCTGTGTCTTGTCCGCGTACGGCTGAGCCACCGGGCCTCCTGTCGTCACTCAGGTTGGATCATGGTGGGGACGACGTCGGCCCGTGGGTCTATTGAGTCTACGTTAGGGCTGCGGTCGCACGGCCACCCGAGATTGATCACACCGTCCACAGGTTGGGACGTGTAGTCTCGCGCGGTGGATCCGCTAAACAAGGACATCTTCGACCGGTTGGAACGCTTCTACGACGCGGTGCCCCGCGACGGCGCCACCGCGGAGGAGCATGGCGGTCTGGTGCTGTTCGTCCGCGAGGGTGTCGGCTGGCCGTTCTACGCCCGTCCGCTGATCGGCGCCACCGAGCCGCCGTCGCTGGCCGACGTGACCTCGGTACGCGAGCGGCAGCGGAAGCTGGGCCTGCCGGAAGCCTTGGAGTGGGTGCACGAGACCACCCCCGAGCTACTGGCGGTGGCCCGTTCGGCGGGGCTGAGCGTGCTGGAGGCACCGCTGATGGTGCTCGACCCGAACGCGCTGCCCGACCCGGCGACGCTGTCCGACGCGGCGGTGCGGGTGCTGACGGCGGACTCCCCCGACTTCGCCGCGGACGTGGCGGCCCGGCGGGCGGTCGCGGCGGTGTCGTTCGCCGCGGCCGGCACCGCGCCCGGCGAGGCCGGCCCCGCCGAACGCGACGCCGCCGTCACCGAACTCGAACTGGCCGCGCTCGACGAGGAGCGCGCCCGGATCGCCGACGGTCGACGCATCTCCGCGCTGGCCGGCACCCCGACCGAGGGCGCGCTGGCCAGCGGCATGGCGATGCGGGTGGACGACGTTGCCGAGATCGCCGGCGTGGCCACGCTGCCGTCCGCCCGGCGGCGCGGGCTGGGCGCCGCGCTCACCGCCACTCTCGCCCGGGAACTGCTGGCGGCCGGCACCGACCTGGTCTTCCTCTCCGCCGGCAGCGAGGAGATCGCCCGGGTCTACCTGCGGGTCGGCTTCCGCCGAATCGGCACCGCCTGCATAGCTGAACCCGCAGCCCTCATCCCCTGACCTGTCCGCCGACCCGGGTCAGGTTGGGGGGCGCCACTGGGCGGCGGAGGCCGCGGCGCTGGAGAGCAGGCGCGCGTTGATCGTGCCCAGTGCGGCGTCGCGGGCACGCAGCGCCAACCGGCCCCGGGTCTGCAGCACCGCCGACATCCGCCGGGTCTGCCGGACCACGGTCGCGGCCCGGGGGCGGCGCACCCGGTCGTACGCCTGAACGGCGTCGGGCAGCCGGGCCTCCCGGAGCAGGGACGCGAGGGTGGCGGCGTCCTCGAACGCGAGGCAGGCGCCCTGCCCGAGGTGCGGCGGCATGGCGTGCGCCGCGTCGCCGAGCAGCACCACCCCGCCGGGCCCGACCGGGAAGCCGTACGCGCGGGGCAGCGGGCGCAGCTCGCGGACCTCCTGTTGCACCAGGTCGGTTGGGTCGGTGGCGTCGAGCAGCGCGCCGATCGGTGAGGGCCAACCCGCGTACCAGCGGCGCAGCAGGGCAAGCTGCGTCTCCGGTGGTTCCGGGCGCGGCGCGCCGGCCGCGGTGGCCACCCAGTAGATGCCACCCCGGGTGGACCCGCCCGAGGAACCGCGTTCGCCCAGCGAGGCGGCCACGAACCGGTAGCCGGCGCCGAGGATCTCACCGGCCAGCGGCTGGTCGTCCGGTAGTCGGGGCGCCTGGTACCAGGGAATGACGGCCCGCCAGGCGGCGCACCCGGAGCTGACCACCCGGGACTCGGGTGCGAGTTGGCGGCGGATGCCGCTGTCCGTGCCGTCGGCCGCGACCACCAGATCGGCCTCGATGGTGTGCCGTCCGTCGCTGACTCCCGGCCGCTCGCCCGGCTCGACGCGGACGTGGCGCACGGTCACTCCGGTACGCAGTTCGACCCGGTCGCCGAGGCCGGCGATCAGCGCGTCGTGCAGATCCTCACGGTGCACCACCACCGGCATCCGGTCGGCCGGAACAGGTCGGGGCTGTACGAGCCAGTGCCCGTCCGGACGACGGACCCCGCCGTCGGGCAGCGGAGTGGCGATGGCGGCCAGGCCCGCGCCGAGACCCAGGGCCTGTAACGCGCGGACGCCGTTGGGCCAGAGCACCACGGCGGTCGGCTCGGGACGGACCCGTTCGGCGCGTTCCAACAGGGTGACCTGCCAACCGGACCGGGCCAGCGCGCCGGCCACCGCGAGGCCACCGACCCCTGCGCCGACCACCACCGCGCTTCGCATCGGTGCCGCCTCCGCTCAGCTGTCCCGGTCGGCGGGACGCGCGCCCGTGGCGTCGGCCCGGTCGGTGCGGGAGGCGGATGCCTGCTCCGCCGGCTCGTCGTCGTCGCGTGACCCGGGGTCGACGGGCGCCACGGCCTCGGACGGCTCGCCGTCATCGGGTCGGGTGTCCTCGTCGGTCGCCGGCTCCGGCGGTACGACGCCGGTGTCCTGCCAGGCGGCGTACTGCTCCTCACTGACCACCCGGTAGCCCTCCGGCGCGGCCGCCCGCGTGGGGGTCTCCCGCTCGGAGAGGTCGACCTGGGACAGGTCGGACGCGGGAGGCGGGGTCGTCGCCGCCGCGCCGAGTGGGATCAGGTAGTCCCGAGGGCCACGCACCCGCACGAAGTAGATCAGCGCGCCGAGGAAGACCAGGGCAGCGGTCCAGACGTTGAGCCGGACGCCGAGGATCTGGTTGGCCTCGTCGGTGCGCATCAGCTCGATCCAGAACCGGCCGGCGGTGTAGCCCATGACGTAGAGCGCGAACGCCCGGCCCCGGCCCAGCTTGAATCGGCGGTCGAGGACGAGGACCAGGGCGACGACGCCGAGGTTCCACAGCGCCTCGTAGAGGAAGGTCGGCTGGTAGAGACCCGGCTCGAGAATCGGCTGTCCGGCGTCGTCGCGGAGCGCGTGCCCGGGGTTGTCCGGGTCCATCCGATGGATCTCCAGACCCCACGGCAGGGTGGTCCGGCCACCGAAGAGCTCGTTGTTGAACCAGTTGCCGATCCGGCCGACCGCCTGGGCCAGCGGCAGCCCGGGGGCCAGCGCGTCGGCCACCACGCTCAACGGAATGCCGAGCTGACGGGCGGCGATCCAGGCGCCGACTGCGCCACCGGCGACCGCGCCCCAGATGCCGAGGCCGCCCTCCCAGATCGCGAACGCCTTCATCGGGTCCCCGCCGGCGCCGAAGTATTTCTCCGGCGAGGTCACCACGTGGTAGATCCGGGCGCCGATGATGCCCGCGGGCACCGCCCAGACGGCGATGTCGAGCGTCGCGCCGGGCGCGACGCCGCGTTGCCGCAGCCGACGCTCCGTCACCCAGCAGGCCAGCACGATGCCGGCGATGATGCAGAGCGCGTACGCCCGGATCGGCACCGGCCCGAGCTGCCAGACCGCGGTGCTGGGACTGGGCAGGGCCGCCTGGGGGGACAGCGAGGCGAGGGTCACGGGTGCACACGCTACCGCTGCACACCCCCGCAGCGGCACCCCGGGCCGTTGGAGTCCGCTTCTCGATGACTTCTGGTTTGCACCGCCGTAGGCTCTTTGTCCATGAGCGCGCTCACCTGGGCGGTCGCCGCCGTCGTCAGCGACGACTCCGGTCGGGTGCTGCTCTGCCAGCAGGGCCGGGGTCCGCGCCGGTACGCGTTGCCCGGCGGGCGGCTGCGCCCGGCGGAGAGCCCGGTGCGGGCGGCCCTACGGGACATCCGCGCGGAGACCGGCTGGGACATCGAGGTGGTCGACCTGGTCGGCGTCTACCACCTGACCGGCCCTGTGGGGGAAACCCCGGCCGGCCGCGCCGGGCCGCTGCCGGACGTGCTCGTACACGTGTTCCGGGCCCGCGGGGTCGGGGTTCGGCCCGCCGCCGACCCACCGCCGAACTGCCGGTTGTCCTGGCACGCCCCCGACGCGCTGCCCGAGGCGGTCACCCCGCTCACCCGGGCCGCCGTCGCCGACGCCCGCGCCAGCCGTTCCGGCGTCCTCCTGGAGGTGCGCCGGACGCCCACCACCGTCGACAGCGTGCCGCTGCTCCCGGGGGCGGGGCAGCCACCGGAGCAACGCGGCGAGGCCGCGGAGACGTCCCTGCACCCCTGACGCAGGCGGTGAACGGTCCCGACCTCCGCCGACGGCCGCGGGCACCCTCGGTCGCGAGGTCACACGTGCGTGTGAGCGGTATACCTGTGGGTCATATATATGACCCACAGGTATACCGCTCAACAGACACACATGCCCCGAGCACCGCGGCGTAAGTGCCGAGGGGCCGGCGGGACGGGCTCAGCGGACGGGGTTGCGGACGCCCTCGGCCAGCTCGGCGCTGAGCGTACGCAGGGCGGCCAGCCCGTCGGCCTCGGTGGGCGCGTCGAGCACGCACCGGACCAGCGCGCTGCCCACGATCACACCGTCGGCGTAGCCGGCGACGGTGCCGGCCTGCGCCCCGGTGCCCACGCCGAGTCCCACACCGATCGGCAGGTCGGTGACCGCGCGGGCCCGGGAGACCAACGTCGGGGCGGCGTCGGAGGTACGCGCCCGGGCACCGGTCACCCCCATCACCGCGGTCGCGTAGACGAAACCTCGGCAGTGCCGCACCGTCATCGCCAGCCGGGCGTCGGTGGACGACGGCGAGACCAGGAAGGTGCGGTCCAGCCCGTGCGCGTCCGAGGCGGCCAGCCACTCGTCGGCCTCGTCCGGAATGAGGTCCGGGGTGATCAGGCCGGTGCCACCGGCGGAGGCGAGGTCACGGGCGAACACGTCCACGCCGTACCGCTCGACCGGGTTCCAGTAGGTCATGGTGACCACCGGCGCGCCGGTGGCCGCCACCGCCTCGATGATGCGCATCGTGTCCGCGGTGCGTACGCCCCCGGCCAGCGCGATGTCACTGGCCTGCTGGATCACCGGCCCGTCCATCACCGGGTCGGAGTAGGGGATCTCCACCTCGATGACGTCGACGCCGGCTTCGACCATGGCGGTCATCGCGGCGATGCTGCCCTCGACGGTGGGGAAACCGGCCGGCATGCAACCGACCAGCAGGGCCCGTCCGTCGGCGCGGGCCTTGTCGAAGGCCACCCCGATCCGGCTCATCTCACCGCTCCTTGTCGAGGATGCCGAAGTAGTCGCCGGCGGTGTGCACGTCCTTGTCGCCCCGCCCGGAGAGGTTGACCACGATGGTGGGCTCCCGGCCCAGCTCCGCGGCGAGCTTCGGGGCCAGCGCGACGGTGCCGGCCAGCGCGTGTGCGCTCTCGATCGCCGGGATGATGCCCTCGGTGCGGCAGAGCAGCTCGAACGCGGCCATCGCCTCGTCGTCGGTGACCGGCAGGTAGCTCGCCCGGCCGGTGTCGTGCAGCCACGCGTGCTCCGGCCCGACGCCCGGGTAGTCCAGGCCGGCGGAGATCGAGTGCGACTCCAGGGTCTGCCCGTCGGCGTCCTGCAACACGAAGGTGCGGGTGCCGTGCAGCACCCCGGTGGACCCGCCGGTGATGCTCGCCGCGTGCCGACCGGTGGCCACCCCGTCGCCGCCGGCCTCGAAGCCGTACAGCCGCACGGTCTCGTCACCCACGAACGCGTGGAAGATGCCGAGCGCGTTGGAGCCACCGCCGACGCAGGCGGTGACCGCGTCCGGCAGCTCGCCGGTGAGGTCCAGGCACTGCTGGCGGGCCTCGTCACCGATGCCCCGAACGAAGTCGCGGACCATCGCCGGGAACGGGTGCGGGCCGGCGGCCGTGCCGATCAGGTAGTGCGTCTCGTCGACGTTGGCCACCCAGTCGCGCATCGCCTCGTTCATCGCGTCCTTGAGCGTGCGCGAACCGTTGGTGACCGGGACGACGGTGGCGCCGAGCATCCGCATCCGGGCCACGTTGAGCGCCTGCCGCTCCGTGTCGACCTGGCCCATGTAGACCACGCACTCCAGGTCGAACAGGGCGGCGGCGGTCGCGGTGGCCACACCGTGCTGGCCGGCACCGGTCTCGGCGATCACCCGGGTCTTGCCCATCCGCTTGGTGAGCAGCGCCTGGCCCAGCACGTTGCGTACCTTGTGCGCACCCGTGTGGTTGAGGTCCTCCCGCTTCAGCAGCACCCGCGCCCCGACCTTCGCGGAGAACCGCCGGGCCTCGTAGAGCAACGACGGCGTGCCGGCGTAGTCACGTAGCAGCGCACCGAACTCGGCCCGGAAGGACTCGTCCGCGATCGCCGTGCGCCAGGCCCCGTCGAGCTCGTCCAGCGCGGCCACCAGGGCCTCGGGAACGAACCGACCGCCGAAGCGGCCGAAGTGGCCGGCGGAGTCGGGCTGCGGGCCGGCCACCGGGGCCAGCGCGTCGGCGCTCATCGGAAATCCTCTCGGTGGAGACGTCGGACCGGGCGCGGAGTCAGCGCACCGGCCGGGGCGTTGCCGGGTGGTTGCCGGCGTTGACCAACTCGGCGACCGCCTCGCGGGGGCTCTTCTGGGTGACCAGGCCCTCGCCCACGAGGACCGCGTCGGCGCCCGCGGAGGCGTACCGGATCAGGTCGTGCGGACCGCGAACGCCAGACTCGGCGATCTTGACGACGCTGCTGGGCAGGCCGGGCGCGATCCGCTCGAACACCGACCGGTCGACCTCCAGGGTACGCAGGTCACGGGCGTTGACCCCGATCACCTGCGCGCCGGCCTCCAACGCACGGTCGGCCTCTTCCTCGTCGTGCACCTCGACCAGAGCGGTCATGCCCAGCGACTCGATCCGCTCCAGCAGGCCCATCAGGACGTTCTGTTCGAGTGCGGCGACGATCAGCAGAACCAGGTCGGCGCCGTGCGCGCGCGCCTCGTGGATCTGGTAGCTGGAGACCACGAAGTCCTTGCGCAGCACCGGCACGGTGACCGCGGCCCGGACGGCCGCCAGGTCGTCAAGCGACCCGCCGAACCAGCGCCCCTCGGTCAGCACGCTGATCGCCCGCGCCCCGCCGGCCGCGTAGTCGACCGCGAGGTCGGCCGGGTCGGCGATCTCGGCCAACCGACCCTTGGACGGCGACGAGCGCTTCACCTCGGCGATCACGGCCACGCCAGGCTTGCGCAGTGCCGCGTACGCGTCCATGGGCGGCGGCGCCGCCGCTGCCAGTTCACGGATCCGCTCCAGCGGAACCTGCTCCTGGCGGCGGGCCACGTCCTCACGGACCCCAGCCAGGATCTCGTCGAGCACGCTTACGGACGCTGCCTGGCCGGCGTCGTCCCCCTCCGCGTGCGCATGCTCAGCAGTCACCAACGGACTCCCCTCTCCGGGCGTCATGGGCCGATGCTAGGGGCAGCCGACCGACGCCGAATGCCGGGGGTATGGCGCGGCTCACGAAAAGGGCTGCGGCATAATGGCCGACTTGCCGTGAACGGGTTGTCACGCAGCGCCACCTCCGGTATCGACCACCGTCACGCGGTATGGCGCCTGACGGCCCCGGTCAGACCGGGCCGATCCATCGATCATGCCACCACTTGCCGCTCCGCGCCCGGCGCCAACGACACCGGTCGATGTTGTGAGCAAGCTCAAGGCCGAACGGACGGCCCCTGGTCACGGCCGAGGCGAGACAGTTGACCGGGCGGTCACCGCGGCGAAACGTCGGCCGGCGAGCATCGTCCTCGGGCAGACTCGATGACGCGCCTGCCCCGACCGTCGCAACTCCTCGTGCGAGGTGACCATGAGCATTTCCGAGCCGCACCCGACCATCGGACTGACCACCATCTCGCGGACGGTGGCGTCGCTCGCCGTCGGAGTGGTGCACACCGTGGAACGGGCCGTGGTGGGTGAGGGACGGGTGCGAACCGCGCGGGGCAACGCCTGGGAGGCGGTCTGCGCCGACCGGGCCCGCGCCGACCAGCGCGCCGAGCTGAACCGCCTGGTGGCCGAGCTGACCGCCGCCCGCGCCGCGAGTCGCCGCGCCCAACGGGATCGCCAACCGGTCGGCTGACACCGCGCCGGGCACGGCGAGCGCGTCAGTCGGCCGTCGGGTCCTCGCCCCGATCCAGCGCGTCCCACGCCTCGGTGGTCCGCCGCCCCGCCAACGGCGTCGGCGCTCCGGCCGGGCCGTCCTGGGCCGACGGGGCCTGTGGAGCAGTGCGCGCCGGACGCTCGTACCGTGCGCCCATCGCCGGCCAGTCGCCGCCGCGCCACGCCGTCCACCAGCCGCCCAGCGCGGCCAGCACACCACCGAGCAGGCACAACGCCGGCCACTGCCGGCTCACCGAGCCGCTCACCTCGGCGACCAGCCCATACCCGCCACCGGCCGCCACAGCCAGACCGAGCGCGCCGAGCAGCACACCGAGCACCCGCCGCACCCGGCCCCGGGTCGCCAACACCGCACCGCCCCCGGCCAAACTCACCAGGGCCAACGCCGGCAGCCAGGGCAGCAGGCTCGCGCCGCTGCGGGCGTCGCGCACCGGCGGCAGCGGCGCCGGACGTAGCGTCAACTCCACCGACCAGTCGCGCGTCGCCGCCCACAGCGCCAGACCCGCGCCGGCCAGGCAGAGCACCACGGCGTACGCCAACGCGCGCCGGCCGACCACGGACCGCTCCCCGCCGCTCACCGACCGCACCCTTCGTTCGCGACTGCGAGGCTCCGCTGCGCTGCACTCCTCGCGCTCACCGAACTGCCCTTCCGTTCGCGACTGCGGGGCTCCGCTGCGCTGCACTCCTCGCGCTCACCGAGCCGGCCGGAGCGTTTCGGCGGCCGCGATCGCGGCCAACACGGCCGCGGCCTTGTTCCGCGTCTCCTGGTCCTCGGCGGCCGGGTCCGAGTCGGCCACCACGCCCGCCCCGGCCTGTACGTAGGCACGACCCTCGCGCATGAGCGCGGTCCGGATGGCGATCGCCATGTCCAGGTCGCCACCGAAACCGAAGTAGCCGACCGTGCCGCCGTAGAGGCCACGTCGGACCGGCTCCAACTCCTCGATGATCTCCATGGCGCGCACCTTGGGCGCGCCGGAGAGCGTGCCGGCCGGGAAGGTCGCGGCGAGCGCGTCGAAGGCGGTCTGGTCGTCACGCAGCGTGCCGGTGACGGTGGAGACGATGTGCATGACGTGGCTGTACCGCTCGATCGTGGCGAACTCGGGCACCTCCACGCTGCCGGGCTGACAGACCCGACCAAGGTCGTTGCGGCCAAGGTCGACGAGCATCACGTGCTCGGCCCGTTCCTTCGGGTCGGCGAGCAGCTCGGCGGCGAGCGCGGCGTCCGCGGCGGGGGTGCCGCCCCGCGGCCGGGTGCCGGCGATCGGGTGCAGCAACGCCCGACGCCGCCCGTCCGCCGCCCCGGTGACCTTCAGGTGCGCCTCCGGGGACGAGCCGACGATGTCGAACCCGTCGAAGCGCAGCAGGTACATGTACGGGCTGGGATTGCTGGTACGCAGCACCCGGTAGACGTCCAGCGGGTCGGCGTGGGTCGACCGCTCGAACCGCTGGGAGAGAACGATCTGGAAGCACTCGCCGGCCCGGATCGCCTCCTTGGCAGCCTCCACCGCCTTCGGATAGCCGCCCTCGGGCGTACGGCAGAGCACCTCGCCCGTCGGCGGACGCTCGACGGTGGAGATCATCGGCGGGATGGGCCGGGACAACGCCGTGGTCATCGCGTCCAACCGGCCCACCGCGTGGTGGTACGCGGCGGCGACCTGCGGGGCGCGGTCCGGGGCGTCCATCGGCGGCAGCACCGCGTTGGCGACCAGGATCGCCGAACCGTCGTAGTGGTCGAGCACCACCAGATCGGTGGCGAGCATCATGCCCAGCTCCGGAACGCCCAGGTCGTCCTCGGTCAGGTCGGGCAGCCGCTCGAACCGCCGGATCAGGTCGTAGCCGAGGAAACCGACCATGCCCCCGGTCAACGGGGGCAACCCGTCGGACGGGTCCCCGACCGGGCCGGCCAGCGCCGCCACCGTCTCCCGCAGCATCCGCACCGGGTCACCCTCGGCGGGCAGCCCGGTCGGCGGCTGGCCGAGCCAGGTCGCCACACCGTCGCGCTCGATGAGGGTCGCGCTGCTACGCACGCCGATGAACGAGTACCGCGACCAGGCCATGCCCGCCGAGCCGACACCCTGCTCGGCCGATTCCAGCAGGAACGTGCCCGGCCCGCCGGCCAGCTTCCGGTAGACGCCGACCGGCGTCTCCGCGTCGGCCAGCAGCCGCCGGGTCACCGGCACCACCCGCCAGTCGGCCGCCAGCTCGGTGAACGTGGCCAGGTCGGGGCTGAGGGCGCCGTCAGTCATGGCCGTTCCCGCCTTTCGTTCCGGTGACGGGCAGTTCGGTGAAGAAGCACGTCCGGTGGCCGGTGTGGCAGGCGGCGCCGACCTGGTCCACGCTGACCAGCAGCGCGTCGCCGTCGCAGTCCAGGGCGACCGACCGGACGTACTGGTGGTGCCCCGAGGTGGCGCCCTTGACCCAGTATTCGCGTCGGCTGCGCGACCAGTAGGTGGCCCGGCCGGTGGTGAGGGTGCGGTGCAACGCCTCGTCGTCCATCCAGGCGACCATCAGCACCTCACCGGAGTCGTGCGCGCGGACCACGGCGGCGACCAGACCGTCGGCGGTGCGGCGCAGCCGGGCCGCGATGGCCGGGTCGAGCCGGGAGGGGCGGGCCGGCGCGGGCGCGGCCAGCTCGTTCGGATCGCTGGGGACGCCGGTCACCGGCGGGTCAGGTACGGGCACAGTCACCAATTCTCCCGCACGCGGCGCGGGCACCGCCGACCGCTCCCGCCCGGGCTGCGGCGCGGGCCCCGCAAGCCACGTCTGCGGTACGGGACCCGCGGCCCACGCCTGCTGCGCAGGCCCCGCGGCCCACGTCTGCGGCGCGGGACCCGCGGCCCAGGGCTGCGGCGCGGGACCCGCGGCCCAGGGCTGCGGTGGCTCCGAGGGCCGGGGGCGCGGCGAGGGCCGGGCCGGCCGGGCCAACTGAGCGACGTAGCGGTCCAGCCGGCCGTCGACCAGGGCGGCGGCCAGGTCCGCTCCGGCCGTGTCGGCGATCTCCTCGGCGTACGGCCGGATCAACGGCAACGTGCCGGCGGCCAGCCGGACGGCGGCGGCCCAGAGCTGCCCGGTGGCGCCCGGACGTAGCCCGAGGCAGAGCAGCATGTCCGTCCGGTAGCCGGGTGGGGCCACCGGCAGTTCCAGGGCCGCCGCGAAGGCCGCCCGGCGGGAGTGGACCCGCACGGAGGGGTTGGCCGGCCGCAGCACCGAGGGGCAGAGCCGGGCCAGGTCGGCGACGGCGAGCCGGACCCCGAGTCGGTCGTTGGCGGCGCGGGCGGCGGCGGCCTTACCCAGCGTGGCGATCATCTCTTCGAGTCGGGGTGGTTCGGCGGGCTGACAGAGCACCGGCAGGTCGATTCGGGGTCGCCAGTGCGGGTCGGCCCACAACAGCCGGGCCGGCGCGGTGACCGGCAGCCCGAACGCCCAGTCGGCCGGTTCGCCGAGTCGGTGCACCCAGGACCGGACGTCCCGGGCGGCCACCGAAACGTGGGTGACCTGGCCCGCCGACTCGGCGAGGTACGCACGTCGGGCCGCGTACGGGGCGCCGCCGACCAACACGTCGAGGTCGACGTCGCTGTGTGCGGTGGCGGC
The DNA here is from genome assembly GCF_040675155.1 of Micromonospora sp. NPDC049645. Taxonomy (NCBI): domain Bacteria; kingdom Bacillati; phylum Actinomycetota; class Actinomycetes; order Micromonosporales; family Micromonosporaceae; genus Micromonospora; species Micromonospora sp. NPDC049645. The sequence continues at coordinate 107,752 of NZ_JBFAOI010000008.1, forward strand.
GCGGCGGGCGTGGCTGCCGCGCAACAGGATGCCGACGACCGGCCGCTCGGCGGCCTGCCGCAACCGCGCGGCCCAATCCTCGAGAAAACCGCTATCCGGTAACGGAGCGTGACCCACCGCGCAATCGTGCCGCACGTCCGATCGGTACGCAATGCCCGTTGGCGGACTTCGTGTCCGGTCCGGAGCCTACTGCCCGTTCTTGCGCTCCGTGCCACGGTCGGCGGGCGGCCCGCGCCCACCGCCGTTGCGCCCGGAACAGTATTTCATCTACCGTTGAGTTCAACGGATGATGAGTTTTTGTGGAGGTGCATGATGGACGATGCGATAGCCGTCCGCGACCTGGTCGTCGACCGGGGCGGACGGCGGGTGCTGGACGGCATCAGCTGCCAGGTTCCTCGTGGCGCCGTCACCGGGCTGCTCGGCCCGAGCGGCAGCGGCAAGACCACGTTCATGCGGGCGGTGGTCGGGGTGCAGGTGGTCAGAGCCGGCACGGTCACCGTGCTCGGCCAACCGGCGGGCACCCCCGCGCTGCGACACCGGGTGGGCTACCTGACCCAGGCGCCGAGCGTCTACGCCGACCTGACCGTCCGGGAGAACGCCCGCTACTTCGCGGCCCTGTACGGGCGCGGGCGCGCGGAGGCCGACCGGGCGATCCGCGACGTCGGGCTGGCCGAGGCGGCCGGTCAACTGGTCGCCACCCTCTCCGGCGGTCAGCGCAGCCGCGCCTCACTGGCCTGCGCCCTGGTCGGGGAGCCGGAGCTGGTCATCCTCGACGAACCGACCGTCGGTCAGGACCCGGTGCTGCGGGCCGACCTGTGGGCCCGGTTCCACGCGATGGCCGCCGCCGGCACCACGCTGCTGGTGTCCAGTCACGTCATGGACGAGGCGGCGCGCTGCGACCGACTGCTGCTGATCCGTCAGGGGCGGCTGATCGCCGACGACAGCCCCGCCGCGATCCGCGCCGCCGCCGGGGTGGACGACCTCGACGAGGCGTTCCTGCGCCTCATCCGGGCCGGCGAGGCCCCCACCAGCACCGACGCGACAGCCGCACGGGAGACAGCATGAACCCGCGAATCCTCGCCGCCACCACCGGCCGCATCCTGCGTCAACTCCGGCACGACCGGCGGACCATCGCGCTGCTCGTGCTGGTGCCGGCCGTCCTGCTCACCCTGGTCTACTTCATGTACGACGACCAGCCGACCCCGCCCGGTCAACCGACCACCTTCGACCGCATCGCGCTGGTGATGCTCGGCATCTTCCCCTTCGTGATCATGTTTCTGGTCACCAGCATCGCCATGCTCCGGGAACGCACCTCCGGCACGCTGGAGCGGCTGCTCACCACACCGCTGGGCAAGCTCGATCTGCTCTTCGGCTACGGCATCGCCTTCGGGCTGGCCGCCGCCGTCCAGGCCGCCGTCGCCGCCACCGTGGCGTACTGGATCTTCGGTCTGGAGACCGCCGGCAGCATCGGGTTGGTGATCGGGATCGCCGTGCTCGACGCGGTGCTCGGCGTCGCCCTCGGGCTGCTGTGCAGCGCCTTCGCGCGCACCGAGTTCCAGGCAGTACAGTTCCTGCCAGTCGTGGTCGTCCCTCAACTGCTGCTCTGCGGGTTGTTCGTGGCCCGCGACCAGATGGCCGGCTGGCTCCAGGCGCTCAGCGACGCCTTCCCCCTGTCGTACGCCATCGAGGCGTTGCAGGAGGTCGGCGCCCACGCCGAGCCGACCGGCCGGATGTGGCGGGACGTGGTGGTGGTGCTCGGCGCGGTGGTGCTGGCGCTGGTGCTCGCGGCGGCCACCCTGCGTCGGCGCAGCGGCTGACCGCCAGCGCCGGGGGCGGTGGCCAGCGCGGCAGCTGACCTCGTCGTGGGCCGGGCCGGCCCACGACGAGCCCAGGCGGACGAACGAAGGGTGGCGATGACGCGGCGGACCGGCCGGCGACCCGGCAAACCGGGCACCCGGGAGGCGATTCTCGACGCGGCGCGGACGGCGTTCGCCGAGCGTGGCTTCGACGCCGCGTCGATCCGGGCCATCGCCGGCACCGCGGAGGTCGATCCGGCGCTGGTGCACCACTATTTCGGCAGCAAGGACCAGCTCTTCCTGGCCGCGATGAACTTTCCCGTCGACCCCGGTCAGCTGGTGCCGAAGGTGCTCGCCGGTGGCCGCGACGCCGCCGGGGAGCGGATGGTGCGCATCTTCCTCGGCATCTGGGACTCCCCGACCGGCAGCGCCGCCCAGGCGCTGCTGCGCTCGGCGGTGAGCAACGAGTGGACCGCGCGACTGCTGCGTGAGTTCGTCACCACCCAGCTGCTGCGCCGGGTGCTGGAGAATCTCGACGTCGATCCGGCCGAGCTGCCGCTGCGGGGTTCCCTGGTGGCGACCCAGATGATCGGCCTGGCCATGGTGCGGCACGTGGTACGCCTGGAGCCCGTCGCCTCGGCGGACCCGGAAACCCTGGTGGCCATGATCGGCCCCACGATCCAGCAGTACCTCACCGGCCCGCTACCAACCTGACCCGACGCCCCACCCACGACGGGTGGACCTCAGCCGCACCCACCCGGGGCGGCACCGGCCGTCGCGGCTAGCGGGCCAGTCGGTCCAGCAACTCGCCGAGCAGCGCGCGTTCGCCAGGGGTGAGGCCGGCCGGGTCGTTGGCGACCAGCGCACGCAAGGTCAGTGCCGCGCTCGCACGGGTCGCGGGGGCGTCGGCAGAGGGCGTGTGCAGGACTCCGGCCATCGCGGCTTCACGGACGCGTCCGGACAGCCCGAAGTCCGGCTCCGGCTGGCTGATCAGGGTGAGCGTGATGCCGACGTTGGCGGCGAGCAGCTGTTCGGCGGCGTCTTCCGCCGGCACCTTGAGCAGGCCCTGGGCGGCGGCGCCGGTGAGCCGCTCGCGAAGCGCGGCGTGCGCGGGAGCGGTGATGGCGCAGGGCTTTCCCGGCTCGGCGCGGCCGTAGAGCAACCCGTAGAACGACGGGTGCTCCAACCCGAACCGTACGTGCCTGTCCCAGCCCTCGCGCAGGTCGTTCAGCGGGTCGCCAGAGCTCTCGACCGCCGTGTACTGGGTGAAGCCGTGGTTCACCACGGCGTCGATCAGGCCCTGTTTGCTGCCGAAGTGGTGGTACAGCGTCGGGGCCTGCACCCCGGCACGTTCGCACACCGCCCTCGTGGACACCGTGCCGCCACCCTCCAGCAACTCCGCCGCGGCGAGCAGGAGTCGATCCCGTGCGTTCTGCATGTCTGCTACATTAGCTCATGTAGCGCTACATTGGCTGCTATAGCGATAGGAGAAACTCATGCGGACTTGGTTCATCACCGGTGGGACGCCCGGAGGGTTCGGCCTGACCTACGCCGAGGCTGCGCTGAAACAGGGCGATCAGGTGGTGGTGACCACTCGTCGGCCCTCTGAGCTGCGGGAATGGGCTGAACCGCACGGCGACCGCGTGCTGGTCCTCCAGGTCGACGTCACCGATGCCGAGCAGGTGCGTACGGCGGTCAAGACGGCAGAGGAGCGGTTCGGTGGGATCGACGTGCTCGTCAACAATGCGGGCCGTGGCTGGTTCGGCTCGGTCGAGGGGGCCCCCGACGAGACGATCCGCCGCACATTCGACCTCAACCTGTTCGCCGTGGTCGAGGTGATGCGGGCGGTCCTGCCAGGTATGCGGGCACGCGGTGACGGCTGGATCGTGAACATGTCGTCGGTGGCGGGCCTCGTCGGCGCCAAGGGATTCGGCTACTACTCGGCGGCGAAGTTCGCGCTCGAAGGACTGTCGGAGACACTGCGCCATGAAGTTGAGCCGTTCGGTGTGCGCGTGCTCGTCGTAGAGCCGGGAGCGTTCCGCACCAAGGCGTACGCCGGCTTCCGGAACGAGCCCGTCAACGAGAGCGTCGACGCGTACGTGCCACTGGTCGAGGGCGTCAAGGCGGCGTTCGTGGACCATGACGGCAAGCAAGAGGGCGACCCTGAACGCGGAGTGCAGGCCGTGCTCAGCGCGATGAACGCGCCCGTTGCGCCGCGGCGGATCGTGCTCGGCAGCTCTGGCTACGACGTCGTTGTTGCAATGCACGAGAACGCACTCGCGGAGCTGCGCGCGCACGAGCAGCTCTCGCGCGCGGCGGACTTCTGAGCCTGCTGCCGCAGGGACGTGCCAGGACGCGCCCGCGTCCTGGCCCCGAAAAGACCGGAGAGCAAATGGACCAGACCACCCTTCCCGAAGCTGTCGGGAAGTTCATCGCGGCCACCAACGCGCACGACGCGGATGCGCTGGCCGCGGTCTTCGGCGACGGGGCCACCGTGCGCGATGACGGAACGACCTACGCCGGCGAGGCCGAGATCCGCGACTGGATCCAGCGGCACCTGATCAACCCCAAGATCGTGATCACGCCGACCTCGTTCGCGGGCGACCGGCTGGTGGCCTCCGGCGACGGTGATTTCCCCGGCGGGCCGTTGTCCTTCGCGTTCGTGTTCGATATCAAGGACGACCGGGTCACCGACCTGGCGATCGACCCCGTCTGACCCGTCACCGGCCGGGGCGGCCCGAGGGCTGCCCCGGCCATGAACAGGGGCGGCCACCATGGGCACCAGGGACGCAACGAACAGTCCGACAGAGGTGACGGAACTGCGAGACTCGTTGACACAGGTGGCACCACTGACAGATTCAACCGTTGGCGGCGCTCACCGGGTCTGCTCCAGCCAGGAGGCGTAGAGCAGGCCGTAGACCGAGTCCGCGTCGCGGACCAGCTCGTCGTGCGGGCCGCGCTGCACCACCCGACCCCGGTCCACCACGATCACCTCGTCGGCCGCCTGGGCCGTGGAGAGCCGGTGCGCGATCGCGAGGGTGGTCCGACCTCTGGTGACCGCGTCCAGGGTGCGTTGCAACCGCACCTCGGTCGCCGGGTCCACCGCGCTGGTCGCCTCGTCGAGCACCAGCAGATCCGGGTCGGCCACGTACGCGCGGGCCAACGCGACCAACTGCCGCTCCCCGACGCTGAGCGCCTCGCCCCGCTCCCCGACGGGCGTGTCCAGGCCCGCCGGCAGCCCCTCCAGCCAGTCCGACAGGCCCAGCTCGGTGAAGGCGGCACTCAGCTGCTCGTCGGTCAGCTCCGGCCGGGCGAACCGAACGTTGTCCCCCACCGTCGCGTCGAAGAGGAACCCGTCCTGCGGCACCATCACCACGCGGGAGCGCAGCGAGTCGAACCGGACATCGGTCAGCGGCACCCCGGACAACAACACCGCCCCGGCCGACGGGTCCATCAGCCGGGTCAGCAACTTGGCGAACGTGGTCTTGCCGCTGCCGGTCTCCCCGACCACCGCCACCCGGCTCTTCGCCGGGATCTCCAGGTCGATGTCGTGCAGCACCGGTGGCCCACCCGGGTAGGCGAACCGCACACCGGAAAACCGGATGTCCAACGGACCGCCCGGCAATCGCCGCCCCTGCTCCCCCGGGTCGGCCACGTCCGGGGCGACATCCAGCACGTCCAGCACCCGACGCCAGCCGGCGATCGCGTTCTGCGCCTCGTTGAGCACCTCGGTGGCGATCTGCACCGGCTGGATGAAGAGCGTCACCAGGAAGAGGAACGCGGTCAGCTGCCCGATCGACAGCGTGCCGTCCACGCCCAGCACCACCCCGAGCACCACCACGCCGGCCAGTGCCAGCCCCGCCGCCAACTCCCCCACCGAGCTGCCCACGATGCTGATCCGGATCGCCCGTTGCTGCGCCAGGCGCTGCCCGTCGATCGCCTCGTCCAGCCGCCGCGACGTGCGCCCCGCGATCCCGTACGCCCGGATCACCGGCGCGCCCACCACGCTCTCGCCGATAGCGCCGAGCAGAGTCCCGGTGCGTTGGCGCACCGTCGCGTACGCCGAGCCGAGGCGGCGCTGCAACTGCCGGATGACGAACACCGCCGGCAGGAACGCGGCCAACACCACAAGGGTCAACTGCCAGGAGTACGCCAACATGACGGCGGTGGTGACCACCAACTGACCCAGATTGACCAGCAGGATCACCCCGCCCCACTGGAGGAACTGGGTGATCTGGTCGACGTCGCTGGTCACCCGCGAGACCAGCGAACCGCGCCGCTCGGACTGCTGGTGCAACATCGACAGGTCGTGCACGTGTCGGAACGCCCGCGTCCGGACGTTGGCCAACGCCGTCTCGCTGACCGTGAACAGCCGGCGCATCATCAGGTAGCCGCAGATCGTGGTGACCGTCAGGATCGCCGCGGTGATCGCCACCACCGTCCAGACCACGTGCAGATTCAGACCACCGACGATGCCCCGGTCGATGCCCTGCTGCACGGCGACCGGCACGGCGACCCGACCGACCATGTAGACCAACGCCAGGGCCAACGTGCCGGCCAGACCGGTCCGCAGCTCCGGCGAGAGCGCCAGACCCCGACGCAGGGTCTGCCAGGTCGTCTCCTCCCGGCCCTCCTGCTCGTCTCTGTCAACGGTTGACGTCACCGGTCCATCTCCGTTCGCGACTGCGGGGCTCCGCTTCGCTGCACTCCTCGCGCTCACCGGTCTTGCCTTCCGTTCGCGACTGCGGGGCTCCGCTTCGCTGCACTCCTCGCGCTCACCGGTCCACCTCGATTTCCAGGCCCGACGGCAGCGGCGCCACGTCGTCGCCGTACGAACTCTCCTGCGCGCGCTCGACCTCGGCCTGCTCGTACGCGGTGACCAGGTCGACGTAGCCGGGCACGGTGGCCAACAACTCGCTGTGGGTCCCCCGGGCGACCACCCGTCCCTGCTCCACGTAGATCACCTCGTCGGCGAGCGCGATGGTGGCCCGGCGGTACGCCACCACCAGGATCGACGCGGCCGGCACCCCGGCCTCGCCGGTCGAGGACCGCAGCCCCGCCAGGATGGCCGCCTCGACTCGAGGATCGACCGCGCTTGTCGCGTCGTCGAGCACCAGCAGGCGGGGCCGACCGGCCAGCGCACGGGCCAGGGTGAGTCGCTGCCGCTGACCGCCGGAGAGCGAGGTGCCCCGCTCGCCGACCATGGTGTCCAGACCGTCGGGCAGCGCGGCGACGAAACCGTCCGCCTCGGCCAGCCGCAGCGCCGCCCAGACCACCTCGTCGTCGACGCCGGGCCGGTCCAGTGCGATGTTGGCGCGGACCGTGTCATCGAAGATGAACGGCACCTGGGCGACCAGGGCCACCGTGCCGGCCAGCGACGCGGCGGTCAGCTCGCGCACGTCCACCCCGTCCAGGCTCACCGTGCCGGAGTCCGGGTCGACGAGGCGCACCGCCAACGAGGTGATGGTGGACTTGCCCGCGCCGGTCGGCCCCACCAGGGCCACCGTGCGACCGGCCGGCACGGTGAAGCCGACCTCGCCGAGGACCTGCGCGCCGGGCGGGTGCGCTTCGGCCGGTGGGTAGGAGTAGTGCACGTCGCTGAAGGTGAGGGTGGCGGGGCCGGAGCCGACCGGGTGGAGCACGCGCTGCCCGTACGGCATCTCGCCGGTGGCGTCGAGCACCCGGCGGACCCGGTCCCAGCCGGCGACGCTGCGCGGCAGCTCGGCCAGCACCCAACCGATGGCACGCACCGGAAAGGCCAGCACGGTGAAGAGGAAGGCCACGCTGACCAGCTCGGTCACGCTGATCGCGCCCTGGCGCAGCCGGAACGCCCCGACCACCAGTACGGCGAGGGTGCCGAGGCTGGGCAGTGTCTCCAGCAGTGGGTCGAAGACGCCGCGCAGCCGGCCGACCGCGATCAACGAGTCGCGCAGTTCGCCGGCCCGGCCCGCGAACCGGGCGGTCTCCTGGGCCTCACGGCCCATCGTCTTGACCACCAGGGCGCCGTCGAAGCTTTCGTGGGCGATCCCGCTGACCTCGGCGCGCAGGCGCTGCGCCCGAGCCTGGCGGGGGGCCATCCGGCGGGAGTAGACGACGTTGAGCGCGAACAGCGCGGGGAAGACCGCGAGGCCGACCAGGGCGAGCGCCCAGTCGGTCGCGAAGAGCGAGACGATCGCGCCGACCAGCATCACCAACGTGCCGACGGCGAACGGCAGCGGCGCGATCGGATACCAGGCCGCCTCCACGTCCGAGTTGGCGTTGGACAGCAGGGTGCCGGTGGAGTTGCGGTGGTGCCAGGACAGCGGCAACTCCAGATAGCGGCGGGTGACCCGGCGGCGGTAGGAGGCCTGGAGGCGGTACTGCATGTAGCCGGCGCCGAGCCGGCGGCCGAAGATGCCCGCGACCCGCAACACGCTGATCCCGAACAACGCCGCCGCGGCCAGCGCCAGGGTGCCCGCCCCCACCTCGCCGCGTTCGATGGCCGGAAGCGCCACCTCACCGATCACCGACCCGACGACCCGGGCGCTGACGATGATCATCCCGCCGAAGAGCACGCTGCCGACGACCGCCACCGCGAAGATCCGCGGCTGCTCACGGATCGCCTGCCGCAGGACCCCCAGCCCTCGACTGAGCACGTCCCGACTTGTCTTGCTCGCCACGCTCTCCCCCGCCGTAAGCCGCAATTATCTCCCTCATCCTTACCGGTCCGGGCCAGCACCGCCGACCCGGACCGGATATGTCGGCCGTCACGTACCGGTTGTCGGCGAGCGGCCCGTCGTCCGCCGTCGCGCGCGCACGGCCCGCCCGGCCTACGATCGGGCCATGCCGCGGTACGCCCGAGCCGAGCGCGAGGCGCTGGCCGATCTCCTGCTGGCCCTCGGGCCGGAAGCCCCGACGATCAACGAGGGCTGGGCGACCCGCGACCTCGCCGCGCATCTGGTGCTGCGGGAGCGCCGCCCGGACGCGGCAGGTGGGATCGTGCTGCCGCCCCTGCGCGGGTACGCCGAGCGGGTTCGTCGGCGGCTCGCCGCCCGGCCGTACCCCGAGTTGGTGGCGCAGGTGCGGCGACCGCCGCGATGGAGCCCGATCAGCAACCCGGTGACCGACGAGTTGGCCAACACCATGGAGTTCTTCATCCACCACGAGGACGTCCGGCGGGCCGGCGCCGGGTGGCAGCCGCGCGACCTGCCCACCGGATTACAGGGCGCGTTGTGGAAACGCGCGACTCCGATGGCCCGGTTGGCACTGCGCCGCTTCCCGGCGGATCTCTACGTGCAGGCGCCCGGCCATGGTGAGTTCTCCGTCGGCCGCGGCGGCGAGCGGCTGCGCCTGGTCGGTGCCCCGGCCGAGTTGGTGCTGTTCTTCTCCGGGCGGCAACGGGTGGCCCGGGTCCAACTGAACGGTTCGACGGAGGCCGCCCGGAGACTGCGTGCCGCCAACCTGGGCATGTGACTCTCTGTACAAAAACAGCCACCAAACGGGTTGTGGAATTCCCCACACCCAGAGAAGCACGCTGATGCCTCCTCCCGTACGCTTCACCGCGCCGCTCTGCGCCGGGCGGCACGAAGTGGGGGCGCACTGTGCGGAGTTTCGCGATTTCGGCGCTGCGGGAGCCCCCGTTTCCCTCGGGGCGCCATGGCGCTACGGAGCAGGTGGCGAGTGAAAGTGTCGAGTGGGCGCGCGCGTTCGGTTTGGTCGATTCCAGTCAACGTGTGCACCGCCTGCAACGGGCTGACGCCGCCGGCCTGGCCGGTCGCGCCTGCCCGGACGGTTCGGTGGACGGGCTGCGGCTGCTCACCGACCTGATCAGCTGGCTCTTCGTGATGGACGATGCCTGCGACGAGGACGGTCTCGGTGCCGACCCGGTCCGACTCGGTCCGGCGATCAGCACCCTGCTCGACGTGCTGGACCGCTGCGGTGACCCGGACGTCGTACCGCCCGCCGTCGGGCCGCTCGGTGACGCGCTGCACGACCTCTGCCGCCGGACCCGGCTGCACGACCACGCGGCGCTGCTGCTGCGGTTCGTCAGCCAGATGCGCGAGTACCTGTTGGCGCTGCTCTGGGAGGCGGGCAACCGGGAGCGACGGCGCGTGCCCGAGGTGGCGGAGTACGTCCAGCTGCGCCGGCACATCGGTGGCGTGCACCCCTGCCTCACCCTGACCGACCTGGCGTCGACACGGCCCACCGGGCCAACCCAGCGCGCCAACCCGGGGTTGGTCGCCCTGGATCTGCTCGCGGTGGACCTGGTCTGCTGGTGCAACGACCTTTTTTCCTACGGCAAGGAGAGCCGGGCCGACCCGGACGCGCACAACCTGGTGACGGTGATCGCGCAGGACACCGACGCGGACGAGGTGACCGCGCTGCGGAGTGCGGCACACCGCTTCAACCAGGGATTGGCGACGTACCTGGACGCGGAGGAGGCGCTGCTGGTCGGGGGCGACGACGACATCCGCAACGCGCTTGCGGCTCGGCGCAACTGGGTCCGGGCGACCTACGACTGGTCGGTGGTGGCTGCCCGGTACGCCTGATCGAGCGCACCGGTCGGCGGGATGCGACGGCCGGTCGATCACCGGGGCTAGCCGATGCACGGTGCCAGGCAATACTCTTCGGTAACCATAATGACGTGACGACCGTCACGCCACCACCCCCGAAGGCGGCTACAGCGATGGCTCTCGATGTACCGTACCGCTCCATCCCGGACATGTTTCTCAAGCGCGTGGCGGCCACCCCCGACCGGAACGCGTTCGCCTCCCCGAACTCCGACGACTCGGGGGCTGTCTGGCTGACCTGGGACCAGGTCGGTCAGCGCGCCAAGGCGGTCGCCGCGGGCCTGCACGGCCTGGGCGTCGGCCAAGAGGATCCGGTGGCGATCCTCGCCAACACCCGGCTGGACTGGGTGATCGCCGACCTCGGCATCATGTGCGCCGGCGGTGCGACCACCACCGTCTACCCGACCACCGAGCCGGCGGACGCGACCTTCATCATCGCCGACTCCGGGTCGAAGGTGTTGTTCGCGGAGAACCCGGCCCAGGCGGCGAAGATCGCCGGTGCGACCCTGCCCGCGCTCACCCACGTCGTGCTCCTCGACGGCGCGGTCGACGCGTCCGCCGCGATTCCGCAGTTGACGCTCGCGGAGTTGGAGGAGCGGGGCGTCCAGGTGCTGGCCGCCGAACCGGATCTGATCGACATGCTGGTGGCCGGCATCGGCCCGGACCACCTGGCCACTCTGATCTACACCTCCGGCACCACCGGCCAACCCAAGGGCGTCGAGCTGCTGCACGGCGGCTGGTGCTGGGAGGCCGTGGCGCAGGCCGAGGTCGGGTTGCTGCGCGACGACGACCTGCAGTACCTGTGGCTGCCGCTGGCCCACTCCTTCGGCAAGACCCTGCTCTGCGGCGCCATCCACGTCGGCCTGCCCACCTACGTCGACGGGCGGGTGGACAAGCTGGTCGACCTGCTGTCGGTCATCCGCCCGACACTGATGTGCGGCGCTCCCCGCGTCTTCGAGAAGGTCTACAACAGGGCGGTGACCACCGCGCAGGGCGCCGGCGGCGCGAAGGCGAAGATCTTCGCCTGGGCCGTCGGGGTCGGCAAGGAGAAGGTCACCCTGGAGCAGGCCGGCAAGCCGGTGCCGGCCGGGCTGAAGCTGCGCTACGGGCTGGCCGAGAAGCTGGTGTTCAGCAAGCTCCAGGCCCGTCTGGGCGGCCGGATGCGGGTGTTGGTGTCCGGTGCCGCGCCGCTCAGCCCGGAGATCGCCACCTTCTTCGCCGCCGCGAACCTGCCGATCTCCGAGGGTTACGGCCTGACCGAGACCAGCGCCGGCAACTTCGTCAACCCTCCGGCGGGGCTGCGGATCGGCACGGTGGGCCGGGCGATGGGTGACCTGGAGTGCCGGATCGACACCGACGGGGAGATCCTGGTGCGGGGCCGGCCGGTCATGCGCGGCTACCACAACCTGCCGGAGGAGACCGCCGCCGCGTTCACCGAGGAGGGCTTCTTCCGTACCGGTGACATCGGCACCCTCGACGAGCAGGGCTACCTACGGATCACCGACCGCAAGAAGGACCTGGTCAAGACCTCGGGCGGCAAGTACATCGCGCCGTCGCACATCGAGGGAATGTTCAAGGCCATCTGCCCATACACCTCGCAGGCGGTCGTCGTCGGTCAGGCCCGCAACTTCTGCACCATGCTGGTCACCCTGGACCCGGACGCGATCCGGGGCTGGGTCGCCGGCGGTCCGCTGGAGGGGCGCAGCTACGGCGAGATCGTCGCCTCGGCCGAGGCCCAGACGATGGTCGAGGAGTACGTCGCCCAGCTCAACGCCAAGCTCAACCGCTGGGAGACGATCAAGAAGGTGGCCATCCTGCCGCGCGACCTGACGATCGAGGACGGCGAGATCACGCCGTCGTTGAAGATCAAGCGGCGTGGTGTGGAGAGCAACTTCGCCGCCGAGATCGACAAGATGTACGCCGGCACCCTCGCCGAGCTCTGACGCCGCGCCGGTGGCCCCGCACCCGAGCGGGTACGGGGCCACCGGCGTCGGTCGGGCGGACGGCGTTCAGGCGATGACGGCCGGCTCGCGCCACCGCTGACGGTCGGCCCGGTCCAGGTCGTAGCGGATCGCCGCGAGCCGATCGACGGCCTCCACCAGGTCCGCCGCGGGCAGGGTGAACGGCAGTCGCAGAAAGCGCTCCAGGGTGCCGTCCAGGCCGAACCGGGGGCCGGGCGCCAGGCGTACGCCGACCTCCTCGGCGGCTCGGGCCAGCGCGCTGGAGACCGGGCCGTCCAACTCCGCCCAGAGCGTCACGCCACCGCGCGGCACGGTGACCCGCCACTCCGGCAGCCGGTGCGCCAGCGCGCCGAGCAGGGCGTCCCGCTGGACGGCCAACTGGACGCGGCGGTCGGCGACGATGGCCTCGGCCTCGGCGAGCAGGTGCACCGCGACCAGTTGGTCCAGCACCGGGCTGGCCATGTCGACCCCGACCCGCACGGCGGCCAGCCGCTGCACCTGCGGCGCGGACGCGCGGACCCAGCCGATCCGCAGGCCACCCCAGTAGGGCTTGCTCATCCCGCCGATGCTGATCACCCGACTGTGCCGGTCGTAGGTGGCGACCGGGGGTGGCAGCTCGGTGCCGTCCATCGCCAGGTCCACGAAGGACTCGTCGATGATCAGGTCGGTGCCGACCGCGTGGGCGGCGGCCACCACGTGCTCGCGGAGCGTGGCGGGCATCAGGTGCCCGGTGGGGTTCTGGAACTCCGGGATCAGGTAGGCCAGCTTCGGCCGGGTCTGCCGGAGGCTGCCGAGCAGCAGGTCGGGCTCCCAGCCGACGTCGGCGGCCAGGCCGTGGGTGCTGACCCGGGCCCGCCGGCCGGCCAGCGCGGCGAGGGCGTTGGGGTAGGTCGGGGACTCGACCAGCACGGTGCCGCCCGGGGCCAGGGCGAGTCGCAGCACCAGATCCAGGGCGTGCTGGGTGCCGCTGGTGACCATGATCTGCTCCGCCGAGGTGGGCAACCCCCGGGCGGTGTACGCGGCGGCCACCGCCTCGCGCAGCTCGATGATGCCGGTCGGGTGGTAGCCGGCCCCGCTCAGGTATCGGGGCAGGTCCTCGGTGGCGGCCCGTGCCGCCGACAGCAGTTGCGGCGGGGCGGCCAGCGCGGCGACGCCGAGATCGAGCATCTCCCGGTCGTCCAGCGGGGTCCACAGGCCGGTGCTGGCCACCCGGTGGTTGCCGGGCAGCATCGTCCAACTGCCGGCGCCCCGACGGCTGGCCAGGTGCCCGGTCTCGCGCAGCTGGCGGTACGCGGCGGTGACGGTGGTCCGGCTGATCCGCAGCGCCTCGGCCAGCTCCCGTTCGGCCGGCAGACGGACGCCCAGCGGCAGCCGTCCGTCGGCGAGCAGCCCGCGTACCGCGCCGGCCAGAGCGGCGTAGTCCGGGCTGCGTCGGCGGCCCGGCAGCGCATGCCACTGCCCGAGCAGACGGGCCAATTGGACGCCGCGCACCTGCCCGGTCATAGCCACTCCTCGGATATTGGCTTCTTCCTCGACGAGGATTGGCACCTAGGGTGGCATGCATGGAACTGCTTGGCAATCTGCGGCACCGGCCGGTTCGACGGTTGGTCCAGCTCTACCTCGGGCTCGCGCTGTACGGCGTCAGCATGGCCCTGATGATCCGTTCCCACCTGGGCCTCGACCCGTGGGACGTGTTCCACCAGGGGCTCTCCGAGTTGACCGGGCTGTCCTTCGGCACGGTCACCATCGGCGTCGGCGCGCTGGTCCTGCTGCTCTGGATCCCGCTGCGGCAGCGACCCGGCCTCGGCACGGTCAGCAACGTCGTGGTGATCGGTCTGGTCGTGGACGCCACACTGGCCCTCCTGCCCACCGGTGGCCCGCTCAGCGTCCGGATCGCGCTGCTGATCACCGGGATCGTCGCCAACGGCGCCGCCACCGCCCTCTACCTCGGTGCCAATCTGGGCCCCGGCCCCCGCGACGGCTTGATGACCGGTTACGTGGCCCGCCGGCCCGGCCGGTCGGTCCGGCTGGTGCGCACCGTCATCGAGGTCACCGTGTTGGCGCTCGGCTGGCTGCTCGGCGGCACGGTCGGCGTGGGCACCGTCGCGTACGCGCTGGCCATCGGTCCGCTGGCGCAGTTCTTCATCCCGCTGTTCGCCGTTGCGGAGGGTGCCGCACCCGGCAGCGCGGTGCCCCCGCCGGGCAGCGCCGCCCCGGCCGCCCCGACCGGCTGAACCCTCACCGACCGTCCGCGAGCCGGTACGTCGTGGTGGTGCGGCGTACCGGATGCGGGGGTGGGTGTTCCCTTCCGGGACGCGCGCCGTCATCATCTCTGCATGGGGGAGAACGGTTGGCGCTGGACGGACGCCTGGATCTTCGTGTCGCTCGTCATCGCGAGCGGCGCCGGGCGGCACCGTCGGTCGGCGACAAGTCGACGGCCCGAGGGCGTCCGCCTGACCGACGTGCTCTCCACCGCCGACCACCTCAACCACGCGATCCCGCAGCGGCACGAGGTGGAGGCCGCAGTGCAGCGGCTGGTCGGCGCCGGGTTGGTCAGCGTGGCCGACGGCTGGTTCCGGATCACCGCCGAGGGTGAGCAGCTGTGGCGCACCCGGCCGCGCGCGGGTGTCGCGACCATGGTGGACACCGTGCAGGGTGTGCTGACCCGCCGGCACGCGCCGGGCAGCGCCGACTGGATCCTGGACGAGGCCGACCACGCGGCTGCCGTGCAGGAGTACGCGGTCCGGTCGATCCCCACGCCGCGTCGGTCACCCGAGGGGCACTCCGGCGGAAGCTGACCTCTGTCGTCGCGATGCTCGGGCGGCGGAGGCGGACGGGGATCAGCGACGCCGGACCGGCGCAACGGGCAGCGGCAGGACCAACAGGTGCATGGGTGTGCCGTCGGGCATCGCTGACCCGCCGACCTGCTGCCATCCCGCGCGCTGGTAGACGGCACGGGCCGGTGCTGCCGGGTTGGACGCGAGGGTTGCCCACCGCTCGGGCCGCCCGTCGAGGAGCCGACGGATGAGTTCCGCGCCGATGCCGGCACCGCGCCGGTCGGGATGCACAATCCACTCCATCACCGCGAACTTGTCGGCGGCCCGTAGATCGGTAGAGGGCTCGGTGTCGGCGCGCGTCCACCAACGGCCGGCTGGCAACCTCCACCCGTACGCCGCACCCACCAGCACGCCCCCGTCTTCGGCAACGACGAGAGTGAACCCGTCGCGTCGCGCCTCGTCGGGCAGACCATTGGCGAAGCCGGCCACCTGCTCCGGTCCCTCGGCGTACGGTGGCTCGGCGTAGACGACCGCGTACAGATGCACCAGCGACGAAAACACCGCCGTGGCCGATTCGGCGGTGTGCACGCTGTACGTCACCGGCATAGCGGATCAGCCTAGGCCCGAACCCGGTCGGCGAGATCCGCGAACGCCGGCCCTGACCGCTCGGTCGTGGGTACGGCAGCCGTGACCTGGGCGGCCACCGACCGCAGCAGGTGGTTGTGGAGGCGGACTGGCAGCGCGTCGAGGGTGTCGGCGGCATGCCGCAACCCGTCGGGAATGTGCCCGCCCCGAATCAGCCGGGCAGACTGATGCAGTTGCACCTGCGCACGTAACCGCGCCTGCGACGCCGGGTACAGGTCGAGGGCCCGCTCCTGCGCGGCCTCCGCTTCGACCAGACGGCCGGCGTGCGTGTACACCCACGATTCAGTGTGGTGAAGCCGATGCTCCGGCCACCCCCACAACGACTCCACGTCGCCCGCGATCGCGGCTGGTAGCTGCTGGGCCAGGTCGGCGAGTTGCCGCACCGTCGCCACCGCCTCCGTATGCCGGCCGGCCAACGACAGCGCTTGGGAACGGCCGGCGAGCAACCCGCACGCCGCCGACGTGGCCTCTCGGCCCAGCAGAGGCAATGCGCTGTCCGACAGGGCGACGATCGCCGACGGTCGACGTCCGTCGTAGCATCCGTTCACCACGTCCCACGCCCGCACCAACAGTCGAGTGTCCGTATCCCCGGATTCGCCGGCAACGCGATGCGCGGTCTGCCACCAGCGGCGACCCATCACGGTCTGCCCCGACGCGACAAGGCTCAACGCGACGATGACGGATAGGCGCGCGGCAGCTCGCAGAAGGCCAGGTCGACGCCGACCAGTGTCGGCTGCGACCTGGTGTTGCAGCACGGTTAGGTCGGCTTTCAGCTGGGCCATCAGCGCGGGACGCGCTTGCCGGTAGTAGCTGTGGCCATACTCGGCCGCGATCTGCTCCCACTCGTCGTGGTTGGGCGTCACCGCGTCGCCGAGGCCATGGCGAAGGGCTTCGAACCCTGCCAGAGGTGCGACGGCGGGGGCAGCGGCCAAGGTGGTCATGGCACGCAGCATGGTGCGTCTGTGCATGTCGGTGGCACCGGCACGATCGGTCCGGTACGCCTCGACGAGCGCGCCGTCAGCGTTCAAGGCCCGATCGCAGGCCGCGGCCAGCGCATCGGTGGGACGGCGTCCACCACGCTCCACCTGAGCGATGTGGCTGTACTGGAAATGGATGAGCGAACCGAGCTGCCGCAGGGACAGCCCGGCACTCTCGCGATGCCGCCTGAGTAGCTGCCCGAAGGTGTCCATCTCCGACCCCCAGCGTGTGCAGGAGCGTGTGCACACCGCGCACGCCTGCCGTAGGCCCAGCTTATCGGCCACGCTCGAAGTGTCAGACCATCTGGCGCAGCAGCTTCCGACGGAATCGACGGGAACTGTGTCCGCCGGTGATGTCCACACCTTGCCCTCGGAGCCGAACATGACCGACAGCCTTCAGGTTCCTGCGGGCACCCTGCTGCACCTGCTGGCGTGGGAGATCAGCCCGAATCCGACCAATCGCGACGAACTGGTGTGGACGGTGGTGGTGGACCCGCAGCATGTCGGCGGCATGGTGCGGTTGCGGGGGCACACGTGCGCTGGCCCCGTACCAGATTGTGCCCGCGGGTGGTGCTTCGAGGCGCAGGTGTCGGTCGCCGCCATCCACGCGAACACGGATGGAACGCGGTGAGTGCGCCCAGCCCGGAGCAACTGGCCCGATGGTGGCGAATTCTGGCCGAGCACGAGCAGCGACACGGGCGATGCCCGATCTGCGGCACGTGCGCCCGGTGCTGGGCATGGGCTGGAGCGTTCGCGAATCTGATCGCGCACGACGCATACCACCTGGGCCCGGCGCGGACGGCGGCCCCGCCTGGCTAGCGCACCGGGTGGCCTTCGAGGCGCAGCGCGTCCTTGACCTCGGCCACGGTCAACTCGCCGAAGTGGAAGACGCTGGCGGCGAGCACCGCGTCCGCGCCGGCGCCGATCGCGGGCGGAAAATGGGCCACCTCGCCGGCGCCGCCACTGGCCACCACCGGCACGTCCACCACCGCGCGCACCGCGGCGATCAACTCCAGGTCGAAGCCCGCCTTGGTGCCGTCGGCGTCCATCGAGTTGAGCAGGATCTCCCCCGCACCCAACTCGGCGCCCCGGTGCGCCCACCACACCGCGTCGATGCCGGTGCCGCGCCGACCGCCGTGCGTGGTGACCTCGAAACCACTGGGCGTGCCACCGTCGCGCGATCGGCGCACGTCGAGGGAGAGCACGAGCACCTGCCGGCCGAACCGGTCGGCGATCTCGGCGATCAACTCCGGACGGGCGATGGCGGCGGTGTTCACGCCGACCTTGTCCGCCCCGGCGCGCAGCAGCGTGTCCACGTCGGCGACCTGTCGGACCCCGCCACCGACGGTCAGCGGGATGAACACCGACTCGGCGGTGCGGCGCACCACGTCGAGCATGGTGCCCCGGTCACTGGAGGACGCGGTGACGTCGAGGAAGGTCAGCTCGTCCGCGCCGGCCCGGTCGTACGCGGCGGCCAGCTCCACCGGGTCGCCGGCGTCGCGCAGGTCGAGGAAGTTGACCCCCTTGACCACCCGTCCGGCGTCCACGTCCAGACAGGGGATCACCCGTACCGCCACCGTCATGCCGCGAGCCTATCCTCCGCACCCGACACGGCGGTCGACCCGATCGGGTCGACCGCCGGGAGAGAGGTCGGCGTCACACGCGGACGAGCATCTTGCCGAGGTTGTCGCCGCGCAGCAGGCCGAGGAACGCGGCCGGGGCGTTCTCGATGCCGTCCACGATCGTCTCGTCGTAGGACAGCGTGCCGTCGCGCAGCCACCCGGCGACGTCGCGCAGGAACGCCGGACGGGCGTCGCCGTGGTCGTTGACCAGGAACCCGCGCAGGGTGAGCCGCTTGCCGATGACCAGCGCGAGGTTGCGCGGCGCGGCCGGCGGTTCGGTGGCGTTGTACTGCCCGATCATTCCGCAGATGGCGGCCCGACCGTGCAGGTTCATGGCCGAGATCGCCGCCTCCAGGTGGTCGCCACCGACGTTGTCGAAGTAGACGTCGACACCGTCCGGGGCGGCCGCCCGCAGCGACTCACGGACCGGCCCGTCGTGGTAGTCGAAGGCGGCGTCGAAGCCCAGCGCCCGCAGCCGCTCGACCTTGGCCGGCGAGCCGGCGCTGCCGATCACCCGGCCGGCGCCCTTGAGTTTGGCGATCTGGCCGACCAGGCTGCCCACCGCGCCGGCTGCGGCGGAGACGAAGACCGTCTCACCGGGCTTCATCGCGGCCACCTCCAGCAGCCCGGCGTACGCGGTCAGCCCGGTCATGCCGAGCACGCTCAGGTACGCGCTGACCGGGGCGATGCTCGGGTCGACCGGGCGGGCGGCGGTGGCGTCGAGCAGCGCGTACTCCCGCCAGCCCAGCCCGTGCAGGACGGTGGTCCCGACGGCGACGTCCGCCGCCTCGCTGGCCACCACCTCGCCGATCGCGGCGCCGTCGAGCGGCGCGTCGAGCGCGAACGGCGCCACGTACGACTTGACGTCGTTCATCCGTCCGCGCATGTACGGGTCGACGGACATGAACTGGTTGCGGACCACGATCTGGCCCGGTCCGGGCGTCGGGACGTCGGTCTCGACGAGCCGGAAGGTGTCTTCGGTGGGCCAACCCTGGGGGCGGCTGGCCAGGTGGATCTCACGGTTGCTGGTCACGGGGTGGTCGTCCTCTCGTCCGCGGATGGGGGCCTCGGGCCGCGCGTCACGCGGGTAGGGTCTCGCGGACGGTCAGCGTGACGTCGATGTTGCCGCGGGTGGCGTTGGAGTACGGGCAGACCTGGTGGGCCTGCTCGACCAGCTGCTCGGCGACGTCGCGGGGCGCGGCGGGCAGGTCGACGACGAGCTGCACGGTGAGCCCGAAGCCGCCGCTGCCGTTCGGGCCGATGCCCACCTCGGCGCCGACCACGGAGCCGGTCACGTCGGCCTTGGCCCGGCGGGCCACCAGCCGCAGCGCGCCGTGGAAGCAGGCCGCGTAGCCGGCGGCGAAGAGCTGCTCGGGATTGGCCCCGCCACCGGCGCCGCCCATCTCCTTCGGCACGGCCAAATCGAGCGCGAACGTGCCGTCGGAGGTCTCGACGTGGCCGTCCCGGCCGTCGCCGCTGGCGGTCGCGGACGCGGTGTAGAGCACCTGCATGATGGTCACTGCTCCTTCTGTCGGTGGATGGTGTCGGTGACCCGGGTGAGGGTGTCGCGCAGCGCGACCAGCTCACCGAGGCCCAGCCCGGTGGCCTGCGCGATCCGCAGCGGAACGTCGCAGAGCTGCTCGCGCAGCGCCCGGCCCTGCTCGGTGATGCCCACCTCGACCCGCCGCTCGTCGCGGGCCGACCGCTGCCGCACCACCAGGCCCGCCGCCTCCAACCGCTTGAGCAGCGGGGAGAGCGTGCCGGAGTCCAGCCGCAGCTCGGCGCCCAGCTCGGAGACCGTGGGGGCGTCGTCGGGACGCTCCCAGAGCACCAGCAGCACCAGGTACTGCGGGTAGGTCAACCCGACCTCGTCGAGGATCGGCCGGTAGACGTCGGTCAGTGCGCGCGACGCGGCGTAGAGCGCGAAGCACACCTGCCGGCGCAGCACCAGGTCATCGGTCACCGGTGAACCGTAGCCCACAATTAAGTTGTGCACAACTTATCGGGCTGCGGAACGGCCCGCCGGCCGCCGGGCACGCACCTCAGCGATCGCCGAGGTACGCCTCCAACTCCACCTCGACCAGGTGCTCCGGGTCCAGCAGACCGGCCACCACCACCAGGGTCGCCGCCGGCCGGACCGCGCCGAAAACCGCGTTGTGCGCCCGGCCCACCTCGTCGGCGTGCAGCCGGTCCGTCACGTACATCCTGGTCCGAATCACGTCACCCGGCTCCGCACCCACCTCGGCGAGCGCGGCCAACCCGATCCGCAACGCCTGCGCGGTCTGCGCGGCGGCGTCACCGACGTGCGTCACACGACCATCCACCGTCGCCGTGCAACCGGCCGTGAAGGCCCGGTCGCCGGCCCGGACCACCCGGGAATAGCCGTAGTGCTGCTCCCACGGGCCGCCCGACCCGAGCCGGGTCGTCGTCACGCCTCGGCCAACGTCCGCAACGCCTCGGCCACCGTGAAGGCGCCCGCGTAGAGCGCCTTGCCGGCGATGACGCCCTCCACACCGGCCGACTCCAGCGTCGCCAACGCCCGCAGGTCGTCCAACGTGGACACCCCACCGGAGGCGATCACCGGCCGGTCGGTACGGGCGCACACCTCGCGCAGCAGATCCAGGTTCGGCCCGCGCATCGTGCCGTCCTTGGTGATGTCGGTGACCACGTACCGGCTCGCGCCCGCCTTGTCCAGCCGCTCCAGCACCTCGTACAGGTCACCGCCGTCGCGGGTCCAACCCCGCGCGGACAGGGTGTGACCCCGCACGTCCAGCCCGATGGCCACCCGGTCGCCGTACTCCGCGACCACCCGGTCACACCACACCGGGTCCTCCAGGGCGGCGGTCCCGATGTTCACCCGGGCCGCCCCGGTGCCCAGCGCCGCCCGCAGCGACTCGTCGTCCCGGATGCCCCCGGACAGCTCCACCTTCACGTCCAACTGGCGCACCACCTCGGCGAGCAGGTGCGCGTTGGTGCCCCGACCGAACGCCGCGTCCAGGTCGACCAGGTGAATCCACTCGGCGCCGTCCTGCTGCCAGGCCAACGCGGCGTCCAACGGGTCGCCGTAGATGCTCTCGCTTCCGACGGCGCCCTGCACGAGCCGGACGGCCCGGCCGTCGGCGACATCAACGGCGGGTAACAGGGTGAGGCTCACGGTCTTCTCCTCGATCAGGTACGACGGTCCAGGGCGATCACCACGATCGCCGGCAGTACGAGCAGCAAGAGCACGATCAGCGCGATACGCAACGCCAGGTTGTCGACGAACGTCCAGATCAGGATCAGCGCCGCACCGCTGAGCAGCACGATCGCGGCCCGCTCACCCCGGGTGTGCCGAGCCAGCCGCCCGGAGCGACCCCGCCGCAGCCGCGGCGTCAACCGGCGGACAACCGCCCGACGGCGTTGCCTTCGCGCCACCTGGCGCTGGCGGACCGCCCGCTCCCGGGCCTGCTCCGCCTCCCGCTCCGCCCGTCGACGGGCGCGTTCCCTGCTCACCGCGACGCCCGTCGACCGGGCACCGCGCGACGACGCTCAGCCACCGCTGGGCAGCGTGGCGAGCCAGTTACGCAACAACGCGGCACCGGTGTCGGCGGACTTCTCCGGGTGGAACTGGGCCGCCGACAACGAGCCGCGCTCCACCGCCGCGACGAAATCCGTGTCGTGGTGGGCGGTGGTCACCGTGGCGCCGGCAGCGGCCAGCGCCGCCGGATCGCCCATCGCGTACGAGTGGACGAAGTAGAACCGGCTCTGCTCCGGCAGACCAGCGAACAGCACCGACTCCCGGGGTGCCCGGACCGTGTTCCAGCCCATGTGCGGCAACCGGGCAGCGTCCAGCCGGGTCACCCCGCCGGGCAGCAGCCCCAGCCCCTTGGTCACCACACCGTGCTCGTCACCGTGCTCGAAGAGCACCTGCATACCCACGCAGATGCCGAGCACCGGACGGCCGGCGGCCACCCGTTCGGCGATCACCGGGCCGGCGCCCAGCGCCTCGATACCGGCCATGCACGCCGCGTACGCGCCCACACCCGGCACCACCAGACCATCGGCGGCAGCCGCGGCGGCCAGGTCGTCGGTCACCCGGACATCCGCGCCGGCGGCGGCCAACGCCCGCTCCGCGGAGCGCAGGTTGCCCGAGCCGTAGTCGAGCACCACCACGTCACTCACGTGCCCTCCCCCGGCAGCAGCCAGAGCACCCCACCGACAGTGGCGAGCACCGCGAGCAGCGCGGTGAGGACCACCGCGCCCTTCGGCGCGCCCTGCCGGTGGAGCGACCAGGCCCCACCGACCAGCACCCCGGCCAGGATCAGCAACAACGTCGGCAACGCGGCACCCATCAGAGCCACCCCTCATTCGCGACTTCGGGGCTCCGCTGCGCTGCACTCCTCGCGCTCATCAGAGCCACCTTCCATTCGCGACTGCGGGGCTCCGCTGCGCTGCACTCCTCGCGCTCATCAAAGCGCGCCCTTCGTGCTCGGGATCGCGCCCGCCGATCGCGGATCGATCGAGGTGGCCTCGCGCAACGCGCGGGAGACCGCCTTGAACTGCGCCTCCACCACGTGGTGCGCGTCTGGGTGGCCACCCGGCCGGGCCGCCCGCAGCACATCGACGTGCAGCGTGACCCGGGCCGCCTGACCGAAGGACTCCCAGATGTGCCGGGTCATGCTCGTCGCGTACACCGGCCCGATGTACGGGGCGAGCACCGGCTCGTCATGCACCACGTACGGCCGACCGGAGAGGTCCACGGCGGCCCGGACCAGCACCTCGTCCATCGGCACGGTCGCCGAGCCGTACCGCCGGATGCCGGCCTTGTCGCCGAGCGCCTGGTCGAACGCGGCGCCCAGGGCGAGCGCGGTGTCCTCGATCGTGTGGTGCGCGTCGATCTCCAGGTCACCGACGGTCTGCACGGTCAGGTCGAAGCCACCGTGCCGGGCGATCTGGTGCAGCATGTGGTCGTAGAAGCCGACGCCGGTGCTGATCTCGGCGGCGCCGGTGCCGTCGAGATCGATCTCGACGAGGACCTTGGTCTCCTTGGTGATCCGCTCCACCCGGGCGGTCCGACTCATCGCTTCGTCTCCATGGCAGTAAGGAAGGCGTCGGTCTCGGCGGCGGTGCCCGCGGTCACCCGCAGCCAGCCGGGTAGGCCGACGTCGCGGACCAGCACGCCCTGTGCCAGCAGGGCGTTCCAGACGATGGTCTGGTCGCCGCCCACCTCGAAGAGCACGAAGTTGGCGTCGCTGTCGGCGACCCGCAACCCCCGCTCGCGCAGCGTCGCCACGATCCGGTCCCGCTGCGCCATGATCGCGCTCACCGTACCGAGAAGGGCGTCGCGGTGGGCCACCGCCGCGCGCGCGGCGGCCTGGGTGAGCGCGGAGAGATGGTACGGCAAACGAACGAGCTGCACCGCCCGTACCACCGCCGGGTCGGCGGCCAGGTAACCCAGCCGGCCGCCGGCGAAGCCGAACGCCTTGCTCATCGTCCGGGTGACCACCAGCCGCGGGTGGCCGGGCAGCACCGCGAGGGCGCTGACCGTCCCGGGTCGGGCGAACTCGGCGTACGCCTCGTCGACCACCACCATGCCCGGCGCGACGTCGAGCACCGCGGCGATCACCGCCGGGTCCAGCGCGGTGCCGGTGGGGTTGTTCGGGGAGCAGAGGAAGACCACGTCGGGCTGGTGCTCGCGAACCTGGGCGACCGCCTCCTCGGCGGTCAGCCCGAAGTCGACGCCGCGCTCGGCCGGCACCCACCGAGTGCCGGTGCCGAGGGCCAGCAGCGGGTGCATGGAGTACGCCGGAACGAAGCCGAGCGCGCTGCGCCCCGGCCCGCCGAACACCTGGAGCAGCTGCTGCTGGATCTCGTTGGAGCCGTTGGCCGCCCACACCTGCTCGACGGTGAGCCCGTGCCCGAGATAGTCGGCCAGGTCGGTGCGCAGCGCCACCGCGTCCCGGTCCGGGTAACGGTTCAGCTCGCGCAGCTCGGCCGCGAGCGCCTTGCCGATCGCCTCGACCACCGGCTCCGGCACCGGGTGGGAATTCTCGTTGGTGTTGAGCCGCACCGGCACGTCCAGCTGCGGCGCCCCGTACGGCGACAGCCCCCGCAGGTCGGCACGGATCGGCAGCTCGTCGAGGCTCGTCACGCCGACGCTCCGGGGAAACGGGCCTGGACCGCCTGGCCGTGCGCGGGCAGGTCCTCCACGTTGGCGAGGGTGACCACGTGCGGCGCCACGTCGCGCAGCGCGGCCTCGGTGTACTCGATGAGGTGGACACCGCGCAGGAACGACTGCACCGACAGCCCGGAGGAGTGCCGGGCGCAGCCACCGGTGGGCAGCACGTGGTTGGACCCGGCGCAGTAGTCACCGAGCGACACCGGCGACCACGCGCCCACGAAGATCGCCCCGGCGTTGCGCACCCGCAGCGCCCACTCCCGGGCGTCGACCGTCTGGATCTCCAGGTGCTCGGCCGCGTACGCGTCGACCACCCGCAGCCCCGCTTCGAGATCGTCGACCAGCACCACGCCGCTCTGCTCCCCGGTCAGCGCCGTGGTCACCCGCTCGGCGTGCTTGGTCGCCGGCACCTGCCGGGCCAGCTCCGCCTCGACCGCCTCGACCAAGGCCAGCGACGGGGTGACCAGCACGCTCGCGGCGAGCGGGTCGTGCTCGGCCTGGCTGATCAGGTCGGCGGCGACGTGCGCCGGGTCGGCCGTGTCGTCGGCCAGGATGGCGATCTCGGTCGGGCCGGCCTCGGCGTCGATGCCGACCACGCCGCGCAGCAGCCGCTTGGCCGCGGTCACCCAGATGTTGCCGGGGCCGGTGATCAGGTCGACGGGGTCGCACCGCAGCTCGCCCGCCGGGTCCACCGCGGCGCCGTACGCCAGCATCGCCACCGCGTGGGCACCACCCACGGCGTACACCTCGTCGACGCCGAGCAACGCGCACGCGGCGAGCACGCGGGGGTCGGGCAGGCCGCCGTTGTCCTTCTGCGGCGGGCTGACCACCACCAGCGAGCGCACCCCGGCCGCCTGGGCCGGCACCACGTTCATCACCACCGTCGACGGGTACATCGCCAGGCCGCCGGGCACGTAGAGGCCGACCCGGTCGACCGGCAGCCACCGCTCGGTGACCGTGCCGCCCGGCACCACCTGGGTGGTGTGGTCGGTGCGTCGCTGGTCGTCGTGCACCCGACGGGCCCGACTGATCGACTCCAGCAACGCGGCACGCACCGCCGGGTCGAGCACCCCCTCGGCCTCGGTGATCGCCTCGACCGGCACCCGCAGCACCTCCGGGGAGATGCCGTCGAAGCGCTCGCTGGCCTCCCGGATCGCCGGGTACCCATGCTCACGGACCGCCTCCACCAGAGGCCGGATGCGCTCGACGGCAACCGACACGTCGAGCTGGGCACGGGGCAGCAGGCGGCGCGGGTCACCGAGACCGTCGCGCAGGTCGATCCGATTCAGCACCCTTGCGAGTCTAGGCGGCCGTCCCGACGTCCACCCGAGCCGCCCGTACGCCGGGACGGTGAGCCGGGCCACGCCCGGCGACGCGAGATTGGTTAGGCTCGACCATGTGACCGCACGGCTGCCGGTGTTCCCGCTCGCAACGGTGCTCTTCCCCGGGTTGGTGCTGCCGCTGCACATCTTCGAGGAGCGCTACCGGGCGCTGGTCCGACACCTGGTCGACCTGCCCGAGGGCGCGCCGCGTGAGTTCGGCGTGGTGGCCATCCAGGCCGGCTGGGAGGTCGCGCCCGCCGGTCCCGGCGGTCGGGCGACGCCGGGCGCCGGTGAGGTCACCCTGCACGAGGTGGGCTGCACCGCCGAGCTGCGCCAGGTGACCGAGCTGGCCGATGGCGGTTTCGACATCGTCACGGTCGGCCGGCGTCGTTTCCGGATCGCGGAGGTCGACGACCACGCGGCGCCCTATCTGACCGCCGACGTCGAGTGGCTGCCCGATCCCGGCGGCCCGGACGAGGTGGCCGATCTGCTGGCCGCCCGCGTGATCGCGGTGTTCCGGCAGTACCTCGGTCTGATCCGCTCCGACCCGGAGGAGATCTCCGAGCAGTTGCCGGAGGATCCGACGGTGCTCTCGCACCTGGTGGCGGCGACCGCGGCGCTCACCGTCGACGACCGGCAGCGGCTGCTGGCGATCGACGACACCGCCTCCCGGCTGCGCGCCGAGCTGCGGCTGCTCAACCGCGAGGCGGCTCTGTTGCGTCAGGTGCGGGCGGTTCCGGTGCCGCTGGCGGAGCTGGCGTCCCCACCGACACCCAACTGAACTCCGCCGGGTCGGGTTCCGGGCGCAGCCCCGGCCACCGCGACCAACCGGCCAGCAGGGTGTACATGACCGCGGCGCCGAACGCCGGCAGCAGCAGGTTGCCGTGCGGCACCGGCAGCACACCGAGCAGCCAGTCGACCCCGCCGGCCCGCAGGTCGGCGGGTTTGCTGAAGGCCTGCCCGGCCGGGGCCGTCGCCAGCAACCGGTCGAAGGTGGCCAGGCCGATCCGCCGCCCCACCTGCCAGGCCACCGGCGCGGCGACCAGACTGCCGAGCACCGCGGCGAGCAGCCCGACCGGGCCGCGCCGCCGACGCAGCAGGAACCACAGCGCGAGCGCCACGAGCAGCCCGAAGGCGAGCCCGAGCAGGCTGAACCACCCGTCGGCGGCGATGGGTTGCTCCGGTTGCGGCTCGGCGTAGATCGCGCCCTCGGCGGTCTTCAGCACCGGCGTGTCCGGCGCGAGCGCGGCCCAGAGCAGCCCGAGGGGGGCACCCAGCACGGCAAGCGCGAGCACCGCGCCCAGCACCGTGGCCACGGCACGCAGCGGACGTCGCGGCTCGTCGAACCGCAGCTCCAGTGAGCTCTGGTACGCCGCCGAGGCGGACACATCGCCGGGGTCGAACCCGGCCGGTGGCGTCCCGGTCGGCCCGACGGCGTCCGGCGATGTGTCGGGCGGCGGTGGGCCGACCGGAGAGTCGGGCGGCGGTGGGCCCGCCGAAGGGTGGGCCGGCGACGGCGTCGGGCCGGACGTCCGGGATGGCGCGGATTGGTCGGGTTCGTCGACGGGCCGCTCAGGGTCGGGGTTGTCCGGGCTCACCCGATGATCCTCTCAGGCCCGGTGCGAGACCGGGGCTCCGGTGGCGGCAGACCAACTCACCGGGCGAACGGCTCCACCATCATCGCCGCCGCCCGCAGCCACGCCTGCCGGGTCTCCGGCTGGAGCTGGTGGTACTCGATCGACGACCCGGTCTCCAGTGCCGGGTCGTACGGCACGACGGCCACCCCCCGGGTACGGGTGGCGAAGTGCCGCTCCAGGTCGTCCTGCAACGTCGAGCGCCCCGGGGTCGGGCAGGAGATGAGGGTGATCGCGTTGTCCGCCAACTCGCCCATGCCCTCCTCGTGCAGCAGGTCGAGCATCCAGTCCGCGCTGAACGCCGCGTCCTCGCGGGGCACGGTGGTCACCACCAGCTGGTCGGCGGCCTGCATCACGGTGCGCCAGTTGGGGCTCTCCACATTGTTGCCGGTGTCCACGCAGACCACGTCGTGGGTGCGCCGCAGCAGCTCCAGCACACGTCGGACGGTGAACTGGTCCAGCCGCTGGGCGAAGCGCGGGCTCTCCTCGCCGGCCAGCACGTCGTACGAGCCGTCGGAGGCGTGCCGCAGGTAGTCGTCCAGCCGGTCCAGCAGGGTCGCGCCCTCCAGGATCTCGATCTGGGCCAGGTCGCTGATCAGGTGTCGGATCGTCCGGGCGTGCCGGGCGCTGCCGGCGCGTAGGCCGAGGGTGCCGCGCAGCTCGTTGTCGTCCCAGGCCAGCACGCCCTTGCCGCGGACGCTGCCGACGGTGGCCGCGGCGAGCACGGTCGCGGTCGTCTTGTGCACCCCACCCTTGGGGTTGGCGAAGGCGAACACCCGGGGGGTGCCCAGATCCCGCTGGAGCACCCCGTTGGCGCGCTCCTGCTCCTGGTCGGCGACCGGTGGGCGCCACTCGATCCGGGCCGGGTAGGCGCGCTCGGCGATGGCCGAGCCGATCGCCGGGGCGGGTGACGGCGGGGCGGGCGGTGCCACCGGTGGTGCGACCGGCGGGGCGACCGCCGCCGGGGGTGCCGGGGTGACCGGCGGGGGCGGCGGCGCGGTAACCGGGTAGCCGGTCTCCGGCTGGTAACCGGTCTCCAGCAGGGCGTACCGCGATTCCACCGGCGGGTCGCCCGGCCGGTAGCCGTTGTCCAGCAACGCGTAGCGGGACGGGACCGGATCGGGGCCGCGGGGCGGCGGCTCGGGCTCGGCCCGGTACGTCGGCTCGGCCCGGTACGTCGGCTCGGCCCGATAGTCCGGTTCGGCCCGGTAGCCCGGGGCGGCGCGATAGTCCGGCTCGGCCCGGTAACCCGGCTCGGCCCGGTACCCGGGATCAGCGCGGTAGTCCGGCTGCTCGCTCCGGTACGCCGGCGCGGCGCGATAGTCCGGCTCGGCCCGGTAACCCGGCTCGGCCCGGTACGCGGGCTCCGCCCGGTAGTCCGGCTCGGCGCGATAACCCGGCTCGGCCCGGTAGGCGGGGTCGACGCGGTAGGTCCCCTCGGCCCGGTAACCGGGCTCCGCGCCGTACGACAGATCGGCCGGATGCCCGATGGCGGGCGCCCGCCCGGCGTAGCCGTTGGGGGCCGCACGCCGTGGCAGCGGATCCGACGACGCCTCGTCGTCGGCCCGCCGGTCCGACTCGGCCTGCTCCGCGCCGCGGGCGCCGAGCCGGGCACGGTCCAACAACGCGCGCCACCGCGGCGCTGGTTCGGCCGGCCGGCCCCAGCCGGTCTCACTGCCCTCCACGGCCCGCCCTCCCAGCGCCATCGATCTCCGTCTGACAGGCTACGAACCAAACCCTATTCGGACCACACCTCAGAGCGCACACCAGCCGACGCAGATCACGACGACGTCGGCGTCGGCGGTTCGACGCCGGCGGTGTCCGGGGAGGTGAGGACGCTCGGGGGCGCCGACTCGCTGGGTTCCGGCTCCGACGGCTCGGGTGACGGAATCGTCACGACTGGTGCGGGTTCCGACGATTCGCCCATCGGGACCGGGGGGACCGGCGCGCTGGTTGCCGGCTCCGGCAGCTCGGCCTGGGTCGGCGCGGGGCTCGGCCCGGTGTCGGCCGGCGGGCGCACCACGTCGTGCTGCTCGGGCAGGGGCGGCGTGAAGACCGTGCGGTCCAGCCGGTACACCTCGGGGGCGGGGTCGACCGCCCGCACGTCCGGCCGGGCCGCGACACCGCGCAGCGCCACCGGCGTCGCGCGGACCACCGCCGCGTAGACGCAGGCGCAGCCGGTGCGGTACGCCGCCGCCTCGGCGGCGGCCACCTCGGCGCCGCTGACGTACTGCTCCCGCAGCTCCCGCTCGCCCAGCCCGTCGCCGTCGACCGCGGCGGCCCTGGCCCGGTAGTCGGCGGCCTCGCTGTCCTTGCGGGCCGCCACCTGCGCCATTCCGGCGACCACGTCGTCGGGCACCCGCAGCGCGGGGATCTTGACGATCTCGGTCTGCCGGCCGGGCAGCGGAACCCGCCCGAAGACGGTCGAGACCCCGACGTCGCCGAGCACCGTGGCCAGCCGCTGCGGTGGCAGGTAGGTGTCGAGCGTGACCAGCGCGTACGTCCCGCCCTCGCCGGCCGGGGCGGACGCGGGCAGCGCGGCCAGGTCGGCCGCCGCGGAGCGCAGGTAGCCGGGCACGGAGTCGCCGTCGGAGACACCGACCCGGGTCACCTCGCCCACCGTCCGGTCGCCGACCGGAGTGTCGTCGACGGCCCAGACGGCGGTGCCCAGCACCGCCGCCGCGGAGAGCACGGCGGCCCAACTCAGCACGCCGGAGCGCGCCGACCGGTCGCCCAACCGGGCCACGGCCCGGGTCAGCGGCGGCAGCAACCGCTGGTCCAGCTGCCGCAGCAGGTTGCCGGCGCGCACGGGCGGGATCCCCTCTGTGGATCGGTGTCGGGCGGTCGCCGCTCAGTCACGCAGGATCTGAAGCGCACGGTCCAGGTCGTCAGGGTAGTCGCTGACGAACCGGACCTCGTCCCCCGTTCGGGGATGCAAAAAGCTCAGTTCGCGGGCGTGCAGCCACTGTCGGGCCAGGCCGAGACGGGCCGAGAGGGTGGGATCGGCGCCGTAGGTGAGGTCACCCACGCAGGGGTGCCGCAGGGTGGAGAAGTGCACCCGGATCTGGTGGGTCCGGCCGGTCTCCAGCCGGACGTCGACCAGGCTGGCCGCCGGGAACGCCTCCAGGGTGTCGTAGTGGGTGATGCTCGGCTTGCCGCCGGAGACCACCGCCCACCGGTAGTCGTGGGTGGGGTGCCGGTCGATCGGCGCGTCGACGGTGCCGCGCAGCGGGTCCAGGTGACCCTGCACCACCGCGTGGTAGCCCTTGTCCACCTCGCGGTACTTGAAGGCCCGCTTCAACGCCGTGTACGCCTGTTCGCTCTTGGCCACCACCATGATGCCGGTGGTGCCCACGTCGAGCCGGTGCACCACGCCCTGCCGCTCGGCGGCGCCACTTGTGGAGATGCGGTGCCCGATCGCGGCGAGCGCACCGATCACGGTCGGGCCGGTCCACCCGGGGCTGGGGTGCGCGGCGACCCCTACCGGCTTGTCGACCACGACGATGTCGTCGTCGGCGTAGACCACCCGCAGGCCGGGCACCGCCTGCGGCACCACGGTCGGCGGTGCCACCGGGGCGGGCAGCGTGACGTCCAGCCAGGAGCCGGCCTTGACCTTGTGCGAGTTGGGCCGGGCGGAGCCGTCGACAAGCGCGTCGCCGGCGTCGACCAGGGCTGCGGCGGCGGTGCGGGAGAGCCCGAACAGGCGGGACACCGCCTGGTCCAGGCGCATGCCGTCGAGGCCGTCCGGCACCGGAAGGGATCGGTGGTCGCCGCCAGCGGCGAACGCGGAGGTCATGCCCGCTCCCGCTGCTCGGCGTTCGACGCGGCGTCCGTCGCGGCCTGGTCGCTGTCGCGCCCTGCCCGCCGGCCGTCACGTTGGCGACCGGTCAGCTCCAGCAGGACGGCCAGCAGCACGCCACAGACCAGCGAACTGTCGGCCAGGTTGAACACCGGCCAGACCTGACCGTACGGGTCGAAGAGGCTGATCATGTCGACCACGTGCCCGTGGAAGGGGGCCGGTGCCCGGAAGATCCGGTCGACGAGGTTGCCCAGGGCCCCACCCAGCACCAGGCCGAGGGAGATCGCCCAGGGCAGGGAGCGCAGGCGCAGTGCCATCCAGACGATCCAGCCGACCACACCGATGGTGATCAGCGGAAAGACCCAGGTGTGGTCGGCCCCGATGCTCCAGGCCGCGCCGCTGTTGCGGGTCAGGCTCAGGTAGACGAACCCGCCGAGCAGTTTGACCGGCCCCCGGTCGGTCAGCGCGGCCAGCGCGAGGTGCTTGGTGACCAGGTCGGCCAGCAGGGCCACCAGGGCGACTCCGGCGAGAATCGCGACGGCCCGGGGCCGGCGGGTGCCGCCGCCCGGGTCGGTGCGGCCGGGTTCGGCGGACGGTACTGCGGTCATGCGCTCCCCATCGACAGTCTTGGCGGTGATCACTCACCGTCTCGTCGCCACCGGGGAACGGACCTCAGCGCCGCTCCTCCAGCTGCTTGCACGTCACACACTGGGTGGCCGACGGGAAGGCGGCGAGGCGCTCGACCGGGATCGGGTTGCCGCACCGCTCGCACCAGCCGTAACCACCCTCGTCGAGGCGCTCCAGTGCGCGCTCCACCTGCGTGATCCGTTCCAGAATGCTGTTGGCGAGAGAGATCTCCTGCTCCCGCTCGAGCGTCTTGGTGCCCGTGTCGGCCTGGTCGTCCCCGGCCGAGTCGGTCAGCCGATCGCGCTGCAGCTCGGTGATCTCACTCAGCGTCTGATCGTACTCGGCACGAAGCTCGTCCCGCCGCGCCGCCAGCGCCGCCCGGATCTTCTCGGTCTCGGCGGTGCTGCGGGTGGCCTTGGCCGCCGGCTTGCGCCCGGCGGTCCTGGTGTCGGCTGGCTTCGCCATGGGGTCGCTCCCTCGGCCGGGGAACCGCGCGGTCCGCGGCGCCTGGTCAGGGGGCGCCGACCAAGGCGTCCCCTTATGTACGAAAAGGGGCGCACGGCGACGATCGCCGCGCACTCCGGAGGTTCGCAAGAATACGGAACGTACAGGCGTCCGACAACGTGCCGCACCGTCGCACCGTCTAACAGCCCCTAGCCCTACCCAACTGGGGCAAAAGGAACGCTAGCAGATCAACCGACCACCTCATCTCCGTACTCACCAAACCATCGGGCCAGACGACCCCGCCGACTGACCGCCCGCAACCGCCGTTCCGCGGCGTCCCGCACCCCGGCGGTCGCCACGATCAGCAGACTGTCGCCCGTCTTCAACCGGGTGTCCGGTGCGGGCACGAAGCCCACCCCGTCGCGCAGCACCAGGGTCACCGACGCGCCCACCGGCAGCCGCAGCTCGTCGACGTGCACACCGGCCAACCGCGAGCCCGGCGGCACCTCCACCTGGAGCAGATCCGCCCGCATCCGCTCCAGCGGCGCGGTCTCCACGTGGATCTCGGCGGCCTCGGCCGGAGCGGTCACCCGCAACCGGCGGGCGAACGGCCCCAGCGTCCCGGTCTGCACCAGCGTGAAGATCATCACCAGCACGAAGACCACGTCGAAGAGCCGTTCCGCGCCGGGCACCCGCTCGGAGAGCGGGATGGTGGCCAGCACGATCGGCACCGCCCCGCGCAGCCCGGCCCAGGACAGGAACGCCTGTTCCCGGAGGCCGACCCGGAACGGCAGCGCCGAGACGGCCACCGACAGCGGCCGGGCCAGCAGCACCAGAGCCAACCCCGCGACCACCGCGGGTAGCACCGCGGCGTCCAGCCGACCCGGCGAGGCCAGCAACCCGAGCAGCACGAACAAGCCGATCTGGGCGAGCCACGCCAGCCCGTCCGCGAAGCCGAGAATCGCCTGCCGGTGTGACAGGCGGGCATTGCCCAGCAGCACCCCGGCCACGTAGACGGCGAGGAACCCCGAGGCGTGCAGAACCGCCCCGGCGGCGTACGCCAGCACGGTGATGCCCACCGCGGCGATCGGGTAGAGCCCGGCCGAGGGCAACGCCGCCCGGCGCAGCGCCCAGGTGCCGGCCACCCCCGCGGCCACACCGACCGCCGCGCCGGCGCCCAGCTCGTAGCAGACCAACGCGACCTCGTACCACCACGGGTGCGAGAAGCCCCGGTGCGACAGCAGCACCACCAGCAGCACCACCGGGGCGTCGTTCATCCCGGACTCGGCCTCCAGCGTCGCCACCAGCCGGGGCGGCAACCGCAGCCGGCGCAGGGTGGCGAAGACGGCCGCCGCGTCGGTGGACGAGAGCACCGCGCCGTAGAGCAGCGCCAACCGCCAGTCCAGCCCCAGCAGCAGGTGCACGGCGACGCCCACCACCACGATGCTGACGATCACACCGACCGTGGAGAGCGCGGAGGCCAGCCCGAGCACCGGCCGCAGCGTGGTCCACCGGGCGGTGAGGCCACCCTCCGCGATGATCACGATCAGCGCGCAGAAGCCCAGGGTCCGGGTCAGCTCGACGTCGTCGAACCGGATGCCCAACCCGCTCTCGCCGATCGCCACACCCAACGCCAGGTAGACCAGAAGGCTGGGCACGCCGAGCCGGGTGGAGAGCCGCACCGCACCGACCGCGACCAGCAGCACGGCCGCACCGAGCAGCAGCGCGAGATCCAGCCCGGGCGTCACGGCTGCCTTGCCTGGGCTGTCCTCACTCGGCGGATCCGTCGCGCAGCCGGCGCAGCACCTCGGGCAACTCCGGGCCGGGTCGATCGACGAGGAAAAGCTTGTCCCGGCTGGCCGCGCCGGTACGCAGCGACACCGTCGCCGGTCGGACGCCCAACGCGCCGGCCAGCGCCCGGCGGGCCGCCTCGGTGGCCCGACCGTCGACGGCCGGGTCGTGGACCGCGATCACCAGTGCGGGACCGTGCGGGCCGTCGAAGCGGCCACCCACCCGGTCGCGGGAGGCGCCGGGCTTCACCCGTACCGCCACGGTGAGCGTGTCCTGCGCGGGCATCGGCGCCCGCTTCAGATCGGCCGGGCGTCGGCAAGGAGAGCGGTCGCCGGCGCGCAGCGCGCGCACGGCGTGAAGCCGAGTTCCACGGCCTCGGCGACCGGCAACGTCTCGGGCTGCCAGCCAATCAGGTGTGGGCAGCTGTCGAGGTGGTAGCGGGGGTGGCCGTCGACGACCTCGACGGCGTCGAGCAGTCGGGCCACCCGGGCCGCCTCGGCGGCCGTGACCTGCTGCTCGGCCGGCTCGTCGTCGGCCGGGGCCACCCGGTCGAACTCGTCGTCGGCCGACGCCGTGATCGGCGACGCCGGGCTGACGGGTCTGGTGCGCGAGGACGACTCGTCGGCCGGAGTCACGAACGGCGCCCCTCGGTCGAACGGCGGCACGTCGTCGAGTGGCGGCACGTCGTCGAACGGCGGCACGTCGTCGACGCGCGGCGGATCGACCGGCGGCGCATGGTCGACCGGCGGCACGGGTGGTTGCCGCCACCCGGTGCCGCCGGCACCAACGTTCGTGGGCACGTGCTGGACCGGCACCTCCGGCTCGACCAGCGGCGGCCCGTACGGCACACCCGGTCTGGCCTGGCTGGCCGTGCGGGGTGCGTCGGGGGGCAGCTGGTCGGTCCGACCGGAATCCGCCGTGGCGCGGTTGGCGGCTGCCTGGCGGGCGCCCACCACCAACGCCACGGCGGCCAGCAGACTGGCCGCGATGGAGATGACCAACAGGAAGCTGGAGCCGCCGGCCAGGCCGAGCACCAGCAGCAACACCGCGACGAGGATGAGCAGAAGACTTGCGACTATCACGGCTCACCCCCGCCGCGTCGTACCGTCCAGACCGGGCCGGCGACCGTCACCATTGGCGGACAGCGATCGCCGGCCGGTGCTCAGCGTCCGGCTTCGAGGGCGCCGGAGCGCCCGCCGCCGCCATACGAACCGGCGAGGCCCGCTGCGGCCAGCCCGTTGCCGCCGGTGACCCGGCCGGCTTCGGAGCGGGTCATCTCGGCCTCGAGGCCCTGGCCACGACCGTCGAGGTCCCGCAGCTGGCTCTCCAGGTACGCCTTGAGCCGGGTGCGGTACTCGCGCTCGAACTGCTTGAGCTCCTCGATGTGCTTCTGCAGCGCGGTGCGCTTGGCGTCCAGGCCGCCCATGGCCTCCTGGTGCCGCTGGCGGGCGTCCCGCTCAAGGGCGTCGGCCTTCGCGCGCGCCTCCCGGGTCACCTCCTCGGCCTTGCTGCGGGCCTCGGAGAGCAGCTGGTCGGCCTCGCGGCGAGCGTCGGACACGTGGTCGTCGGCGGTGCGCTGGGCCATCATCAGCACGCGCAGGGCCTGCTGCTCGCCGTCACCGGTGACGCCGGCCGGGCCGCCGGTCGCACGGACCTGCTCCAGCTCGGCCTGCATCGCGCGGGCGGCCTGCTCGGCCGCCGACTTGTCGCGCTGCACCCGGTCGAGTTGGGCCTTGACGTCGTTGAGCTCAGCCGCCAGTCGGGCGTCGCCGCCGGGGCCTGCGGGGGCGCCGCCACGGCCGCCGCGCTCCACCTGGGCGCGCAGCTCGTTGTTCTCCTCGATGAGACGGGCGAGCTCGCGCTCGACCTCATCCAGGAAGGCGTCGACCTCCTCCTCGTCATACCCCCGCTTGCCGATCGGCGGCTTTTTGAAGGCGACGTTGTGGACGTCGGCCGGGGTCAGCGGCATCGAAACTCCTCGGGTCAGTTGCGGCCGCGAAAGCGCGTCGGTCATCAGGCAGATGCCCTGATCGACGGCCCTAACACGAACTCCATCAGCACGAACAGGATAACCAGGAGCACAAGGGAGGCCAGGTCGATGCTCACGGTACCAATTCGCAGCGGAGGGATCACACGCCTCAACGCGTTGAGAGGGGGATCAGTGACGCTCCACACGGATTCCAATCCTGCCGATGCTCCGCGACCCGGTTGCCAACGACGGCCGTACTGCAGGACGGCGCTCAACACGAACCGGGACAGAAGAAGGAGCAGGAAGACATAAAGGATCAGGTACAGCACTTGCAGTAAGATCGACAACACGGTCAGCGACGTCCCTCGGGTCGGGCGGGGTCAACTCAAACTGAAAAAGCCGCCCTCAGCGATCTTGGCCTTGTCCTCAGCGGTGACCTGGACATTAGCCGGTGAGAGCAGGAACACCCGATTGGTCACGCGCTCGATCGTACCGCGCAGCCCGAACGCCAGTCCGGCCGCGAAGTCCACCAGACGGCGGGCATCCGCCTCATCCATCTCGGTGAGATTGATGATCACCGGGACCCCGTCGCGGAAGTGCTCACCGATGGTGCGTGCCTCCCGGTACGTGGTGGGGTGCAACGTGGTGATCTGGTAGCGCTGCTCCTCCTCGGGCAGGGCGCGCTCACGCGCCGTGACCTGCGGCGCGAGGGCCAGGTTGTCCCGGGTGTGGTAGGTCAACGCGCCAGAGGTCTCCCCCGCCGACGACCGGGTGATCGACCGTACGCTGGACCGCTCGATCCGCTCCGGACGCTCGCCGTCACCGCGCTCGGACTCGCCCAACCGCCCGCCCGACCGCTCGGAGAGTCGACCCCGCCCACTGTCGCGCGGCCGGGGAGCCGGCGGCTCCTCGGTGTCGTCCTCGTCCTCGTCGGCGAACTCCTCGGCGTACCGGCTCTGCCGGTACCGCGAGTCGCGGTAGCCACCCTTGTCGTAGCCACCGTCGTCGTAGGCCCGCTCGTCGTCTTCCTCGACCAGACCGAGCCAGACCCCCGCCTTGCGCAGTGCACCCATCCCGCGCCCTTCCGTCCGCCGTGCGGCACGCGCCCCCGTGCCATGTCGCCCGTCGCGAGTGGACAACCATGCCCATCGGACCGGAACGGCAATCCCCCAGCGCGCGATTCGCGTCGCGCGCCACGACCCCCGACTAGGAGACGCCCGCCCCTGAAACAACACTGATGTAATTTGCTTGTCTCGCGGTCAGGCTACCGCAGCGTGGGACGCATTCCGAGCAACGCGCTACCGACGCGGACATGTGTCGCGCCGTATCGGATCGCGATTTCGAAATCTCCGCTCATCCCGGCGGACAACGCGGCGGCTCCGGGATGGACAGCCCGAAACGCGTCGGCGACCTCGGCGAGTCGGGCGAACGCCCGCTCCGGCTCCCAGCCCAGCGGAGCGACCGCCATCAGACCGACCAGGCGCAACCCGGACGCGTCGGCCACCGCCTCGGCCACCGGTTGCAGCCCGGCGCCCGGATCCGCCGAATCGGGCAGCGCTCCGCCCCGGGCCGCGTCGCCGTCGATGCTCACCTGGACCAGGACGTCGAGCGGCGTCTGCCGGTCGACCGTCGCGGTGGCCAACGCCCGGGCCAACCGGACACTGTCGACGGAGTGCACCACGTCGGCGTAGCGGACCACCGAGCGGGCCTTGTTGCGCTGCAACTGGCCGATGAAGTGCCAGCGGGGGCGCACCCCGGCCGCAGCCACCTCGGCGGCCTTACCGGCCGCCTCCTGGTCGCGGTTCTCCCCCATGTCGGTCACCCCGAGCCCGGCCAACGCCAGCACGTCGCTGGCCGGGTAGGTCTTCGTCACCGCGATCATCGTGACCTCGGCGCGGTCCCGGCCGGCCTGCGCGCAGGCGTCGTCGACCCGGGACCGGACCTGGGCCAGACCGGCCGCGAGTTCGGCGCGCCGATCCGGTCGTACCGTGGCTGAGCTGTCGGTCATCGGCGGTGCTCAGGACCCGTTCTTGAGAAAGTCGGGAACGTCCACGTCGTCGAAGAGCACGCGACGCGGCGACTGGGCCGGAGCCGGGTTGGTGGCCGGCGCCGGCACCGGAGCGCTCTGCGGGGCCGGCTGGTTGGTGTTGGTCTTGCGGGCCGGCTCGGCCGCCTTGTACGCCGGCGTGCCACCGTCGAAGCCCGCCGCGATGACCGTCACCCGCACCTCGTCGCCGAGCGCGTCGTCGATGACCGCGCCGAAGATGATGTTGGCGTCCGGGTGGGCCGCGTCGGTGACCAGCTGGGCGGCATCGTTGATCTCGAACAGACCCAGGTCGGAACCGCCGGCGATGGAGAGCAGCACGCCGCGCGCGCCGTCCATGCTCTGCTCCAGCAGCGGGCTGGAGATGGCCGCCTCGGCCGCCTCGACCGCGCGGTTCTCACCGCGGGCGCTGCCGATGCCCATCAACGCGCTGCCGGCGCCACTCATCACGCTCTTGACGTCGGCGAAGTCCAGGTTGATCAGACCCGGGGTGGTGATCAGGTCGGTGATGCCCTGCACACCCGAGAGCAGCACCTGGTCGGCCGTGCGGAACGCGTCCATCATGCTGATGTTGCGGTCACCCAGGGCCAGCAGCCGGTCGTTCGGGATCACGATCAGGGTGTCGCACTGGTTGCGGAGTTCGTCTATCCCCGACTCGGCCTGCACCTGGCGGCGCTTGCCCTCGAAGGAGAACGGCCGGGTCACCACGCCGATCGTCAGCGCGCCGAGCTTGCGGGCGATGTTGGCCACCACGGGCGCGCCACCGGTGCCGGTGCCGCCGCCCTCGCCGCAGGTCACGAAGACCATGTCGGCGCCCTTGAGCACCTCCTCGATCTCGTCGCGGTGGTCCTCGGCGGCGTTCTTGCCGACGTCCGGGTTGGCCCCGGCACCCAGGCCCCGAGTCAGCTCCCGGCCGACGTCGAGCTTGACGTCGGCATCACTCATCAACAGCGCCTGCGCATCGGTGTTGATCGCGATGAACTCGACGCCCTTGAGCCCAACCTCGATCATCCGGTTGACGGCGTTGACGCCGCCACCCCCGATGCCGACGACCTTGATGACCGCCAGGTAGTTGTGCGGAGGTGTCATCTCCGGTCCTTTCCTTCGAGATTGGGGTAAACCCTCACCCTCTACTAGAGGCTTACAGTTATGTCAACCACTGATCCTCTTCGGGGCAACGTAAGCGCCACCGCCCACAGAGCCAAGGACCCGGACGGCGTGTCGCCGAGCGGAGCGCGACGGGTCACGTCCGCGCACGCTCACCGGTCAGCGAAAGGTCACCACGTCCGGCGCACTCACGTCGATCCGATCGGTCTCCTCGTCCAGCAGCGCGGTGGCCACCCGGGCCTTGTCCGTACCCCGCGACGCGTCACCCCAGACCACCGTCCGGTCCCCCCGCAGCCGCAGGTTGATCCGGGCCAGCCCCTCCACGCTGACGTCCACCAACTCCGCGCGCAGCTGCGGCGTCAGCGCGGCGAGCACCTCCAGCGCGGCCCGGGTGCCCGGGTCGTCGGCGGCCGGACGGACCACCGTCACCTGCGGCAGCCCGGCAGGGCGCCGCTCCACCGTCCGGAACGCCACCCCGCTCCGGTCGATCAGGGCGAACATCCCGCCCTGCGGTACCACCGCCACCGGGGTCCGCTCGGTCACCCGCACCACCAGGGCGCCGGGCCAGTCCCGGGAGACCGTGGCTCGCTCCACCGCCGGCAGCGCGCCGACCCGCCGAGCGGCGGCGGCCAGATCCACCCGGGCCAGCGGCACGCCGTCCGGCACCGCGACCGCGTCGTGCACCTG
The DNA here is from genome assembly GCF_040675155.1 of Micromonospora sp. NPDC049645. Lineage (NCBI taxonomy): Bacteria > Bacillati > Actinomycetota > Actinomycetes > Micromonosporales > Micromonosporaceae > Micromonospora > Micromonospora sp. NPDC049645. The sequence goes on from NZ_JBFAOI010000008.1 coordinate 147,660, forward strand.
CACCGGAGTGACCAGGCCGGCGCCCTCCACGCGCACCTCCCGCACACCGAACAGCCCGGTGCCGAGCACCACCCAGGCGATCAGCCCCGCGAGCGCGAGCACCCCGGCGGCCACCGCCCACGGCAGTGCCGCACGCATGCGACGCTGCCGGGCACGGGCCATGAACCGGCGGGTCGACGGTGGTACCGCGTCGCGGCCCGCCCGCACCAACTGCCACCGGCGGGCCGGACCCCGGCGCGGGGCGCCACCGTCGGCCGCGCTGGTCCGCCCTCGGGCCGGGCCGGGACTCATCCGGCGGTGGGCGCCGAGCCGCCGGGCACGGCGGTGCCACCGAGAGCCGCGCCGTCGCCGCCGGCCGTGGCCCCACCCGGCACCGGATCACCGATCGCCGGGGCGGTCGCCACCGGGTCGACGGTCGCGGTCGGCGCGGAGCCGGCCGTACGCTCACCCAGGGCGGCCAGCAGTTCGTCACCCATCAGCGAGATCGGCGGGGCGCCCATGGTGACCACCACGTCCCCCGAGCGCGCCCGGCGGGCCACCTCGACCGGGGCCTGCTCCCACGAGTTCACGAAGACCTTGCGGTCGGCGGGCAGCGCCACCGCCGCGATCAGCGCCGCCGAACCCTCGCCGGGCTGGCGCAACTCACCCGGGCCGAAGACCTCCAACAGCACCACCTCGTCGGCGATGGCCAGCGCCTCGGCGATCTCCGCCTGCGAGTCGCGGGTGCGGTACAGCCGGTACGGCTGGAAGACGACGATGAGCCGGCCGTCGCCGGCCACCTCGCGCAGCGTCCGCATCGCCAACGTCATCGAGGTCGGGTGGTACGCGTACTCGTCGTAGACCAGGACGCCGTCCGCGACACCCTTGCGCTCGAAGCGCCGCCGCACACCGGGGAAGACCGCCAGCGCGGCCTCCGCCGCCTCCAGCGGCAACTCCAGCAGGTACGCGGCCAGCACGGCGGAGGCGCTGTTCAGCCCCATGTGCCGGCCGGGCACCGGCAGCCGGAACTCGCCCAGCGACCGGCCGTCGATCGCGGCCAGGTAGCGCACCCCCCGCGCCGAGGAGACCATCTCGGTCAACCGCAGGTCGGCGTCGGCCGCCTCGCCGTAGGTGAACACCCGCCGCCCCTCGGACCGCAGGCTCTCGGCCAGCCGCCGCCCGCCCGGGTCGTCGGCGCAGGTGATGATGAACCCGTCCGGGTCGGTGAGCCGGGCGAACTCCACGAACGCCGCCTCCAGCGTCGCGTAGTCGCCGTAGGTGTTCAGGTGGTCGGCCTCGACGTTCGTGATGATCGAGACGTACGGGCGGTAGATGAGGAACGAGCGGTCACTCTCGTCCGCCTCGACCACGAAGTGCTCGCCGGTGCCGTGGTGGGCGCCCGAGCCGACCTCGGAGATCTCCCCACCGATCACGAAGGACGGGTCCACACCGGCCTGCTGGAGCACCATGGTCACCATCGAGGTGGTGGTGGTCTTGCCGTGCGTGCCGGCGACTGCCACCGCCCGGCGGCCGGTCATCGCCGCCGCGAGGGCCTCCGAACGGTGCAGCACCCGCAGGCCGCGCCGACGCGCCTCGACCAGCTCCAGGTGGTCCTGCGGAATGGCCGACGAGTAGACGACGGTGTCCACCCCGTCGAGGTTGGTCGCCTCGTGACTCATGTGGATCGTGCCGCCCAGCGCGCGCAGGCCGGCCAGCGACGGCCACTCGCGCAGCTCGCTGCCGGAGACCGCGATGCCCCGGGTCAGGAAGAGCCGGGCCAGCCCGCTCATCCCCACCCCGCCCACCCCGATCAGGTGGATCGTGCCCAGGTCCTCGGCGGTGAGCGTGCCGGCCGGGGTGAACTGCGCGGTCATCGGGCCACCGCCGCCAGCACGAAGGAGCGCAGCGCCTCGTCGCCGTCGCGCCGGCCGTACGCCGCCGCGGCGGAACCCATCACGTGCAGCCGCTGCGGGTCGCGGATGAGCGGGATGACGGTGCGCTCCAGCCAGTCCGGGGTCAGCTCCGCGTCGTCGACCAGCAGCCCGCCGCCGGCCTCCACCACGGGCAGCGCGTTGCGCCGCTGCTCCTGGTTGCTGTGCGGGTACGGCACGTAGATCGTGGGCAGCCCGATCGCGGCCACCTCGGCGACGGTCATCGCCCCGCCCCGGGCCAGCATCAGGTCCGCGGCGGCGTAGCCCAGCTCCATCTCGGACAGGTACGGCAGCGTCACGTACGGCACCGGCAGGTCGGTGGGGATCGGCACCGGCTCGTTGCGGGCGCCCATCACGTGCAGCACCTGCACGCCGTTGCGGGCCAGCTCCTTGGCCGCGCCGGAGACCGCCAGGTTGATCGAACGGGCGCCGGACGAGCCACCGGAGACGAACAGCACCGGCAGGTCCGGGCGGAGCCCGAAGTGGGCGCGGGCGGCGTTGCGCAGCGCGTACCGGTCCAGACCGGTGATGGCCCGGCGCAGCGGCACCCCGACCACGGTGGCGTCCCGCAGCGACTCGGCCTGGCTCGGCTGGTTGGGGAAGCCGACGGCGATGTTCTTGGTGAACTTCATGCCCAGCCGGTTCGCCACGCCCGGTGGCACGTTCACCTCGTGGATCACCATGGGCAGCTCACGTCGCCACGCGGCCAGGTAGGCCGGCACCGAGACGTACCCGCCGAAGCCGACGACCACGTCGGCGCGCACCTCGTCGATGACCTTGCCCGCGGCGCGCGCCGCCGTCCACATCCGGCCCGGGGTACGCACGAGGTTCATGTTGACCGACCGGGGCAGCTGGTACGCCGGGATCTGCCGCAGGTCGTAGCCGTGCGGCGGGATCAAGTCGTTCTCCATGCCCCGCGGTGTCCCGAGGCAGGTGATCCGGACGCCCGGGTCGTGTCGGCGCAGGCAGTCGGCGAAGGCGAGCAACGGGTAGACGTGCCCCCCGGTGCCACCTCCCGCGAGCACCACCGAACGCAGCGGACCCATCAGCGTCTCCTCTCGCTCGCCGTACCCCTGCGGCTGCGGTCCTGTCGGACCCCGCGCGGCGCGGCCTGGTCGTCATGGCGCCGCTCACGGGACCGGGGCACGGACCCTCGGCCAGCGGGCGGCGTCGCCGGTCGGCGGCGCCGGCCGGGAAGCGGCGGCAACGGGGCCCAGAGTAGTCGGACCCACCGGGCCGGCGGACGGGCATGCAGTGCTCTGGCCGCATCGGGTTCGGCGCGGGCGAAGGACGCCAGCATGCCGATGCCGGCCAACGTCACCACCAGGGCACTTCCGCCGTCGGAGATGAACGGCAGCGGCAGGCCGGTGATCGGCAGCAGCCCGACCACCCCACCGATATTGATCACGGCCTGGCTGACCAGCCAGGTGGTCACGGCGGTGGCGGCGAGCCGGCGGAACGGGTCGTCGACGCGCCGGGCGATCCGGAACCCGGTGTACGCGAGGACCGCGAACAGGCTGAGCACCACGGCACAGCCGATCACGCCCAACTCCTCGGCGACGATCGCGAAGATGAAGTCGTTGTGCGCCTCGGGCAGCCAGTCCCACTTCAGGCTGCCCTTGCCCAGGCCGACACCGAACCAGCCGCCGTGCTCGATGGCCAGTCGCCCCTGGTAGAACTGGAGGCAGCCGTCGAGTTTGCAGGTCTCCGGGTCCGGTGGGTTGAAGAACATGGTCAGCCGGGCGAAGCGGTAGTTGTCCTCGCCGCTCTCGCCGGAGCCGGCGCCCAGCGAGGCCACCGCGACGAGCAGGCCGATCCCGACCAGGCCGGCCGCCGCCAGGGCGCCGAAGACCCGCATCCGCACCCCGGCGGCCCAGAGCAGGCCGACCACCAGGGCCAGCAGGCAGAGCATCGTGCCGGTGTCGTTGTAGCCGACCAGGACGAAGAGCAGGCCCATCACCGGAAAGAGCGGGGTGGCCAGCTCACGCCACCAGCCCAGCGCGGCGCCCTTGCGGGCGATCAGGTGCGCGCCCCACAACACCAGCGCGAACTTGGCCAGCTCGGAGGGCTGCACCTGGATCCCGCCGATGAACAGCCAGTTCAGCCGGGCCTCGATCGGGCCGATCTGCCCTGACTTCTGGTTGGTCAGCCGGGCGTAGGCGAGCAGCAGGTTGAGCACCAGCAGCAGGCCGATCGAGGTGAACAGCAGCGGCCGGCCCAGCGACCGGTAGGTGCTGGCGGGCAGGCGCTGGCAGGCCCAGAACGCCCCGATGCCGATCACCGCGAAGATGGCCTGCTTGGTCACCGACGCCGAGGCGTTGCCGTCCTCGGCGTAGTCCTTCACGCTGGTCGCCGAGAAGACCATGGTCAGCCCGATCAGCAGCAGCAGGCCGGCGCTGGACAACAGGACGTAGTAGCTGGCGAGCGGCCGGTCCAGCAGGCCGCGCAGCGCGGCGAGCCCGCCGGCCGCATCGAACCCGCGCAACGGTGTCGACGCGACGGCCTCCGGCTCACGTCCCGCCGGCCCGGACTCCCGCGCCCCCGGCCCGGATTCGCGGGCCGCCGCGCCGGGCTCCGGGCCACGCGCCCCGGCGGCCAACGGCGTACGCGCCGCGCTCGGCGACCGTCGCGGCCGCCCGACGGTCCCATCCTCGGTGCCGATTTCCTCCCCCACCCCGACATCATCACCGCTGAACACGCCCCACCGCCCCACAACGCCCCACCGGGCGTGTCGAACCCCCGTGCCCGCTCTCGCGCGTCGCCCTCTCCCCCACCTCACTCCCGTGCGTCGATCTTGCACTTCCTGTCCCGGCGAAACACCCATGAGTGGGCGTTTCGCCATCCGAAAGTGCAAGATCGACGGATGAGGGGGGTGGCGCGGGCGAGGATCAGGTCATGTTGGCGAGGAACTCGCTGTAGAACAGGCCCAGGGCGATGGCCACGCCGATGCCGGCGATGATCCAGAAACGCACCACGATGTTGACCTCGCTCCAGCCGGCCAGCTCGAAGTGGTGCTGTAGCGGGGACATTCGGAACACCCGTTTACCGGTGGTCTTGAAGGAGATGATCTGGATCACCACGGACATCGTGATGATCACGAAGAGCCCACCGATGATCGGCAGCAGCAGGATGGTGCGGGTGGACATCGCCATGCCGGCGATCAGACCGCCCAGCCCCAGCGCCCCGGTGTCACCCATGAAGATCCGCGCCGGGGACGTGTTCCACCAAAGGAAGCCCACACAGGCCCCGGCCGCCGCCCCGGCGATCAACGCGATCTCCAACGGGTCCCGCACCGAGTAGCAGTACGGCTGGGTGTAGTTCGGGTCGGCGCACCAGTGCCGGTACTGCCAGAACGCGATGAGCGCGTACGCGGCGAGCACCATCACCGACGCGCCGGTGGCCAGGCCGTCCAGGCCGTCGGTGAGGTTGACGCCGTTCGTCGCCGCCATCACCACGAAGATGAAGATGATCACCGCGCCGACCTTGCTGACCTCCAGGGCATCAATGTCCCGGATGAAGCTCAGCGTGGTGCTGCCCACCGTCTCGGTGTTGGTCGCCCGGCCCGACGCGTCGGTCATCGTGCTCGGGAAGTACAGCGCGACCACACCGAAGACCGCGCCGACCAGGATCTGACCGAGCAGCTTGCCGCGCTTGTTCAGACCGGCGCTGTTGCGCTTGCGCACCTTGAGGAAGTCGTCGAGGAAACCCACCGCGCCGGAGAAGACCATCAGCCCCAGCAGCACCAACGCGGTGATGGTCGGCTCCACCTGCGCGATCTGTAGGTCCGGCAGGGTGGTCAGCGCCAGGTGCCCGGCCACGTACGCGATCACCGTGGCCAGGATGAAGACCACGCCGCCCATCGTGGGCGTGCCCTTCTTGCCCTGGTGCATGGCGGGGCCGTCGGACCGGATCGGCTGACCGGCCTTGAGCCGGGTGAACACCTTGATGGCGATGGGGGTGCAGAACAGCGAGACGAGGAAGGCCACCCCGACGGCGACGATCACCGCCCTCATCGGGTGGGCTCCTCGGCGGCGTCGGCGCGCAGGGCGTCGGCCACCTCCCAGGTCCGGTACCGGGAGCCCTTGACCAGGACGACGTCACCCGGTCGTAGTTCGCTCCGCAGCACCTCGATGGCCGCCGCCTGATCGGTGAGCAGCACCGACTCTCCTCCCCAGTTCGCTACCGCTGTCGCGCCTTCGTGGATCGGCGCGGCCGGCTCACCCACCACGAGCAGCCGGTCGACGCCCAGCTCGGCCGCGAGTTGGCCGACCTCGGCGTGGCCGTCGTACTCGAACGGGCCCAGCTCGGCCATGAAACCAAGCACCGCGACGGTACGCCGACCCTGACCCATGCTCGCGAGCGCCCGCACCGCCACCGCCATCGAGGCCGGGTTGGCGTTGTACGAGTCGTCGATCACGGTCACCCCGTCGGGGCGGTCGAAGACGTCCATCCGGCGGGTCGAGACCAGCCCCAACTCGCCGAGGGCGGTGGCCAGCTCGGCCAACGGCATGCCCAACTCCCGGGCGACCGCCGCCGCGGCGAGCGTGTTCGAGACCTGGTGCCGGCCGGCCAGCCGCAACCGCACCGGCGCGCGCCCCTCCGGGGTGACCAGGGTGTACGACGGGTGGCCCCGCTCGTCGAGCGTGACGTCCTCGGCGCGTACGTCGGCGTCGGGCGCCTCGCCGTAGCGGACCACCCGGGCCTCGGTACGGCTCGCCATCGCGTCCACCCGCGGGTCGTCGGCGTTCAGCACGGCCAGGCCGTCCGGTGGCAGCGCCTCGACCAGTTCGCCCTTGGCCAGGGCGATGGTGTCCTGCGAACCGAACTCGCCGATGTGCGAGGTGCCGACGTTGAGCACCACCGAGATCCGGGGCGGCACCAGCTCACACAGGTACCGCACGTGCCCGACCCCGCGCGCGCCCTTCTCCATCACCAGGTACCGGGTGTCCGGACCAGCCTGCAGGGCGGTGTACGGGTGCCCCAGCTCGTTGTTGAACGAGCCGGGCGGCGCCACCGTGGCCCCGAGTCGGGCGGTGAGCTGACCGATCAGGTCCTTCGTCGTGGTCTTGCCGGACGAGCCGGTCACGCCGATCACGGTCAGCTCGGACAGCCGGTCCACCGCGGCGCGGGCCAGCTGGCCCATCGCGGTCAGGGCGTCGTCGACAAGCACCATCGGCACCCCGGGCACCTCGCGGCTGCCCAGCACCGCCACCGCGCCGGACTCGATCGCCCGCACCGCGTAGTCGTGCCCGTCGACCTTCTCCCCCGGGAAGGCCACGAAGAGCGAACCGGGCCCCACCTTGCGCGAGTCGAACTCCACCGAACCGGTGACGGTGGCGGCCGGGTCGGCGGCCACCAGTCGCCCGCCGACCGCCGCGGTCACCTCGGCCAGGCTGAGCGCGATCACCGCTGACCCGCCAGGTCCCCGAAACGGGCCCGCAGCGCGTCGGCCAACTCGATGCTGTCGTCGAACGGAAACACCTCGCCCGCCACCTCCTGGCCCCGCTCGTGCCCCTTGCCGAGCAGCGCGATCACGTCACCCGGCTCGGCCAGCCGAACCGCCTCGTCGATCGCCGCGCGGCGGCCCGCCACCTCGATGATCCGAGCGTCCGTTCCGGCCCGGTACGCCCCGGCGAGCACCTCGGCGCGAATCTCCGCCGGGTCCTCGGTACGCGGGTTGTCGTCGGTCACCAACACCACGTCGGCCCCCTCCGCGGCGGCGGCGCCCATCACCGGCCGCTTGCCCCGGTCCCGGTCGCCACCGGCGCCGATCACACAGATCAGCCGACCGGCGCTCAACTCCCGCAGCGCGGCCAACGCGGCCACGATCGCGTCCGACTTGTGCGCGTAGTCGACCACCCCGCGCACCGGCGCGGCCACGTCGACCAGCTCCAGCCGGCCCGGCACGCCACCGCAGGCGGCCACCCCGGCCGCGGCGGTCGCCGGGTCCACCCCGGCGCCGACCAGCGCGGCGATGGCCAGCAGCGCGTTGGCCACGTTGTGCCGGCCGGGCAGCGCGACACCGGTGGAGAGCGCCACGCCGTCCGGGCCGTGCGCGGTGAACCGCTGGGCGTACCCCTCGCCGCCCACCCCGTCGGCCCACCAGGTCGCACCCTGGTCACCGGCCGCCGAGTAGGTGACCGTGGCCGGCTTGAGCAGCGGCTTCAACCCCGGGTCGTCGTGGTTGAGCACCTCGACCGCGCAGCGCCCGTCGAAGAGCTGGGCCTTCGCGGCGAAGTAGTCGTCGCTGTCGGCGTGGAAGTCCAGGTGGTCGGAGCCGAAGTTGGTGTACCCCCCGACGGTGAACCGCACCCCGCCCACCCGGCCCATGGCCAGCGCGTGGCTGGAGACCTCCATGACCACGGCGGTGACCCCACGCTCGCGGGCGGTGGCCAGCATGGCGTGCAGGTCCGTCGCCTCCGGGGTGGTGCGCACGCTGTCGATCACCAGATCACCGAGCCGGGTCTCCACCGTGCCGACCAGCCCGGTGACGTGGCCGGCGGCCCGCAGCCCCGACTCGACCAGGTACGCGGTGGAGGTCTTGCCGGCGGTGCCGGTCACCCCGATCACGGTGAGGTCGGCGGTCGGGTCGCCGTACACGGCCGAGGCCAGCTCACCGAGCACCGCGCGCGGGTCGGGCACCACCAGGGCGGGCAGGCCGCTCGCCGCCGCCAGCTCCGCACCGGCCGGGTCGGTCAGCAGCGCCACCGCACCCGCCTCGGCGGCGGCGGCGGCGAACTCCGCGCCGTGCCGACGGGCACCCGGCAGCGCCGCGTACAGGTCGCCGGGGCGAACCTCCTGGCTGGCGTGGGTGGCCCCGGTGACGACCACCGCGGCGGCGTCCGCCGGGAGGTCGACGGCGAGCCGGCCGGCGAGATCACCGAGCCGGACCTCGGTCACGGTACGTGGACGTGGATTGCCGGGCACGGCGTCAGACCCTACCCGGTCGTCCGGTTCCGGCCGCACAGCCGCCCCGGTGGTTCGTCGGCACTCACCGATGATGTCCCGCCATCGCTGCTCAGCGCGGATAGACCACGAACTTGGGTGCCGAACCACCGGCGGACGGCGGCACCCGGTAGTGACGCAGAGTGAACTGCATCATGTCGCGGAACGCCGGATTGGCGATCGCCGCGCCCCCGCCGTTGGGCGCGTAGACGAAGACGGCGATCACGTAGCGGGGGTTCTCGGCGGGAGCCATCCCGATGAACGAGGAGACCTCACCGGGCTGCTTCTTGCCGTTCACCAGCCGCCACCCGGTGCCGGTCTTGCCGGCGACCCGGTAACCGGGGACCGCGGCGGTCAGGCCGGTGGCGTGGTCGACCGTGGTGACCGCCTCCAGCATGGTGCGTAGGGCCGCGGCGTTCTGCGGGCTGAGCACCGACCGGGTCAGCGGGGCCGGCGCGGGGGTGCGCTTGCCGTCCGGGCCGATCACCTCCTTGACCAGGTGCGGCTGCACGTAGGTGCCGTTGTTGGCGATGGCGGCGTACGCGGCGGCCATCTGCAACGGGGTGGCGTCGACGCTGTGCCCGATGGGCACCGACCCGCGCGACGACCCGCTCCACTCGTCGGCCGGCAGCAGTCGCCCGCTGGCCTCCCCGGGCATCCCCTCACCGGTGGGCTTACCCAGCCCGAACCGCTTCTGGTAGTCGATCAGCCGGTCCCGGCCGAGCCGCTCGGCGATGGTGATGGTGCCGACGTTCGACGAGTAGGCGAGCATCCCCGGCACGCTCATCCGCTTGCCGTCGGCCGGATGTGTGTCGGAGAACCAGGTGTCGCCCATCTTGATGCTGTTGGCGATCGGCAGCGCGGTGTCCGGGGTGATCACCCCCTCCTGCAGGGCCGCGCCATAGGTGATCGCCTTGTGCACCGAGCCCGGGTCGACCACGAAGCTGGTCGCGGCGTCCTCCCGGGCGACCGGGTCGCTGGGCGTCGGATTCGCCGCGTCGTAGGTGGGGTTGCTGGCCTGGGCCAGCACCGCACCGGAGGGGATCTCCATGATCACGGCCGCGCCGGTGCCGCCCCGCACCTGGGCCATCCCCGCGCTGAGGATCTGCTGCGTGCGGAACTGCAGGTCCCGGTTGACGGTGAGGGCGAGCGAGCTGCCCGGCTTCGCGGGAGTGGTCCGGCTGTAGCCACCCGGGATCGGTGCCGCGAGGTCGCCCAGGCCGGCCTCGTACACCCGCTTGCCGTCCTGGCCGGCGAGCACGTCGTCGTAGCGGGCCTCCAGCCCTTCCAACCCGTCCATGTCCTGGCTGGTGAAGCCGATCAGGTTGGCGGCCAGGTCACCGCCGGGCACGTCCCGGCGCTCGTCCCGGTGCACGCCGATGCCGGGCAGCTCCAGCGCCTGCACCCGCTTGGCGGTCGGGATCTCCACACCCCGGGCCAGGTAGGCGAAGGTGGACGCGTTGCCGTTCTCCAGCTTGCGCGGCTTCATCAACTCCATCAGCTTCGACGCCGGCATGCCGAGCAGCGGGGAGAGCGCCTTCGCGGTGCCCGCCGCGTCCTTGACCTCGGTCGGGTCGGCGTACACGTACCGTGCCTCGACGCTGCGGGCCAGCGGGGCGCCGGTGCTGTCGTAGATCGCGCCACGCGGCGCCGGCAGCTCGACCGTCCGGAGCCGGTCGGTGACGCCGCCCCCGGCGTAGGCCGGTGCGTCGACCGCCTGGAGGAAGACCAGTCGGATCCCGATGACGGCGAACAGCGTCAGGGCGAGCACGGTGCCCAGCCGCAGGCGCAGGCGCGAGTCGGCCAGCTTCGGCGGGCGTCGTGGTTTACGGGACGGCCGCCGGGCCGCCGGGCGGTCGGCGCGACGCGGCGCGCGCGGCGTGGTCCGGCGGCGCGGCGGCGGCTCGTCCCCGGCCGGGCCACGGGGGGTACGCGGCGCGACGGTGCGCACCACCTGACCGCGTCCGGCGGCCGGAGCGTCGCGCCGGCCGGCCCGGGCGGCGGCCCGGCCGCCGTCGAGCACCTGCAAGGCGGGGCGGAACGGGTCGCCGGAACGGCTGCTGCTGCGCGGCGTCCGCCGCTGCTCGGCGCCCTGACCGCGCGCCGGTGTGCCGCGCTCCTCGCGGACGGTTCGACCCCTCGGGGTGTACGCCCGCGCGCCGGAGATGCCCCCGATCCCTGGCTCGCCGGTGCGCGGCTCGCCATCGGTGGCGCCGGCATCACGCGAAGAACCGCGCCGGGACCCCGTGGGGTCCCGGCGCGGCTCGTCCGACCTTGGTGGCACCGGTCAGCCTCCCGCACCCTGGCTGGTCACCGACGGCTGGCCGGTCGCCGGCTGCGGCACCTCGAGGGTCTTGCCGTCCGGCAGCCGGATGTAGCCGGGCTCGCCCGCGTCGACCAGACCCAGCCGCCGCGCCTCGGCGGTCAGGTTGCCCGGCGCCTCGAACTCGGCGATCTGCTTGTCCAGTTGCTGCTTCTCCAGGTCCAGTCGGGCCTGCTGCTGCTGCAACCGCTCCAGCCGGAACGCGTTCTCATTGATCTTGGTGTTGACCGCCAGGATGCCCAGCACCCCGCCGACGACCAGCACCACGATCAGCGCCGCGAACGGCGCACGCGGCACCGACATCGGCGGCGGCGGTGCCACCCGCAGCCGGGGCGGACGGGCGCTGGCCGCGCTGGTGGCCTTCTCGACCGGCCGCAGCGCCGCGGTGCCCTGAGTCGGGAACTCGCGCGCCCCCCGGGCGCGAGTCTCCCCCTGCCGGTTCACTCGATCGATGCGTGGCGTACCGTTCCCGTGGCGCGGAGCCCGCTCCGCCGCGATCCGGCCCCCCGACCGCGGTGCGCGCTGCCCGCCGCCGGTGACGTCCCGGCGGTCGCGCTTGTCAATGCTCATGTCCCTCCCCCTCAACGTCCGTCCCTCTGCCGTCCCGGTGCCCCTGACCCCCCACGGATCAGGCGGACCCCGTGCCCGGTTGGTGCATTCCCTTCACCCGTCGGCGAGACCGTTCGCGGTCGGTCCGCCCTTGCTCTGTCGCGTTCGGGTCGAGTCGCTCCGCGGCCCGCAGCCGCACCGAGGCGGCGCGCGGGTTCGCGGCGACCTCCGCCTCCCCGGGCAGTTCGGCGCCCCGGCTGAGCAGCCGGAACGTCGGACCGGACCCGGGAAGCTCGACCGGGAGGTCGATCGGGCCCTTACTGCGGACCCGATCCGTGAGGGCCGCCTTGGTGAGCCTGTCCTCCAGCGAGTGGTAGGACAGGACCACCATGCGACCGCCCACGGTCAGTGCGTCGAGTGCGGATGGCAACGCTGTCTCCAGCGCTGCCAGTTCCTTGTTTACCTCGATCCGTAAAGCCTGAAACGTTCTCTTTGCCGGGTGCCCGCCCGTTCGTCGGGCTGGCGCCGGAATGGAGTCCCGAACCAGCTCGGCCAGGAGCGCGGACGACGTGATCCGGGCCCGCTCCCGCTGCCGGATGATCGCCGAGGCGATCCGGCCGGCGAACTTCTCCTCGCCGTAGACCCGCAACACCCGGGCCAGGTCCGGATGCGGGTAGGTGTTGACCACCTCTTCGGCGGTCACCCCCCGGGTCTGGTCCATCCGCATGTCCAGCGGCGCGTCCTGGGCGTACGCGAACCCGCGGTCGGGCGCGTCCAACTGCAACGAGGAGACACCCAGGTCGAACAGGATGCCGTCGATGCCCGGATAGCCCAGCCGGTCCAGGACGTCCGGCAGCTCGTCGTAGACGGCGTGCTCCAGATGCACCCGATCGGCGAACCGGGCCAGCCGGACCCGCGCGTGGGCGAGCGCCTCGGTGTCCCGGTCGAGCCCGATCAGGACCGTCTCCGGATGCGCCTCGAGCACCGCCTCCGCGTGCCCGGCCAGGCCGAGCGTCGCGTCGACGTAGACCGTCCGGCCGTCTCGACCCAGCGCGGGGGCCAGCAGCTCGAGACACCGCTCGAGCAGCACCGGCACGTGCGTGCCGCGCAACTCCCCCATGTTGACCCCCACTGGTTGAAACGTCCGTTCTACTCGTGCGCCTGTCGTCGGACGGCGCTGCCGTCGTACCGCCAGATCCCCATCCGCTCCCGCCGGACACCGGACCGTCGCCCGATGAATGGATCGTGCGCCTGGCACCGGGGAAGTGATGCCAGGAACTCGAAAGCGGCTGGAGATCTCGCAGTACGTCGGGCGCCGTTCCGCCCTACAGACCGCCGGGCAGCACCCCCTCCTCGATGTCGGCGAAGTCGTCTTCGCTCTCGGCGAGGTAGGTCTCCCAGGCGACCTTGTCCCAGATCTCCACCCGCGTGCTCGCGCCGATCACCACCAACTCGCGATCCAGCGCGGCGTACGCCCGCAGGTGAGCCGGAATGGTCACCCGGCCCTGCTTGTCCGGAACCTCGTCGTGCGCGCTGGCGAAGAAGACCCGGCTGTAGGCCCGGGCCGCCTTGTGCGTCATCGGCTGCGCGCGCAACTGCTCCGCGATCCGCTGGAACTCAGGGGTCGGGAAGACGTAGAGGCAGCGCTCCTGCCCTTTGGTGACCACGACACCCCCCGCCAGCTCATCCCGAAACTTGGCCGGAAGGATCAACCGGCCCTTTTCGTCCAGGCGTGGAGTGTGGGTGCCGAGAAACACCGGCCCAACCCCCTCGCCCCTGAGCGGCGTTCGCGGCGCCGCTGACCCCCCGGGCCGGTGAGCCCTCCCGGCCTCACCATTGGTCCCCACTCTACTCCACTTCCCTCCACCCGCAACCAGATTCGCCCGCGTGGCGCGCCCGATCCAGAGGCAAAACCGCACGTCACAGGGGGTGGAGCGGAGTGGAGGGCGCCGGCCGCCCCTCGGCGTGGTCCGCTTTCCGACATAGATCGACTCCGTCCGGGGGAGGCCGACCCGGCCGCCCGCGCAGCCACCACGGCCGAACGGTTCACCGTCGGCGGCGATCTGGTGGGGCGGGCGGTCCGGTAACCTCGCTCGCGTGACGGACGCGAAAATGCCCCTACGGGCCAAGGTGGCCAGCTCCGTGTCACGGACCGCCGCGGCGCTCTCCCGGGCGGCCGGCCGTGGCGACGGTTCGGTGATCGGCGGGTGGATCGGCCTGAAGATCGACCCGGACCTGCTGGCCCACCTGTCGGCCGGGCGTGCGATCGCGCTCGTCTCCGGCACCAACGGCAAGACCACCACCACCCGGTTGACCTCCGCCGCGGTCGGCGTGCTCGGCCGGGTCGCCACCAACTCGTTCGGCGCCAACATGCCCAGCGGGCACACCTCGGCGCTGGCCAAGGCCGGCAGCACCCCGTACGCGGTGCTGGAGGTCGACGAGCACTACCTCGCCCAGGTGCTGGAGGCGACCGAGCCGCACGTGGTCGCGCTGCTGAACCTCTCCCGCGACCAGCTCGACCGCGCCAAGGAGGTCGCCATGATGGCGCAGCTCTGGCGCGCGGCGCTGGTCCGGCACACCGACGTACGGGTGGTGGCCAACGCCGACGACCCGATGGTGGTGTGGGCCGCCACCCCGCCGGGCGACCCCGCCCGGGGCATCAAACCGCCGCACGTGACCTGGTTCAGCGCCGGCCAGCGGTGGCACGACGACTCCTGGGTCTGCCCGGAGTGCGGCTCCACCATCCAGCGCTCCGGCGAGCAGTGGTGGTGCACCGGCTGCCCGCTGCGCCGCCCGGAGCCGCAGTGGGTCGTCGAGGACGAGGGCGTGCTCGACCCCACCGGCGCCTGGCACAAGGTCTCCCTCCAGTTGCCCGGCAAGGTCAATCTCGGCAACGCGGCGACGGCGCTGGCGGTGGCCGCCGAGTTCGGCGTCCGCCCGGTCGACGCGGTGTCCCGCCTCGGCATCGTCACCTCGGTGGCCGGTCGCTACGCCCAGGTCGACAAGGACGGGCGCAACATCCGGCTGCTGCTGGCCAAGAACCCGGCCAGCTGGCTGGAGGCGTTCGACATGGCCGACGACGCGCCGACCCTGCTCTCCATCAACGCGCGCGACCCCGACGGCCTGGACACCTCCTGGCTCTTCGACGTCGACTTCGCCCCGCTCCGCGGCCGGCAGGTGTTGATCACCGGCGACCGGGCATACGACCTGGCGGTTCGGCTGGACGTCAACGACGTGCCGTTCCAGCACGTCCGCACGTTCGACGACGCCGTCCGGTCGGTCCCGCCCGGGCGGTTGGAGGTCATCGCGAACTACACCGCGTTCCAGGACATCCGAGCGGAGTTGGACCGTGTCATCTGAGAGCCTGCGCATCGTCTGGATCTACCCCGACCTGCTCTCCACCTACGGAGACCGGGGCAACGCCCTGATCCTCGCCCGTCGGGCCCGTCAACGCGGAATGCCGGTCGAGGTGCTGGAGGTCCGCTCCGACGAGCGGCTGCCCGCGACCGCCGACATCTACCTGGTCGGCGGCGGCGAGGACGGCCCGCAGGCGTTGGGCGCGCAGCGGCTGCTCGCCGACGGGGGCCTGCACCGCGCGGTCGCCCAGGGCTCGGTGGTGTTCGGCGTCTGCGCCGGTTACCAACTGCTCGGCACCTCGTTCTTCGCCAAGGGCGTGCAGTGCCGAGGGCTGGAGCTGCTCGACCTCCAGTCCGACCGGGGTCCGAGCCGGGCCGTGGGCGAGCTGGCCGGGGAGATCGACCCCCGACTGGGCCTGCCCCCGCTCACCGGCTTCGAGAACCACGGTGGCCGCACCCACCTCGGCCCGGAGGTCTCCCCGCTGGCCCGGGTCACCGCCGGCGTGGGCAACGACGGCGCCACCGAGGGCGCCTGGCGCGGCAAGCTGCTGGGCACCTACTCGCACGGCCCGGCGCTGGCCCGCAACCCGGGCCTGGCCGACCTGCTGCTGCGCTGGGCCACCGGCGCGCACCAGCTCCCGCCACTGGACGACACCTGGTCGGACCGGCTCCGCAACGAGCGCCGCTCCGCAGTGGCCGCCGCCCGGGCATGATCCGTGCCGTCCGGCGGCTGCTCCGGCAGCCGTCGGCCGCCCGGTTCGCCCTGCTCGTCCTGCTGATCGGCGGGTGCGGGTTACTGCTGCTCCTGGCGCCCCGGCCGGACCCGGCGCAGCTGCCGCTGCTGGCCGACCGGTTGGGCGACCTCGCCCCGGTGGCGGCGATCCTCGGGGGCGCGCTGTTGCTGGTCGCGCTGGTTCCCCGAACCTTCATCACGCTCGCCGCCGGCGCGATCTTCGGCCCGCTGGAAGGCGCCGGGTACGCCCTGGGCGCCGCGCTGGTGGCCGCGGCGATCGGGTTCACGGTCGGCCGGTTGCTCGGTCGGGAGTTCGTCGCCGAACGGGTCCGTGGTCGCCTGGCCCGCCTCGACGGCTGGTTCGCCCGGCAGAGTGTGCTCGGTGTGGTCACCGTCCGACTGCTGCCGATCGCCGGCTTCGGGCTGGTCAGCTACGGCTACGGCACGACCGGCGCACGAGTGTTGCCGTTCCTGGCCGGCAGCGTGATCGCGTCCGCGCCGACCGCCTTCGGCTACGCGGCCATCGGCGCGGCGGCCAGCTCCCCCGGCCACGTCAACTGGTACGCCGCCGCCCCGGCCAGCCTCGGCCTGATCGCCAGCGTGGTGATCATCGGCCAGTGGTGGCGCGCCGAGCGTCGCCGCCGCGTGTCGGTCTGACCGTGCCCGGGCCGAACGACGGCCCGCCGAGAGCAACTCCACCGGCCGTTTCGCCGCCGCCCCGCGCCCGGCTCGGTAGGGCAATGCCCCGAAGAGCGTTATGACTCAGGGGCATAAATATGCCCCTGAGTCATAACGCTCGTTCCGGTGTCCGCCGCCGCTCAGGTCACGCTGCGTGCGTGCGCTGAGCACCCAGGACCGCTGAGCACCCAGGACCGCTGAGCACCCAGGACCGCGTGCCCCGGGTCGGCCATGGTGTCAGGCGACCACCGAGACCATTCGGCCCTTGACCACGATTACCTTGCGGGGTTCCTTGCCGGCCAGGGTCGCGGCCACCGCGTCCAGGGCCGCCGCGCGGACGGTCTCCTCGGCGGCGTCGGCGGCGACCTCAATGCGGCCACGGACCTTGCCGTTGACCTGCACCGGGTAGGTCACCGTGTCGGCCACCAGCAGCGCCGGGTCAGCGGTCGGGAAGTCCGCGTACGTCAGCGAGGTGTCGTGGCCCAGCTTGCGCCACAGCTCCTCGGCCAGGTGCGGGGCGAACGGCGCCACCATCAGCACCAGCGGCTCGGCCACCTCGCGGGGCGTGGCCGACAGCCCGGTCAGCCCGTTGGTCAGCTGGATCAGCTTGGCGATCGCGGTGTTGAACCGGATGCCGTCCATGTCGACGCGGACCCCGTCGATCACCGTGTGCAGCAGCCGGCGGGTCGCCTCGTCGGCCGGGTCCTCGGTGACCCGCAGCACGCCGGTCTGCTCGTCGACGACGGCCCGCCAGACCCGCTGCAGGAACCGGTACGAGCCGACCACCGCCCGGGTCTCCCACGGGCGGGACACCTCCAGTGGGCCCATCGACATCTCGTACACCCGGAAGGTGTCCGCGCCGTAGGCGGCGCACATGTCGTCGGGGGTCACCACGTTCTTCAGCGACTTGCCCATCTTGCCGTACTCGCGGTTGACCGCCAGATCGCCCAGGTAGTAGGCGCCGTCGCGCTCGAAGACCTCCTCGGCCTGCACGTAACTGCCGCGCGAGTCGGTGTACGCGTACGCCTGGATCATGCCCTGGTTGAACAGCTTGCGGAACGGCTCGAACGACGAGACGTGCCCCAGGTCGAACAGCACCTTGTGCCAGAACCGCGCGTACAGCAGGTGCAGCACGGCGTGCTCTGCGCCGCCGACGTACAGGTCGGTGCCCCCGCAGTCGCCCTCGCCGCGCGGGCCCATCCAGTACCGCTCGTTCTCCGCGTCGACGAACCGCTCGCTGTTGGCCGGGTCCAGGTAGCGCAGCTCGTACCAGCAGGAGCCGGCCCACTGCGGCATCACGTTGGTTTCCCGGGTGTAGCGCTTCGGCCCGTCACCCAGGTCCAGTTCGACCCCGACCCAGTCGCGACGCCGCGACAGCGGGGTCTCCGGGGTGCTGTCGGCGTCGTCGGCGTCGAACGTCTTCGGGGAGAAGTCGTCCACCTCCGGCAGCTCGACCGGCAGCATCTCCTCGGGCAGGGCGATGGCCGCGCCGGTCTCGTCGTAGACGATCGGGAACGGCTCGCCCCAGTACCGCTGCCGGGAGAACAGCCAGTCGCGCAGCCGGTAGGTCACCGCGCCGGTGCCGTGCCCGTTCGCCTCCAGCCAGGTGATGATCGCCGCCTTGGCGTCGGCGACCCCCAGGCCGTTCAGGTCCAGGCCGCGCTCGGGCGCGGCGCTGTTGATGGCCGGGCCGTCACCGGTGTACGCCTTGCCGTCGAAGCCCTCCGCCGGCTGCACGGTGCGGACGATGGGCAGCTCGAAGACCTCGGCGAACGCCCAGTCCCGTTCGTCCTGCGCCGGCACCGCCATGATCGCGCCGGTGCCGTAGCCGGCCAGCACGTAGTCGGCGATGAAGATCGGGATCTGGCCGCCGGTGACCGGGTTGGTGGCGTACGCGCCGATGAAGACGCCGGTCTTCTCCTTGGTGTCGGCCTGCCGCTCGACGTCGGTCTTGGCGCCCGCGGCCTTGCGGTACGCCTCGACGGCCTCCCGGGGGCTGGCGTGCCCGCCGGTCCAGGCGTCCCTCGTCCCGTCCGGCCAGGCCGCCGGCGCCAGCGTGTCGACCAGCTCGTGCTCGGGCGCCAGCACCATGTAGGTGGCCCCGAAGACGGTGTCCGGTCGGGTCGTGAACACCCGCACCGGCGCCGCGGTGGTCGGGAAGTCGATGTGGGCGCCGGTGGACCGGCCGATCCAGTTGCGCTGCATCAGCTTGATCGGCTCGGGCCAGTCCAGGCTGTCCAGGTCGTTTAGCAGCCGGTCACCGTACGCGGTGATCCGCATCATCCACTGCTTCAGGTTGCGCTTGAAGACCGGGAAGTTGCCGCGCTCGGACCGGCCGTCGGCGGTGACCTCCTCGTTGGCCAGCACGGTGCCCAGCCCCGGGCACCAGTTCACCGGTGCCTGCGAGACGTACGCCAGGCGGTGGTCGTCGACGACCTGGCGGCGCTCGGCGACGCTCAGCTCGGCCCAGGCGCGGCCGTCCGGGGTGGGCCGGTTGCCGCCCTCGAACTCGGCGATCAGCTCGGCGATCGGACGGGCCCGGCCGGCGTCGCGGTCGTACCAGGAGTTGAAGATCTGCAGGAAGATCCACTGGGTCCAGCGGTAGAAGTCGGTGTCGATGGTGGCCACCGACCGACGCTCGTCGTGCGCCAGCCCCAGCCGGCGCAGCTGCGCCTTGTACCGCTCGATGTTCGCGACGGTCGTCGTCCGGGGGTGCGTTCCGGTCTGCACCGCGTACTGCTCGGCGGGCAGGCCGAACGCGTCGAAGCCCATCGCGTGCAGCACGTTGCGGCCGGCCATCCGCTGGTAGCGGGCGTAGCAGTCGGTGCCGATGTAGCCCAGCGGGTGCCCGACGTGCAGGCCGGCGCCGGACGGGTACGGGAACATGTCCAGCACGTACAGCTTCTCCGCGCCGGCGCGCGGGTGGGTCGGGTCGGCCAGCGGGCCGGTCGGGTTCGGTGCGTGGAAGGTGCCCTCGCGCGCCCAGGTGTCCTGCCAACGAATCTCGATCTCGTCGGCCAGGGCTGCGGTGTACCGGAACGGGGGAATGTCGCCCGCCGGTGCGGCTGCCTCACTCATCGTCTCTCCTCGCTTCGCTTCGCTTCGTCTCGGCACCGCCGGGCCGGGCCGGCGGAGGGCACAAAAAAGCCCCTCGCGCAGGAGGGGCCGCCGTGCTGTCGCTGCGTTCAGCGCATCAGCACGGCCCGGTAAGAAGCAGGAAGACTCCGGCCATGTCCCGCAGTGTACCTCGCTCACGGTTTCGCGTGCCGGCCCCGGGGGCGTGCCGCGGCCATTCCCTCGACATGGCGAATATCGGTGCGTAACCGACGGACTACCTGCGGGGGTCGGCGATAACGACAAACATGGTTAGCCTGAGAGACCAGTGAGATTCCTGCGGCAAACGAGGCTCGACGTCGCGAACCCAACGGCGGGTCCAGGTGCTCTTTACAGAGCTGCCGTGACGGCGACGAGGAGGAGGCCCGTGACACAACAGACCTGGGACGAGGTGGGCGGCCTGTTGCCGCACGACGAGTTCCGCGCCGCCAGCGAGGCCATCGTGGCCAACATCGAGCAGGTCATCGAGGGTAAGACCGCCACCGTGCGGCTCGCCCTGGCCGTCCTGCTCGCCGAGGGTCACCTCCTGATCGAAGACGTCCCGGGTGTCGGCAAGACCAAGCTTGCCAAGGCCCTCGCGCGGTCCATCGACTGCACCGTGCGACGGATCCAGTTCACGCCCGACCTGCTGCCCAGCGACGTCACCGGGGTCAGCGTCTACAACCAGGAGACGCACGACTTCGAGTTCCGCCCCGGTGCCGTGTTCGCCAACCTGGTGGTCGGCGACGAGATCAACCGGGCCTCGCCGAAGACCCAGTCGGCGTTGCTGGAGTGCATGGAGGAACGGCAGGTCACCGTCGACGGGGTGACCTACCAGCTACAGACCCCGTTCATGGTGATCGCCACCCAGAACCCGATCGAGATGGAGGGGACCTACCCGCTGCCGGAGGCGCAGCGCGACCGGTTCACCGCCCGCATCGCGATGGGTTACCCGGACTCCAACGCCGAGTTGGCCATGCTCGACGGGCACGGCGCCACCGATCCGCTGCACGAGCTGCGCGCGGTCTCCGACGCGGCCATCGTCCGGCAGCTCATCGCCACGGTCCGGCAGGTGCACGTCGCCGACGCGGTCAAGCAGTACGCGATCGACCTGGTCACCGCCACCCGCGAGGCCCCCGACCTGCGGCTCGGCGCGTCCCCCCGGGCGACCCTGCAGCTGCTGCGCACCGCCCGCGCGGTCGCCGCGCTGGAGGGCCGCGACTACGTCCTCCCCGACGACCTGCAGGCGCTGGCGGTGCCGGTGCTCGCACACCGGATCATCCCGACCGCCGACGCGCAGCTCGCCCGACGCACCACCGACGCGATCGTCTCCGAGCTGGTGCACCGCCTGCCGTTGCCACACGACCGGCAGCGCAACCCGTACGACACCCGGCCCGCCACCGGCAACGGCCGCGCACCCTACGAGCCGCGGAGGCCGTGACGTGCGTGCCGGGCTGCGCGGGCTGACCACCCGCGGGCGCTCCTTCCTCGCCGCTGCGGTCGCGGCGGCGATCTCGGCCGGCATCCTCGGCGAGAAGGACCTGCTCCGGGTGGCTGCGCTGTTGGCCATCCTGCCGTTGCTGGCCGCCGCCTACGTCGGGCGCAGCCGTTACAAGCTGGCCTGCAACCGTTCCCTGGACCCGCACCGGGTCCCGGTCGGCGCGAACTCCCGGGTCGTGCTGCGCCTTCAGAACCTCTCCCGGCTGCCGACCGGCACCCTGCTCCTGGAGGACCGGCTGCCGTACGCGCTGGGCAGCCGACCCCGGGTGGTGTTGGAGCGGCTCGGCGCGCACCAGGCCAGTTCCGTGGCGTACACCGTCCGGGCCGACGTGCGGGGCCGCTACGACGTGGGCCCGCTGGTCGTCCGGATGACCGATCCGTTCGGCCTCTGCGAGCTCACCCGGTCCTTTCCCAGCACCGACCACCTGACGGTCATCCCGCAGGTCACCGCGCTGCCGTCGGTCCGGCTCCCCGGGGAGTACGCGGGCAGCGGCGACAGTCGGGCCCGCTCGGTGGCGGTGCACGGCGAGGACGACGCGGCGACCCGGGAGTACCGGCGCGGCGACGACCTGCGTCGGGTGCACTGGAAGTCCACCGCGCGCACCGGCGAGCTGATGGTGCGCCGCGAGGAGCAACCGTGGGAGAGCCGGGCCACCGTCGTGCTGGACACCCGGGCGCACGGCCACCGCGGCGAGGGGCCGACGGCCAGTTTCGAGTGGTCCGTCTCGGCCGCCGCGAGCATCGCCGTGCACCTGCGGCAGGCCGGCTACAAGCTGCGCCTGGTCACCGGCTCGGGCGCCGATGTGGACGCCTCCGAGGCCGGTGGTGACGGGGCGCTGCTCGACCACCTCGCCGAGGTCCGGCTGGATCAGCGCGCCGAGGTCACCGGGCTCGTGCAGCGGGTCCGCCAGCGCGCCGACGGAGGCCTGATCATCGGCTTGTTCGGCACGGTGAGCGTGGCCGAGGCGGAGCTGCTGGCCGGGCTGCGGGGCAACGGCGCCACCTGCGTCGGTTTCCTGCTGAACAGCTCCACCTGGCTCAGCCTGCCGGAGAAGGCCCGCGCCGAGGCCGAGCACGCGCACGCCGCCGCCGTCCTCGCCATGTTGCAGAGCGGCTGGCGGGTGGTCGGCGTCGACCACGGCGCTCGACTCCCGGCACTGTGGCCGCAGGCCGGCCGGGGCTCCCAGGGTTTCGCCCTGCGTGCCGCGCTGGCCGAGACGGTCGCCGGCGGTGTGCGATGAACGGAAGGCTCCCCTCATGATCAGCAGTCGGAACATCGGCGTGGTGGCTGCCGCCGCCACGCTGTTGGCCGCCGCGCCGCTGTCGGCCATCTTCCAGGGCTGGACGTGGCTGATCGAGTCCATCATCGCGGTCGCCGTGGTGGCCGGGGTGGCCGCGTTGACCCGACTCGCCCGGGCGCCACTGTGGGGTCAGGTGCTGGGCATGCTGGCCGGCCTCATGTTCGCGCTGACCTGGTTGTTCCCCAGCGGCAAGGAACTGCTCGCGATCGTGCCCACGCCGGGCACCCTCGCGTACTTCAACGACCTGCTCGCCGGCTCCATGCAGGACATGCGCTCCTACGGGGTCGAGGTTCCGGACACCGACCCGTTGCTGTTCATCGCCGTGCTCGGCGTCGGCGGGGTCGCCGTGCTGGTGGACGTACTGGCCGTGGGGCTGCGCCGGCCGGCGCTGGCGGGGTTGCCGATGCTCGCCATCTACTCGGTGCCGGTCGCCGTCTACGTGGACAGCGTCCCCGCGACGCCGTTCGTGGTGGGCGCCGCCGGTTACCTCTGGCTGCTGGTCACCGACAACGTCGACCGGGTACGCCGTTTCGGACGCCGGTTCACCGGTGACGGCCGCGACGTCGACGTGTGGGAGCCCTCCCCGCTGGCTTCTGCCGGCCGGCGGCTCGCCGTGGTCGGGGTGGCGCTGGCGGTGGTGCTGCCGCTCGCGGTGCCCGGCATGACCGGCGGGCTGCTCGACTCCCTCAGCCGGGGGCCGGGCAACGGCACCGGCAACGGCGCCGGGTCGGGCGGCACGTCGGGTCGGATCGACCTGTTCGCCTCCCTCGCCGGTCAACTCAATCAGTCCCAGGTGGCCGACCTGGTCAAGGTGACCACGTCCGAGCCGGACCCGTTCTACCTGCGCTACGCCGTCGCGGACGAGCTGCGCCCCAGTGGTTTCCAGGCGCGCAGCCCGAGCGGCCGGCCGGTCAACCGGGACCTGCCGGACCCCGCCGAGCGGGCCGGCCGTGGCGTGCGGCAGACCTCCTACCGGGCCACCGTCGAGGTCACCAAGAGCCTGAGCATGTCGCTGATGCCGGTGTACGCCGAGCCGACCCGCACCGAGAACCTCAACGGCAACTGGCTCTACGACAGCAACCAGCAGGTCGTCTTCTCCAACCGGGAAAACTCCCGGGGCCGGAAGTACTCCTTCGACTACATCCGCTCGACGTTCACACCCGCCGCGTTGCGGGCCGCGCCGTCACTGCCGACCGACCACCCGGTACGCCGGCAGATGACCGCCACCCCCGGGCCGGTGCCCGAGGTGGAGGAGTTGGTCAAGGCGCTGGTCCAGGGCAAGCGCACGGACTATGACCGGGTGTTGGCGATCTACCAGCACTTCTCCGCGGACAACGGATTCAAGTACCGGTTGAGCACCGAGAGCGGCAGCAGCGGTCAGGACATCGTCAACTTCCTGACCAACAAGGTCGGCTACTGCCAGCAGTACGCCGCCGCGATGGCCTGGCTGGTCCGCTCGGCCGGCATCCCGGCCCGGGTGGCGTTCGGGTTCACCAACGGCAGCAATCGTGACGGCGACACGTTCACGCTGACCAACCTCAACCTGCACGCCTGGACCGAGGTCTACTTCGACGGGGCCGGTTGGGTGCCGTTCGACGCCACCCCGGCGTACGGGGTGCCGGGCTCCACCCGGTCGGCCTGGGCGCCGGACACCGACGCGCCGGAGCCGTCCACCCCGGGCAGTGGAGTCACGGACACCCCGACGGGCCCCGAGGCGTCGGCCGGGCCGGCCGGGCCGGACAACGCCGATCGGGACATCGACGACGGGCTGGCCCTCGGCGGGACGACGCCGAACGAGCAGCCGCCGGTCTGGCCCTGGTGGGCTGGGGGTCTGCTGGCCCTGCTGGCACTCCTCGCGGTGCCCGCTGTGCTCCGGATGGCGTTGCGCCGCCGACGGGGTGGCCGAGCGGTGAGCGCGACGATGGTCCCCGCCGGCGTCGACGAGGCCGGCGAGCCGGGAATGCGACCGGTGGTGATCGGCGCGGACGCCAACCAGGCCCGCGCGGACGCGCACGCCGCCTGGGCGGAGCTGCTCGACACGCTTGTGGACTTCCGGGTCCGGGTCGATCCGACCGAGACGCCCCGGGCGACCGCGGACCGGCTGGTCCGGGACGCTCTCGACGACGATTCCGCGGCGGTCGGGGCGGCGCGGCTGCTCGGCCGGGCGGAGGAGCGGGCCCGCTACGCGCGGGATCCGCTGACCGGTGAGCGGTTGCTGCCGGCGCTGCGGGCGGTCCGCACGGCGCTCACCGCTCGGGCGGACCGGCGGACCCGGCTGCTCGCCGCCGTGCTGCCGCCGTCGGTGCTGCTGCGCTGGCGTACCGCCATGGCGGACCGGTCCGGGCGAATGGTGGCGCTCACCGGGCGGGCCCGGTATCGACTGCTGCGCTGGAACCCTCGACGGCTGCTGGCCGACCGGGCGGCCCGCTGACCGGGAGCCACCGCTGGGGTGGTCTCGGTCCGGAGGTTGACCGAGACCCACCCGTGGGGTGGCCATCCGAGGGGCTGGAGCGGGGAAGGACGCGCGGATGCGACGGAGGTCGCCGGGGGCTGTGCCCGGCGACCGCTCGTCGCGGTGTACGGCCCGCCTCAGCGGCGGGACCGGCTCAGCGGTGCCCCTCCGGGCGCTGCCGCCACCTGTCCTCCATGCGGTCCAGGAGTGACGACTTGCGACCGGATCGGCCACCGCGGGGACGACGACGACTCGTCGTGCCGCCCACCACGTGCAGGTCGGGTGACTGCGCCCGCCGGTGCGACTGCACCGCGAACGCGGCCGACGCCAGCATGACGACGAAGCCCGCCACCGCCAGTGGTGGAGTCTTGATCACCGCGCCATAGACCAGTAGAGCCAAGCCAGCGATGATGACGCCGGCGGCGACGAGCAGGCGACGCCGCGCGTGGAAGCGCGGATCGCTGGCGCGCACGGCCGAGGCGAATTTGGGGTCCTCGGCAAGCGACCGCTCGATCTGCTCGAACAGCCGCTGCTCGTGCTCCGAGAGCGGCACGGCACTCCTCCCCGGTCACGTTGGTCGGGCCCGGTCGGGCCGACAGACCGTGGCAGCCAACCGGCTGCTTACCCGCAAGTCTACGAGGGGGCTCGCGCGTCGGAAAGCGGGACGACCTACGGGCGGGGTGGATTTTCGTTTCGACGGGGATCACGGTCGCCCATCAGACTGGCCGGACCTATGACGGACCGCCCGAAACGGGCAGCGGCGGCGTCCGCGGCAGCTTCCGCCTCACGCCAGCCGCGCTCGGGCGCGCCGAGGGTGAGTTGCCGCGCAGCGCCCTGCGCCGGGGCGAGCCCTTCCACCCGGACACCGACCAGTCGGATCGGCTCGCCCGGGTCCAACGCGGTGTAGAGCGCCCAGACCGTGTCGAACATCTCGCGGGCGGTGTCGGTGGGAACGTCGAGGGTGCGAGACCGGCTGACGGTGCGGAAGTCGGCCAGCCGAACCTTGAGGGCGACGGTGCGCCCGACCTGCCCGGAACCGCGCAACCGGACGCCGACCTTCGCGCTGAGCGCGAGCAACGCCCGGCGGATCTCCAGCGGGTCGACCACGTCGACGTCGAAGGTCACCTCGGCGCCGATCGACTTGTCGATGTGCTCGGGGCTGACCCGACGCGGGTCGCGCCCCCAGGCCAACTCGTGCAGGTGTGACGCCGAGGCGGCACCGACCGCCCGGCGGAGCATGCCCACCGGCGCCTCGGCGAGGTCGCCGACGGTGGCCAGGCCGAGCCGGCGCAACGACTCGGCGGCACGCTCCCCCACCCCCCACAGCGCGTCCACCGGCAGCGGGTGCAGGAAGTCGAGCACCTGCCCGGGCGGCACGACCAGCAGCCCGTCCGGCTTGGCCCGGGTGGAACCCAGCTTGGCCACGAACTTGCTCGGCGCCACCCCGACCGAACAGGTCAACGCCTGCTCGTCGGCGACCCGGCGACGGATCAGCCGGGCGATGGCGGCCGGGGAGCCGAAGAGCCGACGGGCGCCGGTCACGTCGAGGAACGCCTCGTCGAGCGAGAGCGGCTCGACCAGCGGCGTGACGTCCCGAAAGATCTGCATGACGGCCCGGGAGGCGGCCGTGTAGGCGGTGAAGTCCGGGGGCAGGTAGACCGCCTGGGGGCAGCGGGCCCGGGCCTGACTGGTCGGCATCGCGCTGCGGACGCCGTACCGGCGGGCCTCGTAGCTGGCCGAGCTGACCACCCCCCGCGGCCCGACACCGCCGACGACCACCGGGCGGCCGCGCAGCTCGGGCCGGCGGCGCACCTCGACGGCGGCGAAGAAGGCATCCATGTCGACGTGCAGGATCGGGCTGCCGGAGTCGTCGGCATCCGGCCCGAAGCGCGGATCGTCGCCCCGGGGCAACGACTGACTGCGGCCCATCCCGGCAGGTTAACCCGGAGGTACGACACCACCAGCGACCAGCGGGCCGGACCGTCCCCGGTCAGCCCCGGACGACCAGCAACGGGACGGTCAGCTCGGCGGCGGTGTCCGACCCGTGGTACGCCACCAACTTCGACGCCATCGGCCGCTCGGTACGGCTGGCCATCACCGCGTACGTGTCGTCGCAGGTCACCACCACGTCGCCGATCCGTCCCAGGTGCTCCTCGGGCACCGGCCCGAACCAGCCGGTGGCCACCATCTCCGCGCGGGTACGGACCCGGGCCGCGGCGCCCAGCACCTCCGACCAGGCGGCCAGCACGTCGTCGACCGCGCCCGGCTCGACGTGCAGGTAGCGCACCCGCGCCTCGCCGGCGACCAGCCGCACACCGGCCCGCAGTCGCGGATCGGTGTCCAGGTCGAAGCGATGCGCGGCCGGAATGTCGAGCTGCCCGTGGTCGGCGGTCACCAGCAGCGCCGCGTCCGGCGGCAGCCCGTCGACCAACCGGGCGACCAGCGCGTCCACCTCGGTGGCGGCGATTCGCCAGGGCGCCGAGTCGACGCCGCTGAGGTGGCCGTGCCGGTCCAGGTCGGCGTGGTAGCCGGAGACCAGGGTGGGCCCGGTGCCGGCGGCCAGCGCGGCCAGCATGGCGGCGGCCACCGCGTCCCCGCCGGCGGCGCCGCGGAAGTCGCCGCCCCGGTTGGCGGCCAGTGTCAACCCGCTGCCGCCGAACTCCGGCCGACTCACCACGGTCGTCGTCACGCCGGCGGCGCGGGCCCGCTCCAGCTGGGTGGGCACCGGCTGCCAGGCCAGCGGCGACGGGTCGGCGGTCCAGTCGGTGTGGGTGAGCACCCGATCGGTGCCGGGCACCCGGACGGTGAAGCCGAGCACCCCGTGCGCGCCGGCCGCGACACCGGTGCCCAGCGACACCAAACTGGTCGGGGTCGTGGACGGGAACCCGGCGACGAGCGGCCGGGCCACCGTCGCGGCCAGCCCGGCGAGGGTCGGCGCGTACGGCGCGGCGGTCGGCAGCTGGTACCACCCGAGCCCGTCGACCAGCAGCACGGCGACCCGGCGTACCCCGGCCAACGCGGGGACGAGCCCGAGCGGGTCGGTCGAGCCGGGCACACCCAGCACGGCCAGCGCGCTGGGCAGCACATCGGCGAGACGGCCACCGCCGTGGTCCGGCCCGAGGATCTCCAGCGGCGCCGGCATCCTCCCCGACTCGGCGATCATGCCGGCCGGCGGGCGAAGAGGTGCAGTTGGGCGGCCAGGTCGCGGTACGGCGGTTGGGCGGCCAGCACGCGTTCCAACTCGACCAGGGCGGCGGACTGCCCGTCGGCGACCGCGGCCGGCAACAGGTCGGCCAGTACGCGTACCCCGTGGATCTCCTCGACCACCAGCCCGGCGGCGCCGAGCAGCGCGGCGGCGCCGGGGGCGTCGTAGCGTCGGCGCAGCGTGTCGCGCGGCCCCGCGGTGCCGGCCGGGTCGGCGGCCAGGGCGGTCGCGACGTCCAGGTGCCCGTTCATGGCACGGCCCAGCACGGCGGCGGCCCGGCCGGCCACCAGCACACTGGCCGCGCCACCCGGACGCAGCGCGGTGGCCAGCGCGGCCACCACCGGCGTGGGGTCGTCGACCACCTCCAGGACGGCGTGGCAGAGCACCAGGTCGACCCCGGCCGGCTCGACCAGCCCGGCGAGGGCGTCACCGTCGCCCTGCACCGCGGCGATCCGGCCGGCCACCCCGGCCTCGGCGGCGCGGCGGGTGAGCGCGGCGAGCGCGTCGGGGCTGGCGTCGACGACGGTGACCCGATGCCCGGCGCGGGCCAGCGGAACGGCGAAACCGCCGGTGCCGCCGCCCACGTCCAGCACGGTGAGCTCGGCGTCGCCGCGCCGGTCCAGCTCGGCGCGGAGCACCGACCAGATCACGGCGGTGCGAGGTGTCAACGGCGGCTCGGCGAACCGGCCTCGGGTCTGCTCCACCCGGCCGAGCCTAGTGGTCAGGACTCGGCGCCCTCGACCTCGTCCTCCGCCCGGGACCGGCGCTCGTTGGCCACCGGACCGTTGGTCACCTCGTACTCGCGGGGGTCGGCGAGGTGCGACGGCACCCAGCCGGCGCCCAGTCTGGTCCGCCGGGCGTTGGCGATTCCACCGGTGTACGCGTGATTACCCGTCACTGTCGTCCCCCTCACGGATCACGGGCCGCTCTGCCCGCTCGGGACGAGTCTCCCGCTCGACGGCCCGGGAAACCGTAATGTGGATCACTGAATCAACGGAAGTCACGGGAGGCGGGGCTGACCGGTGGCTCGATGGCGTCCAGCCGGTCGGCGACCAGGTTGGTCACCCCCTCGTGCCGCTGCAACCGCCCCCGGACCACCAGCGCGGCGCTGGTCCGCGCCACCCGCCGGTAGCGCTGCCACAGCCCCGGCGAACAGGTGACGTTGAGCATCCCCGTCTCGTCCTCCAGGTTGAGGAAGGTGACCCCGCCCGCGGTCGCCGGACGTTGCCGGTGGGTGACGATGCCGCCGACCCGGATCCGTTGCCCCGGCTCCACCCGGCCGAGCCGGGCGATCGGCACCGCGCCGAGCACGTCGAGCTGACCCCGGATGAACCGGGCGGGATGGCTCTCCGGCGACAACCCGGTGGCCCACACGTCGGCGACCAGCCGGTCCACCGCCTCCATCCCGGGCAGCGTGGGCGCCGCCGCACCGGTCACCGTGCCGGGCAGCCGGCCCGGCCGGTCCTGGGCCGCCGCGCCGGCGGCCCACAGCGCCTGCCGCCGGGTCAGCCCGAAACAGGCGAAGGCGTCCGCGGTGGCCAGCGCCTCCAACTGCGCGGCGGTGAGACCGAGTCGCCGGGCCAGGTCCGGCATGTCCCGGTACGGTCCATCGGCGACCCGTTCGGCCTCGATCCGTTCGGCCACGTCGGCGCCGAGGGTCCGCACGCTGGACAGACCGAGCCGGACCGCCGGCCCACCCAGCCCCCAGGCGTGCGGCGGCTCCCCCGGCCCGCTGCCCCACCGGGTGTCCGGGGTGGATTCCAGCACCGCCAGCGCCCCGCTGGCGTTGATGTCCGGACGACGGACCTCCACTCCGTGCCGGCGGGCGTCGTCGACCAGGGTCTGCGGCGAGTAGAAGCCCATCGGTTGGGCGTTGAGCAGCGCGGCCAGGAACGGCGCCGGGTGGTAACGCTTGAGCCAGGAGCTGGCGTAGACCAGGTAGGCGAAGCTCATCGCGTGGCTCTCCGGGAAGCCGTAGCTGGCGAACGCGGTGAGCTTGCGGTAGACGTCGTCGGCCAGCTCGCCGGTGATGCCCCGCTCGGCCATTCCGGCGTAGAGCCGGTCGGCGATCCGGGTCATCCGCTCGACCGACCGTTTGGCGCCCATCGCCCGGCGCAGCTGGTCGGCCTCGGCCGCGTCGAAGCCGGCCAGGTCGATGGCGAGCTGCATCAGCTGCTCCTGGAACAGCGGCACCCCGAGGGTCTTCTCCAGGGCGTTGCGCATCAGCGGATGCGCGAAGGTCACCGGCTCCTGGCCGTTCTTGCGCCGGATGAACGGGTGCACCGAGCCACCCTGGATCGGGCCGGGTCGGATCAGCGCCACCTCGACCACCAGGTCGTAGAACTCGCGGGGCTTGAGCCGGGGCAGGGTGGCCATCTGGGCGCGGCTCTCCACCTGGAACACCCCGACCGAGTCGGCCCGGCAGAGCATGTCGTAGACCTCCGGGTCGTCCAGGGTCATGTCGCCCAGGTCGAGCCGGGACCCGATCATGTCGTAGCCGTAGTGCAGGGCGGAGAGCATGCCCAGGCCGAGCAGGTCGAACTTGACCAGGCCCACCGCCGCGCAGTCGTCCTTGTCCCACTGCAGGACGCTGCGTCCGGGCATCCGCCCCCACTCCACCGGGCAGACCTCGATCACCGGCCGGTCGCAGATCACCATGCCTCCGGAGTGGATGCCCAGGTGCCGAGGGAACGTCTGCAACTCGTTGGCGTACTCCACCACCTGCTCGGGGATGTTCTCCACATCGACCGTGGCGACCGAGCCCCACCTGTCGATCTGCTTGCTCCAGGCGTCCTGCTGCCCCGGCGAGTAGCCGAACGCCTTGGCCACGTCCCGCACGGCCGAGCGGGGCCGGTAGGAGATGACGTTGGCGACCTGGGCGGCGTGCTCCCGGCCGTAGCGGGTGTAGACGTGCTGGATCACCTCCTCCCGGCGGTCGGACTCGATGTCCACGTCGATGTCCGGTGGGCCGTCCCGTTCCGGGGCGAGGAACCGCTCGAAGAGCAGCTGGTGTCGGACCGCGTCCACATTGGTGATCCGCAACGCGTAGCAGACCGCCGAGTTGGCCGCCGAACCCCGGCCCTGGCAGTAGATGTCCTGCTCCCGGCAGAACGTGACGATGTCGTAGACAACCAGGAAGTAGCCGGGAAAACCCAGCTCCTCGATCATGTTCAGTTCGTGGTCGAGCTGCGCGTACGCCGTCGGGTGTGCCTGCGGCGGCCCGTAGCGCTCGTGTGCCCCGTCGGCGGTCAGCTTCCGCAGCCAGCTCATCTCGGTGTGCCCCGGCGGCACCGGGTACGCCGGCAGCTGCGGCGCGACGAGCTGAAGGTCGAACGCCAGCTCGGCGCCGAACTCGGCGGCCCGCGCCACCGCGCCCGGGTACGCGGCGAACCGGGCCGCCATCTCCGCGCCGCTGCGCAGGTGGGCGGTGGCCGCGGCGGGCAACCAGCCGTCGATCTCGTCCAGGCTGCGTCGGGCCCGGACCGCGGCGACCGTGGTGGCCAGCCGACGCCGGCCGGGGCTGGCGTAGTGCACGTTGTTGCTGGCCACGGTCGGCAGCCCGGCAGCGGCGGCCAGCTCGGCGAGCGCGTCGTTGCGGTCGGCGTCGACGGGATGACCGTGGTCGGTCAGCTCCACCGCCACCGTCTCCGCGCCGAAGAGCGCGGTCAACCGGTCCAACTCGCGGGCCGCCGCCTCCACCCCGTCGGTGAGCAACGCCCCCGGCACGTGCCCCTTGCGGCAGCCGGTCAGCACCAGCACGTGGTCACGCAGCTCGGCGGCGACCTCCTCCAGCTCCCCGTAGACCGGGCGGCCCTTCTCCCCGCCGCGTAGCTGGGCGCGGGCGATCGTGGTGGCCAGCCGGGCGTACCCCTCGTGACCGTGCGCGAGCACCAGCAGGTGCGCGCCGTGCGGGTCGGGTTCGCCGTTCTGCGGACCGGGCAGCCCGAGGGAGAGCTCCGCGCCGAAGATGGTCGGCAGGCCCAGCGTACGAGCCGCCTCGGCGAAGCGGACCACCCCGTAGAAGCCGTCGTGGTCGGTGACGGCGAGCGCGGTGAGCCCCAGCCGGGCCGCCTCCTCGGCCAACTCCTCCGGGTGGCTGGCACCGTCGAGGAAGCTGAAGTTGGTGTGCGCGTGCAGCTCCGCGTAGGGCACCACGTCGTCGGGGCGGGTCAGCTCCGGCGGCTGGTACTGCTCGCGGTGGCGACTCCAGGCCGGGGAGTCGCCACCGTCGGCGTCCACGGCGAGCGGGTCCACGACGTGCAGGTGCCGCTCCTCGCGCGACCGCCCGCCGCCCGACCTGCCGCTGCCGCCGCCGGCCCGCCCGGAGAGCACCCGCTCCAGCTCCGACCAGGGCATCTTCGGGTTGTGGAAACTCATCGAGGTGCCCTCACGGGTGGCCGGACCACGGCGGCCGGATCCGCCGGCGAGCGATATGCCTCAGAGGCATGAATATGCCTGACAGTCATATCGCTCGTCGGGGCATCCGCCTCCGGCCGGGAAAGCACCGGCTCAGTCATAGATCGCCTCCACCAGCCACTGCCCGGCCTCGACGGCAAGCAACAGGGCGGCACCATCGGCCAGGCTGACCTGGAACCGGGCTCGGCGACGGGCCTCGGCCGGCGCCCACCAGCGCTCGTCCACCGGCCACGGGCCGGCCCAGCCCACGATCTCCGCCGGCTGGCCGGCGCCGACCACCAGCCGGGCCGGTGGGGCGCTCACCGCCAACCGCGCGCTGATCACCACCGGCTCGCCGGCGGCGTCGTGCACGGTCGCCGCGAGCGGGCTGGGCAGCACCACCGCCGGCGCGGGTGCCGGCAGCCGGCCCGGCCACGGTGGAGCGGGCGGGCGGGCGGGCAGGCGTTCGTCGCCCCACGGCACCAGTCGCACCTGGTCGGCCGGGGAACGCCCACCGCCGAGCACCGCGGTGACCACCGCCTCCGGGCCGAGGATGCCCTGCACCCGACTCAGCGCCCGGTGCGCGCGTTCCCGCTCCTCGCCGGTCTCCCCCCAGAGGCCGGCCTGCAGACCGGCCTGGGCGATCACCCCGTCCGGGATCAGTCGCAGCCGGATGATGCCGGCCGTCGGTCGGGCCGGTCGGGCACCGGCCCGACCGTTGCTGCCGGAGAGCCAACCGTCGAGCTGCCAACGCACCCGATCCGCGATGGCCGCGGCGGTGAGCAGGCCGTCGTGCCGCCACACCCGGTGCAGCTCCTGCCCGTGCTCGGTGACCGCCTCGATGCCGAGCCGGGTGCAGGCCAGCCCGTGCCCGGCCAGCCGCTCGTGCAGCTGCTCGGCCAGCGCCCGAGCCACGAACGCCGCCGCGTCGACCCGGTCGATCGGGTCGTCGTGCTCTGCGGTCACCGTCAGGTCGGCCGGCGGCTGCCGGACGGCGAGTGGGCGGTGGTCCCGCCCGGCGGCCAGTCGATGGGCCAGCGCACCGTCGAACCCGAACCGGGCCAGCACGTCGCCGGCCGGCAGGGCGGCGAAGTCGCCGAGGGTCCGCACCCCCAGCCGGCGCAGCAGGTCGGCCAGCGCCGAGCGGCCGAGCGCCTCGACCGGCAACCCGGCCAGGAACTCCGGTGTCGCGCCCGGTGCCACCACCCGGCCGGCGCGAGCGGCCAACCCGGCCGCGAACACCCCGTCGGCGATGCCGACCTGGCTCTCCACCAGGCACGACTGGGCGACGTGCTCGATGATCCGCTCGGCGGCCGCCTCCTCACCGCCGAGGTAGCGGCCCGGCCCCCGGGCGGCCACCGCGCAGGCGCCCGGACGGACCACCTCGACGCCGGCGACCAACTCCTCCACCGCGGCGACCACCGGCTCGAACGCCCGGGCGTCCCGGCCCGGGTCGTACTCCACCACGGTGAGCTGCGGGCAGCGACCCTGCGCCTCCCGCTTGCGCAGCCCTCGACGCACCCCCTCGGCACGGGCCCGTTCGGAGCAGGCGACCACCCGGTTGGCGTGCAGCACGGCGACCGGGCCGGTCGCCGGCACCCCGTCGACGATCTCGGCGGCGAGCACCGGCCAGTCCGGGCACCACAGCAGCAGGGTGCGTGCCGGCGAGCCGGTCACCCCCGACCGACCAGGGCGAGTGGCGCGGCCGATCGGCCCACCGGCGACGGCAGCGTACGAGGGATCACCCGGGTCAGCTCGTCACCCGGGAGCCAGACCTTGATCTCCTTGGGTCGGGCGGCCGCCCCGCGCCCGCGCGCCGAGACGGTGATCTCCCGGCGGCGCAGCCGCCCCCGGCCCCGCCCGAGCCCTTCCCAGACCCCCCGGACCACCTGCAGCGTCACGTCGGCGCCGTCCCACCGGCCGTACGGGACGAGCACGCTGCCGCGCTGGCGGGCCCGGGCGGCCAACCGGGTGGCCACCGAGGCGGAGACCGTGGCCGGCACGGTGGTGACCACGACGTCCACCCCGTCGATCAGCGCGGCGACCACGGTGGCCCACTCGGGGCCGGGGTTCGGCACCAGGGCCAGCCGGTCCAGGGCGATGCCCAGCTCGGCGGCGGCGCCCGCGCCGAACGTCGGCACACCGACCACGGCGCACCACGAGCCGGCCCGGGACGCCTCGGCGAGCAGGGCCAGCATCAGTGAGGTGCCACCGCTGCGGCGGGGCTGGCCGGCGGCGACCGCGATGGTGCTGCCCCGGCGCAGGCCCCGGTTGGGCAGCAGACCGGTCAGCTCGGGCACCACCGGCAGCACCCGGTGGCCGCCGACCGGGTCGGGTGCGCTCGCCGGGCGCACCAGATCGGCCAGTGCGGCGGAACCGACCACCATGCGGCCCGCCATTGGACCAACTCCCCCGTCGTTGCTGTGGATCAGATCAGGACCGGCACGCCGTCGCTTGAGCCGCTCGTCCAGCGGCACCGCGCCGCCGGCCGCCCGGCTCCCCGAGGGGCGGCCGGTGGCACGGCGGGATCAGGCGGCAAGGCCGTCCAGGGCCGGTTGGTGGGCGACACCGAGCGCGGTCTCCACCACCGTGACGAACTGTTCGGCGGCGCGGAGCAGATCGTCGGCCTCCCGGGCGCTGACCACCCGGGGGATGCCGGCCTCGGCGGCGGCACGCTTGCTGGCCCCGGCGGCGAAGAACCGGGACCACTCGTCGAGCTCCGGAGCGACGGCGCAGAGGAGGACCCAGACGCTGGTGATCCGGTTGCGTCGACTCGGGGCGGGTCGGGCCCGGGCCGCGAGCAGGGCGGCGGCCGCGCGCAGGGCCGCCAGGTGGGCAGCCGCGTAGCGCAGGCCGTCAGGTCGGGTCTGGCCGGCCTCGACCAGCCCACGGCGGGCCAACGTGAGGAGCTGGGCGGGGGTGCGGTGTGGCAGCACGTGCGCCGGCACCGTCGGTGCCTGAGCCGGGTTGGTCGGCATGGATGTCTCTCCTCCACGTGGCCGAGGCGTCGCTCCGGTGGGCTGATGCCGCCGACGAGACGCCGAGGTCGGGTGGTGCGGAGGAAGACGCACCGGGTGCGGCCGGCCGGGTGTGGATGCTTCCCCACACCACACCCGGCCGGCGGACCGGCGGGTGCGTCGCCCGCCGCCCGGGGGTCGTGGGCGGCGGGCGACGCTCCTGCCTGTTGGGACCAGGCTCGCGACTGCCCGGAACCCCAGGTGCGGCCCGCGGAGCCGCACCGCCCGGAGGTGGCGCCGCGAAACGCCGCGCTCCGGCTGGTTGGAACGAGCGTTCGAGGCAATCGAACACTCGTTCTAACTGCTGCTGACAGTACACCTCCCCTCCGACGAAAATGCAACGTGTGACGCGCTGGACGTGCCGGCCGGGTGAACCCACACCGGCGAACCGGGAAGAATGACGACATGCAGCCACACCCGAACGTACGAGCGGTGCAGGACGCGCTCACCGCCGCCGGCACGCGCGACGGAGCCGGTGAGCCCAGCACGGTCCGCCTGCTGCCCGACGCGGTGCACACCGCCGCGTTGGCCGCCGCGGCGCTCGGCGTCGAGGTCGGCCAGATCGCCAACTCACTGATCTTCGACGCGGACGACGTACCGCTGCTCGTGCTCACCTCCGGCGCGCACCGCGTCGACACCGCCGGCCTGGCCGCATCGATCGGTGTCACCCGACTGCGCCGGGCTACCCCGGAGTTCGTCCGGGCCCACACCGGCCAGCCGATCGGCGGGGTCGCCCCCCTCGGGCACCCGCACCCGCTGCGCACCCTGGTGGACACGGCGCTGGCGGCGTACCCGGAGATCTGGGCCGCGGGTGGCGTACCCCAGGCGGTCTTCCCGACCACTTACACCGAACTGCTACGGGTCACCGCCGGCACCCCGGCCGAGGTGGCGTGAGCGGGCTGAGCGAGCGAACCAGCAGGCACCGCGGCGACGCGCCCGCACCGCCGCCGAGCGGAGGCGCGAGCACGGCTCCGGAGCTGGTCACGCTGCACGTGTGGCGGATCTCCCGAGGCGCGCTGCCCCGGGCGTTGACCCGGATGGCGGTGGACCCACGCCGGTTGCGCGCCCTTCCGGGCGCCCGGTTCGGCAAGGTGCTGGGCACCGGGACCGGCACCGACTTCGGGCCGAGGGACGCCGACCTGACCCGGTGGGCCGCGCTGACCGTCTGGGACTCCCCCGCCGCCGCGGCCGACTTCGACGACTCGTCGGTGGGGCGCGCCTGGGCGCGCATCGCCCAGGCCCGGGCCCGGATCGACCTGCGCCCGCTGACCAGCCGGGGCGAGTGGTCCGGTCAGCGGCCGTTCGGCGATCCGTCCGGCGGCCGGGTCACCGGCCCGGTGCTGGCACTGACCCGGGCCCGGCTGCGGGCCCGCCGGGCCGCCACCTTCTGGCGGGCGATCCCGCCGGTGGCCGCCGCCCTGCGCGACGCGCCCGGTCTGCTGGCCCGGTTCGGGGTCGGGGAGGCACCGTTGGGTTGGCAGGGCACGGTGAGCGTGTGGCGCGACCCGACGGACCTGGTGGCGTTCGCGTACCGTCACCCGGAGCACCGGGCGGCGATCATGCGAACCCCCACCGCGGGCTGGTACGCCGAAGAACTGTTCGCCCGGTTCGAGGTGCGCGACGTGGTCGGCGACCGGTCGGTGCTCGGGTGGGTCGCCGACCGCGGCCCGGAAACGGCGAAGGGTGGACGGGCATGAGGTTGGTGCGCTGGACGCCGGACGATCTCGTCCGGCGGCTGGACGACGTGGTGGCCGTCTACGGCGAGGCGATGGGATACCGCACCGACCTGTTGGAGGCTCGGCGCGGCTACATCGCCACCCACGTCCGCCGACCGGGTTTCCGGGCGGTAGCCAGCCTGACCAGCGAGGGTCACCTCGCCGGCTTCGGCTACGGCTACCTGGGCGCGTCCGGCCAGTGGTGGCACGACCAGGTGCACCGGGCGCTGGACGCCCCGACCCGTACCCGCTGGCTCACCCACTGCTTCGAGGTGGTCGAGCTGCACGTCCGGCCACCCGCGCAGGGGCACGGCCTGGGCGCCGGCCAGCTGCGCGCGCTGCTCGGCATGGCCGAGGGCGAGACCACACTGCTGTCCACCCCGGAGGCCGACGAGAAGACCTCGCGGGCCTGGCGGCTGTACCGGCGCTTCGGCTTCGTCGACGTGCTGCGCGACTTCCACTTCCCCGGCGACGAACGACCGTTCGGCGTGCTCGGTCGGGATCTGCCACTCGAGCCACCGGCGTCATGACCCGGCGGATCTCCTGGACGCTGCTCGCCGTCCTGGTGCTCGCCCAGATCTGCTATCCGCTCACCACCGGCGCCACCCGGGCCGGGCTCACCGTTGCCACCGTCGTGCTCGGTTGGCTGCTCTCGGTCGGCCACGCCCTGCTCAGTCGGGGCCCACGGGTGGCGGCGGCGCTGGTCGCGGTGGCCACCGGCGGCGGGTTCGCGATCGAGGCGATCGGGGTGGCCACCGGCGTGCCGTTCGGCAGCTACGACTACTCCGGCGAGCTGGGCCCCAAACTGGCCGGCGTACCGCTGATAATTCCGCTGGCCTGGACCTGGATGGCCTGGCCGGCCTGGCTGGCCGCGGTCCGACTGACCGCCGGCGGCACCACCACGGCCGGCGGCGGCGGGCCGACAGCCGGTCGATGGGTGGGGCGGATCGCGCTGGCCACGGTGGGGCTGGCGGCCTGGGATCTCTTCCTCGACCCGCAGATGGTGGCCGAGGGCTACTGGGTCTGGCGCGACGCCACCCCGGCCCTGCCCGGCCTGGCCGGCATCCCCGTCAGCAACTACCTGGGCTGGCTGCTCTTCGCGGTGCTGCTGATGAGCGCGCTGCGCCCGCTGGCCGGGCCGGCCGCCGCGCACACCGATCGGCGGGACCACCCGATGATCGCGCTCTACCTGTGGACGTACTTCTCCAGCGTCCTGGCCCACGCCGTCTTCCTCGACCTGCCCGCCTCGGCGCTCTGGGGCGCCGCCGGCATGTCGGTGACCGCCGTACCCCTGGCGGTGACCCTGCTGCGGGCCCGACCCGGCCGACGCATCCGGCCGGCGGACCACCAGCCGCACCGCCCCGGCGTCGACGCGACCCGATGACCGCCCTGCTCGCCCTGCTGATCGCCGTCGCCGCGTTGACCGGGCACACCTGGCTCAACGCCGCCGCCTGGTTGCGTCGGCCCACCGAACGGCCCGACGAGGTCGACGAGCCGGTCGCCGTGCTGCTGCCGCTGCGCGACGAGGCCGCCCGCGTCACGCCCTGCCTGCACGCCCTGCTCGCCCAGCGTGGCGTACCCGGGCTGCGCGTCGTGGTCCTCGACGACGGGTCCACCGACGGCACCGCCGACGTGGTCCGCGCGGTGGCCGGCGACGACCCCCGGGTCACGCTGCTCACCGGGGTCACCCCGCCGCCGGGCTGGCTGGGCAAGCCGCACGCCTGCTGGCAGCTGGCCACCCGGACCGACCCGGACGCCACCGCGCTGGTCTTCGTCGACGCCGACGTGGTGCTCGCCCCGCACGCCGTGGCCGCGGCCGTCACCGAGTTGCGCGCCGCCCGCGTGACGCTGCTGTCGCCGTACCCCCGGATCGTGGTGGCGACGGCGGCCGACCGGTTGGTGCAGCCGCTGTTGCAGTGGCTCTGGCTGACCTTCCTGCCGCTGCGCGCGATGGAACGCTCGCCGCGGCCGTCGCTGGCCGCGGCGGGCGGGCAGTTCCTGGTGGTGGACCGGGCCGGCTACACCGCGGCCGGCGGGCACGCCGCGGTCGCCGACAAGATCCTGGAGGACGTCGAGCTGGCCCGGGCGGTCAAGCGGGCCGGCGGGCGGATCGCCCTGGCCGACGGCTCCCGGCTGGCCACCTGCCGGATGTACGACGACTGGCCACAACTGCGCGACGGGTACTCGAAGTCGCTCTGGGCGTCGCTCGGGCATCCGGGTGCGGCGGCGGCCGTGGTGGCGGCGCTGCTGCTGCTCTACACCGCCCCACCGCTGATCGCGCTGGCGGGCGCGGCGGCAGGCGCGCCCGGGGTGGTCGCCGTGGGCCTGGTCGGTTACCTGCTCGGGGTGGCCGGGCGGGTGCTCACCGCCCGCGCGACCGGCGGCCGGTGGTGGCCCGACGCGCTCGCACACCCCGTGTCGGTCGTGGTCCTCGGTTGGCTGACCCTGCGGTCGTACCATCTGCGAAAGCGACACCGCCTGACCTGGCGGGGCCGCCCGGTCAGCTAGGGAGGGCGCGGCATGGCGCGGATCGTGGTCGTCGGCGCCGGGGTGGGTGGCCTCGCCACCGCCGCCCGGCTGGCCGCCACCGGGCACCAGGTGACCGTCTTCGAGGCCGCCGACACGGTCGGTGGCAAGCTCGGCCGGTACGCGCACGACACCCCGGCCGGGTCGTTCCACTTCGACACCGGGCCGAGCCTGCTCACCCTGCCCGAGGTCTTCCACGACCTGTTCGAGGCGACCGGCGCGAAGCTCGACGAATATCTGGACCTGGTCCCGCTGGACCCGATCGTCCGGCACGTCTTCCCGGGCGGTGGCCCGACCCTGGACTCGTGCGCCGACCCGGTGGAGTTCACCGCCCGGATCGGGGCCGCCCTCGGGGACCGGGCGGCAGCGGACTGGCAGCGGCTGTGGCGCCGGGCGGCGCGGGTGTGGCACGCCTCCTCGCGGGACATCCTGCGTCGTACCGTCGACTCTCCCCGCGACCTCGCGTCGCTGGCCTGGCGGGTCGGCGACCTGGCCGCCATCGCCCCCGGTCGCAGTCTGCGCGGCCTGGGCCGCCGGCACCTGTCCGACCCGCGACTGCGGATGCTGCTGGACCGGTACGCCACCTACACCGGCGCCGACCCACGTCGGGCACCGGCGGCGTTGGTCGCGGTGCCCTACGCCGAGCTGGCCTTCGGCGGCTGGTACCTGCGCGGCGGGCTGGGCACGCTCGCCGACGCGCTGCTGACCCGCTGCCTGGACCTCGGCGTGGTCGTGCAGACCGGTGCCACGGTCACCCGGATCGACGCCACCGGTGGTCGGGTGCACGGGGTACGCCTCGCCGGTGCCAGCGCCCCGGTGCCCGCCGACGTGGTGGTGGCCAACGTGGACGCGCTGACCGTCTACCGTGACCTGCTGCCGCACC
Source organism: Micromonospora sp. NPDC049645 (assembly GCF_040675155.1). Lineage (NCBI taxonomy): Bacteria > Bacillati > Actinomycetota > Actinomycetes > Micromonosporales > Micromonosporaceae > Micromonospora > Micromonospora sp. NPDC049645. Next base: position 188,241 of record NZ_JBFAOI010000008.1, read on the forward strand.
CACGTCGGCTGGCCGGGCTGACCGACCGCAGCCTCGCCGGCTTCGTGCTGCTGCTGGGTGTCTCCGGCAGCACCGGGCTGGCCCACCACAACGTCTTCTTCCCGCACGACTACGACGCCGAGTTCGACGCGGTCTTCGGTGACCCCGGTCGGGGCGTACCGGCCCGACCTGCCGCCGACCCGGCGGTGTTCGTCACCGTGGCCGACGACCCGATGGTCCGACCGGCCGGACACGAGGCGTGGTTCGTACTGGTCAACGCGCCCCGGCAGGGCAGCGCGGCGGGCGCGGTGGACTGGCGCCGCCCGGGGCTGGCCGACGCGTACGCCGATCGGATTCTGGAGGTGCTGGCGCGGCGCGGCGTGGACGTGCGCGACCGGCTGCTGTTCCGGGAGATCCGCACCCCCGCCGACCTGGACGTGGCGACCGGCGCGCCCGGTGGCTCGATCTACGGCACCGCAGGCGGGCTGCTCCGCCCGGCCAACCGGGGCCCGGCGAACGGGCTGTGGCTGGTGGGCGGCTCCGCCCACCCGGGCGGCGGGCTGCCGATGGTGACCCTCTCCGCGCAGATCGTCGCCGACGAGATTGGCCCCGCCTGGTAGTCGCGGGCCGGCGGCGCCAGCCCGGCCCGCCGCTCAGCCGGCGGCGCCAGCCCGGCCCGCCGCTCAGCCGGCCTCGATGAGGGCACGACGGATGCTGGAGAGCAGCTGCCCCAGGCCGAAGCCGGCCAGCAGCACCCAGACCGCGGTCGCCATGGTGATGGTGCCGGCGGCCAGGTCCGGCTCGATCAGGCCGGCCAACCCGGCGACCAGCAAGCCGGCCAGCGCCACCGAGACCCGGGTGGGGCGTTCACCGACGGTCACCGCGCCGATCTCGCGCATCCCGGCGGCGACCGCCCGCGCTCGGACGTACTCGTGCAGCCAGGACAGCGCGCCGCCCGCGACGACCAACGCACCGGGCGCGCCCACCAGCCAGAACGCCAGCAGCCAGGCCACCTCCCCGAGCCGGTCGGCGACCGAGTCGTAGACGTAGCCGAGCCGGGTGGTGCGGCCGGTGGCGACCGCCACCGCGCCGTCCACGCTGTCCGCCACGGCGGCCAGCAGCACGAACAGCGCCCCGAGGAACAGCCCGTTGCCGGGCCGGGTCACCAGCAGCGGTACGCAGAAGCAGAGCAGCACCCCGACCACGGTGACCGCGGTGGGGCTGACCCGAAGCCGACCCAGCACGTACCCGACGTGGTACGCGAATCGCAGCCAGGCGCGCACCACCGGCGCGGCGACCCGGGGGTCGAACCCGCCGTGCAACCGCGCCCACGCCGTGGCGTACTGGTCCCAGTTCAGCTGTGTGCCCACCACGGATCAACCGTTGTGTCGGGCAACAGGTGTCGCAGGTGCGTCGTTCACACGCGCGCGCCGGCCTTCAGGTTCTGCCAGACCTCGCGGGTCGCGGTGGACCGGTTGAGGGTGATGAAGTGGATTCCGGGCACACCCTCGTCGAGCAGTCGTCGGCACATCTCGCTGGCCTGCTCGATGCCGAGCCGGCGGACCGCCTCCGGGTCGTCGGCGACGCGTTCGAAGCGGGCCGCCAGCGCCGCCGGGAACGGCGCGCCGGACAGCTGCACGGACCGCTCGATGGTGCCGATCTGGGTCACCGGCATCACCCCGGCCAGGATCGGGGTGTCACAGCCGGCGGCGGCCACCCGGTCGCGGAGTCGCAGGTAGTCGTCGGCGTCGAAGAACATCTGGGTGACCGCGAACTCCGCGCCGGCCCGACATTTGCGGACGAACTGGGCGGTGTCGCTGGCCACGTCGGGCGAGCGCGGGTGCTTGTACGGGAAGGCCGCCACACCGACGCTGAAGTCACCGGCGTCCCGCACCAGGCGGACCAGGTCCTCGGCGTAGTCCACGCCCTCGGGGTGGCGGATCCACTCGCCGCCCGGGTTACCCGGAGGGTCGCCACGAACGGCCAGCACGTTGCGCACGCCCACCCCGGCGAGCCGGCCGACCACGTGGCGCAGCTCGGCGACGGAGTGATTGACCGCGGTCAGGTGGGCCATCGGGAGCAGCGTGGTCTCGGTGGCGATCCGCTCGGTCACCGCCACGGTGGTGTCCCGCGTCGACCCGCCGGCGCCGTACGTGATCGACACGAACGACGGGCGCAGCGACTCCAGCTCGCGGATGGCCTGCCAGAGCAGCTGCTCACCCGCCTCGGTCTTGGGCGGGAAGAACTCGAACGAAAAGGTCGGCTGGTGCTCACGGATGAGCTCCCCGATCGCCGGCTGCGGATTGGGGAGTACCGAGGGAAGACCGAGCGCCACGACCCGACTCTAGCGGTCGATGTCACCAGGACCCAGGCCCTTCCCACCCAGCGGCTGGAGTCGCACCGGCGCGCTCCGACCGGTGCGGCGCAAAGGCGTCGTACCTCCGAGGTAGGAATGGGCGGTGCGGGAGGGGCGGCCGGGGCGGCCCCGGGGTCCCCGCGCGGGGGTCAACAACCGAGCGGTGACGCCGGTCCGTCCGGTCGGGCGGGTGGTCGTCACCGCACCGACGCCGCCAGGAGGACCCATGATTCCGCCCGCATCGCCGCGCCCCGCGCAGCTCGGGCCGCTGCTGGCCCGGCACCGGCTGGCCCGTGGCTGGAGCCAGCAACGCACCGCCGCCGAGTTGTGTGCCGCCTCCGGGGTGCCGACGTTGAGTCGGCACGAGGTCTCCCGGTGGGAACGACAGCGTCGCGTGCCGGGCGGCTTCTGGCTCGGCTGGCTCGCCGTCGTCCTGGACGTGCCGCTGGTGGCGCTCGCCGAGGCCGCCGCGGCCACCCGTCGAGCCGGCGCGGCGCGGGCCACCGGGCCGGGCCGCGCCGCGGTGTCCGGCGCGCGACCGACCGGGCGAACGGGCCCCGGCCGCACCGGCGGCACGATGCGTGGCGGTGGAGCACGGTCCACGGCGACCCGCTAGCGTCGGGGCGTGACCCACGCTGCCCCCGTGTCTCCCGTCGACCGCGCCGACCTGCGACAGCGGGTCGACAAGGCGCTCACCGAGTTCCTGGCCGGCCAACGGGTCCGACTCGCCGCCGTGGACGACGCCCTGGGTCCGGTGGCCGAGGCGATCGAGGCGTTCGTGCTCGGCGGGGGCAAGCGGCTGCGTCCCGCATTCGCCTACTGGGGGTTCCGGGGCGCCGGCGGGGTGGACGGCGACCAGGTGCCCACCGCCCTCGCCGCACTGGAGTTCGTCCAGGCCAGCGCCCTGATCCACGACGACCTGATGGACCGCTCCGACACCCGTCGCGGCGAGCCGGCGGTGCACCGGCGGTTCGCCACCCGGCACCGCGAGGCCGGCTGGGGCGGCGACCCGGACGGTTTCGGCGACGCCGCGGCGATCCTGCTCGGTGACCTGTGCCTGGTCTGGTCCGACGAGCTGCTGCACTCCGCGGGCCTGGACCTGTGGTCGCTGGCCCGCGCCCGACCGGTCTTCGACGAGATGCGCACCGAGGTCACCGTCGGGCAGTATCTCGACGTGCTGACCCAGGTCACCGGGGACACCTCGGTGGAACGGGCCAGCAAGGTCGCCCGGTACAAGTCCGCGAAGTACACGGTCGAGCGTCCGCTGCTGTTCGGCGCCGCGCTGGCCGACGCGACGGACGACGTGCGGACGGCCTACTCGGCGTACGGGCTGCCGCTGGGCGAGGCGTTCCAGCTCCGGGACGACGTGCTCGGGGTCTTCGGTGACCCGGCGCTGACCGGCAAGCCGGCCGGCGACGACCTGCGTGAGGGCAAGCGCACCTACCTGGTGGCGGCGGCCGTGGAGGCCACCGACGACGCAGGCCGTGAGCTGCTGCTCGGCCGGCTCGGCGACCCGGAGCTTGACGAGCAGGGGGTGACCCGGCTCCGCGAGGTGATCTCGGAGAGCGGGGCACTGGCCCGTACCGAGCAGCGGATCGTCACCCTCACCGACGCCGCCCTGGCCGCGCTGACCGCCGTCGACCTGGACACCGAAGCCCGCCAAGCCCTGGTAGACCTGGCCATAGCCGCAACCCGCCGAGCCGACTAACCCCCGTCCCCCCGCGCCCGCGGGGACGCCGGGGGGCGGGTGGGGTTAGAAGCCGAGGGCTTGGGCTCGGCGTTTCACCTCGCGGGCCTGGTCGCCAGAGAGGGCGGCGGCCGGGGTGGCGCCGGGGAGGGTGTCGTCCGGCTCGTAGAGCCAGCGCAGGGCGGCCTCGTCGTCGTAGCCGTTGTCGGAGAGCAGGTTGAGCACGCCGGGCAGGTGCTTGAGTACGGTCTGGTTGGCCACCAGGTCCGCGGGGATCCGGCGGACGCCGTCGCGGCGGACCGCCAGCAACTCCCGGTCACGGATCATCTGGTGCACCTTGCTGATCGACACGTCGAGGCGTTCGGCGACGTCGGGCAGGGTCAACCAGCCGGCCGGGTCGGTGGGGCCGGCGAGCTCCAGGCCGGGCGCGGCCTGGTCGGGTACGGGTTCGGTCACCCGACCACCCTGCCACGCCGCCACCGCGACGAGCCACCGGCACCCCGGGCGACCCGTCCGCGCCCACTCTCTCCACCGTCGCTGACCAGCCAGTAAGGGACGGCGAGCGCGGCGGGACGGACCGGTTCGGCGTACGGCTGTAGCATCCTGTTCAACCTTCGCCCCCTGGACACATAGACTGCCTGCCGATGGACACACAGGTCGCCGACACGTTGCTGGGCTCGCTGATCGACGGGCGCTACCGCATTCGCGGTCGCGTGGCCCGTGGTGGCATGGCGACCGTGTACACCGCCACCGACGAGCGCCTCGAGCGCACCGTCGCTGTCAAGATCATTCATCCGACCCAGGCGAGCGAGGCACGGGCGCGGATCGCCAACTTCGTGGCCCGGTTCACCGACGAGGCCAAGACCATCGCCCGACTGACCCACCCGAACGTGGTGGCGGTCTACGACCAGGGCACGCACGCCGGTCTGCCGTACCTGGTGATGGAGTACGTCCGGGGCCGCACGCTGCGCGACGTGCTGGCCGAGCGACGCCGGCTCAATCCGGACGAGGCGCTGGCCATCACCGAGCAGATGCTCGCCGCGATCGCCGCCGCGCACCGGGCCGGTCTCGTGCACCGCGACGTCAAACCGGAGAACGTGCTGGTCGCCGAGGCACCCACCGGTGGCGTCGCCAATCTGGTCGACAGCGTCGTGAAGGTGGCCGACTTCGGGCTGGCCCGGGCGGTCGAGGCGAGCGCCGACGAGGAGCAGGGCAACCAGCTGATGGCCACCGTGGCGTACGTCGCCCCGGAGCTGGTCACCGAGGGCCGCGCCGATCCGCGCACCGACGTCTACTCGGCCGGCATCGTGCTGTTCGAGATGCTCACCGGCCGGGTGCCGTACGACGGTGACCGCCCGGTGGACGTCGCCTGGCAGCACGTCGACCGGGACGTTCCGGCTCCCTCGACGCTGGTGCCCGGCCTGCCGTCGGTGCTCGACGAGCTGGTGCAGCGGGCCACCCGGCGTGATCCCGGCGCCCGGCCCGCCGACGCCGGCGCGCTCCTGGCCGAGGTGCAGGTCGCCCGGGATCGTCTCGGCGACGCCAACAGTCACACCGCCGTTCTCCGCCCGGTCACCGATGAGGTGCCGCTCTCCCAGCCGACCATGATGGTCGCGACGGTTCAGCCGCCCAGCCGCCCGGCCTGGGCCCGGCTGCCCGAGGGCGCCAGCAGCCAGGGGCCGGGCCGGCGTCGGGCGGCTCCGGAGCCGGCGGAGGGCCTGGGTGCCCGCCTCGCCGCGCTGCGCGGCATGGTGCTGAGCAACCCCCGTGGCCGGCTGGCCGTCGCGGCCGTGGTGGTGACGCTGGGCCTGGTGGCCGCGATCGGGGGTTGGTGGTTCGGCGTCGGCCGCTACACGGAGGCTCCGCAGCTGGTGAGCCTGAGCAAGGCCGACGCGCAGACACGGGCCGACCGCGCCGGGCTCGTCCTCAAGTTCGCGGAGCCGCGCTTCGACGAGAAGGCCCCGAAGGACAGCGTGCTGGGGCAGAGTCCGGCGTCCGCAACCAAGATCGTCAAGGGTGGCACGATCACCCTGACCCTCTCCCTGGGCCCGGAGCGTTTCCCCGTTCCGGACGTCATCGGCAAGGAGTTCGAGCTGGCCGAGGCGGACCTGGTCAACGCGAAGCTGGTGGTGGCCAAGGGCACCGCCCGCTACGACGACAGCCTGCCGGCCGGGGTCGTGGTGGAGAGCTCCCCGAAGGTGGGCACCGAGGTCAAGCCGGGTGCGAAGATCACCCTCATTCTGAGCCGGGGCAGGGCGCCGGTGACGGTTCCGAACCTGGTCGGCAAGAGTCTGACCGACGCCCGGACGGCCCTGGCCAAACTCGAACTGGTGCTGGTGGAGACCTACAAGGATTCGGACAAGCCGAAGGACGAGGTCCTCGGCCAGAGCCCGGCCGACGGCACCGGCGTGGAGAAGGGCGCCCAGGTCAAGCTGGACGTCAGCAAGGGCCCGCCGCTGGTCGTCGTGCCCGGGGTGATCGACCTGCCCTGTTTGCAGGCCAAGCAGGTGTTGGAGAGCCAGGGGCTGCCGACGACGGTCGCGCTCAACGCCAACGCGGTCGCCCGGATCCAGGTCCCGGGCGAGAATTCGCAGGTGCCGCCGGGCACCCCGGTCGTCATCACGTGCTTCTGATGCCGACGATCTCCACGCGGGCGGTGGGCGCGCACACTCCGACCTCGGGTGGGCTGGCGAAGGCTGCCCTTCCGTACGCCGACGCGACCGGTGCGCGGGTGGTGCAGGTCTACGTCTCCAACTCGCGAGGCTGGGCACTGCCCAGCGGTGACCCCGCGCAGGACGCCCTGTTCCGCGACGGTTGCGCCGAACGCGGCATTCCGGCGTTCATCCACGCCTCGCTGCTGGTCAACCTCGGCTCGCCCACCCCGGCCACGGTCGAGAAGTCGGCCCAGACGCTGGCGCACGCGCTGCGTCGGGGGGTGGCGATCGGCGCCCGGGCGGTGGTGTTCCACGCGGGCAGTTCGGTCGACGAGGGGCACGCCGAGGCGGCGATGCGACAGGTTCGCCAGGAGTTGCTGCCGTTGCTCGACTGGGCCGCCGACGCCGGTGGGCCGATGTTGCTGGTCGAGCCGAGCGCGGGCGGAGGCCGGTCACTCGCCTCCCGGGTGGAGCAGCTCGGGCCCTACCTGGACGCGGTGGACCGGCACCCCATGCTCGGGGTCTGCTTCGACACCTGCCACGCCTGGGCCGCCGGGCACGACCTGGCGGCCGAGGGCGGCATGACGGCGACCCTCGACACCCTGGTGGCCACGGTCGGTGCGGACCGACTGCGGCTGGTCCACGCCAACGACTCGAAGGATCTGTGCGGCTCCACCCGCGATCGGCACGAGAACATCGGGAAGGGCACCATCGGCGAACCGGCCTTCGCCGAGCTGATGGCGCACCCGGCAACGGCTGGCGTCCCGATCGTCGTGGAGACCCCCAGCGAGAAGCAGCTGGGCCACGCCGCCGACATCGAGACCCTCACCCGCCTGTCCCACCCCTGACCCCACCCGACCCGGGGCGCGGGCGGCCCGGCGGGAGTCGGGTCGGGTCGGGGTCAGGCCGCGGCGAGGATTCGGGGTAGGGCGGCGAGGGCGCGGTCGATGTCCGCGTCGTTGAGGCCCAGGTGGGTGACCAGGCGGGCGGTGCGGGGGCCGAGCACCGAGATCAGCACGCCCTCGGCCCGCGCGGCGGCGGCCAGGGCACGCGCGTCCAGGGTGTGCTTGGTGAGGTCCAGTGCGACCAGGTTGGTACGGACCGTGGTGGCCAACACGCCGAACGGCGCGACCGCCTCGGCGAGCCGAGCCGCCCTGGCGTGGTCGTCGGCCAGCCGCTCGACGTGGTGCGCGAGCGCGTACCGACCGGCGGCGGCGAGAACGCCGGCCTGGCGCATGCCACCGCCCATCCGCTTACGGATCATCCGGGCCCGTTCGATCTTCTCCGCGCTGCCCACCACCAGCGAACCCACCGGCGCGCCGAGCCCCTTGGAGAGGCACACCGACAGCGTGTCGAAGAGCCGGCCGTACTCGATCAGCGGCACCCCGTCGGCGACGTGCGCGTGCCAGATCCGGGCGCCGTCGCAGTGCAACGCGACACCCGCCTCGTCGGCGATCCCGCGCAGATCCCGCAGCGTCGCCAGCGGAATCACTCCGCCACCGCCGCGGTTGTGGGTCTGCTCGACGGCGATCGCGCGGGTGGGGACGGCGAAGTAGCCGTCCGGCCGGATCATCCCGGCCACGACCTCCGGGTCGATGTCCGCGCCGACGGCGGGCCAGGTCCGCGAGGAGATCCCGCCGTACGCGGCCGCGGCACCAATTTCGTACGTGACCACGTGCGCGTCGGCGTCGCAGAGCAACTCGTCGCCGGGCGAGACCAGCAGTTGCAGGGCGATCTGGTTCGCCATCGACCCGCTCGGGGCGAACAGCGCAGCCTCGTGCCCGAAGAGCGTGGCGACCTCCGCCTCCAGCGCGTTGACGGTCGGGTCCTCGCCGTAGACGTCGTCACCGACCTCGGCGGTGGCCATCGCCTCGCGCATCCCGGCGGTGGGTCGGGTCACCGTGTCGGAGCGCAGGTCCACGAACAGGTCAGTCACTGTCATCCTCTCGGCTGGCATGCTTTCGGCTGGCGGCTGCGGGTCGCGCAGGCTCAGCCGCTGTCATCCCTTCGGCTGGCGACCACGGGGGCGCGCGAGCGCACTCCGCGCGTCAGCCACGGAGCATCTCCGCTACCAGGAACGCCAACTCCAGCGACTGCTGGGTGTTCAGTCGCGGGTCGCAGGCGGTTTCGTACCGGTCGGGCAGGTCGAGATCCTCGATGCCCTGGGCGCCGCCGAGGCACTCGGTGACGTCCTCGCCGGTCAACTCGACGTGCAGGCCGCCGGGGTGGGTGTCCAGCCCGCGGTGCACCTCGAAGTAGCCGAGCACCTCGTCGACGATCCGGTCGAAGTGCCGGGTCTTGTAGCCGTTTGACGACTCGTGCGTGTTGCCGTGCATCGGGTCGCACTGCCAGACCACCTTCGCGCCGGCGGCGGTGACCTTGGCGACGATCGGCGGCAGGGCGTCGCGCACCCGGTGGTTGCCCATCCGGCTGATCAGGGTGAGCCGGCCGGGGATGTTGTCCGGGTTGAGCTTCTCGCACAGCTCGATCGCCTCGTCCGGGGAGGTCGTCGGGCCGAGCTTGACCCCGATCGGGTTGGCGATCCGGGAGATGAAGTCGATGTGCGCGCCGTCGATCTGTCGGGTGCGCTCGCCGATCCAGAGGAAGTGCCCGGAGAGCCCGTACGCCCGACGGTCGGAGACCCGGGTGAGCGCCCGGTCGTACTCCAGGGCGAGAGCCTCGTGGGAGCAGTAGAGCGTGACGGTGCGCAGCGCCTCGTCGTCGGTCATCCCGCAGGCCCGGATGAAGGCCAGGGCCCGGTCGATCTCCCGGGCGATCGCCTCGTAGCGCTCCCCGGCCGGGGAGTTCTTCACGAAGCCCTTGTTCCAGTCGTGCACGGCGTGCAGGTCGGCGAGCCCACCGGCGAGGTACGCCCGGAGCATGTTCATCGCCGCCGCCGAGTTGGCGTACGCGCGGATCATGCGCTGCGGGTCGGCGACCCGGGCGGTCGGGTCGGCCTCCAGCGAATTGATCATGTCACCGCGGTAGGCGGGCAGGCCGCGGGCGTCGGTGGGCAGCGACCGGGGCTTGGTGTACTGCCCGGCGACCCGGGCCACCTTGACCACCGGCAGCGACGCGCCATAGGTGAGCACGATCGCCATCTGGAGCAGGGTGCGGGCGTTGGCCAGCAGGTGGCTCTCGGTGTTGTCCACGAACGTCTCGGCGCAGTCGCCGCCCTGCAACAGGAACGCCTTGCCCTCGCAGACCAGGGCGAGCTTCTGCCGGAGCTGGTCCACCTCGTAGGGTGCGACGACCGAGGGCACGGTGTCGAGGACCTTGCAGACCTCGGCCACCGCGGCGGGGTCGGACCACGGAGGGACCTGCTCGCGGGGCAGCTCCCGCCACCGGTCCAGGCCGAGCGCGGCGTCCTCGGCGGAGTCGACGGTCGGTCGGCTGGTCTGCAGGCCCGGGCTGCCCACCGCGGGATGGCTCAGCTGATGCCACTCATGGCGCATGACAAGAAGCGTACGGCGACCGTCGGGATGCCTGGGCGGCGAGGGGGACGGTTCCGGCAGATGGGAGATCAATCCGCCGGACGCTGGTCAGGACGCGGGCGAGGGTACGAGACCGTCCGGCGTCGGGTTGGCGACCACGGCGCCGCCCGGCGCCTCCCCGGCGATGCACCAGTCACTTCCGTCCCGGGTGACGGTGAACACCAGCGGCCGGGCGACGGTGCGCTTGCCGATCGCGACCGAGACCGAGACGCTGACCTCCTGCCCGAGCGGACCGGACCGGATGTCGGTGATGGCCGCCTCGGGCACCTGGAAGTGATCGGCGAAGTCACCGTTGGGGCCGGTGGCGCCCAGGTCGAAGCCCTCGTGCAGCAGGGCGCAGAGCTGGCTGCGGCCGGCCGCCACGTCCTTGGCGGCCATCGCGTCGAGGTACGCCTGCACGCGCTCGCGGGAGCGGGCGGTGGCCTCCTCGGCGGGGGCGCGTGCCGGCTTCGCCGGTTCGTCGGTGTCCCCACCGCCGATCCCGCAGCCGACCAGGGCGATCGGGAGCAGCACCAGCCCGGCTGCGGTCGCCGCCAGCCTGCGGTAGGTCGGGCGCATGATCACCTCCGTCGACGGTGAGATCGAGACGTGCCGAGCCGCGAGTCTGCCACATCGGGCTGGCCGAACCCAACGGCGGCGGCCCGGCCGACGCTGGGCGTCGGCCGGGCCGCTGTGTCACGGGCGGGAAGGGACGGTGCGGGCCCCTTCCCGCCGTGTGGGTGGTGCGTCGGCCCTCGGCTCAGCCGAGACCGCCCTTGATGGCGCCGATCAGCTCGCCGTTGCTGGTGTCACCGGAGAGCTCCCAGAAGAACGCGCCACCGAGGCCCTGGTTGTTCGCGTACGTCATCTTGCCGTTGATGGTCGACGGGGTGTCGTAGCTCCACCAGTTGCTGCCGCACTTGGCGTACGCGGTGCCGGCGATCGTGCCGGTGGCCGGGCAGGTGTTCTTGAGGACCTTGTAGTCCTCGATGCCGGCCTCGTAGGTGCCCGGCGCCGCGCCGGTGGCACTACCACCCGGAGCGGCCTGGGTGACACCGGTCCAGCCCCGACCGTAGAAGCCGATGCCGAGCAGCAGCTTGTTGGCCGGAACGCCCTTGCTCTTGAGCTTCTGGATCGCCGCGTCGGAGTTGAAGCCCTGCTGCGGGATGCCGGTGTACGAGGTGAGCGGCGAGTGCGGCGCCGTCGGGCCCTGGGCGTTGAAGGCGCCGAAGTAGTCGTACGTCATCGGCATCAGCCAGTTGAGGTTACCGATGGCACCGGCATAGTCGGTGGCGTCGATCTTGCCGCCGTTGCTGCCGTCCGCGGTGATGGCGGCGGTGACCAGGGCGCTGGATCCGAACCTGGACCGCAACGCGCTGATCACGTTCTTGAACGCGTTCGGGCCGCTGGTGTCACAGGTCAGACCGCAGGCGTTGGGGTACTCCCAGTCGACGTCGATGCCGTCGAAGACGTCCGCCCAGCGCGGGTCCTCGACCAGGTTGTAGCAGCTCTCGGCGAACGCGGCCGGGTTCTGCGCGGCCTGGGTGAAGCCACCGGACCAGGTCCAGCCACCGAACGACCAGATCACCTTGAGGTGCGGGTTCATCTGCTTGAGCTTGCGCAGCTGGTTGAAGCTGCCGCGCAGCGGCTGGTCCCACGTGTCGGCGACGCCGTCCACGCTGTCCGCCGCGGTGTACGCCTTCTCGTAGTCGGCGTAGCTGTCACCGATGGCGCAACGACCGCCGGTGGTGTTGCCGAAGGCGTACAGGATGTGGGTCAGCTTGGCGGCCGAGCCGCTGGTCTGGATGTTCTTGACGTGGTAGTTGCGCCCGTAGACGCCCCACTCGGCGAAGTAGCCGACGACCTTCTTGCCACCCGGGTTCGGCGGGTTGGTGGTCGGCGGTGGCGTGGTGGGCGGAGGGGTGGTGGGCGGCGTCGTCGTGGGTGGGGTGGTGGTCGGCGGAGTCGTGGTCGGCGGGGTGGTTCCGCCGCCGCAGGCGGCACCGTTGATGGTGCAGTTCAGCGGCGCCTTGTAGGCGCCGCTGCCGTTGTAGCCCCAGCTGAACGAGGCGCCGGGGGCGATGCCGCCGGCCCAGCTCTTCTTGACCGCGACGTAGTGGTTGCCGCTGCTGGTGACGTCGGCGTCCCACGCGCTGCTGATGGTGGTGCCCGACGGCAGGTCGAACTCGATGCGCCAGGTGGTGACCGTGGCGCTGGAACCGTTGGTGACGGTCACCCTCGTCTCGTGACCGGTCCCCCAGTCCTGCGCCTTGGTGAAGGTGGTGGTGACCGTGCCGGCGCCGAACGCGGTGGTCACCGGCACCGCTGCGACGGTCACGGCGACCACGGCACCGGCCCAGAGGGCCCGGCGGAGCGATCTTTTCATGAGGCGTCTCCCGAACTGTTAGGAAACTTTCCAAAAGAGTTGGTGAGACGGTACTCACAGCGTTATCAGTTCGTCAAGATGCGCATGTTTCGATTTCTCCTGGTGCACGGAGTGCGTACGCTGCGCCCACCCCGGCCCCGGCCCGGGATGGCGCGTAACCTCGGGCCATGACCGTCTTCGACATCCCGATCGACGCCCTCGACGGCGGCCCCGCCGACCTGACCCGCTACCGCGGCAAGGCACTGCTGGTCGTCAACGTGGCCTCCCGCTGCGGCCTCACCCCCCAGTACGCCGGCCTCCAGACCCTCGCGGACTCGTACGCCGACCGGGGCCTCGTGGTGCTCGGGGTGCCGTGCAACCAGTTCGCCGGGCAGGAGCCGGGCAGCGCCGCCGAGATCAGCGACTTCTGCCAGGTCAACTACGGGGTCACCTTCCCGCTGACCGAGAAGGTCGACGTCAACGGCCCCGACCGGCACCCGCTCTACGCCGCACTCGTGAACACCCCGGACGCGGACGGGCACACCGGTGACGTGCGCTGGAACTTCGAGAAGTTCCTGGTGGCCCCGGACGGCTCGGTCGCCGCCCGTTTCGCCCCCACGGTCGAGCCCAGCTCCGACAACCTCCGCGCCGCCATCGAAAAAACCCTCCCCACCCCCGCCTAAACCACCCCCACCCCACCCGCCCTCGCCCCGCCCCGCCCCGCCCCGCCCTCGCCCTCGCCCTCGTCGATCATGGACTTGTGGTGGGTGACCTAAGGCCATTTGACGGATCTATCCCCCACCACAACTCCATGATCGACCGGCTCAGGGCCGGGGCGGGAGGGCTGGCTGGACGGGCCAACCCGGACGGACCGCTCGTCACCGGAGAGTGGCAGGTCACCGGAGAGACGGTCGGCGACCACCGTGAGCAGTACGTTGGGCGGGACGTGCTCGCGGCGCAACCGGGCAGCGCCGGGGACGGCGAAGGTCGCGAGGTCCTCGACGCGACGGAGGCGCTCCGCGCAGCCGCCGGGCGGCGGTGACCGACATTACCCACCAAGCTGGTCGGGAATGCGTCGTGGGTGGACGGAGTTGGGAACGGGCATGACAACTGTGGGACTGATCGGCAGCGGCAACATCGGTGGCACCGTGGCCCGGCTGGCCGTCGACGCCGGCTACGACGTGGTGCTGAGCAACTCGCGCGGCCCGGAGACCCTCACCGACCTGGTGGAGAGCCTGGGCGCGCATGCCAGCGCCGGCACCACGCAGGACGCGGCGCAGGTGGGTGACCTGGTGGTGGTCAGTGTGCCGCTGAAGGCGTACCGCGCGGTGCCGGTGCAACCGCTGGCCGGCAAGGTCGTCATCGACACCAACAACTACTACCCGCAGCGCGATGGCACCTTCCCCGAGCTGGACTCGGGCGAGACCACCAGCAGCGAGCTGCTCCAGCGACACCTGCCGGAGTCGCGGGTGGTCAAGGTCTTCAACAACATCTACTTCAAGGGCCTGGCCGCGCTGCACCGACCGTCCGGTGCCGCCGACCGCAGCGCTCTCGCGATCGCCGGTGACGACGCCGCCGCGAAGGCCGAGGTGACCGCCTTCCTGGACCGGATCGGGTACGACGCGGTGGACGTCGGCCCGCTGGCCGAGGGGTGGCGCTACCAGCCGGACAGCCCGGCGTACGGCACTCTCTACTCCGCCAGCCCGACCGACTGGGAGCACCCGGCCCCGGCCGACGCGGAGAAGTTGCGCGCCGCCCTGGCCTCCGCCACCCGCTGAGCCCTCCCGCCGCGCTCCCCGTGATCGCCCAATCGGGTGGTCGCGGGGAGTGCGGCGTGAGGATCACCGCCTCCCTGCGCGCTGCGCGGCAACTCGAACGGGCGGCGCGCAGGCACGTAACGACCGGGACGGGCACAAGAAACACCGCTTCGGGCAACTTGCGTCACAGTCTCGTACACGAGACTCTGTTCTCTGGGTTGCCGCCCGCTCACCGAACGTGCCTTCGGAGGCGACATGCACACGCTCCGTACCGTGCCCCGCCGGCTGCTGGCCGGCTCCGGCGCGCTCCTGCTCAGCACCGCCCTCGCCGCCGCCGCGATCCCGGTGCCGGCCGGTGCCGCGACCGGCGCGGACACGGTCGGATACGTCCGGCTCGCGCACCTCTCCCCGGACACCCCGGCGGTGGACGTCTACCTCGCCGCACCGGACGCCACCGAGCCGCAGGTGTTCCCCGGGGTGGGCTACGGCGTGGTCTCCGACTACCTGGAGCTGCCTCCGGGCCGGTACGCGGTGGCCATGCGCGAGGCGGGCGCCCCCGCCAGCGATCCTCCGGTGCTCACCACCGAGGTCGCGGTGACCAGCGGCGACGCCTACACGGTGGCCGGGGTCGGTCGGCACGCGGACCTCGGCCTGCGGGTGCTCAACGACGATCTCAGCGCCCCCAGCGCCGGTCGTGCGAAGGTCCGGGTCGTGCAGGCGTCCGTGCGGACTCCGGTGCTCGACGTGGCCGCCGCCGACGGCCCGGTGCTCGCCGCCGGGGTGCAGTTCGCCACCACGACCGAATACCAGCAGGTCGAGCCGGGCAGTTGGCGGCTCAAGCTGACGGGTGCGAGCGGGCCGAGCACCGACGCCGAGGTGCGGCTCACCGGTGGGGCGGTCTACTCGCTGCTGGTGCTCGACGCGAAGCAGGGCGGGCTCACCACCGAGCTGCGTCGCGACGCCGAGGGCGGCACCGTCGTCCCGGCCGGCGGGGTGGACACCGGAGCCGGTGGCACCGCGGGCGGCGGGTTCGACGCGTACCCCCTGGTTGCCGGCGCCCTGGCCGCGGCGGCCGGCGCGGTGGCCCTGGTGCTCTGGCGTCGGCGGCGGCGCACCACCTGGTGAGCGCCGGGCCGGACCCGTCGATCCGGCGGCATCGGGACCGCCGGATGCCGCTGGCCGCGGTGGTCGCGGCCGGCGCGGCGGTCTGCCTGGCCGCCGGCACCGGCGTCGGGCTGGCCACCACCGGCCCACCGCCGCCGGTGGCCAGGTGGCACCCCGGCTGCGCCGACGCCTGTCCGTCGGTGGCCGCCGCGCCCGCGCCGCAGGGTCCACCCACCCGGGTACGCGTACCGCGCATCGGCGTCGACTCGCCGCTCACCGTGCTGGGCCTGGACCGCGCCGGCGCGCTGATCCCGCCGACCGACTTCCACACCGCTGGCTGGTACGGCGGCGGCCCGGCCCCGGGCGACACCGGCCCCGCCGTGCTCGCCGGGCACCTGGACTCACGGCGCGGCCCGGCGGTCTTCGCCCGCCTCGGCGAGCTACGACCCGGCGACCAGGTGGAGGTGTGGCGCGGCGGGCAGCGGCTGTCGTTCCGGGTGACCGGGTCGCTGCGTACCCGCAAGGACCGATTTCCGACGGCCGTCGTCTACGGGCCGACGCCCAACGCGGAGCTGCGCCTGGTCACCTGCGGGGGTGACTTCGACCGGCGCCGGGGCCACTACGTCGACAACGTGGTGGTGTTCGCGGTCACCGACGCCCCCGGGCCGGTCCTGCCGACGTCCGCGGCGGGCTGAGGGGTTTGATCCACTCGGGTTGCAGGAAATCGCGGCATCCGACGCAAGCGGACACCGCAGTTTCCATGAAACCGAGTGGATCAATGGGGACTGCGGTGCGGGAAGGGGGCGACGGCGCGAGTGGGCTGGGTCAGAGGGGGCGGCGGCCGGCGAAACCGCACTCGGCCCGGTGGTACCAGCGCACGTCGGAGTCGCCCTCCAGCCAGCACCAGAGCACGGCGCGGCCGGCTCGCTCGCCGGGAAAGTCGAGCAGCACCGGGGCGATGCCCTTGACCTGGATGTCGTGCTGGTGCAGCTCGTCGACGACGGCGTGCAGCCGGGCCTCCAGCGCCTTCACCTCGGCCAGCCCGCCGAGCGCGCTGACGCCGTGGTCGGCCAGGTCGGCGCGCAACTCGGCCAGGTCGGCCCGGACCCGGATCAACTCGTTGACACGCGGCTGCAGGGTGGCCACCAGGTGCCGGGCCTGGGCAAGTGTGAACACCGGGCCAGTATGCGGCACGCACCGCCCCGTGACGTGCCCCGAACGCTCAGTCGGCCTGCGCCGCCAGCTCGCGGGCTCGGTCGCGGGCAGCCTCCAACGCGGCCAGCAGCGCCGCCCGTACGCCGTGCTTCTCCAGCTCACGAATCGCGGAGATGGTGGTGCCGGCCGGCGAGGTGACCGCCTCGCGCAGCTTGACCGGGTGCTCACCGGAGTCGCGCAGCATCACCGCCGACCCGATCGCGGTCTGCACGATCAACTCGTGCGCCACCTGGCGGGGCAGCCCGAGCAGGATCCCCGCGTCGATCATGGCTTCGACCAGCAGGTAGAAGTAGGCCGGGCCGGAGCCGGAGAGCGCGGTGACCGCGTCCTGCTGCGACTCGGGCACCCGGATCGTCTGGCCCAGCGGCTTGAACATCTCCTCGGCCAGGGTCAGGTGCGCCCCGGTGGCGTACGCGCCGGCGGAGATCGCGGTCATCGCCTCGTCGACCAGCGCCGGGGTGTTGGTCATCACCCGCACCACCGGGGTGCCCTCGGGCAGCCGGCGGCTGAAGAAGCTGGTGGGCAGACCGGCGCAGAGCGAGATGACGAGCTTGTCGGCCGGCACCTTGGGGCCGATCTCGTCCAGCAACGCGGCGGCGTCCTGCGGTTTCACCGAGACCGCGAGCACCGCCGCCTCGTCCACCGCGGTCAGGTTGTCGACCACCCGTACGCCGTAGCGGGCGGTCAGCTCCTCCGCGCGGGCGGGTCGGCGGGCGGTGGCCAGTAGCCGGTCCACCGGCCATCCCGAGCGCAGCAGCCCGGAGAGCATCAGCTCACCGATCTTGCCCGCGCCGATCACCGCGACCGTGTGCACCCCGGCTGACATGTCGACCCGTACCCCCTCGCCCTGGGTCGCGGCGCGGCGGACCCGCAGGCCCGCCGCGCCGTCGACCGTCGATCAGCTGCCGAAGAAGACCTCGGCCTCGGCGTACCGCTCCAGCGGCACGGTCTTCAGCTCGCGGGTGGCCTCCGCGAGGGGCACCCGGACGATGTCGGTGCTCTGCATCGCGACCATCTTGCCCCAGTCGCCGTCGTTGACGGCGTCGATGGCCTGCAGGCCCAGGCGGGTGGCGAGCACCCGGTCGAAGGCGGTCGGGGTGCCACCGCGCTGGATGTGGCCCAGCACGACGGTGCGGGCCTCCTTGCCGGTCTTGGCCTCCAGCTGCTCGGCGAGCCACTGGCCGATGCCGCCGAGGCGGACGTGGCCGAACGAGTCGAGCTCCTGGTTGGCGAGGACCATCTGGCCGTCGAGCGGCTGGGCGCCCTCGGCGACCACGACGATCGGCGCGTACTGGTGCTGGAAGCGCTTCTCGACGTAGCCGGCCACCTGGTCGACGTCGAACTGCCGCTCGGGCAGCAGGATCACGTTGGCGCCGCCGGCCAGGCCGGCGTGCAGGGCGATCCAGCCGGCGTGCCGGCCCATCACCTCGACGACCAGGGTGCGGTGGTGGCTCTCCGCGGTGGTGTGCAGGCGGTCGATGGCCTCCATCGCGATGTTGACCGCGGTGTCGAAGCCGAAGGTGTAGTCGGTGGCGCCGAGGTCGTTGTCGATCGTCTTCGGCACGCCGACGACGTGTACGCCCAGCTCGTAGAGCTTGGTGGCCACGCCGAGGGTGTCCTCGCCGCCGATCGCGATCAGGGCGTCCACGCCCTGCGCGGCGAGGTTGTCCTTGATCCGCTCGACGCCGTTCTCGATCTTGAACGGGTTGGTCCGGGACGAGCCGAGGATGGTGCCGCCGCGGGGCAGGATGCCGCGGACGTCGGCGATACCCAGGGGCCGGGACAGACCCTCGAGCGGGCCCTTCCAGCCGTCCCGGAAGCCCACGAACTCGTGACCGTAAGTGGCGACGCCCTTGCGGACCACCGCCCGGATGACCGCGTTGAGACCGGGGCAGTCGCCGCCGCCGGTGAGCACGCCGATACGCATGATCCGCTCATCCTCCTGGAGCATCAGGTAAAGCCCGATATGCCCCAGGATATGTGTCAGGTCAGACCATCGGCGCCGTTGCCGGCCCGGGGCGGGCCGTCACTGCGCACTGTAGTCGGCCCGCCGGTACGGCGACAGCGCGCCCCGGGCACCCGCCCCCGGTCAGTAGGTCACCTCGTGGTTCTCGCCGACCTTCGGCGGCCGGCCGGTGACCGCGGCCTTCGCGTAGCCGAGCAGGTTCACCACCGTGCTGCTCGGCGAGTCCCAGTACTCGGCGGAGCTGGTGTGCACCTTGATCAGCGTGACGCCGGGGGTGTCCAGCCCGTCGGGGAACCACGCCTTGAGCAGCGGGCTCCACAGCTGCTCGGCCCTGACCCGGTCGAAGCCCTCGGTGGCGGTGCCGGAGATCGACACCCACGCGTGGTGACCCTGGTCGGAGAAGGCGACGTTGACCTCCGGGTTGACCCGGATCTGGCGGACCTTGGCCGAGTCCGCGTAGGCGAAGAACCACAGGTCGCCGTCGAACTCGGCCTCCTGGAGCCCCATCGGGCGGCTCACCAGCCGCCCGTCCAGAGCGGTGGTGGTGAGCATGCAGATCCGCGCGGCCCGGGCCAGCTCGGTGACCCGGGCGCGTGCCTGCGCGGCGCTGGTCGGCTGGTCGCTCATGGCAATCTCCCTCGGCTCGGCTGGTCGAACCGTTGCCCGGGACAGAACCGGTCAAACCTACGGCGGTACGGCCACCCTCAGCGGGTGGTCATCGCCCGCCACCGGGCCAGGTTGTGTCGGGCATCGACCAGAGCATCGTGCCGGGCCGCGTCCGCGTCCGGCAGGGGCGGCCTGCCCCGATCGTCCCAGAGCTGCCGCAGTTCCTTGGTGTACCGGGGTATCTCCCGGGGCAGCGCCGGCATCGCCCCCCACAGCTGGGCGAGCACCACATGGTCGTACGCGGCGAACCAGGCCCACAGCTCCAGCTGCTCGCCCGGCCGGTCCCGGATCGGCTCGACGAGGAAGTCGTACAGGTCGTCGCGGATGCGCTCCCGCGACCGCCAGGCCCGGTCCGCCGGGGAGGGCAACTTGTCCAGCACGTTGCGGCGGACCCAGGGCACGGCGCGGGAGTCGTCGAACTCGGTGGAGACCGCGTAGAACTCGCGGCCGTACTCGTCGACGACACCGATCGAGACGAGGTCGACGGTCGTGCCGTCCTCGATGAATTCGCAGTCGTAGAAGTAGCGGTAGACCATTCCGGCCATCTTCGCCCACCCCCGGGCGACCGTTCCCGGCGGGGCCCGCAGCGAACGCGGGCCGAACCGCATCGACCCCTCCGAAAACGGTACGCCGCTGCTGGTGACGGTCACGGAAGTGCTTCGAGGGGTGTACAGCAAGCGACCGGACCGTCATGATCTGATGTGTACCGCTACCGGACGCCGAATCGGTGTCAGTTCACCTTGTCGGGGCCCATCAGGTTCGCCCGGTGAGCGAGTTGTGGTCCATGGGGAGGGGTTGGGCCGTGGAGGTTCGCCTGCCAGAGCCGGGTGACGCGCTCACGGGTGTGGAGATGTTCGCTGGGCTGGAGCCCGAGGTGCGGCAGCGCGTCATCGCCGCCGCCGTTCCGCGTACCTACCGCAAGGGCCAGCTGCTCTTCGTGGAGAACGACCCCGGTGAGTCGCTGATCGTGCTGCGCCGGGGCGCGGTGGCCGTGTTCCGCACCGCACCCACCGGCGAACGGGCCGTGCTGTCGGTTATCCGTCCGCCGGACGTGCTCGGCGAGGTCTCCCTGCTCGACGCGTCCACCCGGTCCGCCTCGGCGGAGGCCATCGAGGACTGCGCGGCGCTCGCGCTCTCCCGGGGGGCGTTCATGGAGCTGGTGCACTCCAACCCGCGCATCCTGGACGCGGTGATGCGCTCGCTGGGCGGGCTGATCCGCCGGCTCACCGAGCAGAACGCCGACCACGTCTTCCTCGACCTGCCCGGTCGGGTGGCCAAGACGCTGGTCCGGCTGGCCGGCGAGAGCCAGGCGCCGATGATCACGATCGAGCTCAACCAGAGTCAGCTGGCCGAGATGGCCGGTGGTTCCCGGCAGAGCGTCAACCAGGCGATCGGCTCGTTCGCGAGTCGTGGCTGGCTGCGCACCGAGGGCCGCCGGATCGTGGTGACCGACGTGGCCGCGCTGCGCCGCCGCGCCGGCATGGCCGACCGCTGACCGATCGACCCGCCCCGGGTTCGTCGTCGACCAGAGCTATGTGGACGCCCGTCACCCGCCGCCGGCCACCGTCCCCGCCCGCACCCACGACTGACGCCGGCCGCCACGCGCAGCCGGCGTCAACGATGTCGCACACCAAACGGGTGCGGTCGGCGGGCCCGCCGGCCCGCCAGCCGCACCCGGGGCGATCAGTTCTTCGTGGTGTCGGCCGGCGGCGCGCCCGGCCCCGGGCCGATCTTCTTCGGGTCGGTCGGCTTACCGGCCGTGGACGTGCTCGACGAGGTGGTCGTGGTCTCCCCCGACCCGCCCGACTGGCCCTCAGGCTCTTCCACCATGCCCTGCTCCTCCAGTTCGGCGAGAGTGACCGCATCGACGTCGATCGTGTCCCCCGGAGCCCACAGCGTGCCACCCGGGTCGGTCCACGAGGTGGACAGTCGTACCTGCACGGCACTCTCCCTGACATGAAACTTCCTGGTACGGAACACTAACCCCGACCGATCGATGGCGTTGCCCGTCCGCACGTCGGGTACCCGACTGGTAAGGCCGGACGCGATACTGACCTCTTTCGCCCACGGAGCTGAACATCGACCTCAAGTGTGGACACTGCGCACGCGCGGCCGGGCCGGACGACCGCTTCTGCGGCGGGTGCGGCCAGCCGCTCACGGTGAACTGCGCGCACTGCGGACACGCCAACAGCACCGAGGTCAACTTCTGCACCAGCTGCGGCCAACCGCTGCGGGACCACGTCGCCGTGGTGCAGGAGGACCGGCGTCAGGTCAGCGTGCTCTTCGTCGACATCGTGGACTTCACCCGGTACGCCGAGCGGGCCGACCCGGAGCAGGCCCGCAGTCTCCAGCAGACCTACTTCGCCACGGTGCGCCGGATCGTGCACCAGTACGGCGGGGTGGTCGAGAAGTACATCGGCGACGCGGCCATGGCGTTGTTCGGCGCGCCGGTGGCCACCGACAACGACGCGTTGCGGTGTGTCCGCGCCGGCCTGGAGCTGCAACGCAACCTGGCCCGTCAGCCCGCCGGCCCGCAGCCGCCGCTCGGCTTCCGGGTCGGCATCGCGACCGGCGAGGCCCTGGTCGACCTCTCGGCCACCCGGGACGGCGGGCAGGCCTTCGTCACCGGGGACGTGGTCAACACGGCCTCCCGGTTGCAGTCGTTCGCCCCGCCGGGCGGTGTCGTCGTCGACGAGAGCACCTGGTCGGCCACCCGGCACGAGATGGAGTACGCCGACCAACCACCGGTCACCCTGCGCGGCCGGTCCGCGGTGAGCCGGATCTGGCTGGCCGTGCAGGTCCGGCCCCATCGGGACCCGCGCGCCGCCGAGCTGACCCCGATGGTGGACCGCGAGCACGAGCGCGGCCTGCTGGTCAACGCGCTGCACCGGATGGTGACCGAGCGAACCTCCCAGTTGGTCACGGTGTTCGGCCCGGCCGGCGTCGGCAAGAGCCGGCTGCTGCGCGAGCTGGCCCGCCACGCCGGCAGCCTGCCCGGCCCGCCGATCACCTGGCTCGTCGGCCAGTGCCCCCCGTTCGGCGAGAACGTCACCTGGGCCGCCTTGTCGGACATCGTGAAGACCTGGGTGGGCGTGCCGGAGGTCGACGACCCGGCCGCGCTGCGCGAGCGGCTGCGGGCCCGTCTCGGGCAGCTCGCCGACCCGCACGCGACCCGGTTGACCGAGGCGCTCGGTCCGCTGATCGGCGTACCGGGCGAACGGCTCACGCCCGGCGAGACCGAGGCGGCCTGGCGGCGGTTCCTGCTCGCCCTGGCCGCCACCGGCCCGACCGTGTTGGCCTTCGAGGACATGCACTGGGCGGACCAGGCGATGCTGGCCTTCGTCGAGCAGTTGGGCGCGACGGCGCGCGGCGTACCCCTGCTGGTCGTCGCGACCGCCCGCCCGGAGCTGCGGGAGCGGCACCCGGCGTGGACCGGCACGATCAGCGGCGCGATGTCCATCTCGGTGCCGCCGATGCACGACACCGACATCGACACGCTGTACTCGCTGCTCCTCGGGCAGGCCACGCTGCCCACCGGCTCGCGTACCCCGCTGATCGAGTTCGCCGACGGCAACCCGCTCTACGCCCAGGAGTACGCCCGGATGCTGCTGGACGGCGGCCTGCTCGACGCGGTCGGTTCGGCTCCCCGCCTCGGCTTCGACGCCGCCGCGGAGATGCCCCGGACGGTGCAGGCGGTCATCGCCAACCGGCTCGATCTGTTGGACCCGGCCGACCGGGCGGTGCTCCAGGCCGCCGCGGTGGTCGGCGTGCAGTTCTGGGCCGCGCCGGTGGCGACGGCGCTGGGGCGACCGGTGGAGTGGGTGGAGCGCGCGCTGGACCGGCTGCAACGTCGTGACCTGGTGTACGAGCAGAGCACGTCGACGATGCCCGGGCAGTCCGAGTACCGCTTCCGGCACATCCTGGTCCGGGACGTCTGCTACCAGCGGCTGCCCCGGGCCGAGCGGGTGCTGCGCCACCAACGCACCGCCGACTGGATGGCGCAGCTCACCGACGGCCGGCAGTACGACCTGGCCGAGGTGCTGGCCAACCACCGCTGGGCGGCACACGAGATCGCCCGGACCGTCGGGCTGGACACCGCCCCGTACGCCCCGGCGGCGCGGGCCGCGCTGCACCGGGCGGCCCGCCGGGCGTACGAGCTGCACGCGTTGGACACCGCCGCCGCGCTGGTCGGCCGGGCGCTGGCCCTGGACGTCGGGCCGGACGCGGCGCTGGAGCTGTTCGACGCCGAGCTGGCGTTCTATCGGGACGGGGACGCCTTCCTGGTGGCGGGGGGCACCGACACCCTCGCCCAGCTGGCCGAGCGGCTCACCAGCGGCGGCGACCGGACGGGTGCGGCGCGGGCCTGGACGCTGCTCGCCACCGCCGCGTGGAGTCGGGCCGACCGTTCGGCGACCCTGCGCTGCCTGGACCAGGCGATCGGCATCTACAGCGACCTACCGGACAGCCAGGAGAAGGCGGGCGCCCTGCTGGAGCTGGCCCGGGTGCACATGCTGAACGCGGAGACCGACCCGGCGTGCACCGCGGCCCGGGCGGCGGCGTCGCTCGCCGAGCGGCTGCAGCTGCGGGAGGTCCAGGCCAACGCCCGGATCACCCTCGCGGTCGCCCGCTACCTGGCCGGCTCCGCCTCGGCGTTCCCGGAGCTGGCCGAGGTCACCGAGCACTGCCGGGTGGAGCGGCTGACCAGTCGACGCCGGGCGGTGCAGAACCTGGCCTGGGCGTTGCAGGAGGAGGGCGACCTGGCCGGCTCGGCCCGGTTGGTCGACGAGCAGCTCACCCTCGACCTGGGCGGCGAGCACAGCCTGGCCACCAGCTTCGCCGACCAGTGGGCGCGGTCGTACTACGCGGGCGACTGGACGGCCGCGCTGGCGATGGCGGCGGAGTCCACCCGGCGGCCGACCGCGGAGTGGGATCTGCACATCGTGGCCGTCTCCGGGTGGATGCGCGGGCTGTCCGGAGCCGGGACGGCCGGGTTGGCGGGGCCGGACGGGAGCGCGGGGCCGGGTGCGGACCTGGTCGAGCAGGCGCTGGTCGCGGCGCGGCGCAGCGGGTTCCACCGGGTGTTGCGCTCCACGCTGGCGCACGCCGCCCTGTGCCGCGCGGTGCAGGGCCGCCGGGACGAGGCGATGGCGCTGCTCACCGAGCTGGACGAGGACTGGCGGCGGACCCGGATGATCCCGTTCGCGGAGTGGGTGCCGGCCGTCGGGCACGTCGCCGGAGTGCTCGGCGCGGACGCGGCCCGGCTGGTCCGGGACCTGCTCGACCGGGCGCCCCGGATGACCCCGTGGGCTCGCGCCGCCGGTCAGGTCGCCGACGCCACGCTGGCCCGGCACGACGGCGACGCCTCGACGGCCGCGGAGCTGCTGCGCTCGGCGGCGGCGAGTTACGCCCGGCTGGCCGACGTGACCGACGAGATCATCACGCTGGCGCTGGCGATCGGCCCGCTGGCCGAGACCGACCCACCCGCCGCCGCGGCGACCCGCGCCCGCCTGCACGAGTTCGCCACCCGCCACCACGCTCCCACCCTGCTGCACCTGCCCTGACCGGGCACCGCGCCGTCAGGTGGCTAGGCGGCCAGCGGCGCCGGAACCGGCTCCTTGAGCTTCTGGGCGTAGACGTCGACGTACTCCCGACCGGAGAGCTCCATCAACTCGTACATGATCTCGTCGGTGACCGCGCGCTCGACGAACCGGTCGCCGGCCAGCCCGGCGTAGCGGGAGAAGTCCAGCGGCGCCCCGAACCGGATCCGCACCCGGTCGATCTTGGGGATGAGCTTGCCGGGAGGCTGGATCTCGTCGGCGTTGAGCATCGCCACCGGCACCACCACCGCGCCACTCTCCAGAGCGAGTCGGGCCACGCCGGTCTTACCCCGGTAGAGCCGCCCGTCCGGGGAGCGGGTGCCCTCGGGGTAGATGCCGGCCACTCCCCCGGCGCGCAGCACCTGCAACTGGGTGTCCAGGGCGGCGCGGGCGGCCCGGCCACCGGAGCGGTCCACCGGGATCGTGCCGGTGCCGACGAAGAACATCTTGGTCAACCAGCCCTTGATCCCCTTGCCGGTGAAGTATTCGGCCTTGGCGACGAAGGTGACCCTCCGAGCGGTGATCAACGGCGTGAAGATCGAGTCGGAGAAGGAGAGGTGGTTGCTCGCCAGGATCACCGGACCGGTCGCCGGCACGTTGCGCAGGCCCTCCACCTGCGGGCGGAAGATCAGCTTGAGCAGCGGACCGAGGAGAACGTACTTCAGCAGCCAGTAGAGCACCGGCGTCCTTTCCGTGGTGTGCCGGCGACAGCGCCAGCCGTCGTCGCCGACGAGCCTACGAAGCGCGCGCTGTCACCACAACGGACGAAAGCCGCAGCCGACAACCCCCGCCCACCGTCGGAGCGGATCGGCCACGGTCGGCTAAGCGGCGCCCGACGGGTCGGACGAGCCGGCTGTCAACGACCACCGAGATCGCACTCGTCGCGCAAGAACGGACAAAGGAGGCCCGCCGCGACCTGCGGGAGCAGCCGGGACTTTGGAAGACGCGACACAACGCACTCCCGGAACCATGCCCTGACGTGTCACGATTCAGAGCACGGCGTACGGACCGGCGTCGAGGGGCAGAGGTGGCCGCGCCGGAAGGCGCGTTAAGGGGGATGTCCGGGTGTCAGCGGGTGGGGCCCGCCGGGGACGGCGGGACAACGGGCTCGACGCGAACGAGTACGCCGTCGTCGGCGACGTCGATCCGCGCGTCGGTGAGCACCTGCTCGACGTGCTGGCCGCCGGCGGGATCGCCGCCTACCTCCAGCCCTCCGCGGACCTCAACCCGGTCACCCGCACCACCACCGTGCCGGCCCGTCCGGTCGACCGGCTCTACGTCGACCGCTCGCACCTGACCACCGCACGGGACTACCTCACCCAGCTCGCCGACGAGACCACCCCGGAGCAGCCGCCGGCCCGCGACGAACCGGACATCGACGCCGAGTGGGCACGGATCGTGGCGGGCTTCCACACCACCTCCACGACCGGTGAGCACCCGTGGCCGGCCTCGGAGGACGTGGACGAACACGACACCCGGGACGAACCCTCCGCCGGGCCGCTGACCCGTCCCGGGGCCGACGAGGCCGGTCCGACGGCCACCGACGTTCGCCGGCTACCGTCCGCAACGGACATCTCCGGGATCTCCGTCGGGCGCGGCACCCGGCCGGACGAGCCCTCGCTGCTGGACGGGTTGGACACCTTCGGCGCCGACCTGCCCGACGACGAGGACGACGAGGGTTACCACCCGCCCCCGCCGCCGCCGCTGCCCCGGTTCAGCAAGTACGCGGTGATCGGCGTGCTCGGCGTGGTCGTCGGGTTCGTGCTGTTCCTCTTCCCGTGGTTGCTCCCGGTGGACCGCTCGGCGGTCACCCTGTTCGGGTTCACCGGCATCCTTGCCGGTTTCGTCACGCTGATCTGGCGGCTGCGCCCCGGCGACGAGGACGACGACGACCCGGACAACGGCGCCGTCGTCTGAGTTCGGCCCGCATCCCGGGACGGCAGCGCCCCGCCGGGGGCGTAACAGTGGTGTAACTTACGGTCAGTAGGAATACCGCTGTACGTCACTTCCCCCGCTGACTGACCGGTTTTTCCTTGCTCGCGGCGGTCAGTCCTCTGCTGATCGGAATGCCCGAGATGCGACAGAGTTCTCTCGTGGTGGTGGCCAACCGCCTCCCCATCGACGACAATCAGGCGCCCGACGGGGCCTGCGAATGGCGGCGCAGCCCAGGTGGGCTGGTCAGCGCGCTACACCCGCTGCTGCGGCACACCCCGGCGACCTGGGTCGGCTGGGCCGGCGGCACCGGGCCGGCCCCCTCGCTGCCGGACGTGGACGGCGTACGGATGCACACCGTCGCGCTCAGCCCGGAAGACCTGCGCGACCACTACGAGGGGTTCGCCAACGCCACCCTCTGGCCGCTCTACCACGACTCCGTCGAGCAGCCGCAGCACCACCGCCGCTGGTGGGAGGCGTACCAGCGGGTCAACCAGCGCTTCGCCGAGGCGACCGCCGAGGTGGCCGAGCCGGGCGGGGTGGTCTGGGTGCAGGATTACCACCTGCAACTGGTCCCCGGTCAACTGCGCGCGCTCCGCCCGGACCTGCGCATCGGGTTCTTCCTGCACGTGCCGTTCCCACCGCCCGAGCTGTTCATGCAACTGCCCCGCCGGGCCGAACTGCTGCGCGGCATGCTCGGCGCCGACCTGGTCGGCTTCCAACGCGTGCAGGCGGCGCACAACTTCGCCCAGCTGGTGACGCGGGTGCTGGAGCTGCCGGCCACCGACCGGCGGATCGGCATCGACGACCGGGTGGTGCGCATCGGCGCGTTCCCGGTCTCCATCGACACCGCCGAGATGGCCGCGCTGGCCGCCCGCCCGGACGTGGCCGCTCGGGCCCACCGGCTCCGCCAGGATCTCGGTAATCCCCGACAGGTCGTCCTCAGCGTGGACCGGATGGACTACACCAAGGGCATCGAGCAACGCCTCAAGGCGTACAGCGAGTTGCTCGCCACCGGCGACGTCAAGGTCCGCGACACCGTGCTGGTGCAGGTCGCCATGCCGAGCCGGGAACGCGTCGGCCAGTACCAGATCCTGCGCGAACGCATCGAGCGCGAGGTTGGCCGGATCAACGGCGAGTTCGGCCGGGTCGGCGAGCCGGCGATCCACTACCTCACCCAGCCCTTCGACCGGGCCGAGCTGGCCGCGCTCTACCGGGTCGCCGACGTGATGGCGGTGACCCCGCTACGCGACGGGATGAACCTGGTCGCCAAGGAGTACGTGGCCGCGCGGGTCGACGACACGGGCGCTCTGCTGCTCAGTGAGTTCGCCGGCACCGCCGCCGAGCTGTCCCAGGCGTACCTGGTCAACCCGCACGACCTGGAGGGGCTCAAGCAGGGCCTCCGGGCGGCGCTGCGGGCCGACCCCGCCGACACCACCCAGCGGATGCGGGCCATGCGCGCCCACCTGCACCAGCACGACATCCGGGGCTGGGCCCGCTCCTACCTCCGCGCGCTGGACGAGGGCGGCGCGCTGGTCAGTCGCCTGACCAGCGCCGACACCGGGCCCGACGGCACCGCTCTGGTGCCCCGGCCGGCCACCCCGACCGGCAGCCCGGCCGCCCACCAGGCCAGCGGCTGACCGCCGGTCGGCGGCCTGGGCGCTCAGTGCGCCGCGGGCTCCTTCTCCAACCAGTCCAGGATCGCGTCGATCGGCTCCGCCCACCGGGCGTCCAACATCAGGTCGTGGCCCATCCCGGGGAAGAGCAGCGGCGCCGAACCGTACCGGCGGGCCACCCGGGTCAACGTCGACGCGGGCACCACCCGGTCGTCCGGGCTGCCCAGCACCAGCACCGGGGGCGCACCCACGGCCGGCTCGGCCGCCGGCGCACCCAGCAGCGCCCACTGCGCCCGCCGGCCCGCCCGGCCCAGACGCGCCACGTGCCGCCGGGCCTCTTCGTCGGGCAACTCGCGGCTGAACAACTGCCCCCGGTTGAGCCGCAACGGCCCACCGAACACCGCCGGCAGCGTACCCGCGGGGTTGCGGCGCAGCGCCGCGCCCAACACTGCCCAGCCGCCGAAGACCGGTGCCACCAGCACCGCGCCCCGCGCCGGGTAGCGGGCCAACGCGTGCGCCACCACCAGGGCCCCGGCGCCGTGCCCCACCAGCACCGCCTGCCGCGGCAGGCTGGCCGCGACCTGGACCACGTCGTGGGCGTACGCCCGCAGCGTCGCCTCCGGCGCCGGCTCGCTGCCACCGTGCCCGCGCAGGCTCACCGCGTACGC
Organism: Micromonospora sp. NPDC049645; assembly: GCF_040675155.1. Taxonomy (NCBI): domain Bacteria; kingdom Bacillati; phylum Actinomycetota; class Actinomycetes; order Micromonosporales; family Micromonosporaceae; genus Micromonospora; species Micromonospora sp. NPDC049645. The sequence goes on from NZ_JBFAOI010000008.1 coordinate 217,276, forward strand.
CGGGAAACCCCGCGACGCCGCGTGACCCAACCAGTGCTCGGCGAACGCCCACGCGCCGTGCCCGAAGCCGGGAACGAAGAGCAGCGGCGGACGCCCCTCCTCCAGTTCGGGGACCGCGCTGAGCACCTCCCGCCGGGCCGGCCGGACCGGGCGGGACCACTCCCGGCCTCGCATGATCCGCAGCTCAGTCACCGATCTGCCTCTCGCTCGCAACTAGGGCGCGCGCCCGCACGGGCCTGCTCACTTGCCCTCCAGCTCGACCAGAGCGCGCTGGACGGCGCGCAGGTAGTCGGCGTGCCCGACCTCGAACCAGTGCCGACTGCTCTCCTTGACCGGCCCGGAGTACCGCTCCCCGGCCCGGTCCCGCACCCGAGACGCGAACGCCGCGGCGCGCTCCGGCCGGTCCCGGCGGGCCCGCAGCAGTCGGGCGAAGAGCACCGTCTGCCAGTGCGACAGGGTGAACAGCCCGGAGTCCGGCTGGAGCAGGCCGGCGACCGCCAGCGTCGGGTGCCCGGGGGTGAACGCGTTGAGCCACAGCGTGGGTCGGCCCGCGCCCGCGCTGTCGCCGAACACCGACGCGTCGAGGAACTCGAAGCGCGGCAGGTAGCCGGTGGCGAAGACGACCACCTCGGGGTCGATCTCGCGGCCGTCGGCCAGCTGCACGGCGTACGGGTGGAACCGGGCGATGTCCGGCACCGGGCCGATCGCGCCGTGGCCCACGTAGTAGACGAGCTGGCTGTTCGCGATCGGGTGCGTCTCGTACACCCGGTGGTCGGGCTTGGGCAGGCCGAAACGGGTCAGGTCGCCGACGGTCAACCGCAGCGTCCAGTGGTAGAGCCACTGACGCACCCGCAGCGGCACCCGCAGCGCCAACAGGCTGTCGTTGACCTGGTCGGCGGGACGACCGAGCACGTACTTCGGGGCGTACCAGTAGCCGCGCCGGGTGGAGTGCCAGCAACGCGACGCCTGCTGGGCGGCCTCGACGGCGATGTCGCAGCCGGTGTTGCCGGCGCCGACGACCAGCACCCGCTTGCCGCGCAGCTGCGCCGGGTCCTTGTAGGACGAGGCGTGCATGATCTCGCCGCGGAACTGTTCGAGACCCTCGTAGCGGGGCAGCTTCGGCGACCAGTTGTGGCCGTTGGCGATCACCACGGCGGCGTAGCGGGAGGTGCGTTCCGGGCCGTACCCGCCGGTGGAGCGGGTGGTCACGTCCCACCGGTCCCCCGCGGCGGGCTCGACCCGGATCACCTCGGTGCCGAACCAGATGTGCGAGCGCAGGTCGAAGTGGTCGGCGTACCGCTCGAAGTACGACAGCAGTTGGCCGTGGTGCGGGTAGTCCGGCCAGGAGTCCGGCATCGGGAAGTCGGGGAACTGGGTGAACGGCTTCGACGAGATCAGGTGGGTGCTGGCGTACACCGGGCTGCGGTCGTGCCGCCAGTTCCAGGCGCCGCCGACGCCCGTCTCCCGCTCGTAGCAGTCCACGCCGAACCCGTGCTCGCGCAGATTCTTGATGGCCGTCAGGCCGCTGGCCCCGGCCCCGATGACGCAGACCGTGTCGCCCCGGTCGGAGACCGGGCGGCCGTCGCTGTTCGCCGCGGGCGAGGTCGCCTCCGGGTCGGGCCGGCCGTGGTCGGTGGAGGTGGACACCGGGGAGATCTCCTTTTGGTACGGCAGGCGTGCCGGTCGCCGCGAAATCCTCTCCACAACGGAGCCGGATGTCCAGTCCCGCGGCGGACAACTCGACGTGCGGGCCGGGGTCGGGGGTCAGCCGTCGGTGGGCAGCAGCAGGTCGACCAGGACCGGGAAGTGGTCGCTGGCACGGCGGGTCTGCGGGGTGTCCACCACGTCGTAGTCGGCCACGGTGATCCGCGGGTCGACGAAGAGGGCGTCGATGCGGCGGCGCGGGTCGGCGCAGGAGTAGGTGAGCCGCTCAGCCCGGTCGGCCGCCACCGCGGCGTCGGTCAACCCGCGCGACACGGTGGCCCAGGCGGGACCGTCCGGCCCCTCGTTGAGGTCCGCCCCGGCCAGCACCGGGCTGGTCGCCGCGTCCAGGCCGCGCTTGAACTCGGCGGCCTGGGCGGGCCGCTCGGCCGGGTCGGTGGACAGGTGCGAGCCGGCGAGGGTGAACCGGGCGTCGCCGACCCGGCAGTCGGCGTACGCGGCACCGCGCAGGTGCCGGCCGGGGGTCAGCGGGAAGCGCTGGCAGCGGGTGTCCCGCACCTGGACGCGCAGGCTGGTCAACAGCAGGTTGCCCAGGGCGGGCAGCCCACCGGCGGCGACCACCAGGCCGAACGACTCGGCCAGCGTGGCGGACTTCTGCCGCCACCGGAACCGGCGCGGCCCCTCCTGCACGATCACCACGTCCGGCTTCGCGGCCCGGACCACCGCAGCCAGCGCGGCGGTGTCGTCACGCTGGCTGTGGATGTTGTACGAGACCACCCGCAGCGGCACGCTCATCCCGGACCGCCTCAGATCCGGCGGGCCAGGTCGGCGGCGCCGATCACCCCGGCGCTGTTGCCCAGCTGCGCCGGGAGCACCTCGGCCACCGGCAGGCGACCACGCTGGGCGAGCGCGTCGAGGTACGAGCGGCGGGTCGGGCCGAGCAGCAGGTCACCGGCGTCGATCACGCCGCCGCCGACCACCAGGGTCTGCGGGTCGAGGATCTGCGCCATGTCGGCGAGGCTGGTGCCCAGCCACCGGCCGATCTGGGCGAACGCCTCGGCGGAGACCGGGTCGCCGCCCTGCGCGGCGGCGGTCACCATCGGGCCGGTGATCGCCTCGGCCTCGCCGCCGGCCAGGTCCAGCAGGGCGGTGGCCCGGTTGGGCTCCTGCCGGGCGCCGGCGCGGGCGAACCGGACCAGGGCGCTGCCGCTGGCGTACTGCTCGATGCAGCCCAGTCGACCGCAGCCGCACTGGTGTCCGTCCGGCACGGCCAGCATGTGGCCCAGCTCGGCGGCGATGCCGTGCGCCCCGCGCATCAGCTCGCCGCCGAGGACGACGCCGCCGCCCACGCCGGTGCCGATGGTGAACATGATCATCGAGTCGTCGGCTTCCCGGGCCGCGCCGTAACGGAACTCGGCCCAGGCGGCGACGTTTCCGTCGTTCTCCACGATCACCGGGAGCCCGACGGCCTCGCCGACGTACTCGCGCAGCGGTTCGTCGCGCCAGGCCAGGTTGGGGGCGAAGAGCACCGTCGAGCGGCTGGCGTCGATCCAACCGGCGGCGCCGATACCGACGGCCTCGATCCTCCGCCCGGCCGCCAGCTCGCCGACCAGTTCGATGATGACGTCGCGGGTCTTGGCGACGTCATCGGCGGGGGTGTCCCGTCGGGTCTGCACGAGGACCGTGCCGGTGTCGTCCACCACACCGCCGGCCACCTTCGTGCCACCGACGTCGACTCCGATGGTCAGCGTCACCGCTGCCGCCCCCCTCTGCTGTGCCGTCCGCCCGCGTGCCGGCCCAGTGCCGGTCCGGGTCGGAATGTCCCGCGCTCAGGCGCCGTCGCCCGATGCTTCCGCGCCGGTGCCATCGGGCACCCGCGAGGCGGGCACCACGGGACGGGTGGTCGGTGCCGGAACGGTCGCCGGCCCGGCGTCGTCGACGGGTGGTACGGCGGCCGGGGCGAGTGGGTCCGCCGTCCGGGTGGCGACCGACCAGACTTCCCGCTCCGGTGCCGGCTGAGAATCATGCCCGGTACGGGTGGCATCGCGCCACACGTGGTCGTCGCCGGTGGCGCGGGACTCGGTGCTCGGGGCCGGCTCCGGGAGCACATCGTCGGTGCTCGCGCCGGGTGCCGGCGCTGGTCGGGCACCCGGCGCGGAGACCGGGTCGGACGGGCTCGTCGCCGGCGGTTCCGGCGGGGAGAACGCGCGGAGCAGGCTGGCGACGCCCGCGGCGAGGTCTCCGGCGCCGGTCGCGAGACGTTCGGCGAATTCCGGACTCGGATCACGCAACGCGGCGATGCCCCGACAGACCGGGCAGACGCAACATTCGGCCGAACCGGTGGCGAAAGCACCGCCCGCGCCGGAGCGCCCGTCCGGAGCGGCGCTGTGACCGAGGACACCGGACAGCATCCCGCCCAGCGAGCCGAACGCACCACCCGCCGAGCCGGCGGAGGCCAGTCGCGCCCCCGCGAGCAGGGTGGCGACCAGCCGCTCTGCCTCTTCCCGGGCCGAACCCGGATCCGTTCCGCCCATCGTCGGCTCCTCTACCGTGCCACCGGACACGTCACTGCGCCGCACCGGTTGCTTCTACCCGGCGCTTGAGCTGCTTCAACGCGGTGTCCATGATCATTTTCTCGGCTTTGCGCCGAAACATCCCGAGCATGCCGACCGACAGGTCGACCTCCAGCGTGTAGGTCACCGTGGTGCTGCCGTCCGGATTACCCACCAGGTCGTACGACCCGCGCTGGGCCTTCTGCATCTTCGAGGGGGCGACCAGGTGCCACTCGATCCGGGACAGGTCCTCGGCGTACTCGTAGGCGAGCACGTAGTCGTCGGCCATCACCCCGGCGTCGATGGTGAAATGCACCTGACTGGCGTACCCGTCCTCGTACTCCTCGACGACCTCGGCGCGCCGCACCGCGTCGGTCCACTCGGGGTAGCGCGGGAAGTCGGAGATGACCGCCATCACCCGATCCGGTGCGGCGCCGATAATGATCGACTGGGTGGAAGAGTCCGCCATGGGGGGAGGCTACCCGGCGGGTACCTCCTGCCTGCCCCACCCCGACCGACCGCCGGGTAGGTTTCGACACAGCCGACGCCCACGGCGGCGGCCGTCCCGGCCAGTGCGAGCACGAAGGAGTGCAGGTGCGCGAGTTCTCCGTCCCGCCGATCGTCACCGTCGGCGACGCGGCCAACCTCACGGATCCGGTCTGGGACAACGCGGAGGTCGCGCCCGACACCGTCCAGTTCGCCCGTCCCACCCCGGGCGCCGACGGCACCGTCACCGCCTGGACCGACGTGACCTGCCTACAGTTCCGGGACGAGGTGGCCGCCGTGGCCCGGGGGCTGCTCGCCGCGGGCATCGAGCCGGGTTCCCGGGTCGGCCTGATGAGCAGTACCCGCTACGAGTGGACGCTGCTGGACTACGCCATCTGGGCCGTCGGCGCGGTGACCGTGCCGATCTACGAGACGTCCAGCGCCGAGCAGGCCGCCTGGATCATCGAGGACTCCAACGCGGTCGCCGTGGTCGTGGAGACCGAGGCGCACGCCGCCCTGATCGCCGGCATCCGGCACCGGCTGCCCGAGCTGGGCCAGGTGTGGCAGCTCGAACGCGGCGGCGTCGACGAGCTGGTCACGGCCGGCGCGACGGTCGAGCTGGCCGAGGTCGAGCGGCGGCGCAAGGCCGTTCGCGCCGGTGACCTGGCCACGATCATCTACACCAGCGGCACCACCGGCCGCCCCAAGGGCTGCGCGCTCACCCACCGCAACATGTACGCCGACATCGCCAACGCGGTGCCGGTGCTGCCGAACCTGTTCAACGCCGGCGCGAGCACCCTGCTCTTCCTTCCGCTGGCGCACGCCTTCGCCCGGCTCATCCAGATCGGCGTGGTGCAGGCGCGGGCCACCATGGCGCACTGCGCCGACACCAAGAACCTGGTCGCCGAGCTACAGGCGTTCCGGCCGACGTTCGTGCTCTCCGTACCCCGGGTGTTCGAGAAGGTCTACAACGCCGCCAAGCAGAAGGCCGAGGCGGACGGCAAGAGTGGCATCTTCGCCCGCGCCGAGCAGGTCGCCATCGCGTACAGCGAGGCCCTGGAGACCCCCGGCGGCCCGGGCCTGGCGCTGCGCGCCCAGCACGTGGTCTTCGACCGGCTGGTCTACCGCAAGCTACGCGCCGCGCTCGGCGGGCGGTGCCGGGACGCGATCTCCGGCGGCGCGCCGCTCGGCGCCCGGCTCGGCCACTTCTTCCGGGGTGTCGGCGTGACGGTCCTGGAGGGCTACGGCCTCACCGAGACCTCGCCCGCCGCCGCGGCCAACCTGCCCACCGGCACCCGGATCGGCAGCGTCGGCCGCCCGCTGCCGGGCGTGACCGTGCGGATCGAGGACGACGGCGAGATCCTGATCTCCGGCGATTTGGTCTTCCAGGGTTACTGGCGCAACGAGACCGCGACGGCCGAGACGATCACCACCGACGGCTGGTTCCGCACCGGCGACCTGGGCCAGCTCGACTCCGACGGCTACCTGAGCATCACCGGCCGCAAGAAGGAGCTGATCGTCACCGCCGGCGGCAAGAACGTCGCCCCGGCGGTGCTGGAGGACCTGGTCCGGGCGCACCCGTTGATCAGCCAGTGTGTGGTGGTCGGTGACCGGAAACCGTTCATCGCGGCCCTGGTCACCGTCGACGAGGAGGCGCTGCCGAACTGGCTGGAGAGCGCCGGGATGCCCGTCGACACCTCGATCGAGCAGCTGCGTGAGCACGAGGCACTCCGCAAGGAGATCCAGGCCGCGATCGACAACGCGAACCAGGCCGTGTCCAAGGCCGAAGCGATCAAGGTGTTCCGGGTCCTGCCCCACGACTTCACCGAGGCGACCGGCGAACTGACCCCGTCACTCAAGGTCAAACGTCAGGTTGTCCAGAAGACGTACGCGGCAGAGATCGCCGATATCTACCGAGGCTGACTACCATCCGTCACGTGCCCGCATCCACAGCCACCGCACCACACTCGCATCCCCTCGCCGCGGCCGCCCGCCTGGTGATGCTGGCGCTGATCGCCATCCTGACCCTGTTCGCCACCCGCGACGTCGCCCAGCTGTGGTGGATCGCGCTGCTGGCGGTGGCCGGGCTGCCGTCGCTGCTGGCGCCGCAGCACCGGCTGATCGGCCCGCTGAGCCGGGTGGCCGAGGTGGTGGTGCTGGGGTTGGCCGCGAGTCACGTCGCCGCGGTCGCGTCCATCGGCGGCACGGTCGACGGCCTGGGTGCCTCGGCGGTGCTGCCCTACCTGGCGGTCCCGGTGACCGTCACCGCGCTGCGCCGCCGCTTCGCCGAGGGCGCCGCCCTGCTCGCGGTCACCGCCGCCACCCTGCTGGTCAGCGGCGCGGTGACCCAGGTCGGCGCGGGGCCGCAGCTCGGCCAGCCGGGTTACCTCGCGGTCTGCGCGCAGTGGCTGATCCTGGCGGCGCTGGGGCTCTACGCCGCCGGCACCCTGCACCGGGTGATGGCGGTGCGCGGTGAGGGCAAACCCCAGCCGTACGCCGAGGCCACCCGACTGCTGACCCAGCTGCGGACGGTCGCCCGGCAGCTGCCCGGGGCGACACTGGACCCGGGCGGCATCTCCGAGCACCTGTTGGAGGAGCTGCGCACGGTGGCCCGCGCGGACCGCGGCGCGGTCCTGTCGGCCAGCGGCGGGGGCCGACTCGTGGTGCTCGCCCAGGCCGGCGTCGACCGGGTGGACTGGGAGACGACGCTGGACGCCGACTCGGCGATCGCCGACGCCTGGGCCACCCAGCAGGCCACCACGGCCGCCCGGTCGCAGTCCCGCTCACACCGTGGCGGCGACGTGTCCGCGCTGATCGTTCCGCTGGTCGCCGGGGTGCGCACGGTGGGGCTGGTGGTGCTGGAGGCGGACGCCGCGCACGCGTACCCGCCGCCGGTGGTGTCCCGGGTGACCGCGCTGACCCGCCCGGCCGCGCTGCGACTGGAGGCGGCGCTGCTCTTCGACGAGGTGCGCTCGCTGGCCACCAACGAGGAGCGGCAGCGGCTGGCCCGGGAGATCCACGACGGGGTGGCGCAGGAGCTGGTGATGGTCGGCTACGGCATCGACAACGCCATGGCCACCGTCTTCGACGACGCCGACGAGACCGCCGAGGCCCTGCGTACGCTGCGCGGCGAGGTGACCCGGGTGATCCAGGAGCTGCGGCTGAGCCTCTTCGAGCTGCGCAGCGAGGTGGACCGGCAGGGTGGGTTGGCCGCGGCGATCGCCGAGTACGCGCGCACGGTCGGCGCGTCCGGCGGGCTGCGGGTGCATCTCTCGCTGGACGAGTCCACCGCCCGGCTGCCGGCCGCCACCGAGGCCGAGTTGCTGCGCATCGCGCAGGAGGCGGTGACCAACGCCCGCAAGCACGCCGGGGCGTCGAATTTGTGGGTCACGTGTGAGGTCGACCCCCCGTACGCGCAAATAGAAGTGTCGGATGACGGTCAGGGGATGGCTGACCAGCGCCCCGACGGACGGTACGGTCTTGCGATCATGGCCGAGAGGGCGGAACGTATCCGGGGCCGGTTGGAGATCAGGCCGCGGCAACCCAGCGGCACGACCGTGGCGGTGGTTCTCGGCACCTCGGCCCGGCGCGATAACGTGCGCGGCAGCGCAGCACCAGAAGGGGAGTAACCCGAGGATGACCACAAGTCCGATACCGGCCACCCGCACCAAGGTCCTCCTTGTTGACGATCATGACCTGATTCGCAAGGGCCTGCGGCACGCCTTCGAGCGCGACCGCCAGTTCGAGGTCGTCGGTGAGGCGGCCACGGCGGCGGAGGGCGTACGCCAGGCCGGCGCCCTGCAGCCGGACGTGGTGATCATGGATCTGCGGCTGCCCGACGGCAGCGGCCTGGAGGCCACCCGCGCGCTGCGCAAGTCCAGCGCCTCGATGGGCATCGTGGTGCTGACCATGTATGCCGGCGACGACCAGCTCTTCGGCGCCCTGGAGGCCGGCGCGAGCGCCTTCGTGCCGAAGACCGCCCCGGCCGACGAGGTGGTGGCCGCCGCACGGCACGCCGCCTCCTCCCCCAGCGCGTTCACCGCCGCCGACCTGGCCGAGGCGATGAAGCGCCGGCTCGCCCCGTCCGGCCCGCAGTTGTCCCCGCGGGAGGGGCAGGTGCTGCGGCTGCTCGCCGACGGGATGAGCGTGGCCGGCATCGCCAAGCAGCTGTTCGTCAGCGAGTCCACGGCGAAGACGCACATTTCCAAGCTCTACGAGAAGCTCGGCGCTGCCAACCGGGCCCAGGCCCTGATGACCGCGCTCCGGCTCGGCCTGCTCGAGGCACCGGACGCACCGAAGTTCTGACCCGCCGCGTTCGTCGAGCGGGACGACGCGATTGACGGTCCGCGCCAGCTTCGGCCGGCGCGGGCCGCCGCGTATCGACCGACGTCGGCGGCCAACCTTCGGCGCGCTATGGTCTGGCGTGCCTGGCGGGTGCACAATACCCGCGCGGGCGCCGAAGCTCGCGTCGCGGACTCGAGGGGTGAACGCATGCAGCGGCCGGACTGGGCACCCGACACCATCGACATCGAGCGCCCGAGCGTCGCGCGGATGTACGACTACTACCTCGGTGGGTCGCACAACTTCGCCGCCGACCGGGCCGCGGCGCAGGCGATGGTCGCGGCGGTGCCCGAGGCGCCCCTGATGGCCCAGGCCAACCGGGCGTTCCTGCGCCGCGCCGTGCACCACCTCGCCGACGCCGGGATCCGGCAGTTCCTGGACATCGGTTCGGGCATCCCGACCGTCGGTAACGTGCACGAGATCGCCCAGCGGCTCGACCCGCAGTCGCGGGTGGTCTATGTGGACGTCGACCCGGTGGCGGTGGCGCACAGTCGCGAGATCCTGGCCGGCAACGAGCGGGCCGCCGTGGTGCAGGAGGACCTGCGCCACCCGGAGGCGATCCTGGCCCATCCGGACGTGCGCAAGCTGCTGGACCTGAGCCAGCCGGTGGCCGTGATGGTCGTGGCCGTCCTGCACTTCGTCTCCGACGACGACCGACCGGCGCAGCTGCTGCGGACGCTGCGGGACGCGTTGGCTCCCGGCAGCTATCTGGTGCTGTCGCAGGCCAGCGACGACGGGCGCAGCGAGGACGAGCGCGCGGTGGCGGAGCGGGTCTACCGGCGCACCGACAACCCGCTGTGGGTGCGTAGCCGCGCCGAGCTGACCGCCCTGTTCGACGGCTTCGAGTTGCTCGACCCCGGCGTGGTCTGGGTGCCCGAGTGGCGACCGGACACTCCGGAGAGCGCCGAGAACGCCGAGCAAGCGGTCTTCATGGGCGGCGTCGGGCGCCTCGGTGACTGAGCCGCCGGGGGTGACCTCCCACCCGGGCACGTTCGCGCGGGCCTGGGCGAAGGCGGTCTCCGGCACCAGTTACCTGCCGATGACCCAGGCCCAGTTGGAGACCCTGCTGGACCGGCTCACCGGGCAACTGGCCGGCGCGTTGCTCACCGACCCGTTCGATCTGCGGGCCGGGCACCGGGTCGGTGCCGAGTTGGTCGCCGCGCACATCGCCTCCGCCGAGGGGCTGGGCCGTACCGTCGAGGTCATCCAGCTGCGGTTGGTGCGCGACCTGGGGTTGGTGGCCGAGGACGTCGAGGACCGGATGGCCCGCCTGCTGGCGGCCGTGGCGACCGGTTACGCCCGCGCGCTGCGCGACCGGACGCTCGACGAGCAGGAGTCGATCCGCCGGGCCGCGATGCGGGCCCGCACACAGGCCGAGCGGGCGCTGCGGGCCAGCGAGGCCCGGTTCCGGCATCAGGCCACCCACGACCCGCTGACCGAGCTGCCCAACCGGACGCTGTTCACCGAGCGACTCACCGCCGCGCTGAACGAGCCGGGCCGGGGGGCGCAACGGGTCGGGGTGTGCTTCCTGGACCTGGACCGGTTCAAGGTCGTCAACGACACTCTGGGGCACCAGGTCGGTGACCTGCTGCTGGTTACGGTGGCCGAGCGGCTGCGCAAGGCCATGGGTGAGCACCTGGTGGCCCGGCTCGGCGGCGACGAGTTCGTCATCCTGGTGGAGCGCACCGGCGGCACCGACGACATGGTGGCGGTGGCCGAGACCGCGCTCGCGGCGGTGCGGACGCCGGCGCTGGTCGACGGGCACGAGCTGCAGATCTCGGCGAGCATCGGCATCGTCGAGCGTCAGGTGGCCGGGGCCAACCCGACGGACCTGATGCGGGCCGCCGACAGCACCCTGCACTGGGCGAAGTCCGCCGGTGGGGCGCGTTGGGCGCTCTACGACGCTGAGCGCAACCAACGTGAGCTGGCCCGCTACGCGCTCTCCGCGGCCATTCCGGCGGCGTTGGAGCGGGGCGAGTTCTACCTCGACTACCAGCCGCTGACCTCACTGCGCGACGGCAGCCTGGTCGGCGTGGAGGCGCTGGTCCGTTGGCGGCACCCGGAGTTGGGGGTGCTGCGTCCGGACAGCTTCATCGGGTTGGCCGAGGAGACCGGCCTGATCGTCCAGCTGGGCGGGTGGGTGCTGGCCGAGGCGTGCCGCGAGGCCGAGGCGTGGTCGGCCGGGGGCGCCGCCGCGCCGTTCGTCAGCGTCAACCTGGCGGTGCGGCAGGTGCACCGGCCCGGGTTGGTGCAGGAGGTCCTCGCGCTCCTGCGGCAGACCGGCCTGCCGCCGGAACGACTCCAACTGGAGATCACCGAGAGCACGATGATGAGCACCGCCAAGGAGCCGGTCCGCGCCCTACGGGTCCTGGCCGACCTCGGGGTGCGAATCGCCATCGACGACTTCGGCACCGGCTACAGCAACCTGGCGTACCTGCGGGACCTGCCGGTGACCGAGCTGAAGGTGGCCGGTGAGTTCGTGGCCGGTCTGCGATCGCCGTCGGTGGGCCGCACCGACGAGCGGATCCTTGCCTCGCTGGTCTCGCTGGCGCACGCGCTCGACCTGACGGTCACCGCCGAGGGGGTGGAGACCGCCGGGCAGGCCGAACGGTTGCGGGCGATCGGCTGCGACGCCGCCCAGGGTTGGCACTTCGGCCGCCCGGCGCCCGCCGATCGCATCCTGGCCCGCATCCGCTGACTACGACGGCCCACCTCGGCCCGACCCGGCCTCGCCACGCCCGGCCCGGCTCGGCCCACACCCGGGCCGGGCCGACGAGCATGATCGACTCGTCTTTCCCTGAAGTCGGGGCGTCTTGAGGCCGGGACACCCCGACTTCAGGGAACCCGAGTGGATCACGCGGAAGTGATCGCAATGTGTCCGATGTGTTCGTTGGGCATCGATGTGCTGCCTTCGGAGTTCCCATCACCATGTCGCCAGCTCACCCCGGATCGCCGGGTCCTCCGTCGAGCCGCCAGATCACTGGGGGCCGGTATACCTCACGGGCATAAATATGACTCACAGGTATACCGTTCAGCGACAACTCGATGACGCGCGGGCTGAGCCTCGATCGCGAGGCCAGTCGGCGGCGCCGCTGCGGGAGAGCGCCGGCACGACCTGGTGGCACAGCGACGCCGCGACACGTCCACCTTCTGGGCCAAGGCCGAGTACTTCGACGGCCGCGGTCCGGGCGGCTGCTGCCCCGGGAGAGCTGACCGTCGATCAGCCGGCGAGCAACGCCCTCATCCGTTCCGCCTGCGCCTCCCAGCGCCACTCCCGTTCCACCCATGCCCGACCGGCCGCGCCCAGTTGCCGGGCCAGGTCCCGGTCGGCGAGCAGCCGGGCGACCCGGTCGGCGAGCTGGGCGACGTCACGGCCGCGTACGACGTAGCCGGTCTCCCCCTCGCGGACCGCGTCCGGTGCGCCGCCGGAGTCACCGGCGACCACCGGCAGGCCGGTCGCGGAGGCTTCCAGGTAGACGATGCCCAGCCCCTCCACGTCGACGCCACGGTTGCGGGTGCGACACGGCATCGCGTAGACGTCGCCGGCGGCGTAGTGCGCCGGCAGCTCGACCGACGGCACCGTCCCGGTGAACACCACGTCCCGCTCCACGCCGGTCTGCCGGGCCAGCTTCTCCAGGGTCGCCCGGTAGGGCCCGCCGCCGACGATCAGCAGCGCGGCGTCGGGCACCCGGCGGCGGATCTCCGGCAGTGCCCGGATCAGCGTGTCCTGACCCTTGCGCGGCACCAGCCGGGACACACACACCACCACCGGCCGGTCGGTCAACCCGAGCCGGGCCCGGACCTGCTCGCCGTCCACGGTCGGGTGGTAGGTGTCCACGTCGACGCCGGGCGCGAGACGGCGCAGCTCGGTCACCCCGTCCAGCACGCGCGCCAACCGGCTACGGGTGTACTCACCGAGGTAGGTGGTCACGTCCACACCCCGACCGATGCGCCGCAACGCCGGCCGGGCGGCCGGAACCGCCGCCCAGCCGACCTCGTGGCCGTGGGTCTGCGCCACCACCCGGCGGATGCCGGCCCGCCGCCGCAGCCCGGCCGCGAGCAGCCCCAGCGGGGCCGCCGCGCCGAACCACACCGTGTCGCAGTCGTACGCGCGAGCCAGCCGCGCCGCCCTGCGGGCGATCAGCGGGGTGGGTAACAGCACCCGGGTGCGCTCCCGGATCACCTCGAACGGCTGGTCGGCGTCGAACTTCGCGGCCCCGCGCCAGCTGGACGCGTAGACGACCACCGAGCCGGCCGGTTGACGCAGCGCGAGGTTGTGCACGAAGGACTGGATCCCACCCGGGCGGGGCGGGAAGTCGTTGGTGATCAGCAGGGTGCGACTCATCGACCGGCCTCCCGGGCGTACGCGCGGGCGGCGGCCATCCGCTCCACGGTGGACGGATGCGAGGCCGAATAGAGGTATTCCCAGCGGGGCGGGTCGGGGTCGCCGAGGTTGACCGAGCCGAGCCGGCGTTGCATCGACTCGAAGGACTCCGGGTCGTCGGTGAGCGCGAGCGCGTGCGCGTCGGCCCGTGCCTCCACCCGTCGGGACATCAGCGCCTGCACCGGCGCGGCGACCAGCCCGGCCACCGTGACCAGGGCGACGAGTAACGGAAACGCACGCGGTTGGGCCACCGAGTCGACACCGGCCAGCCGCAGCAGTGGGCCCCACGAGCCGAGCAGGTAGAGCGCCACCACGGCCGCCGCGGCACCCAGCGCCCCGGTCAGCGTGCCGACCGCCACGTCGGAGTCCTTCGCGTGCCCCAACTCGTGTGCCACGACCGCGGTCACCTCGGCCGGGGTCGCCTCGCGCAGCAGCGTGTCGTAGACGACCACCCGCCGGGTCGGGCCGAGACCGGACACGTACGCGTTGACCGCCCTGGTGCGGCGGGAGGCGTCGGCGACCAGCACGTCGCGCACCGGCACCCCGTCGCGGGCGGCCATGCTCATCAACTCGGTGCGCAGCGCGCCCTGCTCCATCGGGGTGAACCGGTTGAACACCGGCTCCACCAGCACCGGCAGCACGAACGACAGCAGCACCACCAGTAGCGCGGCGCCGGCCGCGCCGAACGCCCACCACCAACGCGGCGCGAGCCGGATGACCGCGTAGAAGCCGAACAGCGCCACCGCGCCGATCACCGCGCTGACCGCGTACGACTTGAGCAGGTCGACCGCCCAGCCGCTCCAGCCGTTGGTGCTCAACCCGTAGCGGGTGAGCACGCTCTGGCGCCAGGCGGCGAACGGCAGCGTCACCAGGTCGGCGACGAGCACCACGGCCAGCCCGCCGAGCACCGCCTGCGCGGCCCAGTGCCCGCCGAACGGCCGACCCACCAGCTCGACCAGGCGACCGCCCAGCGGGGTCAGCCCGAGCGCGAGGGCGATCAACAGCCCGGCGGCGAGCGCGGCATAGCCGCCGGGGCGCAGCGCGGCCCGGAACTCCCGACCCTTGGCCACCTGCTCGGCCGGCAGGTCACCGAGCGCGGCGAGCTGATCGGCCCGGGGTGCCGGCGGTCGGTGCCATGGGATGAGCAGCGCGGTCAGCACGACCAGCGCGACGGTCAGCCCGGCCAGGGCCAACAGCGCCCAGCCGCGCGGGGTCACCGCGTCACCGCCCGTTTTGCCCTGCTCATCGCCCCGCTCCTCCCGCCGTGACCGCTCATCCTATGGCCCGGGAGAAGCCCGCTTCCGGGCGCGGTGTCGCGCTCAGGCGACCCGGCGGGGGCCAGGGCGGCGCGCCGGCTCCGGGCGCGCGGGCGCGGCCAGCACTTCCACGTCGAAGCCGGCCCGGGCGAACACCTCGATGGCCTCGACCTCGGCGGCGACCAGCCCGGCCGCCGGGGACGTCTCGTCGAACAGGGCGGTCAGCGGGCAGCCGGAGCAGCCGTCGGCCCGCTTCGCGCACCGGTCGCAGTCGATGAGCATCACGCCTCCTGATCGGCTCGCGGCACCCGGCCGACGACCCGTCGTCGCCGACCGAGCACCGTCGGTCACATCGACACTAACCACCGGGTACGACAGGAACTCCATCCGACCGTCCGTTACGGGACCAGATCCACTCCAGATCAACAAAATCGGGGTATCCCGCCCGACCGGAACAACCGACATCACCGAACCCGTCAGCTATCCGCCAGACGGTGTCGTGGTCTCAGTCCTGCGCGTCGAGGTCACGCAGCGCGTAGCGGAGGTGCTGCCACTCCTCCTGGTAGATCACGTGGAGGCAGTGCCGGACGGACACCTGCCTCTCGGGCCACCAGGCGGCCGGCCGGGTCTCCGCGAGCAGGTCCGGCGTGACGGTCGCCAGAAAGTCGCGCACCATCGCCTGCCGCTCGGTCCGCAGCTCGAGGATCTCGGCGAACGTCGGCTGCTCGACGGCGAAGACCGACATGTCGAAGCCCTCGGTCTCGTACTCGGCATGGGGTTGCCCGAGCGGGTGGAAGGGCTGCGGCAGTCGCCGGATCGACTCGCCCAGCCAGGTGTCGGCGGCGAACGCGAGATGGCGCAGCGTCTGCGCGAACGACCACTCCCCGTCGACCGAGACGTCGACAGCACCCTCGGGCATCGAGACGGCCCGGTCGACGGCCGCCGCCCAGGCCCGTTCGGCCGCGGCCCACCCCGCCCGGAGGTCGTCCGGGTCGTTGGCCTGCCTGAGCTCACGCCCGGGAAACCGTCGGTTCAGCTCGGCCTCGACCAACGGCACCACATCGACACCGTTGATCAGGAACGTGCCCTCGGCCAGCCACGGCGCGTCGATGTCCAGACCGTCCACGTCGACGCCGCGCATCACCGCACCGGCCAGCGTCGACCTGGTGAACCGGGCACCTCGCAGATCCCGGTCGACGAAGACCTTGGCGTCATCCGCTGCCATGGCAACTCCCTCTCGTCGGCGACAGCGGCGACGCTAGCCCTCGGGTACGACAGAGGCACCGTCCGACAGGTCACGTCCACTCCGAGTTCGATGAAGACGGGCTGTTGCGAGCGGCCGGACACCCCGACTTCATGTAACTCGTGTCGATCACGGCACTGGTGGCGGCTGGGCCCCCAACACCTCCGCGGACGAGGTCAGGAGCGGGCGAGCCGCCGCAGCAGCGAGTCCGCACCCAGCGGGTAGGCCCCGTGTCGGCGTACCCCGTCGGCGACCTCGCGGTCCGACGAGATCACGACCACCGGCCGACCCGCCGGCTCGGCGCGGACCAGCCGTCGGATCAGCTCGTCGGCGGTCTCGCCCTTGCGGGAGAAGAGCACCCGTACGCCGCGTGGCGCGGGCGGCAGCCCGTGCATTCGCTCGGCGCCGTCGAAGACCACGGTGACCTCGTCGCCGGTCTGCGCGGCGATCCCGCCCAGCCCGGTGATCAGTCGTTTGCGTTGCTGCTCCAGGGACATCTCGCCGAAGCCGCGCTTGGTGACGTTGTAACCGTCCACCACCAGGTGCGCCCGGGGCAGGGCGAGCAGTTGGTCGAGTCGGGCCGGGTCGTCGGTGTCGCGGGCCCGGGCGGCGGGGCCGGGCGGGGCGGTGCCCGGCTGCTCGGCGAACGCGTCGGCGACGAAGTCGGCGGGGAGCTTGTCGACCGGGTCGAGCGCCAACTCCCGGCGCAACCCGACGGCGGCCTGGCCGATGGTCTCCAGCAGCAGCCAGAGCCGGGCGTCGTCGACCGAGCGGGCTTCCTTGGCGCTGGCCCGGGCCACCCCGGCGGCGGCCTCGGCCTCGGCCAGTCGGGCCCGGGCGCGGCGCAGCTCGGCGTCCACATCGGCGCTGGCGCGAGCGGCCCGGCCGCGCTCGGTGGCCAGCAGCTCGGTGGCCTTCCGCTCGCGGGCCTGGGTCTCCCGCAGGGTGCGCGCCACCTGCCGGGACTCCTCGCGTAGCTGGCCCAACTCCTCGCGGACGCGGGCCAGCTCGTCGCGAAGCTTCTCGGCCTCGACCCGGGCCACCGCGCGGTCGTGCTCGGCGCGGGTGGCCCGCTGCTCGGCCTCGCGGACCAGCTCGGCGACGACGGCGCTGTCCGCCTCGGCGCGCACCGCGGCGCCGCTGGCGTCGATCAGCTCCCGCCAGCCACGCGGGCGGGCCAGGTAGGCCAGCGCGGCCACCTCGACCGGGTCGGCGGCGGCCGGAGCCGTGCCCTCGACCACGGCCGCACCGAGATCACCGACGTCGGCCAGGACCCGCGCGGTGACCCGCTGCCGGAACAGCGGGTCAGCGGTGAGCTGGGCGGCGATGGCCGGCGCGCCGAGCCGGGCCCGCCGGTTGGGGGCGAACTTGGCCACCCGGCGCAACGGCACCGGCACCTCGTCGGCGGGGAGGGTGGGCAGCACCGCCGCGGTGAGTGTCACGATCCGCTGCCGGACCGGCTCGGGCAGGGTCGGCTCCGGCTCGACGCCGGGGCCGTCGCCCGCCGTCGTGGGGTCGGATGCGCCCGATGTGTCGCTGACTACGTTGTCGTCCGGGTTGCCCACGGCACCGTCGAGCGCGACCGGATCCTCCTGCGGGAGGTGGTCGTCGTACGGCTCGGTGAGGGGCATGTGGCAAGTCTCCCACCGCGACCGGGCCCACCGCCCGGTGAGTGAGCCGATCTCTCATCCTAGCCCCATGGTGACGCATGGGACGGCTGCGACGGGAGTGTCGGACCGTGGCGCTAGCGTGCCGCCGATGGCACAGGCGGAGTACGTCCAGGAGTCACTGGCCGGTCTCGACCCGGCGGTGGGCGGGGTGGACCCGGCGCTGCCGCTCTACGCCACCACCTTCGTGGTGGTCGACCTGGAGACCACCGGCGGCGCGCCGGACGGCGGCGGCATCACCGAGATCGGCGCGGTCAAGGTGCGCGGTGGCGAGCAGTTGGGGGTGCTGGCGACCCTGGTCAACCCGGGGCAGCCGATCCCGCCCTTCATCACCGTGCTGACCGGCATCACCCAGGCGATGCTGGTGCCGGCGCCACCGATCGAGCAGGTGCTGCCGAGCTTCCTGGAGTTCATCGACGACGCGGTGCTGGTGGCGCACAACGCCCCGTACGACGTGGGCTTCCTCAAGGCCGCCTGCGCGAAGCACGGCTACCGCTGGCCCAACCCGCGGGTGCTGGACACGGCGGCGCTCGCCCGCCGGGTGTTGACCCGCGACGAGGTGCCCAACCGCAAGCTCGGCACCCTGGCCGCCTTCTTCCGCACCGCGACCCAGCCCACCCACCGGGCCCTGGACGACGCGAAGGCCACCGTCGACGTGCTGCACGGGCTGATCGGCCGGCTCGGCGGGCACCGGGTGGACACGGTCGGCGACGCCATCGAGTTCGCCCGGGCGGTCACCCCCACCCAGCGCCGCAAACGGCACCTGGCCGAGGGGCTGCCCAAGGTCCCCGGGGTCTACATCTTCCGGGCCGCCGACGACCGGCCGCTCTACGTGGGCACGTCCGTCGACATCGCCACCCGGGTGCGCAGTTACTTCACCGCCGGGGAGAAGCGCGCCCGGATCTCCGAGATGTTGGGCGCGGCCGAGCGGGTCGAGGCGGTGGAGTGCGCCCACTCGTTGGAGGCGGAGGTCCGCGAGCTGCGGCTGATCGCCGCGCACGCCCCGCCGTACAACCGGCGGAGCAAATATCCGGAAAGGATGGTCTGGCTCAAGCTGACCGAGGGGCCGTACCCTCGCCTGTCGATCGTCCGCGACCTCTCCCCCACCGACACCGCGTACCTCGGGCCGTTCACCTCCCGGCGGGCCGCCGAGCTGGCCGCCGCCGGTTTCCACGACGCGGTGCCGCTGCGCCAGTGCACGCACCGGCTCTCGCTGCGCACCGTCACGCCGGCCTGCGCGCTGGCCGAGCTGGGTCGCTGCCCGGCGCCCTGCGAGCACAAGATCACCCCCGAGGAGTACGACGACAGCGCCGCCGCGCCGTTCCGCACCGCCACCGCGAGCGACCCCCAGCCGGTGGTGGACGCGCTGCTCGCCCGGATCGACGTGCTCTCCCGCGACCAGCGCTACGAGGAGGCCGCCGTGGTGCGGTCCCGGCTGGCGGCCGTGCTGCGGGCCACCGTGCGGATGCAGCGGCTGGCCGCGCTGACCGGGATCGCCGAGTTGGCCGCCGCCCGGCCGGCCGCCCGGGGCGGCTGGGAGTTGGCGCTGGTCCGGCACGGGCGACTGGCCGGCGCCGGGGTGTCCCCGCCGGGCGTGCACCCGCGGCCCACGTTGTCCGCCATCCGGGCCACCGCGGAGACGGTGTCGGGCGGGCACGGCCCGGTGCCGGCGGCCACCGCCGAGGAGTCCGAGCGGATCCTGTCCTGGTTGGAGCGACCGGAGACCCGACTGGTCGAGATGTCCTCCGGTTGGTCGTCGCCGGCAGGTGGCGCGGGCCGGTTCCGTGACCTGCTGGCGAAGGCCGAGAACGGCGCGTCCCACCAACTCTCGACCGAACGCTCATGACCAACTGACCGATCGGACTACGTCGACTCGCTTAGGCTGTTAGAGAAGTGCAGTCCTGCCCGATTCGTGGGCCTGCTCCCGCCGCCGGCTTCCGGCGATGCGGAGCCGGGGTGAGGAGGTGTCCCTCGTGGACGTCGACGCCGGACACGGCGCCGCCCTGGGGGGCGCCCTGCCGACACAGCCGGGTGAGCTGCCGCTCACCCGCCGGCTGCGGTCGCTGCTCAGCTGGCCGACCACCGACTCCGACCCGGTCACCCAGCTGGTCCGCACCCACCGGGGCATCCACGCCGGCACCGACCCCGCCGTGCTGCGCCGTGCCTACACGATCGCGGAGAACATGCACCGCGGGCAGTTCCGCAAGAGCGGGGAACCGTACATCACCCACCCCCTCGCGGTGGCGCAGATCTGCGCCGAGCTGGGGATGGACACCACCACCCTGGTCGCCGCGCTGCTGCACGACACCGTGGAGGACACCCGCTACACCCTCCAGGCCCTCTCCGAGGACTTCGGCGGCGAGGTGGCCCACCTGGTCGACGGGGTGACCAAGTTCGACAAGGCGTTCTACGGCAAGGCCGCCGAGGCGGAGACGATCCGCAAGATGATCGTCGCGGCCGCCAAGGACGTCCGGGTGCTGATCATCAAGCTGGCCGACCGGCTGCACAACATGCGTACCCTCGGGGTGCGCTCGGCGTCGTCGCGGGAACGGATCGCCCGCAAGACCCAGGAGGTGCTGGTCCCGCTGTGCGACCGGCTGGGCATCCAGACCCTCAAGCGCGAGCTGGACGACGTGGTGCTGCTGCACCTCGAGCCCGACGAGCACGCCCGGCTGGCCCGGCACGTGCACGACCGGCCCGGCTGGGACAGCTACCTCGACTCGGTGGTCACCCGGGCCCGGGTGGCGCTGCGCCGCAGCCGGGTCGACGCCGAGGTGAGCCCCCGTCCCCGGCACCTCTACTCGATCTGGAAGGACACCATCGCCGGCGGTCACACCGCCCCGTACGACCTGCCCCGCATCGTGGTGGTGGTCGACGGCCCGCCGACCGACTGTTACGCCGCCCTGGGCGCGATCCACGGCACCTGGCGACCGATTCCCGGCCGTTTCAAGGACTTCATCGCCTCACCGAAGAACAACCTCTACCGTTCGCTGCACACCAGCGTCTGCGGCCCGCAGGACCGCACGGTGGAGGTGCTGATCCGCACCGAGGAGATGCACCGCTCAGCCGAGTACGGCATCGCCGCCGACTTCCGGTTCCCCCGCTCGGGCAGCGGCAGCGCGGCGGCCCGGGCCGAGCAGCTGGACTGGCTGCGCCGAGTGCTCGACTGGGAGCCGGACGCCGCCGACCCGGCACAGTTCTACGAGTCGCTGCGCTGCGACCTGGCCGAGGGGCAGATCCAGGTCTTCGCCGACGGGCGGCAGATCGTGCTGCCGGCCGGCGCCACGCCGGTCGACCTCGCCTACGAGTTGGGCAACGACCGGGGCGACCACTGCCTGGCCGCACGGATCAACGGTCGGCTGGCCCCACTCAGCTCGGAGCTGGACGAGGGCGACGTGGTGGAGATCTTCACCGAGAACGACGGCGACAACGGCTTCGAGGCCGGGGTGGCGCCGCGCGGTCCCCGCCGGGAGTGGCTGAGCTTCGTCAAGTCGCCGCACGCGCAGATGCAGATCAACCGGTGGTTCGCCGAGCACACCGAGCCGGGCATCACGATCAGCGACAAGGTCCGCCTCGGTCGGGCCACCATCGGGCTCGCGCTGCGTCAGCACAACCGGGGTCTCGCCAGTGACCTGCCGCTGTTGCGCCTCTCCGAGGAGTTGGGCTATCCCGACCTGGAGACCCTGCTGGTCGCGGTCTTCGACCGGGTGATCGAACCGGACACCGTGGTCCGCCAGCTCATCGACCTGGTCGACCATCGACAGTGACCCGGCCGGCCCCAGCGCGTCCGAAGGACATTCGTGACCACTAGCCTGGAGTCATGATCCCCCGCTCCCGCGCCACCGGTCGGGCCCTCTTCTACCAGGCCTTCTACCGGCTGCCGCTGCCGGTGCGTCGGCGCCTGGTCCGGTTGGCCGTGCCCAAGTACATCGTCGGCGCGGTCACCCTGGTCCGGGACGCCGAGGCGACGGGCGCGGGTCGGTTGTTGATGCTGCGCCAGCCACCCGGCAAGGGCTGGTCGCTCCCCGCCGGCCTGCTCGACCGCGGCGAGGCTCCGGTGGTGGGCGCGGCCCGCGAACTGTTCGAGGAGTCCGGCGTCCGGCTTCCGCCGTCCCGGTTGCGCCCGGCGGTGCCGAACGCGGTCGTGCACGCCAAGGGCTGGGTGGACATGGTCTTCGAGACCGAGGTCCCGGCGTCGAGCACCGAGCTGACAGTCGACGGTGGGGAGGTCTTCGAGGCCGCCTGGCACCCCCTGGACGACCTGCCCAAGCTGACCTGGCCGACGGCCCGGCTGCTCGCCTACTACGACATCGGGCCGTTGGCCGGGCAGTTCCCGCCACCGGTGCCCGACGACATGCCATGACCGGCGCGGGCGGTGTGCCGGCGGAGCTGTGCGCGGTGGTGCTCGCCGCCGGCGAGGGCACCCGGCTGCGTCCGCTCACCGAACGGGTGCCCAAGGCGCTCTGTCCGGTGGGCAACGTGCCCCTGCTGGAACGGGCGTTGGCGCGGCTGGCCGGCCTGGGCCTGACCGGTCCCGACCGGGTTGCGGTGAACGCCTGCTACCTCGGCGAGCAGGTGGTCGCGTACGTCGGCGACCGCGCGCACCTGTCCGTGGAGCCGGGCGACCCGCTGGGCACCGCGGGTGGGGTGGCCAACCTGCGGGACTGGATCGACGGGCGGCCGGTGCTGGTCGGCAACGCCGACGCGTACCTCGCCGACCCGGCCGCTCCCCCGGGCCCGGACGTGGCCGCCCTGCTCGACGGCTGGGACGGGCAGACCGTACGCCTGCTCGGCCAGCCGGCCGCGGACCCGGCGGCGCCGGGCACCTTCGCCGGGCACTGCTTCACCGGCTTCTCCCTGCTGCCCTGGCGGCTGGTCCGCGACCTGCCGGTCGTCTTCTCGGACCTGGTCCGCGCGGTGTGGCGGCCGGCCGAGGCGGCGGGCGCCCTGGAGGTGGTGCCCTATCCGGGCACCTTCTTCGACACCGGCACCCCGGCCGACTACCTGGCGGCCAACCTGCACGCCGCCGCCGGCGGCACTCTCGTCGACCCGTCCGCGACGGTGACCGGCCGGTGTGTGGAGTCGGTGGTCGGTGCGGGCGCGCGGGTGGCCGGGGACGTGTGCCGCGCGGTCGTGTGGCCGGGGGCGACCGTACGGCACGACGAGCGGCTGCGGGAGGCGATCCGGGCCGGGAGCGAAGTGACCGTGCCCGGCGCCGCCCAGGGCTGAGCCCCGACGGCTCCCGCCTCCGGTTCCGACCCGAACATCTAGCATGGGCGACGACGCCGACGAACGGAGAAATGCCCCGTGATCACCGCGATCGTGCTGATCGACTGCGCCACCGATGCGATCCCCGAGGTGGCGGAGACCCTGGCCAACCTTCCCGGTGTCAGCGAGGTCTACTCGGTGGCCGGGCACGTCGACCTCATCGCCATCGTCCGGGTCCGCGAGTTCGACCAGATCGCCCAGGTCATCGCGGGCAGCATCTCCAAGGTGCCGGGCGTGCTCAACACCGAATCGCACATCGCGTTCCGGGCGTACTCGCAGCACGACCTGGAGGAGGCGTTCGCGATCGGCCTGGCCAGCGCCGACTGAGCTGGTACGCGAGGCGGCCGGCCCACCCGCCTGAGTGGACCGGCCGTCTGCTGTGGCTACGTCAGCTCTCGCTGGGAGCCGGCACCTCGGTGGTGCCGCCGCCCGGAGCCGGCGACTCGGTGCCCGTGCCGCCCGGAGCCGGGGACTCGGTCCCGGTGCCACCCGGAGCCGGGGACTCGGTGCCGGTGCCGCCCGGGCTGGGCGTACCGCTGGCGCTGACCTGCGGAACCGGGATGCCGAGCTTGTTGGCGAGCGCCACCAGCTCGTCGTAGTGCGTCTGCAGCGTCGGCAGCGCGGTCTGCGCCAACTGGACCACCGACTGCTCGGAGCCCTGCGAGATCTCCGTCTGGGTGGCCTGGATGGCCTGGACGTGGCCGGCCAGCTCACTGGTCACCCAGAGCCGGTCGAACTCCGCGCCGCTGGCGTTGTTCAGCTTGTCGATGACCGCCTGCTGATCGGCGTTGGGCTCGTTCGGCAGTTGCACACCGAGCTGGGACGCGGTCTGCTGCACCGTCTGGTCCAGCTGGGTGTGGTCGGTCTTCAGCATCGCGCCCAGGTCCTTGACCCCCTGGTCCTGACCCTTCTGCTGGGCCAGGTCACCGGCGGTGATCTCGAACAGGTTGACCTGGTGTATCGCCTGCAGGTACTGGGTGTCCTGCGTCGACGGCTGTGCCGCGGCCTGCGCGGCCGCGGCCGGCGCGACACCGACCAGTACCAGCGCGGCCAACAGGCCCAGGCGTTTGATACCCAACATGCTTCCCCCCCTTGAGACGTTGGACCGCACGGATACCCGGCTCACCGGGGTTATTCCTGCGATCGCCCGTCGCGCGGGGTCGACCGGTCCGAACATGCCCGTCCGACTCCTGGTCGGATGGGCGGTGGGTGCGGAAACGACGTGGCGCCCGCCGGAATCCGGCGGGCGCCACGTGACAGTGCGATCGGGCGGTCAGCGGCGGCTCTCGCCGCTGCCGATCTCCTCGCGCTCGGGCCGGGGCTCGACCGGCGGGTGACCGGGCGAGACCGGAGCCTCCACCGGCTTCTCGATCGGGTAGAAGAAGCCCCGGATGGCCGGGCCGAGCGCCCCCAGCCGGTTCATCTTCTTCGGCACGACCCAGCCGACGTAGTCCAGCTGACCGTGACCGTCCGCGTGCCCGTTGGACGCGCTGAGCGGCTGGTGCACCTCGACGAACCGGCCATCCGGCAGGCGCCGGATGATGCCGGTCTCCACGCCGTGCGCGAGCACCTCACGGTCGTGCTGCTGGAGACCCAGGCAGAGCCGGTACGTGACGTAGTACGCCAGCGGCGGCAGCACCAGCAGACCGACCCGACCCGCCCAGGTCATCGCGTTCAGGCTGATCTGGAACTTGTCCGCGATCACGTCGTTGGCGCCGGAGAGCGTCAGCACGACGTAGAACGAAACGGCCATGGCGCCGACCGCCGTCCGGGCCGGAGCATCCCGGGGACGTTCGAGCAGGTTGTGGCTCTTGCGGTCCTTGAGTTGCCGGGCTTCCAGGAACGGATACATCGTCGACAGGCCCACCAGGATGCCGGGCAGCACGACGGTCGGCCAGAACAGCGGCGGAATCACGTATCCGTCGCCGATCGGGATGGGAATCTCCCAGGCCGGCATGAGTCGGGTCGAACCGTCGAGGAACATGACGTACCAGTCGGGCTGGCTGGCCGCCGACACCACCCAGGCCTCGTACGGGCCGAACAGCCAGATCGGGTTGATCTGGAACAGACCGCCCATCAGCGCGATGACGCCGAAGACGACCATGAAGAAGCCGCCCTGCTTCAGCGCGTACCGCGGGAACATCCGCTCGCCGACCACGTTGTTGTTGGTCCGGCCTGGGCCGGGCCACTGGGTGTGCTTCTGCTTGAAGACCAGGCCCAGGTGGACGCTGATCAACGCGACGAGCAGACCCGGGATGAGCAGCACGTGGGCGATGAAGAACCGGCTGATGATGATCGTGCCGGGGAACTCGCCGCCGAAGACCGACGACGTGACCCAGGAGCCGATCACCGGGATGGACAGCATGATCGCCGAGGCGATCCGCAGGCCGGTGCCGGACAGGCCGTCGTCCGGCAGCGAGTAGCCGGTGAAGCCGGCCAGGAAGCCGACCCAGAACAGCAGCGAACCGATGATCCAGTTGGTCTCGCGCGGCTTGCGGAAGGCACCGGTGAAGAAGACCCGCAGCATGTGCACGACGATCGCGGCCATGAACAGCAGCGCCGCCCAGTGGTGCATCTGCCGCATCACCAGACCACCCCGGACGTCGAACGAGATGTCCAGGCTGGAGGCGTACGCGGCGGACATCGGCGTGCCCTGCAACGGCGCGTAGCTGCCGTCGTAGACGACCTCGGTCATCGCCGGCTCGAAGAAGAAGGTGAGGAACACACCGGTCAGCAGCAGCACGATGAACGAGAACAGCGCGATCTCGCCGAGCAGGAAGGACCAGTGGTCCGGGAACACCTTGTTCAGCAGTTTGCGCAGCGGGGTGGCCACCGCGAAGCGGTCGTCCACTCCCACCGCGGCCTTGCCCGGCGTCGCCGCAAGGTCAAACTTTCGACGCTTCATGGCCGCTCCCAGAAATCAGGCCCGACGGTCTCGGTGAAGTCGGACTTCGCCACGAAGAAGCCCTCGGAGTCCACCTCGATCGGCAGCTGCGGCAACCGCCGGCTGGCGGGGCCGAAGACGGGCCGGGCGTTGTCGGTGATCAGGAACTGGGACTGGTGGCACGGGCAGAGCAGCCGGTTGGTCTGCTGCTCGTAGAGGCTGGCCGGGCAGCCGGCGTGCGTGCAGATCTTGGAGAACGCCGCGTAGTTGCCCCACATGTAGTCACCGTGGCCGACCCGCTCGTTGGCCCGGCGCGACTCCTGCGCGTCCGAGTCGCGGAGGTGGATCAGCAGCGTCGGCGAGTCGGCGTGCTTGTTGCTCACGCCGTGGTCGATGCCCGGGAAGACGGTCAGCTGCCCACCGGTGCTGATGTCCGCCGGGCGGATCGGTCGGCCGTCCTCGCGGACCAGGCGGATCCGCTGGCCGCCCTCGGCCGCGGCGAAGCCGGTCGTGAACATCTGGTTGTTCTTGTGCGGCTGCGAGATCAGGCCACCGACCAGCGGCGCCGCCGCGACCGCGGCGACCGGCGCGAGACCCGCCAACAGCGAGATGCCGAGCAGGGGGCGACGCTTCACGCCCAGCTCGTCCGCCATGTAGAGCATGGTCTGACCGGTGATCGTGCGGCCTTCGGCGTCGACCTGACCCTCGTGCCGGTCCTGGATCGAGACCTCCTTGGGCAGCAACTTCTTGCCCCAGGTCAGGATGCCGAAGCCGACGGCGAGCAGCGCCACGCCGAGGGTGAAGCCGAGCAGCGGGGTGTAGAACTTGTCGCCGCCCCGGCCCGCCTCGTACTTCCACGGCCACCAGATGTAGATGGCGAGGAAGGCGGTCGCGGCCAGACCGGTGATCAGGAAGAAGCCGGCGACCACCCGGGTCAGCCGACGCTCCGCCTTGGTGCCCGGCAGCACCTGCGGCTCGTAGTGGACGATCTCGATGTCGTCCCGGCGCGCGCCCTCACGAACGATGTCGAACCGGGTCAGCCTGGGGTCGTTCACGTCGAGCGGCTCCTGGCCCTGCGGGGCCTGGTGCTCGGTGTGGGTGCTCATGCCGTCACCTCGCTACAGGTGGCGCCGAGCGGCACCACAGCACTGAATCGGATGCTCCGCTCGGTCACGACTTGCCCGCAATCCACAGGCTAGCGAACACGAGCGCCACGATGCCAACCAGGAAGATCGCCAGGCCCTCGGTGGACGGGCCGTACCGCCCGAGGTTGAACCCACCCGGGTCCTGGTCGTACTTCAGCGTCTCCTGGATGTAGGCGATGATGTCGGCCTTCTGCTCCGGCCGAAGCTGGTTGTCGCCGAACACCGGCATGTTCTGCGGGCCGCTCAGCATCGCCGCGTAGATCTGACGGTCGGTCGCGGGGTGCAGGCTCGGGGCGAACTTGCCCGAGGAGAGCGCACCGCCGCCGCCACCGAAGGCGTGGCACTGCGAGCAGTTGATCCGGAACAGCTCGCCGCCGGCCGCGACGTTGCCGTCCTCGCGGAGCTCGTCGCCGTCGGGAACCACCGGGCCGCCGCCGAGCTCCTGGATGTACTGGGCCAGCTGACGGGTCTGCTCGTCGGTGAAGACCGGCGGCTTGCGGTGCGCCTGGGCCTCCTGGCGGGCCAGCGGCATCCGCCCGGAGCTGACCTGGAACTCGACCGAGGCCGCGCCGACGCCGATCAGGCTCGGCCCGCGGCCCTCGACACCCTGGGCGTTGCGGCCGTGGCAGGTCACGCAGCTCACGTCGAACAGCGCCTTGCCCTCTGCGGCGGCACCGGTCAGCTGCGGGTTGTCCTGGGCCTGGGCGCCTGGGGCGAAGACGGTGTATGCGCCGCCGGCCAGCATCAGCGCGGCGATCAGCCGGACCGCGGCGCCCAGCCGGCGGCGGCCCCTGCTGCGCGCGGCGGGCCGCTCGCGCAACCGCGCGAGCAGACCGCGTCGGCGGTCGTTGTCAGAAGTCATGAGCGGTGTCCTTAACCGGTTGGACCTGTCTCAGGGGACGGAGCAGCAGCGCGGAGTGTGACGCGCAAGATCACTGGAGCCAGTAGATCATGGCGTACAGCCCGATCCACACGACGTCGACGAAGTGCCAGTAGTACGACACGACGATCGCCGACGTCGCCTGCGCCGGAGTGAACCGGCCCATGGTCGTACGGACCATGAAGATGATGAAGGCGATCAGACCACCGGTCACGTGCAGACCGTGGAAGCCGGTGGTCAGGTAGAACACCGACCCATAGCCGTCTCCGTTGATCTTGATGCCGTCCTCGACCAGGTGCCGGTACTCGTTCAGCTGGCCGAGAACGAAGATCAGGCCCATCACGAAGGTGACAGTGAACCAGCGCCGCAGCGCGTGCACGTCACCCTTCTCCGCCGCGAAGACGCCGAGCTGGCACGTCACCGAGGACAGCACCAGGATCACCGTGAAGGTGGTCGCGTACGGGATGTTCAGCGCCTCGGTGTGCTTCTCCCACTGCTCCGGCGCAGCCGCGCGGATCGAGAAGTACATCGCGAACAGCGCCGCGAAGAACATGAGTTCGCTGGAGAGCCACACGATCGTCCCGACGCTGACCATGTTTGGTCGGGTCAGAGAGTGGATCCGGCTCTTGTCAATGGCTGGGGCCGCAGTCACGCCGTCATTATTGCCCCTGACCGGGGCCGCCGATCAGCGGGGTGGCAAACCTGCGCCTTCCGTGGCCCGAGCGTCAGGGTCCGGTTCGCCTGGCCTAGCCTGAAAAGCGTGCTGCACGTCGATCCGATCTTCGCCGCCACCTCGGCCCCGCCGCCGTTCACCGTCGGCGCGGTGCTGAGCGAGACCCGGCTGGACAGCTGGTTGGCCCTCGGCCTGGTGCTCGCCGCCGGCCTCTACCTCTACGGGGTGTACCGGCTGCGCCTGCGCGGCGACCGCTGGCCGATCGCCCGCACCGTGTTCTTCATCGGCCCCGGGCTGGGCGGCATCGCGCTCGTCACGGTCAGCGGGCTGCACGCGTACGACACCGCGCTGCTGTCCGTGCACATGATCCAGCACATGGTGCTGTCCATGGTCGCGCCGATCTTCCTGGCCCTGGGCGCGCCGATGACTCTGGCCCTGCGGACCCTGCCGGTCCGGCCGCGCAAGCGCCTGCTCGCGATCGTGCACAGCCGCGTCGCCCGGGTCTACAGCTTTCCGCTTGTGGCGTTCGCCATCTTCGTGGTCAACCCGTTCGTCCTGTACTTCAGCGACCTGTACCGCTACACCCTCGAACACGCCTGGGCGCACGAGCTGGTGCACGCGCACTTCATCATGACCGGCTGCGTGTTCTTCTGGCCGCTGCTCGGCCTCGACCCGCTGCCCGGCCGGTGGCCGTACCCGGCACGTGCGCTGCTGATGCTGCTCTCCGTGCCGTTCCACACCGTGCTCGGCCTCACCATCATGCAGAGCAGCACGCTCTTCGGCGGCGACTGGTACCCGTCGCTCAACCTCGGTTGGGTCGACCCGTGGCAGGACCAGGTGGTCGCCGGCGGCATCCTCTGGGCCGGCGGCGAGTTCGTCAGTGTGACCATGCTCGCGGTCCTGGTGGTGCAGTGGGTCAAGCAGTCCGAGCGGGAGGCCCGCCGGGTGGACCGCGAGCTGGACCGCCAGGAGGCCCGCGACCGCGCCGCCGACGCCGCGACCGCCTGAGCTGCCCGGACGGTACGCCCCGACGCGCGACGCCGGGCAGGATGTCGGCTGCGTCACGCCGACCGGTACGATCTGCGGGCAGCTACGAGGTGGGAGTGTCGGCATGAGTGAGCGCAGCGAACGAATCATCAAGCTCAGCGCGATGGTGCCTCATGACGGCGCGGAGCGAAGCGGAGTGTCGGCATGAGTGATCGTCTTTGCACCGTGTTGCTCTACAGCGACGACCCGCAGGTCCGTGACCGGATGCGGATGGCCGTCGGCACCCGACCCGCGCCCGGTCTGCAGATCGAGTTCGTCGACGCGTCGACCTACGCGGAGACCATCCGGCTGGTCGACGACTACGAGATCGACCTGCTCGTGCTCGACGGTGAGGCGAGCCCGGGCGGTGGCATCGGCATCGCCCGCCAGATCAAGGACGACCGGGACGACGCTCCCCCGACCTGCCTGGTGATCGCCCGCGCCGCCGACCGATGGCTCGCCGCGTACGCCGAGGTCGACGCGACGCTGGTGCACCCGCTCGACCCGGTGACCACCGGTGGCACGGTGGCCGAGCTGCTGCGGACGCACGCACCCGCCTGACGTCCCCAACTCCTCCGGCACCGTCACGGCGCCGGACCAGTCGGCGCCGGTTCCAGCCCACCCGCACTTCGTACGCTCGGGAGGCCCGCCATGGGCGATCGGACCTGGCCGCACCTGCTCAACTCGCTGCTGCGCGGTGACGAGCTCTCCACCGCCGACACCGCCTGGGCGATGGACGAGATCATGACCGGCTCGGCGAGCGCGGCGCAGATCGCCGCCTTCGCCGTGGCGCTGCGGGCCAAGGGTGAGACTCCGGCGGAGCTGGCGGGCCTGGTGGAGGCGATGCTGGGCCGTTCGGTTCCGGTGGTGCTCCCCGAGGAGCTGCGCCGCACCGCGCTCGACGTGGTGGGCACCGGTGGTGACCTCGCCCACACGGTCAACATCTCCACGATGACGGCGCTGGTCGTCGCCGGTGCGGGTGTCCGCGTGGTCAAGCACGGCAACCGGGCCGCCTCCTCCCTGTGCGGCACCGCCGACCTGCTGGAGTTCCTCGGCATCCCGCTGGACCTCGAACCGGAGCAGGTCGCCCGCTGTGTCGAGGAGGCCGGCATCGGGTTCTGCTTCGCGGCGCGGTTCCACCCCGGGATGCGGCACGCCGGCCCGGTCCGCCGTGAGGTGGGCGTGCCGACCTTCTTCAACTTCCTCGGGCCGCTGACCAATCCGGCCCGCCCCCGGGCCGGCGCGGTCGGCTGCTTCGACCTCCGGATGGCCCCGGTGATGGCGAGCGTCTTCGCGGCCCGCGGTGACTCGGCGATCGTGATGCGCGGCGAGGACGGGCTGGACGAGTTCACCACCGCCGCGCCGACCCGGGTCTGGGTGGCCCAGGGCGGCACCGTACGCGAGGCCGTGCTGGACGCGACGGACCTGGGCGTGCCCCGGTCCACCCTCGCGGACCTGCGTGGCGGTGACGCCGCGTACAACGCCGACGTGGCCCGTCGCCTGCTGGCCGGCGAGCCCGGACCGGTCCGGGACGCCGTGCTGGTCAACGCGGCGGCGGCGCTGGCCACCCAGGGCTCCCTCGACGGTGACCTGATCGAGGCGCTCCGTACCGGCCTGGCCCGCGCGGCCGAGTCGATCGACTCCGGCGCGGCCGCCGCGACCCTGGACCGCTGGATCGAGACCGCCACCACGGCCTGACCGCACCACCGCCTGACCCCACCGACGGCTCGGCCCGTCGGCTGGCGGCGTCTCGCCCTGATCAACTCGGATTTCTTGAAACTGCGGTGTCCGCGGCGCCCAGACACCCCAACTTTCAGGAAGTCGAGTGGATCACGCGCCGCTGCCGGGGGTGGGCGGCGGGCGCTCGGGGATTTGTCGGACCCGTCTGGGAAACTACAGCCGAGTGATTCTCCGCCTCCGTCTGTGCGTCGTTGTCGCATCCGGGGGCGGCCCGCCCGGTACGAGAGGAGACGCCCGTGTCGCACCGCGAGCTCTACTGCGACGTCTGCGATGGCGTGGCGCTGTTCGAGGCGCCGCCCTGCATCGACGGCCACGGCACCGACTGTCCAGAGCTGATCTGCACCGACTGCGGCGCCGCCGTGGTGATCACCACGTTCGCTTCCCCGGTCACCCGGCTGGCCGCCCGCCGACGCCAGCCCGCCCGCCGCGCCGCCTGACCGCCGCGCCGACCAACCACCGCATCAACCGACCACCGCGCCGGCTGACCGCCGCGCCTGGCCGCCGCACCACCTGACCGCCGCGCCAGCTGACCGCCGCGCCAGCTGAGCCCGGCGCCGCCTTACCGCCGCGCGCTGACCGCCGCGCCGGCCGAGAGCGGCGCGCCCGCACCGATCGTGCAACGGCTCTCGACCCGCCCGCACTGATCGTGCGCGCCTCTCGGCCCGGCCCCGCACCCGCCTCGGTCCCCGCGCCCCGCGCCTTGCGCCCCGCGCCGAGCATGGCCGAAGGCCCGCTCCCTCACGTGGGGAACGGGCCTTCGTCGTGCCGGGGCGGTCGCGACGGCGACCGGATCAGTCAGTGCTCGGCGGTGCGCCGGGTGCCGCTGTAGTACTCGAACAGCAGCCCGCAGGCGGCGAAGACCACCGACACCAGGCCGACGCCGATGAGCCAGTACTGCCAGAACACCATGCCGAGCGCGGCGAGCGCGGCGGCCAGCGCCAGACCGAACGGCCAGTAGCTGCCCGGGCTGAAGAAACCGACTTCGCCAGCACCGTCGGCGATCTCGGCGTCCGGGCGGTCCTCCGGGCGCAGGTCGATGCGGCGGGAGACGAACCAGAAGAAGCCACCGCACATCGAGCAGAGCAGGAACGACAGCAGCAGGGCGACGGTGCCGACCCACTCGACGCCGCCCGACTCCCCGTGCGTCCAGGCGCCGTAGAGGATGGTGGCACCGAAGAGGAACCCGGCGATGATCAGGAAGATACGCCACTCGGTCTTCATGCGGCTGCCTCAGCTTCCCGTGCGGGCCGGAACTTTGTCCGGGTTGAAGTTGTCCTGCGTCCGCCGGGTGTCGAACGGCTGCGTGGTCTCCGCGTACGGCTGCTCGCCGATCGCGGTGAGCGCGTCCTGGGTGGACTTGCCGCTCTGCTTGGCCGCGAGGAACTGGTCGTACTTCTCCGGCGAGACCACCCGCAGCTCGAAGTTCATGAACGCGTGGTAGCTGCCGCACAGCTCGGCGCAGCG
Organism: Micromonospora sp. NPDC049645; assembly: GCF_040675155.1. NCBI lineage: Bacteria > Bacillati > Actinomycetota > Actinomycetes > Micromonosporales > Micromonosporaceae > Micromonospora > Micromonospora sp. NPDC049645. The sequence continues at coordinate 249,947 of NZ_JBFAOI010000008.1, forward strand.
CCCGACGTAGGCGCCCTCGGCGTCCAGGCTGGAGACCTCGAACACGTTGCGGATCTTGCCCGGCATGACGTCCCGCTTGAACAGCAGCTCCGGCACCCAGAACGAGTGGATGACGTCGCGGCTGGTCTCCTCGAACCGGATGGACCGGTTGGTCGGCAGCACCAGCACCGGGATGACCTCACTGGTGCCGAGCGTCGACGCGGTGGTGCGGGCGTCCGGGCCCTGGCCGTCGCGGTAGTTGAACTGCCAGTTCCACTTGAACGCGACGACCTCGACCGTGACGTCCGGGTTCTTCGACAGCTTGTCGACGTCGGTCTGCACGATCGCCGTGTAGTAGAAGAGCACGGAGACGATCAGGATCGGCGCGATGGTGTAGAGGAACTCCATCGGCATGTTGTAGCGGGTCTGCACCGGCAGCGCGTTGCCACGCTTGCGGTAGCGCACGACGCACCAGAAGATCAGGCCCCACACGAAGACGCCGACCGCGAGCGCGGCGATGCAGGAGGCGATCCACAGGTCGTACATCCGCTTCGACTCGGCCGAGATGCCGCCCTGCGGCCAGCCGAAGCCGTGAAAGGTCTGACCCACGTCACAGCCTGTGAGCAGCACCAGCAGCGCCACGCCACCGAGACCGAGCCCGGCCAGGCGCCCAGCACCACGTCCCCGGCGTCCACCAACCCCTGGGGAAGCGCTGTGCCGTACGGCCGACGGCCGTACCTCCGAACTCCTTGCGACCACCTGGTCCTGCCTCCCTAGCGCGCCGCGGTGCGTCTTTCCTCAGCACCGGCGGCAAAGGCGTCACCGACGGTCGCAGATTACTCGACCATGACGGACTCAACCGTGGTGGGGTCACTGTCCGACCCCCATCGGGGGGATCCTAGGCATACCGCCGCGATACCGTCGGGCCTGTGAGCGCGAGGAGTGAGCCGGGGTTGCGCGCCCCACAGTCGCGAACAAAAGCAGGCACTGTGAGCGCGAGGAGTGAGCCGGGGCTGCGAGCCCCACAGTCGCGAACGAAGGCGGGCCTGTGAGCGCATCCCCGGTCTACCTGGACGCGGCGACCGCCGCGCCCATGCATCCGGTGGCGCGGCAGGCGCTGCTGGCCGCCCTCGACGACGGCTGGGCCGACCCGGGCAAGCTGTACACGCAGGCCCGTCGGGCCCGCCAACTACTTGACGCCGCCCGCGAGGCCACCGCGCTGACGCTCGGCGTCCGCGCCGATGAGGTGTCCTTCACCCCCAGCGGTACGACCGCAGCCCACGGTGCGGTGCTCGGGGCCCTGGCGGGACGGCGCCGGATCGGGGCGACGCTTGTGCACTCGGCGATCGAACATTCGGCGGTGCTGCACGCGGCGGAGCGGCACGTCGCCGGGGGCGGGACCGCCACGGCGGTGCCGGTCGACCGGTTGGGCCGGCTGGACCTGACCGCGTGGTCGAGCGCCGTTGCGGCACCGGGGGTCGCGCTGGCCGCGTTGATCACCGCCAGTCACGAGGTGGGGACGGTCCAGCCGGTCGCCGAGGCGGCGGCGGCGTGCGCCGACTCGGGTGTGCCGCTCTACGTCGACGCGGCGCAGTCGGTGGGCCGGGTTCCCCTGCCGGCCGGCTGGTCGGTGCTCAGCGCGAGCGCGCACAAGTGGGGCGGGCCACCCGGGGTGGGGGTGCTGGCGGTCCGCAAGGGCACTCGCTGGGAGTCACCCTGGCCGGCAGACGAGCGGGAGGGCGGTCGTACCCCCGGGGTGGTGAACCTGCCGGCGGTCGTGGCGGCGGCGGCGAGCCTGCGCGCGGCGGCGGCCGACGCGGCGGCCGAGGCGACCCGGCTGAGCGCACTGGTGGACCGGGTCCGGGCCCGGGTCGCGGCGGAGGTGCCGGACGTGGAGGTGGTCGGCGACCCGGTGCTCCGGCTCCCCCACCTGGTCACCTTCTCCTGCCTGTACGTAGACGGCGAGGCGCTGCTGCACGCGCTGGACCGGCGGGGCTTTGCCGTGTCGTCCGGTTCGTCCTGCACCTCGTCCACGCTGCGCCCGTCGCACGTGCTGGAGGCGATGGGGGTGCTCTCGCACGGCAACGTACGGGTCAGTCTGCATCGGGAGACGACCGAGGCGGACGTGGACCGGTTCCTGGCCGAATTGCCCGGGATCGTCGCCGGGCTGCGCGCCGAGGCGGGGGTGGTGGGGCTGTGACGATGCCGGACGAGGTACTCGACTGTCGGGGGCAACGCTGCCCACTGCCCGTGATCGCGGCGGCGCGACGGATGCCCGAGGTGCCGGTCGGCACGGTGGTCCGGGTGCTGGCCGACGACCCGGCGGCGGCGGTCGACCTTCCGGCCTGGTGCCGGATGCGCGGCCAGGAGTTCCTCGGCTCGGTCAACGGTCCAGAAGGCCCCGCCTACGACGTCCGTCGCACCCACTGACCCACCACCCCACACCCCACACCCCACACCCCCGCGATCTTGCAGTTTCTGCGGGGACAAAAGCGTGCAGAAACCGCGAACCGGCGACAGAAAATGCAAGATCGCGGGGGCGGGGCGGGGGCGGGGCGGGGGCGGGGCGGGGGCGGGGGCGGGGGCGGGGGCGGGGGCGGGGGCGGGGGCGGGGGCCGGGTTACGGGAGGAGGTGGGGGCGGACTTCGTCTGCGGCGGTGTCGCCGTAGGACTCGGCCAGCCGCTTGACGAACAGGTCGCGGCGGACCTCGTACTCCTGGGTCCCGACGGTCTCCAGGACCAGGGTGGCCAGCAACGAGCCGACCTGGGCGGCCCGCTCCAGGCCGACCCCCCAGGAGAGCGCGGTGAAGAAGCCGGCCCGGAAGCCGTCGCCCACCCCGGTCGGGTCGACCGCCCGGATCTCCCGCGCGATCGGCACGTGGATCGGGTCGATGCCCCGCCCGGCGATCTCCACACCGTGCTTGCCCAGCGTGGTGACCCGCACCTTGACCAGGTCGAGCAGTTGCTCGTCGCTCAGCTTCGCCTTGCTCTGCAGCAGCGACTTCTCGTAGTCGTTGGTCATCAGGTACTCGGCGCCCTCGATCAGCGCCATCACGTCCTCGCCGCCCATCCGGGCGAGCTGCTGGGACGGGTCGGCGGCGAAGGCGTAACCGCGGCTGCGGCACTCGGCCGAGTGGCGCAGCATCGCCTCGGGGTCGTTGGCGCCGACCAGCACCAGGTCCAGACCGCCGAGCCGGTCGGCGACCGGGGCCAGTTCGATGTTGCGCGCCTCGCTCATCGCACCGGCGTAGAACGACGCGATCTGGCACATGTCGGTGTCGGTGGTGCAGACGAAGCGGGCGGTGTGCGCCACCTCGCTGATGTGCACCGAGTCGCAGTCCACGCCGTGGCGCTCCAGCCAGGAGCGGTAGTCGGCGAAGTCCGCCCCCACCGCGCCGAGCAGCACCGGGCGCAGCCCGAGCTGACCCATGCCGAAGGAGATGTTCGCCGCCACGCCGCCGCGGCGGAGCACCAGGTCATCTACCAGGAAGGAGAGGGACACCTTGTGCAGCTGATCGGCGATGAGCTGATCGGCGAAGCGACCGGGAAAGCTCATCAGGTGATCGGTGGCGATCGAGCCGGTGACGGCGATCTTCATGTCAACCCTCGGGGTCGGGAGCAGGGCGCGGTCAGCCTACCGGCACGGCAACCCGATGGTCACCGCTCGGTCGGGCAACGGCAACCAGCCCGCCACGGCTCCGGCGGGACCGCTCCCGGACCGGCGCGGGTTCCCGCTGGTACGACGATGGGGCCGTTCCGGAGAACGGCCCCATCGTCGCTGCTGGGTGTGGTGTGACTCAGTTGAACGAGTCACCGCAGGCGCAGGAGTTGCCCGCGTTGGGGTTGTCGATGGTGAAGCCCTGGGCGTCGATCCGGTCGGCGAAGTCGATCGTCGCGCCGGAAAGGTACGGGGCGCTCATCCGGTCGACGACGACCCCGACACCGCCGAAGTCGGTAACGACGTCACCGTCGAGTGAACGCTCGTCGAAGAAGAGCTGGTACCGCAGGCCGGAGCAGCCGCCCGGCTGCACGGCGACGCGGAGCCGCAGGTCGTCGCGGCCCTCCTGCTCGATCAGGGCCTTGACCTTCTGCGCCGCGACGTCGGTGAGGACGACGGAAGTAGGGGCCTGGGCCTCGGTCGACTCGGTCTGCGCTGGCGTGGTCACGTGGAAGTCTCCCTGCGCGGTTTGGGTCCGGACGCACTGGCCAACGTCGCACGCCGTCCAGTGATTCCCGGTTGTGGTCCTCAACCGATCGTACGCCGCTTCGGCCGGGCGCACCCGCGTGGCGTGACCGCCGCCGCAGGTGGGCCCGGTCCCGGCGGGCCGGACGGGCGCTCGACGGGCTCAGCGGCTCCACTGCCGGGCCAGCCGGGCGCCCAGCTCGCGCAGCCCCTCCGCGGGCCGGCTCAGCGCGGCGTCGAGCCCGCCGCCCTCCTCGCCGCCGAAGTGCTCGACCAGGCTGTACGCGTCGGTCACCCCGGCCGAGGCGGCCTCCCGCCGGCCGGTGCTCACCTGCCCGGCCACCACCACGCAGGGAACTCCCCGGTCGCGCGCGGCGGCGGCCACCCCGGCGACAACCTTCCCGCGCAGCGACTGGTGGTCGAACGACCCCTCCCCGGTGATCACCAGGTCGGCGGTGTCCAGGGCGGCGTCGAGGCGGGTGGCCCGGGTGACCAGGCCGATCCCCGACTCGCAGTCGCCACCGAGGGCGAGGAGCGCCGCACCGATGCCACCGGCGGCCCCGCCTCCGGGGAGCGTGCCGAGCCCGGTGGGGCAGCCGGCCAGATCGCGTTCCAGCACCGCCGCGAAACGCTCCAGGGCGGCGTCGAGCAGCAGCACGTCGGCGCGGTCGGCGCCCTTCTGCGGGCCGAAGACGTTGCTCGCGCCGTGCAGGCCGAGCAGGGGGTTGTCCACGTCGGTGGCCGCGACCAACCGGACGCCCCGCAGCCGGGGCGCGCCGTCGAGCGCGTCGACCGCGGCGAGCGCCGCCCCGCCGTACGGCAGTGCCGCGCCGCCCGGGTCGAGCGGGGTCACGCCCAGCGCGGCGAGCATGCCGGCGCCGGCGTCGTTGGTGGCGGAGCCGCCCAGCCCGATCACCACCGTCCGGGCACCGCTCTCCACCGCGGCGGCCACCAGCAGACCCAGCCCGTACGAGGTGGTGGTCTTCGGGTCGCGCTCGGCCGCGGAGAGCAGGTGCAGGCCGCACGCCTGCGCGCTCTCCAGATAGGCGGTCGCGCCGTCGGCGGTGAGCAGGATCTCACCGGCCGCCGGCCGGCCCAACGGATCGACCGTCGACACCGGCACCCGCCGGCCGCCGAGGGCCTCGGCGAGCACCTCAACGAAGCCCGGCCCACCGTCGGCGAGCGGCCGGATCAGCAGATCGTCTCCGTCGGTGACGGTGCGCCAACCGGCGGCGACCGCGGCGGCCACCTCCGGTGCGGGCAGGGTGCCGGCGAACTTGTCCGGGCAGAGCAGCACGCGCATGCCGAGCAGTGTGGCAGCCCACACCGAGCGAAGCTGCGGCGCGCTCGCGCTGTGGGACCATGGGCTACGTGACTTCGACCTGGGTGGAACCCTCCAACACGGCGACGGCTCTGCTGCTGCTCGGCCGGGGCAGCGACCCCGACACCGAGCGCGGCGTCGAGTGTCCGGGCGACCTGCCGGCGCCCAGCGATCCGGATCTGGTGGCCCGCGCCACGGCCGCGAAGGCGAAGCTGGGCAGCAAGGTCTTCGTGCTGGGGCACCACTACCAGCGCGACGAGGTGATCCAGTTCGCCGACGTGACCGGTGACTCGTTCAAGCTGGCCCGGGAGGCCGCGGCCCGGCCGGACGCGGAGTACATCGTCTTCTGCGGCGTGCACTTCATGGCCGAGAGCGCCGACATCCTCACCACCGACACCCAGCGGGTGATCCTGCCCGACCTCGCGGCGGGCTGCTCGATGGCGGACATGGCGGTGCTGGGCCAGGTCGAGGCCGCCTGGGACACGCTCACCGAGCTGGGCATCGCCGGCGAGACCGTGCCGGTGACGTACATGAACTCCTCGGCGGACATCAAGGGCTTCGTGGGCCGCAACGGCGGTGTGGTCTGCACCTCGTCGAACGCCAAGCGCGCCCTGGACTGGGCGTTCGAGCAGGGGTCGAAGGTGCTGTTCCTGCCCGACCAGCACCTGGGCCGCAACACCGCCGTGCTGGAGATGGGCCTGTCGCTCGACGACTGCGTGCTCTACGACCCGCACAAGCCCGGTGGCGGGCTCACCCCGGAGCAGCTGCGCGACGCCAAGATGATCCTCTGGCGGGGGCACTGCTCGGTGCACGGTCGGTTCACGCTGGACAGCCTCAACGACGTACGGGAGCGGGTGCCCGGGGTCAACGTCCTGGTCCACCCGGAGTGCCGGCACGAGGTGGTCACCGCGGCCGACCACGTCGGCTCCACCGAATACATCATCAAGACGATCGAGGCGGCCCCGGCCGGCTCGGCGTGGGCGCTCGGCACCGAGCTGAACCTGGTCCGCCGGCTCGCGCTGGCGCACCCGGACAAGCAGATCATGTTCCTGGACAAGGCCGTCTGCTACTGCTCGACGATGAACCGGATCGATCTGCCGCACCTGGTCTGGGCCCTGGAGGAGCTGGTCGCGGGCCGGGTCGTCAACCAGATCACGGTGGACGCCGACACCGCGCACCACGCCCGGGTGGCGCTGGACCAGATGCTCGCGCTGCCCGGCGCGGACACCCCACCGCCGACGGTGTCCTGATCACGATCCGTAGCGCTCTTGGTACGCAAAAGTGCCGGATCACCGATTAATGCCACACACGCCGATCTGACCGAGTCCTTTTTCGTCACCGAGGGCTATGCTGCCCAAGCGACGACACACGCGGGCCGTTTGGATATGGCCGCATTCGGGGTAGCGACAACATTCAGGCTCCCCACCATCAACACGGCAGCACCGACGCGCTGGAGGTTGCGTTGACCGACGACGTCCTGGTTGTGCACGGAGGGACTCCGCTCGAAGGGCGGATCCGCGTGCGCGGCGCGAAGAACCTGGTATCGAAGGCGATGGTCGCCGCGCTGCTCGGCGACAGCCCGAGCCGACTGTTCGACGTGCCGAAGATCCGCGACGTCGAGGTGGTCCGAGGTCTGCTCGGCCTGCACGGCGTCAAGGTCACCGACGGCGCCGAGGACGGCGAGCTCGTCTTCGACCCGGCGAACGTGGAGAGCGCGAGCACCGACCAGATCAACGTGCACGCCGGTTCCAGCCGGATCCCGATCCTGTTCTGCGGCCCGCTGCTGCACCGCCTCGGGCACGCGTTCATCCCGGATCTGGGCGGCTGCCACATCGGCCCCCGTCCGATCGACTTCCACCTCCAGGCGCTGCGCGAGTTCGGCGCCACGGTCGACAAGCGGCCGGAGGGTCTGCACCTGTCCGCGCCCAACGGGCTGCACGGCACGAAGTTCGCCCTGCCGTACCCGAGCGTCGGCGCCACCGAGCAGGTGCTGCTGACTGCGGTGATGGCCGAGGGCGTCACCGAGCTGCGCAACGCCGCGGTGGAGCCGGAGATCATCGACCTGATCTGCATCCTGCAGAAGATGGGCGCGATCATCAAGGTCCACACCGACCGGGTGATCGAGATCCAGGGCGTGCCGAAGCTGCACGGCTACACCCACCGGCCGATCCCGGACCGGATCGAGGCGGCGAGCTGGGCGGCCGCCGCCCTGGCGACCCGTGGTCACGTCGAGGTGCTGGGCGCGCAGCAGGCCGACATGATGACCTTCCTGAACATCTTCCGGTCGGTCGGCGGTGAGTACGAGGTCACCGACGCCCGCGCACCGAAGCTGGGCGACCCCGGCCAGGAGGGCGGCATCCGCTTCTGGCACCCGGGCGGCGAGCTGAACGCCGTGGCGTTGGAGACCGACGTGCACCCCGGCTTCATGACCGACTGGCAGCAGCCGTTGGTCGTGGCGCTCACCCAGGCCCGTGGCCTGTCGATCGTCCACGAGACGGTCTACGAGCAGCGGCTCGGCTACACCGAGGCGCTCAACTCGATGGGCGCCAACATCCAGGTCTACCGGGACTGCCTCGGCGGCACCCCGTGCCGCTTCGGCCGGCGCAACTTCAAGCACTCCGCGGTGATCGCCGGGCCGAGCAAGCTGCACGCCGCCGACCTGGTCATCCCGGACCTGCGGGCCGGGTTCAGCCACCTGATCGCGGCGCTCGCGGCCGAGGGCACCTCCCGGGTGTACGGCGTCGACCTGATCAACCGGGGTTACGAGGACTTCGAGGCGAAGCTCGCCGACCTGGGCGCGCACGCCGAGCGCCCGTAATCCCGTACACCCTCCGCTACGACGGCTCCGGGTCACGGCGCGTCCTCGCGCGCCGTGACCCGGAGCCGTCGGCCTGTTGCACCGCGATGTGCAGCGGGCGCGGCGCGTTGGCTACCCTTGCCGCGTGCCGTCGCTCTTTCGCCGCAAGTCCACCGACCTCGTCGACGAGGCCGTCACCTCGGTGACCCCCGAGGAGACCGCCGAGCGTCCCCGGGGTTACACCCCGGCCAAGGGTCGGGAGACGCCCAAGCGGCCGACCGCCGGTCGCCGCCCGGCCGGCCCGAGCCGCCCCCTCACCAAGGAGGAGGAGCGGGAGCGCCGGCGCCAACTGCGCGCCGAGGCCGCGTCGGAGTTCCGCCGCGAGGGCGGCCCCCGCGACCGTGGCCCGGAGCGGCTGCTGGCCCGCAACGTGGTCGACTCCCGGCGTACCGTCGGCACCTGGTTCTTCGGTGGCGCGCTGATCGTGCTGCTCGGGTCGAACGCCGCCATGCCGGCGCCGGTCCGGCTGATCTCCAACGTGCTCTGGGGCGTGCTGGCGCTGGGTGTGGTGGTCGACTCGGTGCTGATCTGCCGCAAGATCAGCAAGCTGGTCCGGGAACGCTTCCCGAAGACCGACCAGCGGATGGGCTCGCTCTACCTCTACGCGGTCATGCGGTCGATCACCTTCCGGCGGATGCGCGCTCCGGCTCCCCAGGTCAATCTGGGCGACAAGGTCTGACCCGCCACCACCACGCACCAGCGCCGAAACTGCTGCCCCAGCCGTACCGGGGGCAGCAGTTTCGCGGTAACTGCGCGGATCGTGCCGTGCGTTCATCATGCTGAACACGTTGTCGTTGTTCGTCAGACCGAACGTTCGATCCAATGGAGCGAAGGCATGCCTTCGGAACCGGCTGCCCCGCTGGCCACCATCGCCGCCGCCCTGCGCCGGGAGCGGGAACGCGTCGGCATCTCGCTGACCGAGCTGGCCCGCCGAGCCGGGGTGGCCAAGTCCACCCTCTCCCAACTGGAGTCGGGCATCGGCAACCCCAGTGTGGAGACGCTCTGGGCGCTGGGTGTCGCACTCGGCGTGCCGTTCAGCCGGCTGGTCGAGCCGGTCGACGACGGCGTACGGGTGATCCGGTCGGGCGACGGGCCGCAGGTCCGCTCCGAGCAGGCCGACTTCAGCGGAACACTGCTCAGCGCCGGCGCGGCGCACCTGCGCCGCGACGTCTACCTGATCAGGCTGGAACCGGGCGCGGTGCGAACCGGCCACGGCCACACCCCGCGCAGCATCGAACACGTGGTGGTCGCCGCCGGCCGGCTACGGGCCGGGCCCGAGACGGCGCCGGTCGACCTCGACCCCGGCGACTACGCCACCTTTCCCGGCGACGCCCCCCATCGCTACGAGGCCCTCGCTCCCGGCACCTTCGCCGTCCTCATCATGGAGCACCCCTGACCGAGCGCGACGATCCCGCCCGATCCGGCTGGTCGGCGGGTGCGGTATGGTCGAGGTCAGATTCGGTTATAGGACCAAATGTCCGAAACCAATGGGATAACGTTTGCGCCGGTGGGCGGCGCCACAGTGGCGGTGAGCGAGCCCACGCCGTTACCCTCCATCCGCAGCCACGGCCAGCCCGAACGGCGACCTGACCGGCACGTGAGGCCCCAGCGCGACAATTTGCAACGAGGTGACAACGCGTGAGCGAGCGGACGCGAGCCGGCCACCGGGGCGTGGCAGGCGGCGACCGGACGCCCGGAGGTCACCCGAACCCGGCTGCGGACAGCTCACCCCCGGCGAGAAGCGGCCCAGCGGCCGGGTGTGGCGACGGGCTCGACGGATGAACGGCCGCTACAACGACCGGTGGCCAGACCCGAACGAACCGTCCTGGGTGGTCGAACCGACCACCGAGTGGCACCCCCAGTTCCCCGGCCAGCGCTACCCCGGCGACATCGGCACCACCCACCAGCCGCCACCACGCGGCCGGGCGACGGTGACCGGCCGCGCCGAGGTGCCGCCGCTCGCTCCCACCCGCCCGGACGGCACGTACCTCGGCCGCTCGTGGTCCGACGAACCGCTGGCGGAACAGGCGCCTTCCGGTCGATCCTGGGTGGACGACGAGCCGGGCGAGACACCGGTCTACGGCCGGTCCCGAGGCGAGGAGCGCGCGTCCGACCCGTCCGGCTACGGCCGGCCCGACCCGGCCGACTCCCGCCACTACGACCACGAGCCGTACCGTCGACCGCTGCCCGAGCCACCCCGCCGCGAGGAGCGCCGGTCCCCCGAGTCGGATCGCCGTACCGCCTGGTCCGACCGACGTCCGGCGGACGAGCGGGGACCCGCGCGGGAAGCCGCCTGGCACCGCGACCAGGGCAGCCCGGAGCGGTACGACAGCCGCCGACCCCGCCAGGAGCCCGCCGAGCGGGACCGGGTCTACCGGGGCACGCCGCCGGTCTCCCCCGCGCCCCGGCCCGAACCCGGCTGGGTGCCAGAGCCGAACGACACACCGCGTCGGCGCACGCAGGAGCGACCGGCTGCCGGCTACGAGCGGCCCCCCGGCGACGGGTACGGCAACCGACCCACCCGTGAGCACGACGGCCGGCCCGCCGACGGCGCCGACCCGTGGGCCCCCGTGGACGGCCGCACGCGGTACCGCCCGGACGCATACCCGGACCGGGCCGTCGACGACCTGCGCCGCCCGGAGCCGCGCTACCGCGCGGACGAGGGTGTCGGCCCGGCGCCGGCACCCAACGGAGGACGGCGGCGGCAACCCGAGCCGGACCTGCCCGAGCAGCCCCGCCTCGACGACGACCGGCGGCGGCCCGACACCGACTCCCACTGGCAGCAGCCCCGCGAGGCGGCGGCCCGCGCCGAGGCGTACCCGGACCGGCGCCCCCGCGAGCAGGCCCGCCCGGACGCGTACCGCGAGAACGGCTACCGCGAGGACGCGCCTCGCGAGGACGCGTACCGCGAGCCCCGGCCGCAGTCGGGCCAACGGCCGGACGGCAGTCTGCCCTGGCCACCCCCGGGGCCGGTGCGCCAGGACCGCACCGGGGACCGCACCCGGGAGCCAAGCCACCGCCCGGACCCGCACCGCACCACGGACCCGTACCGAACCACGGACCCGCACCGCACCACGGACCCGTACCGCGGCGCCGAGCCCGGTGTCCCGTCCCGCCCGGCCGCCCGCCCCGACGAGCGACCGGCGGCCGGCCCCACGCGGTACGACGAGCGGCCGGTACGCCCGGCTGCGGCTCCGCCCGCGTCCGGTCGTTCGATGCCGGTCCCACCGGTGTCCCCGGAGCGACCGGTGTCGCCCGCCGCACCCGGCTGGAACCGACCGGTGTCCGCCGCCCCGATCTCGCCGGCCTCCCCGCAGCGGCCGGTGTCGTCGGCACCCGTCCCGCCCACCACCCGCAATTGGGACCGACCGGTGTCGGCCGCACCGGTATCGCCGGCCTCCCCGCAGCGGCCGGTGTCGTCGGCACCCGTCTCCCCCGCCACCCGCGATTGGGACCGACCGGTGTCGCCCGCACCGGTGTCGCCCGCCTCCGACCGGCCCATCTCGGGACCGCCTGCCGCGCGCCTGCGGCTGGAGTACCTGCCCGCGCCGGTGGACCCGCCCGGCCCGGACGAGCGGTCGGATGCCCCGCCGGCATCGGGTCACCGGCCGCTGGCCGAACCGCCACCGGCGGCCCGGGCGCACCCTGCCGCACCGCCGCGTTACTCCGGGCCGGACACCGGAGCCCGCCCGGCGGACCAGCGGCGCGACCTCTCCCCGGACCGCTCGCACTCGCCGGACCACCCACACCCCGCAGAGCGCCCGCACTCGTCGGACCGCCCAGCTGCGCCGGAACGCCCGGCAGCGCCGCAGCGCCCGTACCCGCCGCAGCGGTTGACCCCGGCGGCCGACGCCCGCCCGCCGGTGGCACCGCCGCCCACCTGGCAGGTGCCGAACCCACCGGTGACCCGCCCCGCCCCGACACCCCCGACGCCGGCCCCTACCGCGCCGGCCCCTACCGCGCCGGCTCCTGCCACCCCGGCCGCCCCGGCCCCTGCCGCTCCACAGCCGCCGGCCGACAACGCCGCGCCGACGCTTCCGCTGGCCCCTGGTACGCCGCGTCGCTACGTCCCCCCACCGCCCTCGGAGGAGCCGGCGACGCCCCTGGCCGAGCCGGACCAGGCCCCGGGCACGCGAGGGCCGGAAGCATGGTTCAGCCCCGCCCAGCCGGCCGAGGCCGACCAGGGCGCGGCTAAGGAGCAGCACCCGGTCGACCCGGCCGACGACGAGTCGACCACCGGCGACCCCGACCTGTTCACGCCGCCGGCCACAGCGGACCCGGAGCTGTCGGCACCCGGGGCCGACAGCGACCTCGACGTCACCGACGAGTCCACACCAGACGATCTCTTCGCCCCGGTCTCCGCACCACCCACCCACCCGATCTCCGGCGCACCCCGCAGCTGGGCGGACGACCTGGACGACGACGCACCACCAGCTTCCGAAACGGCATCGGCGCAGGGCAGTCGGCCCGTCTCCGGAATCCCTGATACCGCGATGTCCCACCACCAGGCCGACGTTGACGAGCTGCCCGCCACCGCCGCGCCCATCGAGGACGCCGATCCGGTCGAACACGATCTGGCGGACGAGGCCGCGCCGGACGACCCCTGGTCGGTCGTGGCCGATGATCCGAGCCCGGCCCTGACGAATGGGGCGCGAGACGACGAGTGGTCGGTCGACGCTGAGCCGCCCGCAACGGTCGACGACGCGGACCAGCCTGTCTCGGCACCGCCCGTCTCGGCACCGCCAACGTCGACCACCACACCCGTCTCCGCGCCACCAGCGATACCCGCACCGCCCCCCGCCGCTCCCCCGACACCGGTCCCACCACCCACCACAGCGCCCGTCTCCGCACCCCCGGCCTCGGCCGAGGCACCCGTCTCCGCGCCACCGGCGTCGACCACCACACCCGTCTCCGCACCGCCAGCGATGCCCACACCGCCCCCCGCCGCTTCCCCGACACCGGTCCCACCACCCACCACAGCGCCCGTCTCCTCGCCACCGGCGTCGGCCGAGGCGCCCGTCTCCGCACCACCGGCGTCGACCGCAGCACCCGTCTCCGCACCACCGGCGTCGACCGCAGCACCCGTCTCCGCACCACCGGCGTCGACCGCAGCACCCGTCTCCGCGACCACACCCGTCTCCGCACCACCAGCGGCGACGGTGCCGGCCTCTGGGCCGCCCGCCTCGGCCGTTCCCGAACCCAGGAGCGGTTCGGACGAGGAGCACACGTCGGAGCCCACGCCACCCGACGAGGCTCCGCCGGTGGTGACCCGCCCGTCGCTGGCCGATCCGGGCGACCCGGAGCAGGTTCTGGCCGCGTACCGCTGGCGGTTGGACCCGGTCACCCTGCGCGAGGATCTGACGGAGCCGGACGACCTGCGGGCCATCCGGCGGCGGTTGACCGAGAAGTTGGGCTCGGCGATCGACAACCGGGCGCGGGCGCGGCTGCTCAGCCTGCGGGCGGTGGCCTCGCGCATTCTCGGCGACCTGGACGACGCGCTGGCCGATGGTCGGCTCGCCCTCACCTACGCCGAAGCCACCGGCGAGCTGCGCCGGACCGCGCTGGCCCAGGCCCGGTTGGCCCACGTGCTGCGTTGGCGCGGCGACTTCGCCGAGGCGGACCAGCTCTTCGCCCAGGCCAACTCGATCGAGTTGCCCGACCGGTTGCGGGCCGCGCTGCACGAGCACGCCGGGCGGTCGTGTTACGACCAGGGACGGCTCATGGAAGCCTGCCAGCACTTCGAGAAGGCGCTCGACCTGCGCGGCGCCGGTGACGCCGAACTGTTGGACCGGGTCCGGGTGGCCCTCGACGCGGTCACCGCCCGGGCCACGGCGGATGGCTTCGGGCCGTACCCCCGCAGTCGGGACGAGGTGCTCGACCGGGACCGACCCCCGCTGCCGGAGCGGGACGGGCCGCTGTGGGGTTACACCAGCCAGGACGGCGACCTGGTCATCCCCGCCCGGTACGCGGAGGCGCAGCCCTTCCACGACGGGTTGGCCTGGGTCCGCCGGCCGGACACCGACCGCTGGTCGCTGATCAACCTGTTGGGTACGACGGTGATCCCGCCCTCGTTCCGGGTCGCGCACCCGTTCAGCGACGGCCTGGCCTGGGTGGTCGGCGAGGGCGGTTGGACGGCGATCGACGCGACCGGCGCGGTGCAGGTCGCACCCAACTACGCCGAGGTACGACCGTTCCGGCGCGGGCTGGCCGCGGTGCGACGCGAGGGGTGGGGGGCGGTCGACCGGACCGGCCGGATCGTCGTGCCGACCCGCTACCACGGCTTCGTGACCGAGTTGGCCGACGGCCAGCAGATCGACGGTTTCACCGACGAGGGGTTGGCCGTGGTCGACGTGGCCGGTCGGCGCGGTGTGGTGGACCGCACCGGCGCGGTGTTGGTCCCGCCGACGCACCCGATGCTGGTCATCCACCCGGTGGCGTTCCTGGTGGCGAGCGGCAGCGGACGGTGGGGCGCTCTGGACCGGCGCGGCGAGCCGTTGATCGACCAGGTGCACCGCGACCGCGCCGAGGTGCTGGCGGAGATCGACCGGTTACTCACCGACGCCAATCCGGTGCTCTGAGTCGACAGTCGCCACGGTGATCCACTGGAGCTAGGGTCGGTACATGGAATTCCGACACCTGGGCCGTTCCGGCCTGCTGGTCAGCGAGATCTCGTACGGCAACTGGATCACCCACGGTTCGCAGGTCGAAGAGGACGCCGCGTTCGCCTGCGTCCGGGCCGCGCTGGACGCGGGCATCACGACCTTCGACACCGCCGACGTGTACGCCGGCACCCGGGCCGAGGACGTGCTCGGCCGGGCGTTGCAGAACGAGCGCCGCGAGGGCCTCGAAATCTTCACCAAGGTCTACTGGCCGACCGGCCCCGGCCGCAACGACCGCGGCCTGTCCCGCAAGCACATCATGGAGTCGATCAACGGGTCGCTGCGCCGACTGCGCACCGACTACGTGGACCTCTACCAGGCCCACCGCTACGACGGCAGCACCCCGCTGGAAGAGACGATGGAGGCGTTCGCCGACGTCGTGCACTCCGGCAAGGCGCACTACATCGGCGTCTCCGAGTGGACCGCCGCGCAGCTGCGCGCCGCTCACCCGCTCGCCCGGGAGCTGCACATCCCGCTGGTCTCCAACCAGCCGCAGTACTCGCTGCTCTGGCGGGTCATCGAGGCCGAGGTCATTCCGGCCAGCGAGGAGCTGGGCATCGGGCAGATCGTCTGGTCGCCGATGGCGCAGGGCGTGCTCTCCGGCAAGTACCTGCCGGGTCAGCCGCCGCCGGCCGGCTCCCGCGCCACCGACGAGAAGTCGGGCGCGAACTTCATCGCCCGGTTCATGAACGACGACGTGCTCACCCGGGTCCAGCAGCTCAAGCCCCTCGCCGAGCAGGCCGGGCTCAGCATGGCCCAGCTCGCCGTGGCGTGGGTGCTACAGAACCCGAACGTCTCGTCGGCGATCATCGGTGCGTCCCGCCCCGAGCAGGTGCACGACAACGTGAAGGCGGCCGGGGTGAAGCTCGACGCCGACCTGCTCAAGGCGATCGACGACGTCGTCGAGCCGATCGTCGAGCGGGACGCGGCGAAGACCGAGTCCCCCGCGCAGCGGCCCTGACGCCGTTGCGGTCCGGCCGGCGTGGGTGTTGCACGCCGGCCGGGCCGGTCAGCCCAGCTCAGGTCAGCCCTGCCAGAACCGGATCAGCTCCAGGCCGGTGGCGTAGAGCCACGAGGGCAGACCGAGCAGGTCACCGACCGCGAAGACCGCGTCGAAGAACCAGCCGCCGATGCGCGGGTTCCACAGCAACGCGAAGAGCAGGATGAAGCCGTACGGCGCGAACAGGTCGTACATCTTGCGCCACTGCGGGTTGAGCCACGGCTGGATCATGTTGCCGCCGTCCAGGCCGGGCACCGGCAGCAGGTTCAGCACACTGGCGGTGAGCTGGAGGAAGGCGAGCAGCGCCACCCCGGCCCAGAACTCCACCGGACCACCCGACGAGGTGCCGAGCCGCACCGCAGCGACCAGCACCAGCGTGAACAGCACGTTGGTCGCCGGGCCGGCGAGGCTGACCAGGGTGTGTCGCAGGCGTCCCGGGATGGCGTGCCGGTCCACCCAGACCGCGCCGCCGGGCAGGCCGATGCCGCCGAGCAGCACCACCACCACCGGCAACACGATCGACAACAGCGGGTGGGTGTACTTGAACGGGTTGAGCGTCAGGTAGCCCCGGTGGGCGATGTCCCGGTCGCCGGCCCGGTAGGCCACCACGGCGTGGGCGTACTCGTGCAGGCAGAGCGACACCAGCCAGCCGGACACCACGAAGAGGAACACGTTGAACCGGACGTTGCCGTACCCGTTCCAGGCCAGCACCCCGGTGACCGCGAAGAGGGCGACCAGGCCGAGGAAGACCGGGCTGGGCCGGAACGCCGCCTTGGGGACGCCGAGGACCAACCCGTCGCCGGCCGGCCGGTCGTAGGCCATCACTCGGCCGTGGGCAGCAGGCTCATCCGGTACTCCACCCGGTCGTCCTCCACGAGCGCGACCGAGGTGACGCCGGACGCCGCGAGCTCCCGCCAGGTCTGACCGATCCAGGATTCGGCGTCGGCCTGGCTGCCGAACGACTCCGCCGGTCCCTCGACCGTCTGGCCGTCCGTGCCCTCGTACCGCCAGCTCCACGCCATGCCGCGTCTCCCCTCGCCGCTGAAGTCCCCGTGGGACGAACCCTCGCCAGCGTAGTCGGCCCGGCGCGCAACGGCCGCTCGCTCGCCCCGGCCGGACACCCCGGGGTGGATCAATCCGATCGACGCCGGCCGGTACGGTGGGCCCGGTGTTGACACGGGGAGTTCTGCTCGGCGACCGGTACCGGCTGGGCGAGCGGGTGGCGACGGGTGGGATGGGCGCGGTCTGGCGCGGCACGGACGTGCTGCTGGAACGCGAGGTCGCGGTGAAGGTGCTGCTGCCGTCGCTGGTCGCCGATCCGGAGTTCACCGCCCGGTTCCGGGCCGAGGCGCGGATGCTGGCCGCGCTGCGTCATCCCGGCGTGGTGCCGGTGCACGACGTGGGGCAGTCGGTGCTCGACGACGGCAGCCAGGTCGACTACCTGGTCATGGAGTACGTCGAGGGCGAGCCGTTGTCCGCCCGGGTGCGCACGGTGGGGCGGTTGGACCCGGCCAGCACCATGTCGGTGCTGGCCCAGGCGGCGGACGCGCTGCACACCGCCCACCTCGCCGGCATCGTGCACCGCGACGTGAAGCCGGGCAATCTGCTGGTCAAGGCCGACGGCAGGGTGGTGCTCGTCGACTTCGGCATCGCCCGGTCCCGCAACATGGCCGGGCTCACCGCCGCGAACATGGTGCTCGGCACCGCCTCGTACATGTCCCCCGAGCAGGCCACCGGGCAGCCGGTCTCGGCCGCCACCGACATCTACGCGCTCGGCGCGGTGGCGTACTTCTGCCTTGCCGGGCAGCCGCCCTTCCACGGGGACAACCCGCTCGCGGTGGCGCTCCGGCACGCCCAGGAGGACCCGGCGGCGCTGCCGGCGGACACCCCACCGGCGGTCGCCGCCGTGGTCGCCCGCGCGCTTGCCAAGCGTCCGGAGGAACGGTTCGGCAGCGCCGCTGAGTTGGCCGCTGCCGCCGCCGACGCCCGCGACGCGACCCTGGCGAGCATCCCGGTCTCCGCCCGCCCACCGTGGGCGTTGGCCGCTCCCGCCCCGGGCGCCGTCCCGGACCCCGCCACTCCCGCCGTCCCGGCGCCCACCCCGCCGGTCGCCGCTTCGCCACCGGCGGGGCCGGCGCCCGCGCCGCTGCGCCCGGCGGCGAACGTCGCGGCCGAACCGACGACCGAGCCGAAACCGACCCGGGAGGACGCGCTCGGGGCCGCTGGGCCGGACCGCCGCCGGCCACTGCTGATCGGGGCGGGCGCGGTCGTGCTCGTCGCGCTGGTCGTCGCGGTCGCGGTGAGCGCGCTGCGGCCGGAGACCACACCGGGCGGCACGGACCCGAATCGGCCGCCCGCGCTGGCCGGCGAGTCGGCGGCAGCCAGCGACGCCCTGCTGCCGGGCGCTGACACGACCACCACCGGGCCCCGGCCCAGCGGCACGCCGGGTGCCACCCGCACCGCGACGGCCGGCCCGACCGGATCTCCCGCCGACCCGACGGCCGGTGGCGACCCCGACCGCAGCGCGGTGCCGGGCGGCGCGCCGACCGGTACGGCCAGCAGCCGACCGACGCCCAGCCGTACCCCGTCCAGCCGGCCCAACCCGTACACGGCCGCGCAGGCGTGCGGCAGCGGCTACCAGGTGATCGACTCGGCAACGCTGACCGGCGGTGACGGGCAGCGCAAGGGCCGCGTCTTCCTGCTCTACCACGCGGGCACCGGCACCAACTGCGTGGTCACCCTCAAGGACACCGCGGTCGGCGCGAAGTCGGCGGTCTCGGCGTACCTGGAGGTGCAGGGCAAGGCCCGCGGCACCGACAGCGGGTCGTTCGACTACTACGCCGGGCCGGTCCGGGCCAACGCCGCCGGGACGTGCGTGAAGTGGGGCGGCTCGACCGGCGGGGTCAGCTACGGCAGCGGATTCGAACACTGCGACTGAACGACGGCGAGCACCGGGCCGGCAGGCACCGCGACCCCGGGCGGCCTTAAGGTACGGGCATGTCCGTAGACGGGTGGAACACGGTCCTGGTGCTCGGCGGTATCCGGTCCGGCAAGTCCGAGTTCGCCGAGTCCCTGGTCACCGACGCGCCGGTGGTCCGCTACGTCGCCACCGCGCCAGAGGGCGACCCCGAGGACACCGAGTGGGCGACCCGGTTGGCGAAGCACCGCGCCCGGCGACCGGGCAGCTGGACCACCGAGGAGACCACCGAGGACCCGCGCCGGTTGGCCGACGTGCTCGCGTCCGCCGAGCCCAACGAGACGCTGCTCGTCGACGATCTGGGCGGCTGGGTGACGGTGCTGCTCGACCCGGACCACCAGCCCGCCGACGACGTGGCGACGATCGCCGAGCTGGCCGAGGCGATCCGGGGCTGCGCCGCCCGGGTGGTGCTGGTAAGCCCCGAGGTGGGGCTCTCGCTGGTGCCGACGACGCCGCTGGGCCGGGCGTTCACCGACGCGTTGGGCGCGGCCAACCGCGCGGTCGCCGACGCCTGCGACGCGGTGGCGCTGGTCGTCGCCGGTCAGCCGGTCTGGCTCAAGCCGGTCACCACCGCGACCGAGCCGACCGCTTCCGCGACCGCCACCGGGCCGACCGCCGCCGCCACCGCACCGGTGGTGGCGGGCCTGGCCGACGCCGAGCCCACCCCCGAGGTGCAACTGCCCGACGTGCTCACCCACACGCCGCCGGCCGTGCCGACCCAGGAGCCGGGCAACCCGTGGGCCGCACCCACCATGGCGCTGCCGATGGTGGCCACCGGGCTGGTCATCCAGCCCGGCATGGAGTTGCCGATGCCCGACGAGTACGCGGGCCCGCAGGCGGTGGACCGACTGGCCACGCTAGACGTGCCGGGCGCCGGGCTGGGCGTGCTGGACCGGGTGGTCGGCTTCGCCGCCGCCACCCAGGGCACCTCGACCCCGGCCGCCTGGGGCTCGGTGCGGGTGCTGCTGCTGCGCGGCGACCACGCGGGCGGAGCGTCGGCCGGCACCGTCGCCGGTGAGTCGGCGCGCCGGGCCGCGCAGGCCCGCGCCGGCCGGGGCGCGTTGGCCCGGCTGGCCGCCGAGAGCGGCGCCAGTCTCCAGGTGGTGGACACCCCGGCCTCCGCAGCCATGGAGAACGAACCGGCGCTGCCGTTGGAGCAGGTGGACTCCGCGCTGCGCTACGGCTGGCGGTTGGCCGAGCAGGCCGCCGACGCCGGCGTACAACTGCTGGTGCTCGGGGCGTGCGGCGCCGGCACCGAGGCGGCGGCCGCCGCGGTGCTCGCGGCGACCGCGGGCGCGGAGCCGCCCGGCGTGCTGGGCCGGGTGATCACCGACTCCGGTGAGATCGACGACGCGGCGTGGATGATCCGCTGCGCGGCGGTACGTGACGCGTTGCACCGCACCCGCCGCTCGTCCCGCGGCGCCAAGGACATCCTCGCCGAGCTGGGCGGCGGCGACGTGGCCGTGGCCACCGGCGTGCTGCTCGGCGCCACCGCCCGCCGGGTGCCGGTGCTGCTCGACGGGCCGGTCGGGGTGGCGGCCGGCATGGTGAGCCGTGACCTGGCCGGGCAGGCCCGGCACTGGTGCCTGCTGGCCGACCACGGCGGGCACCCGGCCGTGCGGCTCGCCGCCGACGTGCTGGGCCTCACCCCGCTGCTCGACCTGCGGCTGGATCTCGGCGAGGGCGCGAACGCGCTGGTGGCGCTCCCGCTGCTGCGCTCGGTGCTGGCGCTGTCCGCCGCGCTGCCGGTCCACCCGTCGCTCGGCGGCGGCGACACCGACCCGGCCGGCGATGAGCCGGAGTCCACCGACCCGGGTTACGCCGACCCGACGCTCCCGGCACCCGACGTCGAGCCCAATTTCGGCGAGCCGGACTTCGCCGAGCCGGAGCCGGCCGGGCCGGGCCCGGCCAGCACCGGGGCGGACGAGCAGCCGGCGTCGGGCTGGCGTGCCGGCTGAGTCGCGGCTCCTCGCGGGAGCCCGGCTGGCGGTCACCACGTTCACCACGCTGCCGGTGCGGGCCGGGCGGATCGATCGCCCGGTCGCCGGCACCGCGATGGCCCTCGCCCCGGTGGTCGGCGCGTTGCTCGGCGCCCTGCTGACCGGTGTGCTGCTGCTGGCCGCCGGGCTCGCTCCCCCGCTGGTGGCGGCGGGCGTGACCGTCGGCGCCGCCGCGCTGCTCACCCGGGGGCTGCACCTGGACGGGCTGGCCGACACCGTGGACGCGCTCGGCTCGTACCGACGGGGAGCCGCCGCCCTGGAGATCATGAAGAAGCCGGACGTCGGCCCGTTCGGGGTGGTCGCCCTGGTGGTCGTACTGCTGGTGCAGGCGGCGGCGCTCGCCGACCTGGCCGGACGGTCCTGGCCGGCGTGCCTCGCGGCGGTGGTCGCGGCGACCGCGGCCGGGCGGTTCGGCGTCACGCTGGCCTGCCGGCGGTCGGTGCCGGCGGCCCGGCCGGACGGGTTGGGCGCCCTGGTGGCCGGCACGGTCGGCCCGGTGGCCCTGGCCGCCGGCGGCCTCGCCGTCGTGCTGCTGGCGGTGCCCGCGGTGCCGGGCCGCCCGTGGCAGGGGCCACTGGCCGTCGTCGCCGCGATCGCCGTCGCGCTGGCGCTGCTCACCCACGTGGTACGCCGACTCGGCGGCATCACCGGCGACGTGCTGGGCGCGACCGTCGAGGTGGTCACCACGCTGGTCTACCTGGGTCTGGTGCTGTCCGGCTGAACCGGGCACGGCGGGCCGGGTAGCGTTCGGCTCGACAACACCGGCGCGGCCCACCGGGGGACCCAGCATGCTCATCACGGACGACTTCCTGCCCGTACCGGTGCCGGAGTCGCTCAGCGCGACCTACCTGGTGCCGATGGTGGGGCTGCCGAAGGTCAGCGCGAAGACGGCGGTGGCGGCCCTGACCGGCCGACTGGCCGAGCCGGTGCACGGGTTGGCCCGGCAGATGCTCGACAGTCCGCTGATGAGCGTCGACACCCGGCCGATCGCCGAGTTCCCCGCGCTGCCGCCGGACCTGCTCACCGCGTTCGGCGCCACCGAGGAGCAGCTGGCCCGGTTGGCGGCGGCGACGCACCTGGTGGTGGTGCAGGCCGAGTACCGGCCCGGCTGGCCGCCCGCGCACGAGTGGGCCGCCCGGGCGGTCGCGGCGGCGGTGGCGGAGTCCGTCGGCAGCGACGTGGTGGACGTCTTCGGTCTCCAGTTCCTCGACCCGGCGACCGCGCTGCGCTCCCTCCCCGACGAGCAGGGCCGCATTCGGCTGGTCGACTGGGTGCTGGTGCCGTACTCCTCGGACACCGAGGGTCTGTGGTTCACCACGAAGGGGTTGCGGCGTTTCGGTCTGCTGGAGTTGCAGACCCAGGGTGTGCCCGACCATCTCACCCGCGCCTGGGGCGCGGTGATGACCGGGGCGGCCCGACGGCTGCTGCGGGACTGGACCGACGGGCTCACCGGCGAGGAGGTGCCGGCGTTCGTGCAGCTGCCGGTGCTGGCCACGGTCACCGGGCACGACATCGCGGTGGCGTACGGCAACCCGGAGCAGCACGGCGCCACCGCCCCGGTGCTGCTGCGCCTGGAACTGGACCCGGCGACCGACCCGGAGGCCGACTCGTTCCTCAGTCTGCGTCCGCCGGCCGGGCACCCCGGCCCGGACGGGCGCTACTACGCCGCCGCCTGCGCGACGCTGTTCGCCGGGATCCAGCCGGACGTGCGCTACGCCCGCTCGGGCGACGCGATGAGCCGTGCGGTCGCCACCGCCCGGGCCGCGCTGGGTGACGCGCGGGCCCGGTTCGTCGCCGGCCAGCTGCCCACCGAGTCGCAGCTGGTGGTGAAGTACGGCCTGCCCGGCGACGACGGGCCGGAGTACGTCTGGGCCGGGGTGACCTCGTGGGAGGCCCCGGAGCGCATCGTCGGCGTGAGCGCCAGCGACGCCAACACCGACCAGAGCGTGCGCATCGGCGCTCCGGTGGTGGTGGAGACGTCCGACGTGGTCGACTGGGCCGTCCTGGACGCCACCGGCGTCATCGAGGGCGGCTGGACCCAGGCAGTCCTCGACTCCGGCGAACCCCCCACCCCCTCGCGCTGACCTCGCTCGCCAGTCGATCAAGAGGTTTGCGTCGGAATTCCGTCCGGACGTGACGCAAACCTCTTGATCACCGGAACGGGCTCGGGGGTTACTTCACCGAGGGGGTTACGAAGGGGGGCTTGGTCAGGGTCAGGGGGGCGCGGCGGCCTCGGATGTCGATCTCGACCTGGTCGCCGTCGGCGAGGTTGGCGTCGGTGTTCAGCAACGCCAGCGCGATGCCCTGCTTACGGGTTGGCGAGAAGGTGCCGCTGGTCACCTGGCCGACCTGGGTGTCGCCGACGTGCAGGGTCATGCCGGGCCGCGGGATGGCCCGGTCGACCGCCACCAGACCGCGCAGCGTACGTCGGGGACCGGCGGCCTTCTCGGCGAGCAGCGCGTCGCGGCCCCAGAAGGCCGGCTTGTCCCAGCCGACCGCCCAGCCGGAGCGGGCCTGCACCGGGCTGATGTCCAGGGAGAGGTCCTGCCCGTGCAGCGGGTAACCCATCTCGGTACGCAGCGTGTCGCGGGCGGCCAGCCCGCAGGCGCGCAGCTCGAACGCCGTGCCGACGGCGAAGAGCTCGTCCCAGACGGCCACCGCGTGCTCCGCCGGCACCACCAGCTCGTAGCCCAGCTCGCCGGTGTAGCCGGTACGGCAGACGGTCAGCTCCACCCCGGCCAGGGTCGCGGCGGAGAAGCTCATGTAGCCGTGCTCGGTGGGCAGGCGCAGGGCGGCCAGCAACTCGGCCGAGCGGGGGCCCTGCACGGCCAGCACCGCGTACGCCTCGTGCTCGTCGGTGACGGTCACCTGCGCGGGCGCGGCGGCGCGCAACCGGCGCACCACCTCGGCGGTGTTCGCCGCGTTCGGGATGAGGAAGACGTGGTCGTCGGCGTAGAGGTAGGCGATGATGTCGTCCACCACCCCGCCGGTGGCGTCGTCGCAGCAGAGCGTGTACTGCGCCCGGCCCGGACCGATCCGGCCCAGGTCGTTGCTGAGGCAGGCGTTCACGAACTCCGCCGCGCCGGGGCCGCTCACCCGGGCCTTACCCAGGTGCGACACGTCGAAGACCCCGACCGCCGTACGCACCGCGGTGTGTTCCTTGAGCACGCCGCCACCGGCGTACTCGAGTGGCATCTCCCAGCCCCCGAAGGGGGCGAACTTGGCTCCGGCGGCGAGGTGCCGCTCGTGCAGTGGGGAACGGCGCAGCCGGGTCGCGGCGGCGTCGGAGGTCACGTCGGTCATGGGTGGCAACTTACCGGGGTCAACGTGGCTGGTTAGCATCGGCGGGAGCCCGCTGGCGCCGTCGGCGGGACAGCCATGACGTCCGGCGGGTAGGTTCCGCCGGAGACCTTCACCGCTGGTACGCGACGACGCGACCGGCCCGGCCCGCCCGGAGTAGCTTCAGTGACATCACCCCGCACCACCAACCTGAGCCTGGTCGACACCGATCCGGCCGAGCTAGCCGTCGACGCGATCGTGATCGGCGTGCACAGTCAGACCGGAGAGCAGGGCGCCACCAGCGGCCTCGCCGGCACCCTGCTGCTCGCCAGCGGCGCGGAGAGCATCGCCGCCGCGTTCGACGGCAAGCTGACCGAGACCCTCGCGCTGCTCGGCGCGACCGGTGGGCCGGGTGAGGTCATCAAGCTGGCCACGCTGGGCACCGTGACCGCCCCCCTGGTCACCGCGGTCGGGCTCGGCCCGGAGCCGTCGGGTGCCGCCCCGGCCCCGGAGACGCTGCGCCGGGCCGCCGGTGCGGCGATCCGGGCCCTGGCCGGCGCGCCCAAGGTCGCGCTGGCGCTGCCGTTGCCGGACGACGCGGACGCGTCGGCCGAGCTGCGCGCGGTCGCCGAGGGCGCGCTGCTCGGCGGGTACCGGTTCGCCGGCTACAAGACCCGCCCCCAGCCGACCCGGCGGGAGCCGGTGGCCGAGGTGCTCATCGCGGTGCCGGACGCGAGCGCCGCGGACGCCCAGGCGGAGATCGCCCGGGCGCAGGC
This sequence comes from Micromonospora sp. NPDC049645, assembly GCF_040675155.1. Taxonomy (NCBI): domain Bacteria; kingdom Bacillati; phylum Actinomycetota; class Actinomycetes; order Micromonosporales; family Micromonosporaceae; genus Micromonospora; species Micromonospora sp. NPDC049645. The sequence continues at coordinate 274,978 of NZ_JBFAOI010000008.1, forward strand.
GGTGGCGAGCGCGGTCCGGCTCAGCCGGGACTGGGTGAACACCGCGCCGAACGAGCTGCGTCCGCCGTCGTTCGCCGACGCGGTCGCCGACGCCGCCCGTGAGGCCGGCCTCGGCGTCGAGGTGCTCGACGAGGCGGCGCTGGCCGCCGGCGGGTACGGCGGCATCGTCGCGGTCGGGCAGGGCTCGGAGGCCCCGCCGCGGCTGGTGAAGTTGACCTACACCCCGCAGGACGGCGGCAACGGCAAGCGGGTCGCGCTGGTGGGCAAGGGCATCACCTTCGACACCGGCGGCATCTCGATCAAGCCGGCGCAGGGCATGTGGGAGATGAAGTCCGACATGGCCGGCGCCGCCGCGGTGGGTGCGGCCATGCTGGCGATCGCCGCGCTGAAGCCGACGGTGGCGGTCAGCGCGTACCTGCCGATGGCGGAGAACATGCCGTCGGGCACGAGCTACCGGCCGGGTGACGTGATCACCATGTTCAACGGCAAGCGGGTCGAGGTGCTCAACACCGACGCCGAGGGCCGGATGATCCTGGGCGACGCCATCGCCCGCGCCTGCGCGGACGGCACCGACTACCTGTTCGAGACCTCCACCCTGACCGGTGGCCAGGTCATCGCGCTGGGCAAGCGGGTGGCCGGCGTGATGGGCACCCCGGAGCTGTGCGACCGGGTGAAGGTGGTCGGCGACTCGGTCGGCGAGCCGGCCTGGCCGATGCCGCTGCCCGACGACGTCCGCAAGGGCATGGAGTCGGATGTCGCGGACATCTCGCAGGTCAACGCCGGGATGGACCGGGCCGGTCACATGTTGCAGGGCGGCGTGTTCCTGCGCGAGTTCGTGGCCGACGACGTGGCCTGGGCGCACATCGACATCGCCGGTCCGGGTTACCACTCGGGTGAGCCGACCGGCTACTGGACCAAGGGCGGCACCGGCGTCCCGGTCCGCACGCTGGTGCAGCTGGTCGAGGACGTCGCCGCCAACGGCTGACGGGCCTCACGGAAGGGCCTCCCGCGCTGGCAGGGGGCCCTTCCGCAGCTGTCAGTAGCGCTCGGGGCGACGTTTGCGTCGTTCGTTGAAGTCGCGCATCCGCTGCGGGTAGCCCATCAGGCGGACGTCGTACACCGGGATGCCCATCCGGTGGGCGAAGCGCCGGGCCCCGTCCGGGCCGTCGATGCGCCGGCGGGTCCACTCGCCGTCGTCGGCGATCAGGATGACCGTGGTCTCCGTCACCGTCGTCCGGGGCTCGATGAACGCCTCGACGCCACGCCGACTCCGGATGAAGTTCTCCAGATGGTCCAGATCGCCACGATCGGCGGCCCGGTCATGGCTCGGCACAGCCGTCTGTTTGCGGCGCCGGAACAACCCCACCCGATCTCTCCCCCACCGTGCGTCATCGACAACGGTGCCAAGGGTACGTGTCGATGACGTGTCGTTGGGCACCTCAGTACGCACCCTGTGCTCAGTGGTGACAAGATGACCGAGGTGGGGTGTGTCCGTGTTACATCCCCGTGACCCCCGATGCAGCGACGCGACCTGGGAGTTGGACGTGAGCGAGCCGAACGAAGCGACCTTCGACATTGTCATTCTCGGAGGTGGCAGCGGCGGCTACGCGACCGCGCTGCGCGCCGTCCAGCTGGGCCTGAAGGTCGCGCTGGTCGAGAAGGGCAAGCTCGGGGGCACCTGCCTGCACAACGGCTGCATCCCGACGAAGGCGCTGCTGCACGCGGCCGAGATCGCCGACCAGGCCCGTGAGTCGGAGCAGTTCGGCGTGAAGGCCGAGCTGATCGGCATCGACATGGCCGGGGTCAACGCGTACAAGGACGGCGTCATCGCCCGGCTCTACAAGGGTCTGCAGGGCATGCTGAAGGGCAACAAGGCGATCACCATCGTCGAGGGCCACGGCAAGCTGGTCGGCAAGAACGTGGTCGAGGTGGACGGCAAGCGCTACACCGGCCGCAACATCGTGCTGGCCTCCGGCTCGTACGCGAAGAGCCTGCCGGGCCTGGAGGTCGACGGTGAGCGGATCATCACCAGCGACCACGCGCTCACCATGGACCGGGTGCCGTCGTCGGTGATCGTGCTCGGTGGCGGGGTGATCGGTGTCGAGTTCGCCAGCGTGTGGAAGTCCTTCGGGGTGGACGTGACGATCGTCGAGGCGCTGCCCCGGCTGGTCGCCGCCGAGGACGAGGAGTCGTCGAAGGCGCTGGAGCGGGCGTTCCGCAAGCGCAAGATCAACTTTAAGGTCGGCAAGCCGTTCGAGAAGGTCGAGAAGACCGAGAGCGGCGTCAAGCTGACCATCCAGGGCGGCGAGACCGTCGAGGCCGAGCTGCTGCTCGTCGCCGTCGGTCGCGGCCCGAACACCGCCAACCTCGGCTACGAGGAGCAGGGCGTCAAGATGGACCGCGGCTACGTGCTGACCGACGAGCGGCTGCGCACCAGCGTGCCGAACGTCTACGCGGTCGGCGACATCGTGCCCGGCCTCCAGCTCGCGCACCGCGGCTTCCAGCAGGGCATCTTCGTCGCCGAGGAGATCGCCGGGCAGACCCCGGCCGTGATCGACGAGGTCGGCATCCCGCGCGTCACCTACTGCGACCCGGAGCTGGCCTCGGTGGGCCTCACCGAGGCCAAGGCCAAGGAGCAGTACGGCGCCGACAAGGTCAAGACGTACAACTACAACCTGGGCGGCAACGGCAAGAGCCAGATCCTCAAGACCACCGGCTTCGTGAAGCTGGTCCGGGTCGAGGACGGCCCGGTGGTCGGCGTGCACATGATCGGCGCCCGGGTGGGCGAGCTGATCGGTGAGGCGCAGCTCATCTACAACTGGGAGGCGTACCCGGCCGAGGTCGCCCAGCTCGTGCACGCTCACCCGACCCAGAACGAGGCCCTGGGCGAGGCGCACCTGGCCCTCGCCGGCAAGCCGCTGCACGCGCACGCCTGATCATCCAAACCGCGGCGTCCGGCGACGGGCGAAGATCCCACCAGGGGAATGAAGGAGTCTCAGAAAATGCCGGTATCGGTCACCATGCCCCGGCTCGGCGAGAGCGTCACCGAGGGCACCGTCACTCGCTGGCTCAAGCAGGAGGGCGACACGGTCGAGGTCGACGAGCCCCTGCTCGAGGTTTCGACCGACAAGGTCGACACCGAGATCCCGTCGCCCGCGGCGGGCGTGCTGAGCCGGATCGTGGTCGGCGAGGACGAGACCGCCGAGGTCGGCAGCGAGCTGGCCGTCATCTCCGGTGAGGGCGAGTCGACCGGCGGTGGCGAGGCCGCCCCGCAGGAGCAGGAGCAGGCCCCGGCCGAGTCGGTCGAGCCGGCCGCCGAGCCGACGGCCGCCGCCGAGGGCACCGCCGACGAGGTGGCCCAGGACGAGGCTCCGGCCGAGGCCCCGGCTCCGGCCGCCGCCTCGTCGGGCGAGGGCACCGCGGTGAAGATGCCGGCGCTGGGCGAGAGCGTCACCGAGGGTACGGTCACCCGCTGGCTGAAGCAGGTCGGCGAGACCATCGAGGTCGACGAGCCGCTGCTGGAGGTCTCCACCGACAAGGTGGACACCGAGATCCCGTCGCCGGTCGCCGGCACGGTGCTGGAGATCAAGGTCGCCGAGGACGAGACCGCCGCCGTCGGCGCCGACCTGGCGATCATCGGCGTCGCCGGTGCGGCCCCCGCCCCGGCGCAGCCCGAGCCGAAGGCCGAGCCGAAGGCGGAGGCCAAGCCGGCGCCGAAGGCCGAGCCGACGCCGACGCCGGAGGTCGAGGAGCCGACGCCGGGCATGTCGTACAACGAGCCCGCCGCGGAGACCGAGAGCGCGGCGCAGCCGGCGAAGACCGAGCAGGCCGCGCAGCCGGCCGCCTCGACCTCGACGCCGCCGCGCCCGTCCGCGCCGGCACCGGGTGGCGGCGAGGAGGCCGCCGGGTACGTGACCCCGCTGGTGCGCAAGCTGGCCGCCGAGCACGGCGTCGACCTGGCCGCGCTGAACGGCACCGGCGTGGGTGGCCGGATCCGCAAGCAGGACGTGCTGGAGGCGGCCGAGAAGGCGAAGGCCGCTCCCGCTCCCGCCCCGGCGGCCGCGCCGTCGGCGGCTGCGCCGGCGACCAAGCCGGCCGCGAAGCCGCAGCCGAGCGGCAAGCGGGGCACCACCGAGAAGCTGCCGCGCATCCGCAAGGCGATCGCCACCCGGCTGCACGAGTCGCTGCACGAGATGGCGCAGCTCACCACCGTGGTCGAGGTGGACGTCACCCGGATCGCGAAGCTGCGCGCCCAGGCGAAGGACTCCTTCGTGCAGCGGCACGGCGTGAAGCTGTCCTTCCTGCCGTTCTTCGCGCTCGCGGCGATCGAGGCGCTGCAGACGTACCCGATCGTCAACGCCCGGATGGATCTCGACGGCGGCACGATCACCTACCCGGAGGCCGAGCACCTCGGCATCGCGGTGGACACCGAGCGTGGGCTGCTGACGCCGGTCATCCACAACGCCGGTGACCTCAACCTGGGCGGCATCGCCAAGCGGGTCGCGGACCTGGCCGAGCGGACCCGGACCAACAAGATCAGCCCGGACGAGATCGCCGGTGCGACCTTCACGCTCACCAACACGGGCAGCCGGGGCGCGCTCTTCGACACCCCGATCGTGCCGTCGCCGCAGTCGGCGATGCTCGGCACGGGTGCCGTGGTCAAGCGGCCGGTCGTGGTCAACGACCCGGAGCTGGGCGAGGTCGTCGCGGTCCGCTCGATGGTCTACCTGGCCCTGTCCTACGACCACCGGCTGATCGACGGTGCCGACGCGGCCCGCTTCCTGACCGCGGTGAAGGAGCGGCTGGAGGCCGGCAACTTCGAGTCGGAGCTGGGCCTGGCCTGATCCACAGCAACGACGAAGGGCGCCCCGGTCGTCGACCGGGGCGCCCTTCGTCGTTCCGGCCCTCAGCCCTTCAGCAGGGCGGTCGAAAGCTGCCAGAGCCGCTCGGCGGCCTCCGGGTCCAGCGCGTAGTCGGCGACGCCCGTCCGCCCGCCCGGTTGGGCGGGGGCGGCCTGCTGACAGTCCTCGAAGTAACGCCCGCCCACGCCGTCGAGCAGCGGCGAGGCGGCGACCAGCACGGAGGTGGCGGCGCCCTGCTCGACGCTCTTCCAGGCCGCCGCGTTGCCGGCGCGCAGCCGGTTCAGCTCCTCCTCGCTGACGTACCGCTGTAGGTTGGTCCGGATCGCGCCGGGCATCAGCGAGTTGGTGAAGATGCCGTCGTCGGCCCAGCGCCGGGTGGCCTCCACGGCGAAGAGCACGTTGGCCGTCTTGGACTGCCCGTACGCCTGCCACGGCTCGTACTCGCGGCGGTCGTACTGGATGTCCTCGAAGACCACCGGTGAGCGCAGGTGGGCGGCGGAGCTGACCGAGGCGATCCGGGCCCCGTCGCCGGACGCGAGCGCCCGGTGCAGCCCGGTGGCGAGGGCGAAGTGCCCCAGGTGGTTGGTGGCGAACTGCATCTCCCAGCCCTGCGGGGTGCGGGACAGGGGTGCGGCCATGATGCCGGCGTTGTTGACCAGGATGTGCAACGGGCCGTCCCAATTGGCCACGAAGTCGGCGACCGACTCCTGGTTGGCGAGGTCGAGCGGGGCGACCAGGACGCGGTCGTTGCCGGTGGTGCCGGTGATGTCGTTCGCGGCCTGCTGACCCGCGTCCGGGTTGCGGACGGCCAGGGTGACCTCCGCGCCGGCGCTGGCCAGGGCGCGGGCGGTCTCCACGCCGATCCCGGAGGACCCGCCGGTGACGATCGCCCGCCGCCCCACGAGATCCACGCCCCGGATCACGTCCATCGCCGTGGAGTGATGGGCGAACGAAGTGGTGATCGGATTGTTCGTCGTCATTGTCCATCCTTGTCCCGGGTGGGCCGAACGCCCGCCCGCTACGCGAGGCCGCGGTGCCGGTGTTTCCCCGACCGGACCGGAGGTAACGCCAGACCGGGCGTCGCCATCGCCGTTCCGGTCTCCGAACAGGCCGGACGCTGCCAGAGTGGGACCGTGGGCTACCGGCGGGGCGGACAACTGGGACCGGCCGTCCCGATCGCTCCCGGTGCCCGGGTGGACAAGTTCGAGGTCTTCTTCGACCTGGTCTTCGTCTTCTCGTTCTTCATCATCACCCGGGCGACCGCCGCGAACATCTCCGGTCGGCAGCTGCTGCACGCCGGCCTGGTGCTCGCCGTGCTCTGGTGGATCTGGGTGGTGCACAGTCTGGTCGCCACCCGGGTCCGGCTCGGCGAGGGCTACGTCCCGGTGCTCATGGTGATCGCGATGGTCGCGCTGTTCGCGTTCGCGCTGGCGCTGCCGCAGGCGTTCAGCGATCCGAACGGAAGCGCCGCCGGGCCGATGCTGGTGGCCATCAGCTACGTCGTGGTCCGGGCCGTACACATGGTCCTCTATCAGCACGTCGTGCGGGACAGCCCGCAGGAACGGCGGCAACTGTGGCGGTTCGCCCCGGAGTTGGCGGTGAGCATCGTGCTGCTGCTGGCCGCCGCGCTGATCCCGCCGCGGATCACCGACCCCGACCAGGCCGCCCTGGTCCGCGACGGGCTGTGGATCGTCGTGGTGGTGGTGCAGTACGCCACCGGCTTCATCGTCGGGACCTGGGGTTGGGGCGTGACCAGCGCCGAGCACTGGACCGAACGCTACGACCTCATCCTGATCATCGCGCTGGGCGAGTCGATCATTTCCACGGGTGTGGGCGGCAACCTGCTCGGCAAGCCGGTCACCTGGCCGGCGGTGGCGGCCGCCGCGCTCGGCATCGTGGTCACCGCCGCCCTCTGGTGGGCGCACTTCGACTTCATCGGGCCGGCCGCCCGGATCGCCCTGCACGCGTCGGAGGGTGGCCCCCGGGTGGCGACGGCCCGCGACGCGTACGCGTATCTCTACCTGCCGATGATCGCCGGAGTGATCCTCTTCTCGATCGGCAACGAGGAGATCCTACACAAGATCACCGACCCGGCCGGCGGGATCACCGAGAAGGTCGACGGACCGGCGGTGCCGATGCTCTTCGGCGGGTTGATCTGCTACTTCGCCGTCAATCTGCTCTTCCAGCTGCGCACCCTGCACACCGTCACCTGGACCCGCATCGGCGTCATCGTGGTGCTCATCGCGGCCCTCCCGGTCGGCCAGCACCTGCCGGCGCTGGGCGCGCTCAGCCTGGCGACCGTGATCTGCGTGGCCCTGGTGGCCGTGGAGGTGATGGTGATGTCGCAGTCCCGGCACGCGTTGCGGGCCGCCGTCTTCCAGGAGCGGACCACCCACGAGGCTCACGAGGCCGCCTGGCGCGCGCGCTGGCACGACGTCCGGGAGACCGACGAGCCGACCACGCCCTGAGCACGGCGCTCCCGGACGACCAGCCCTGAGCACGGCGCTCCCGGCCGACCAGCCCTGAGCACGGCGCTCCCAGCCGACCAGCCCTGAGCACGGCGCTCCCGGGTGCGCACGAGCGACCGGGGGCCCTAGACTCCCGGACAGCGTCGCGGTGCACCCGGCACGAAGGCCGCCGTGGGCATGGAGGCGCGGGGACAGCATGGGACGAACATGCATCCAACCGGTTCACCGGCCGGCCGGCTCGCCGCCGTCGGCAATCAGATGATCGAGATCCACCTCTGGCTCAGCGCGGAACTGGCCCGCCTCCAGGCAAGCCTCGACACCCCATCTCGGGATCTACGGGCGCACTGCCTGACCTTCTGCGCCGCACTGGGCCGGCACCACACCGGCGAGGACGCGGGCGCGTTCCGGGTGCTGGCGGAGGAGGTCCCCGAGCTGCGTCCGGTCATCGACAACCTGATCACCGACCACGAGGTGGTCGCGGGCATCCTGACGCGGGTCGAAGACCTGCTGGGCGGCGACGCGGCGCTGCCCGTCGCCCAGGTACGCGCCGAGCTGGGCGGATTGGCCGCCCTGCTGGAGTCGCACTTCCGCTACGAGGAGAAACGGCTGGTCACCGCGCTGAACGCGCTCACCGGCCGAGTCGGAACGACCGAGGAACTGCTCGGCCTGACCACGCCGCCGCACGTTCCCGACTGACGGCTGGCCCGCCGCACCCCGGCCACCGCCTAGCCCGCCGCCACCTGGCCCGCTGCCACCTGGCCCGCCGCCTGGCCCGCTGCCACCGTCGGCTGCTCGATCTGCGACTCCCGGACGGCACCGGGCAGCCGCTCGTAGAAGCGGATCTTCTCCCGGAGGTGATCGTACTGACGCTGGAGCAGTCGCATCTGCTCCTCGACCCGCGCCGCGTGGTGGTGCAGCAACTCGTGCCGCTCGGCGGCGGTGTGCTCACCAGCGCGGGCCAGTTGCGCGTAGCGACGCATCTGCGCTATCGGCATCCCGGTGTCGCGCAGGCAGCGGAACAGCAGCAGCCAGCTGAGGTCGTCGTCGGTGAAGACCCGCTGCCCGCCCGCCGTGCGCTCCACGTCCGCCAGCAGGCCAATCTTCTCGTAGTACCGCAGGGTGTCCAGGCTGAAGCCGCTGCGGCGGGCGGCCTCCGAGGGGGCGTAACCGCTCATGTCGCGAGATGGTAGTCCTTGACCTGGAGCGCACTCCAGGTTGGAGAGTGTTGACCATGACGACGACACGGACGCTGGGACGCAGCGGCATCACAGTCAGCGCGATCGGGATGGGATGCTGGGCCATTGGTGGCCCGCTGTGGGGTGACGATCGGCAGCCGTTCGGCTGGGGCGAGGTGGACGACGACGAGTCGATCCGTACCATCCACCGGGCGCTCGATCTCGGGGTGAACCTCTTCGACACCGCCAGCAACTACGGCGCCGGGCACAGCGAACGGATCCTCGGTAAGGCCCTGGCCGGGCGTCGGGACAGCGTGGTGATCGCCACCAAGTTCGGAAATGTCAGCGAGGAGGCCACCCGGCGGGCGCTCGGCACCGACGCCAGCCCGGCCTTCGCGGTGCGCAGCCTGGACGACTCACTGCGCCGGTTGGGCACCGACTACGTCGACCTCTACCAGCTGCACATCAACGCACTGCCGGTGCCCGCCGCGCTCGATCTGGTCGACACCCTGGAGTCCCTGGTCGACCAGGGCAAGATCCGGGCGTACGGCTGGAGCACCGACAATCCGGCCTCGGCGGAGGCTTTCGCGGCTGCCGGCCCGCACTGCGCGGCGATCCAGCACGACGAGTCGGTGCTGCACGACAACGCGGCGGTGCTGGCGGTCTGCGACAAGCACGACCTGGTCAGCCTCAACCGTGGCCCGCTGGCGATGGGACTGCTCACCGGGTCGACCCGGGCGGTCGGGACGGACGACGTACGCGGGCGGGCACCGGAGTGGTTGGAGTGGTTCACCGACGGCCGACCGACGCCACGCTGGGCGGCCCGGGTCGACCAGGTCCGAGCCGCGCTCACCGCCGACGGGCGCACCCTGGCCCAGGGCGCGCTCGGTTGGTTGCTCGCGCGCAGCCCGCGTACCGTGCCGATCCCGGGCCTGCGCACGGTGGCCCAAGCCGACGAGAACCTGGCCACCCTGGCGCTCGGCCCCCTGAGCCCGGACTCCTACGCCGAGGTGGAAACCCTCCTGGCCGACCTCCGCAAACCCTGACCCCCACCCCACCCACCCCCTCGCCGATCTTGCAGTTGCTGCTCTCCCAAAAGGTGTGTATCAGGGTAAAACGGCGACGGAAAGTGCAAGATCGGCGAGGGAGGAGTGCCCGGGGGTGCGTCCGGGCGCGGGGGTTTGGACGAAGATGGGAGTATGCGGATTCTGCTGGCCGGCGCGTCCGGCTTCCTCGGCACCCGGTTGGGCGACCGGCTCGCCGCCGACGGGCACCAGATCACCAGGCTCGTCCGCAGGGGGCCGCGCGCGCCGCAGGAACGACAGTGGGACCCGGCCGCCGGGCAGCTCGACCCGGCCGTGGTGGCCGAGGTGGACGCGGTGGTCAACCTGGCCGGCGCGGGCGTCGGCGACAAGCGCTGGGACGACGACTACCGACGGTTGATCCGCACCAGTCGGGTGGACAGCACCACCACGCTGGCGACCACCATCGCCGGGCTCGCTGCCGCGGACCGCCCCCGGGTGCTGCTCAACTCGTCGGCCGTCGGGTGGTACGGCAACACCGGCGACCGGGTGGTCGAGGAGGACGCGCCGGCCGGGGAGGGCTTTCTGGCCGACGTCTGCCGGGTGTGGGAGGCCGCGACCCGGCCGGCCGAGGACGCCGGGGTACGGGTGGTCCGGCTGCGCACCGGCCTGCCGCTGCACCGCGACGGCGGAATGCTCAAACCGCAGCTGCTGCCGTTCAAGCTGGGCATCGCCGGCCGGTTGGGCAGCGGCCGGCAGTGGCTGCCGTGGATCTCGATGGCCGACTGGCTGGACGCGACCCGTTTCCTGCTGGAACACGACGACATCGCCGGCCCGGTCAACGTGGTGGGGCCGGCGCCGGTCACCAACGCCGAGTTCACCCGGGAGTTGGCCCGGCAGCTGCACCGCCCGGCGATCGTTCCGATCCCCGCGCTTGCCCTCAAGGTGGTCCTCGGCGGCTTCGCCCACGAGGCCCTCACCAGCACCCGAGTCCTCCCCGGCGTGCTAACCCGAGCCGCCTACCCTTACCACCACCAAACCCTCCCCGAAGCCCTCAAAGCAGCCCTAACCCCCTAAACCCCCCGGACCACCCCACCCCACCCCTGTTGATCATGAAGTTATTGCCACTCGCCTCGGCGTGTCCTGGCAACAACGTCATGGTCAACAGGGTGGGGTGGGGTGGGGTTCAGCAGCCGATCACCCAGTAGTTGGGGGCGGTCTGCTTGAGGGCGCTGGTGTAGAAGGTGTTGTAGAGGCCCATCCGCTGGTTCGAGCCGTTGGCGTAGGCGTAACCGCCGGACTGGTACGCCCGACCGGCCGTCACGTGCGCGTAGTTGCTGGCCGTCACGCACGTCGGCGGGGTCGTCGGGGTCGGCGTGGGGGTGGGGGTGGGGGTGGCCGTCGGGGTCGGGGTCGGGGTGGTGCCACCGCCGCCGTTCAGACCGAAGAAGAGCGCGTCACGGTACGTCGAGCAGATGGTGTCCAGGAAGTAGGCGCCGGCGGTGCCGCACTGCTCGGTGGCGGAGCCCGGGTCGACCGGGGTGCCGTGGCCCATCCCGGAGATCCGGTACAGCCGCACGTCGTCGTTGCCGTAGACCTCGAGGCTGGTGTTGCCGGGCAGCGACGAGGTGCTGGTCGGGGTCTGTGACACGCCCCGCACGTTGGTCCACTGGTCGCGGGACTCGGTGCCGTTGAGCGGGGTGACCGTGGTGTCCGAGGTGCCGTGCCAGATCGCCACCCGGGGACGCGGGCCGGTGTAGCCGGAGTACGCGCCGCGGACCAGGTCGCCCCACGCGGCCGGGGTCTTGTCCGAGCCGGGATTCATGCAGCTGAACGCGTTGACCATGCTGGTGGCGCAGCGGTACGGAATGCCCGCGATGATCGATCCGGCGGCGAAGACGTCCGGGTAGGTGGCCAGCATGACCGCGCTCATCGCCCCGCCCGCGGAGAGCCCGCTGACGAAGACCCGGGAGCCGTTCACCCCGAAGTTCGCCTTGGCGTGGTCGACCATCTGCTTGATCGACAGCGCCTCGCCCTGACCCCGGGTGGTGTCCCCGGCCTCGAAGAAGTTGAAGCACGAGTTGGCGTTGTTGCCGCTGGGTTGCTGGGCGACGATCAGGGCGAACTTCCACTGGTCGGCGTACTTCTGCCAGCCGGAGCCGGAGAAGTAGCTGGAGGCGTTCTGGGTGCACCCGTGCAGCAGGACGACGGCCGGGGAGTTGGCCGGCAGGCCGTCCGGCCGGTAGGCGTACATGGCGAGGTTGCCTGGGTTGGAGCCGAACCCGGTGACCTGGGTGAGGGTGGCGGCCTGGGCGGGCGCGGCGACGGCGACCACGCCCGCGGCGGCGAGGACGAGCCCGGCGGCCGCACCGAGCAGCCGGGTGAGGGTGGATGAGGAGCGGCGCACGGCGGCCTCCTGGAAGGGGCGGACTGTGAACTGGGTCACGGTCGAGTTGCCGAGACGTTACGACGATGTGTCGCCGCTATGACATGGGGCACAGTCACACATTCACGACGGGCGCTGTGTACGCCGAACCGTCGACGAGGCGGGCGGAATCCGTCCCCAACGGTCCCCTCCTTGCAGGTCTGACCGGCCCGTCCAGGTCCGGTTGGTAACGTCCGCTGCGTGCCGTCCTCCCCGTCGCTGGCCACCGGGCCCGCACCCGCGTCACCGCCGCGCACCGTCCGGGACCGCCGGGCCGACCTCATCGTCGTGCTGGTGGCGCTCGCGCTCGCCGTCTGGGTGACCAGCGGGCTGTGGCGGGACCCGAACGTCCGCACCATCACCGTCAACTCCAGCGACCAGGCGCTGTTCGAATGGCTGCTGGCCTTCGGCGGGCACGCGGTCACCCACGGGGAGAACCCGCTCTTCACGTACCTGATCAACGTCCCGGACGGCGTGAACCTCGCGGTCAACACCTCGATCACGGTGTACGCGGTGGTCTTCGCCCCGCTCACGTACCTGATCGGGCCACCGGCGACGTTCCTGGTGATCCTCACCCTGAACCTGCTCGCCACCGCGCTGGTCTGGTACTGGCTGCTCTCCCGGCACCTGGTCCGCAGCCAGTTGGCCGCCGGGGTCGGCGCCCTGTTCATCGCCTACTCCCCCGGCATGGTGTCGCACGCCAACGCGCACCTGAACTGGACGGCCGGCTGGCTGGTGCCGCTGCTGATCTGGCGGCTGTTCGCGCTGCGCCGGGCCGGGCACCGGCTGCGCGACGGGGTGATCCTGGGCGTGCTGGTCGCGGTGGCCTTCTCGATCGCCGCCGAGGGGCTCTTCTTCACCGCGCTGGCGCTCGGGGTGTTCGTCGCCATCTGGGCGCTGCACCCGGCGAACCGGGTCGAGGCACGCGCCGCGCTGCCCAACTTCCTGCGCGGGCTCGGGGTGACGGCCCTGGTCTCCGGTGCGCTGCTGTCGTACCCGTTGTGGCTGCACTTCGCCGGGCCGCAACGGTTCCACGGCACCGGCTTCGACCCGTTGATCCACTCCGAGGACATCGCGGCGTTCGCCGCCTTCCCGCGTCGCTCGCTGGCCGGCGAGGCGGGGCTGGGCACCTCGCTGGCGCCGAACCCGACCGAGGAGAACTCCTTCTTCGGCATCCCGCTGCTGGTGCTCACCGTGGTCTGCTTCGTCGCGCTGTGGCGACGGGCCGACGCGCACCGTCGGGCCACCCTCTGGGCGTTGGGCGCTCTCGCCCTGGCCTTCACGGTGCTCTCGTTCGGGCCGGTCGCGAAGGTCGACGGACGACGCACCGACCTCCCCATGCCGTTCGACCTGGTCGCGCAACTTCCGGTGGTGAACGCCGCGCTGCCGGCCCGGCTGGCGCTGGTGGTCGCACCGGTGATCGGGCTGCTGTTGGCGTACGCCGTCGACCAGTTGCGCGCCGCGCCACCCCGGCACCGCTCCACGGAGCTGGCCTGGCTGCTCGGCTTCGCGGTGGCCCTGGTGCCACTGCTGCCCACCCCGCTGCTGACCGACGAGCGGGAGCCGATCCCCCGGTTCATCACCTCGGGCACCTGGCGGGACTACGTCTCCCCGGACGGGGTGCTGACCCCGGTGCCGCTGACCGTGGACATCTACCCGGACGGCCAGCGGTGGCAGGCGTACGCGTTGTCGCACCGGCAGGGCGAGTTCGAGATCCCGGGCGGCTTCTTCCTGGGCCCCGGCGGGCCGGACGGGCGGGGCCGGATCGGCCCGGTGCCGCGCACCCTGAGCGCGCTGATGGACCAGGCCGGCCGCACCGGGCTGGTTCCGATCGTCACCGACGGGACGATCCGGGAGGTCCAGTCGGATCTGCGGCACTGGCGCATCGAGACGGTGGTGCTCGCCGACCAGGTGCACGGCGCGAAGTTCGAGGTCGACGAGGAGGCGCTGCGGCGTACCGGCGTCGCCCTGTTCGGGGAGCCGCAACGGGTCGACGACGTCTGGCTCTGGCGGATCCCACCGGCCGACCGCTAGGCCGCCGCCCGACCGATCGGGGCACCGTGATCGGCCGCCGCCCGTTCGCTGGACCCACCAGCGGGCGGCAGCGCCGCCCGAGCCGGGCGCTGCGGGGCGGCTGGTGAGGCGGCTCACCAGGGATGATCACCGCGAACGGGACTAGGCTGGACGCCGTGACGACGACGACCCCCGGCCTCGCGGCCGTCCGTGCCGGCCTGCTCGACTACCAGGCCGCCTGGGACGAGCAGCGACGCCTGCACGAGTCGGTGGTGGCTGGCGAGCGTGGCGACACCGTGCTGCTGCTGGAGCACCCGAGCGTCTACACGGCGGGCAAGCGCACCGAACCGTGGGACCGGCCCGTGGACGGCACTCCGGTCGTCGACGTGGACCGCGGCGGCAAGATCACCTGGCATGGTCCGGGGCAGCTCGTCGGTTACCCGATCCTGCGCCTGCCCGACCCGGTGGACGTGGTCGCCTACGTCCGCCGGACGGAGGAGTTGCTCATCGACGTGTGCGCCGAGTTCGGGTTGACCGCCGGTCGGGTCGAGGGGCGCAGCGGGGTCTGGGTGCCCGAGGACGACCGGGGGCCGGCCCGCAAGGTGGCCGCCATCGGCATCCGGGTGGCCCGGGGCGTCACCCTGCACGGCTTCTCGATCAACTGCGACTGCGACCTGACGTACTTCGACCGGATCGTGCCGTGCGGCATCCGGGACGCCGGCGTCACCTCGCTCAGCGCCGAGCTGGGCCGCCCGATCAGCGTGGCCGACGTGCTGCCGGTGGTCGAGCGCCGGCTCCCCACCCTGATCGAGGTCTGAGACCCGGCCGCACGTCGGGGTGACCGACGGCCGGCCTACTCTCGGCCGGTGCAGATCGATCTCGTCACCGTCGTCGTCACCGAGTACGACCCGGCCATCGCCTTCTTCACCGACGTACTCGGCTTCGAGCTGGCCGAGGACACCCCGTCGCTGACCAACGACGGGCGGCCGAAGCGCTGGGTGGTGGTCCGCCCGCCGGGCGGGGGCACCGGGCTGCTGCTGGCCCGCGCCGACGGCGAGCGGCAGCAGGCCGCGGTGGGCGACCAGACCCACGGGCGCGTCGGGTTCTTCCTCCAGGTCGACGACTTCGACGCCATCTACCGCCGGATGGTCGAGAGGCACGTCGAGTTCGTCAAGCCGCCGCGCACCGAGCCGTACGGCCGGGTCGCCGTCTTCCGGGACATCGCCGGCAACCGCTGGGACCTGCTCGGCCCGGCCTGAACCCCAACCTCTGGGCCGCTCGGCCCCGCCTGATCCCCGCCGGCCCCCTCACCCGATCGAGTGGGCCGGCAGGGCACCCCCTTACGGAGTCAGGCGGTGCAGGTCACGCGGGAACGCGGTGACCTCGCGGACGTTCGCCGCGCCGACCAGCCGGGCCACGAACCGTTCCAGGCCGATGGCGAAGCCACCGTGCGGTGGCATGCCGTGCCGGAACGCGTCCAGGTAACCGGCGTACGGCTCGACCGGTTCGCCCCGGGCCGCCAACGCCGCCAGGTAGTCGGCGTGCCGGTGCAGCCGCTGCCCGCCGGTGACCAGCTCCAGACCACGGAAGAGCAGGTCAAACCCGTTCGAGTACGCGGGCCGCGCCGGGTCCGGGTGGGTGTAGAAGGGCCGTTTCGCCATCGGGTAGCCGGTGACGAAGAGGAAGTCCGACCGGTGTTCGCGGCGGGCCCACTCCCCGAGCGCCCGTTCGTGCGCGGGTGCCAGGTCCGGCTCGTCGGCGGGCGCACCGGCGATGGTCAGCGCCTCGGTGAAGTGCACCGCCGGGATCTCCGCCGGCACCCGCGGTGGCGTGACGCCGAGCGTCGCCAGGGCGGCACCGGCCCGCTCGCCCACCGCGCCCAGCATCCCGGCCAGGGTGTCGCGCAGCACCCGCATCACGTCCCGGTGGTCGGCGACGAAACCCAGCTCCGCGTCGAGCGACGTGTACTGCGCGAGGTGCCGGACCGTGTCGTGCGGCTCGGCCCGGAAGACCGGCCCCACCTCGTAGACGCGTTCGAAGACACCGACCATCAACTGCTTGTAGAACTGCGGCGACTGGGCCAGGTACGCGGGCCGGCCGAACCAGTCCAGCGCGAACACGTTCGCCCCGCTCTCGGTGCTGGAGCTGACCACCTTCGGGGTGTGGATCTCCACGAACTCGTGGGCGTCGAGGGCGGCCCGGAACCCGGCCACCGCAGCCGCCGAGATCCGTAGGGCGGCCGACCGGGTGGGGTGCCGCAGCGCGGTGGGCGCGTTGTCCAACTGGGTGGGCAGGCTCGCGGTGAGCGCCGGCCGGTACAGGTCGAACGGTGGCGCCACGGCGGGCGGTCCGAGTGGACGTACCGTCGGGTCGGTCAGCTCGACCCCGGCGGGCGCCGTCTCGTTCGCGGTGACCGTCGCGGTTACCTCGACGATCGTCTCCTCGGTGAGTTTCTCCAGTTCGGCGCGGACGGCCGGGTCGGTGACGACCACCTGGGCCAGGCCGGCGGCGTCCCGCACGATCAGGAAGGCCACCGACTTGAGCAGTCGGCGGCGGTGCACCCACCCGGCGATCCGCACGGTCGCGCCGATCTGGGCGGGCAGGTGATGGGACAGGGTTCGTTGCATGGCGGGCTGCTCCTCGGTCGATCGCCACGCCGTCGCCGCCCGGGGGTGGCGAAGCGTCGCATCAGCCCCAGGGAGGTGTGGGCGAGCGGGAACCTCGCGGTGCCACCACACCTTCGCCCCCGCCGAAGCGGGGGCCTCGTTCGTCGCCTGATGACCGGGGCCAGCCGGGCGGGCTCTACTGGGCACGGGGTGAGCCGCAGCCGTTCTTCCCGCAGCTCGGGAGGGTCTTCGCGCACCGGCACCAGACCGCCTCTCAGCACCGGCGGCTCTCTGCTCTGGCGGGTCGGGCGCTACTCGGCTCCGTCGTCGCTGTTGGCCGAGACCGTAGCACCCGATCCACCCGTCTGTGACGCCGTTTTTCGACGGGCCGGTGTCCGGCGTCACAACGTCTGCGGCGTGACGCCGGTCGCCTGACGCACATAGACACCCGCCGTCCGGCGTAGGCTCATTTTCGTGACGATCGAGCACTCCGCGCCGACGACCGGCCAGGCAGCGCGCACCGCAACGGCGGCCCCCGAGGGGCGGCGTCTGCTGCGGATCGAGGCGCGCAACGCCGAGACGCCGATCGAGCGCAAACCGCCATGGATCAAGGTCAAGGCCAAGATGGGCCCGGAGTACACCCAGCTGCGCGGGCTCGTCTCGCGTGAGGGGCTGCACACCGTCTGCCAGGAGGCCGGCTGCCCCAACATCTACGAGTGTTGGGAAGACCGCGAGGCCACCTTCCTCATCGGCGGTGACCAGTGCACCCGGCGCTGCGACTTCTGCCAGATCGACACCGGCAAGCCGGCCGAGTTCGACGCCGACGAGCCGCGTCGCGTCGCCGAGTCGGTGGTCTCGATGGGGCTGCGTTACGCCACCATCACCGGCGTCGCCCGCGACGACCTGCCCGACGGCGGCGCCTGGCTGTACGCCGAGACCGTCCGACAGATCCACGCCCTTCAGCCCGGCTGCGGCGTCGAGCTGCTGATTCCGGACTTCAACGCCGTCCCCGAGCAGCTGGCCGAGGTCTTCGGCTCCCGCCCCGAGGTGCTGGCCCACAACGTGGAGACCGTGCCGCGCATCTTCAAGCGCATCCGGCCGGCGTTCCGCTACGACCGCTCACTCGACGTGATCCGGCAGGCCCGCGCCGACGGCCTGGTCACCAAGAGCAACCTCATCCTGGGCATGGGCGAGGAGCGGGCCGAGGTCTCGCAGGCGCTGCGCGACCTGCACGAGGCCGGCTGTGAGCTGATCACCATCACCCAGTACCTGCGCCCCTCGCCCCGGCACCACCCGGTGACTCGCTGGGTCAAGCCGGAGGAGTTCGTGGAGCTGCGCGAGGAGGCCGAGGAGATCGGCTTCGCCGGGGTGATGAGCGGGCCGCTGGTGCGCTCGTCGTACCGGGCCGGCCGGCTCTACCAGCAGGCCATCGACGCCCGCGCCGCCGCTTCGGTCGCCACCGCCAGCTGACACCGCCGGCAGCGCCGCACGGCTGCTCGGCGTTCGGGTGTCATGATCCTGTGATGACCGTCGGCGTACGCGAGCAGCCGCGCGGCGAGGGCACTCCACGCCCGCGGCCGGGCGCGCGTCCCGGCCTGGTCGGCTGGCTCACCGGGTTGGCCGTGCTGGCCGGCGTGGGTTACCGGCTCTGGCTGCTGGCGCACGCCACACCGGCGACGAACAGCGACGAGGCCACCATGGGGCTGGCCGCGCTGCACATCGCCCAGGGCGAGGGCTTCCCGGTCTGGTTCTACGGCCAGCAGTACATGGGCACGCTGGAGGCGTACCTGGCCGCGCCGGTGTTCGCCCTGGCCGGCGCACCGTCGCTGCTCGGCCTGCGACTGCCCACACTGGCGCTGTACGCGCTGTTCCTGCTGCTGGCCTGGCGGTTGACGCTGCGGCTGACCGGGGACCGGTGGTTCGGGCTGCTGGTGGTGGCGCTGCTGGCCCTCGGCTCCGACCGGATCATCAAGAACCAGCTGATCGCCGGTGGCGGCTACCCCGAGATGAACGCGGCCGGGGCGGCGCTGGCCCTGCTCGCCGTGCAGCTGGCCAGCGGCCGACCCGGACGGGGGTCGACCGACGCTCGGCGACCCGGCCGGCGGCTGGCGGGTTGGGCGACATGGGGGTTCCTGGCCGGGCTGATGCTCTGGGTCGACCCGCTGGTGCTGCCGTACGTCGCGGCGACCGGCGTGGTGCTCGTCGGGTTCTGCCGCCGGGAGCTGTGGGGGGCCGCCGGGGCGCTGCTCGGGGCGGCGGCCGTGCTGGGGGCAGCCCCGCTGCTGCTGCACAGCCTGCTGAACGGCCGGAACCCCCTGGACGCCGTGCTCACGGCCAGCGGCGCGAACGCCACCGCGGGTTGGGCCGACCGGCTGACCGGCGGCCTACTGCTCGGCCCCGGACTGGGCATGGGCTTCTGCTCCCCCGGGCAGTGCGCCACCTGGCAACTGTGGTGGGCGCTCGCCCTGCCACTGCTGCTGGCCGTCGCCGGCGTCACCGCCTGGCAGGCCCTGCGCACCCGCGACCCTGGCCCTGCCGACCCCGGCGTCGTGTCGCCCCGGGTGGCGGCGGCGGTCCGGCTGGCGCTGGTGCTGGCCGCGGTGGCCACCCTCGGCGCGTACACCCTGAGCAGTGCCGCCGGTCTCACCCCGGTGGAGAGTTCCCGCTACCTGTCCTGCCTGCTCATCTCCCTGCCGGCGCTGCTCTGGCCGGTGTGGACGGTGGCCCGGCACGGGGTGCCGCCGTTCGTCAGCGGTGGGCGCGGCGTCGCGTCGACGTTCGTCAGCGGTCGGCGCGGCGTCGTGTCGACGCTGGCCCGACCGGTCGCGGTGGTGGTGCTCGCCGCCACGCTGGGCACCGCCGCCCACGCCACCTGGCGGGCAGCGCAGACCGTCCCGGCGACCCGGGCCGCCGAGGCCCGGCACGCCGAACTGGTGGACACCCTGCGCCACCTCGGGATACGCCAGGTCCACGCCGGCTACTGGACCTGCAACCGCCTCACCTTCGCCAGCGCCGAGGAGCTGGTCTGCGCGGTCGTCGACGACACCCTGCGCCCCGGTTTCGACCGCTACCCCGCGTACCGCCGGGAGGTGGAACGCGCGACGGCCCCGGCCTGGGTCGCCCCGACCGGCTCGCCGCTGGCCCACGCGCTCGACGAGCGGCAGCGCGCCGCACCGGGCAGCCTCGACCTGGTCACCATCGAGGGCTGGCGCATCTACCTGCCACGCTGATCCAGGGCGTCAGCGCGGCGCGGCGGCTTCGGTGAGCAGGCCGAGGCGGTGGGCCAGGGCGGCGGCCTCCACCCGGTTGGTCACGCCCAGCTTCGCGATGATCCGGGAGACGTGCACGCTGGCCGTCTTCGGGGAGATGAACAACCGCTCGGCGATCCGGCTGTTGCTGTGCCCCTCGGCGACCAGGCGCAGCACCTCCCGCTCGCGAGCGGTCAGCAGGTCCGCTCCCGCCCCGCCCCCGGCCGCGCTGCGCAGACCGACCCGCCGCGCCAGGGTGGCCGCCGCCTCGACCAGCGGTACCGCTTTCAGCCGCCGGCCGATCTCGGTGGCCTCGGTGACCGCCGCCGCCGTCTCGTCACGTTCCCCGGCGGCGGCGGTCGCCTCCGCCAGGGCCAGGAGCGCCCGGCCCAGCGGGTAGGGCTGTCCGTCGGCCCGCCACGCGTCCACGGCCGCACGCCACGCCGGCAGCGCCTGGTCGCCGACCGCGAGCAGCGCGGTGACCTGGGCGGCGTGCGCGCGGGCCGCCGGGTGCCGCGCCGGCAGGTCGGTGGCGAGCGCCGACACGGCGGCTGCCAGCTCGCGGTCACTCACCCGGGCTGCGGTACGCGCCGCGGCGCTGAGCACCGGCCAACCCTCCCGGGGCAACTGCGGCAGGCTCTCGTCGGCCACCGCGACGCGGGCCGCCCGTACCGCCTCGACCTTGTCGTCTTTGGCCAGCGCCGCCTCGATCGCCAGCTCGTGCAGGGGCAGGCGATGGTTCGCCCACAGGTAGGGCCGCCCCAGGAAGGTGAGCGCCCGGTCGACCATTTCGTCAGCGCCCGGGTGGGCGCGGGCCAGTCGCAGCCCGGCGCCCAGTTGGAGCCAGTGCAGCCCGGTGACACCCGACAGGTCGATCCGGGCTGCCTCCGCGCAGACCGCCTCGGCCTCGTCCCACCGTCCCAGCGCGATGAGCGCCTCCGCCCGGTTGGACAGCAGGTACGCCCCGGTGGAGCGGCTGATCCCCACCCGCCGCGCCTCGACCACGCCCGCCTCGGCGGCCTGCGCGGACTCGGCGTAGCGGCCCAACTCGCAGAGCATGTCCGACTCGAACACCATGGCGAGCACCAAGGTCGACGCGTCCCCCGCCGCACGGGCGGCGGCGGCCACCTGGCCCAGCTCGGCCAGCCCGCCGGCCAGGTCCCGCCCGCCGTGGGAGAGCAGCGCGATCCGCGTCGGGAGCAGAGCCACGTTCTCCCCGAACGCCTCGGCGTCCGCGGCGGCCTCGGCGGCCACCCGGGCCGCCTGCTGTGGGTCGACCTTGACCAGGTGGGTGGCGATGTCGGCGAGCAGCCGCACCCGTTCGACGCCGGGCGGGCCACCGGCCGCCAGCCGGTACGCCTCATGCAGCTCCCGGCTGCCGTCACTCTTGCCGAGCAGGGCCATCAGTCGGCCCCGCTGGTCCAGCAGGCGGGCGGCGCGCAGCGGAGCGGCGTCGGCGTCCACCTCGGCCAGCCCGGCCCGGGTCAGGGTGATGGCACGGCTGAAGTCGCCAGCGATGACCGCGGCGTTCAGGGTCTGCTCCAGCAACGCCAGGTGGTCCATGTCGAGCAGGTCGGCGGCGTCCGGCACCAGCTCCCACAACTCCAGCGCCCGCTCCAGCAGCCGGCGCTGCTCGGCGTACGCGTACCGGTCGGCGGCGGCGCACGCGGCGGTTCGTGCGGCGACGAGGGCACGGGGGTGGTCGTGCGCGGCGTACCAGTGGTGCGCGATCTCGGCCGGGGCCCGACCGGCGGCGACCAGGTGCGGCTGGGCTTCGATGGCGGCGGCGAAGCGGGCGTGCAGCCGGGCGTGCTCACCGGGCAGCAGCTCGTCGTGCACGGCCTCGCGGACCAGCGCGTGCCGGAACTCGTAGTCGCCGTCCCGGTCGGCCACCACCAACTGGGCGGCGACGGCGGCGCGCAACGCGTCCTCCAGTTCGGCCTCCGGCAGCCCGGCGACCTCGGCGAGCAGGTCGTGGGCGAAACGGGTGCCCCCGGCGGCGGCGATCCGCAGCACCCGCTGGGTTGGCTCGGGCAGCCGGTCCACCCGGGCCAGCAGCAGGTCACGCAGTGTCTCGGGGAGCGCCGCGCAGCCGATCGGGTCACCGGCGACGGCCAGCTCCTCGATGAAGAACGGGTTGCCCTGGGTGCGGTCGTGGACGTCGTCGACGGCGCGGGCCGGCGGCTCGGCGCCCAGCAGGTCGGCGAGGATCGCGCCGGTGCCGTCGCGGTCCAGCCGGCCCAGGTCGACGCGCTCCACGCCGCGTGCGCGATCCAGCTCGGCGAGGAACGGGCGCAGCGGGTGTCCCCGCTGCAACTCGTCCGTGCGGTAGGTGCAGACCAGCAGCAGCCGCCCCGGCCTCGCAGCCCGGACGAGGAACCCGATGAGGTCGCGGGTGGAACGGTCGGCCCAGTGCAGATCCTCGATGGTCAGCACCAGCGGACGAGCGTCGGCCAGCCGTTGGAACAGCTCGGCGACCAGGTCGAACAGGTAGCCGCGCGGGGCGTCGCTGAGTGCGACGGGACGCGGTGCGGCCAGTGTCGCGGAGGCACGGCCCAGCTCCGGCAGCAGCGGGGCGAACTCCGCCTCGTAACCGGCGAAGACCTCGGGGCCGTCGGCGCGCAACACCGCACGCAGCGCGGCGGCGAACGGGGCGAACGGCAGACCCGCCTCGCCCAGCTCCAGGCACTGGCCGACGAGCACCCGGGCCGCGCCGTCGGTGGCCCAGCCGGCGAACTCCTCCAGCAGCCGGGTCTTACCCACACCCGCCTCACCACCGACCAACACGGTGGTCGGCTCCCCCGCACGCGCCCGGCTCAGCGCGCCCTGAAGTGCCGCGATCTCGCGGTGGCGCCCGACGAGGACGGAGCTGGCGGCGCGTACGGTCACGTGTTCGAGCATGCCATGTCGGCCTGCCTCGCCGGCCCCGCCGCTCGGCCGGTGACCGGGCGGCGGGGCCGGATCGAGTCGGGCGCTCGGCGCGGGCGCGGCGGCCGCCCTCGGCGCGGGGACGGCAGTCGCCGCCCTCGGCGCGGGCGCGGCAGTCGCCGCCCTCGGCGCGGTCACCGGCGGACGTCGGTGGTGCGGCCGGCCTGCTTGCGGCGGGCCAACCAGCCGCGGCCGGTGGGACGCGGCAGCGACCGGGCGAGTCGGTCTGCGGCCGCGTCGGCACGCAGCTCGGCGGCGTGCGAGCGGTGCAGGGAGAGCAGGAATTCTGCGTCGTTGCCGAACATGTCGGGCTCCTTCGTGGCGTCGTCGTCTTCTGCTGACGACTCTTCGCGCGAAGGCGGCACCCGGGCATGGGCAGAGCGCCTCATCTTCCCGGCCCGCACCCTCCTTACCCGGCCGCCAGCGACGCCTACGGCGACGTAAGGTACTCAGCTGCCCGGTGACCCGGACGCGGATCAACGGGGCCGGCGGGGACCACTAGACTCTGCGACATGGCAAAGCCCCAGGAGAAGGTCTCGTTCGGCCAACGGCTGAAGCAGATCGGGATGGTGTTCCAGTTCACCGCCAAGCAGGACCGGTGGTTCGCGCCGTTGGTCGCCGCGGCGGTGCTGATCCCGCTCGCGCTCACCGTGGTCGCGGTCATCCTCTGGGGCTGGATCTGGCTGCCGCTGGGCATCCTCTTCACCCTGCTCGCGGTGCTGATCGTGCTCAACCTGCGGTCCAACGCGGCGATGATGAACGCCGCCGAGGGGCAACCCGGCGCGGCGGCACAGATCATGGAGAACATGCGCGGCGACTGGCGGGTGACCCCGGCGGTCAGCTCGACCACCCAGATGGACATGGTCCACCTGGTGATCGGCCGCCCGGGTGTGATCCTGCTGGCCGAGGGCAACCCACAGCGGGTGCGCGGCCTGCTCGGTCAGGAGAAGCGGCGGCTGTCCAAGGTGATCGGCTCCGCTCCCCTGCACGACTACGTGATCGGGCAGGAGGAAGGCGAGCTGCCGATCCGCAAGCTCCGGACGACGCTGCTGCGCCTGCCCCGCGCCCTCTCCGGCAAGGACGTCAACTCGCTGGACAAGCGGCTCAAGGCGCTCACCGCCCGACCGCAGATGCCCAAGGGCGCGATCCCGAAGAACATGCGGCCGCCAGGCGCCTTCCGCCAGTCGCGGGGCCGCTGACCCCTTCGCCGTACGCCGACAGGAGCCGGACCCGCACGGGTCCGGCTCCTTCGCGTACACCTCATGGCGCCCGGCCGCCCCCGGCCGGGGGCTGGGCTTGCGGGTCGCGCGGGTCGAGCCATGCGGGTCGCAGCGACCCGGGATCGGCTTGGAAGGGTCCGGATCAGCCGCGGGGGGCGTCGACGATGACCGAGTCGGCGGCTCGGTCGTGCAGGCCGCGACGGTGCTCGTCCATGATCAGCGGGGGCACGACGAGGGCCAGAAGCAGGCCACGGATCAGTGCTCGGAGCACGCCGATCCGGCCGCCGTCGTGCCAGTTCACGCAACGGATCTTGGTGATGTACATGCCCGGTGTCTGGGCGAACAGGCCGAGGAAGATGCCGTACTCCAGGACCAGGACCAGCACCGGCGCCCAGCCGTCGCGTACCGGATCGGCGAAGAAGTTGGACACCAGCAGGCAGAGCACCCAGTCGATGATCAGCGCACCGAACCGCCGACCGAGGCTCGGTGGGGTGAAGGTGGGGTCGGTGGCCGGCGCTGCCGGGGGGTGCGGATTGGTCACAGCGGTCAAGGGTATCCGCGCCGGGAGGAGGGCTCGCCGGGTGCCGCCGCCGCTGTGTGCCGATTCAGGCCAAAGGCATCAGATGTCATTACACTGGCACAGTCGGTACGGCGTTCCTGGCGGGCCGGAGGCGTGGACAGGGGCGTCGCTGACGCTCCGCGAGGGACGTAACACGGCAGAAACAACGGAGACACGGCCGGGCAACCCCCCGGCCCTAGCGTCGCCAGAAGCCTAGCCACCCCGTGGACGTGCCAGGAGGATGTGTGTTCGCCAATCCCGAGGAACTGCTGCGATACCTCAAGAACGAGGACGTGAAGTTCGTCGACGTTCGTTTCTGTGACCTGCCCGGCGTGATGCAGCACTTCAACCTGCCGGTCGAGTCCGTCAACGACGACCTCTTCACCGACGGCCTCGCGTTCGACGGCTCGTCGATCCGCGGTTTCCAGGCGATCCACGAGTCGGACATGCTCCTGCTCCCGGATGTCGCCACCGCGTTCATCGACCCGTTCCGCGCGCAGAAGACTCTCGCGCTGAACTTCTTCATCCACGACCCGTTCACCCGCGAGGCCTACACCCGCGACCCGCGCAACGTCGCGAAGAAGGCCGAGGCGTACCTGGCGGCGAGCGGCATCGCCGACACCGCCTACTTCGGCGCCGAGGCGGAGTTCTACATCTTCGACTCGATCCGCCACGAGACCTCCGCGCACCAGTCGTTCTACTACATCGACTCGGTCGAGGGCGCGTGGAACACCGGCCGCGAGGAGCCGGGCGGCAACCGCGGCTACAAGACCGCGTACAAGGGCGGCTACTTCCCGGTGCCCCCGGTCGACCACTACGCCGACCTGCGCGACTCGATCGTGCGGCGGCTGGTCGACAGCGGCTTCACCGTGGAGCGTTCGCACCACGAGGTGGGCACCGCCGGACAGTCCGAGATCAACTACCGGTTCTCGACGCTGCTGCACGCCGCCGACCAGCTCCAGCTCTTCAAGTACATCGTGAAGAACGAGGCCTGGGCCAACGGCAAGACCGCGACCTTCATGCCCAAGCCGCTCTTCGGTGACAACGGCTCCGGCATGCACACCCACCAGAGCCTCTGGCTCAACGGTGAGCCGCTGTTCTACGACGAGACCGGCTACGCCGGCCTGTCCGACATGGCCCGCTGGTACATCGGTGGTCTGCTGCACCACGCGCCGTCGCTGCTGGCCTTCACCAACCCGACGGTCAACTCGTACCGCCGCCTGGTGCCGGGCTTCGAGGCGCCGGTCAACCTGGTCTACTCGCAGCGCAACCGCTCCGCCTGCACCCGCATCCCGGTGACCGGCAGCAACCCGAAGGCCAAGCGCGTCGAGTTCCGCGTTCCGGACCCGTCGGCAAACGTCTACCTGGCCTTCTCGGCGATGATGATGGCCGGCCTCGACGGCATCAAGAGCAAGATCGAGCCGCCGACGCCGATCGACAAGGACCTCTACGACCTCCCGCCGGAGGAGTGGGGCGACGTCAAGCAGGTGCCGGGCTCGCTGCCGGCCGTGCTCGACTCGCTGGAGGCCGACCACGACTACCTGCTCGACGGTGGCGTCTTCACCCCCGACCTGATCTCCACCTGGGTCGACTGGAAGCGCGCCAACGAGGTCGACCCGGTGCGCCTGCGCCCGACCCCGCACGAGTTCGCCA
Organism: Micromonospora sp. NPDC049645; assembly: GCF_040675155.1. Taxonomy (NCBI): domain Bacteria; kingdom Bacillati; phylum Actinomycetota; class Actinomycetes; order Micromonosporales; family Micromonosporaceae; genus Micromonospora; species Micromonospora sp. NPDC049645. The sequence goes on from NZ_JBFAOI010000008.1 coordinate 301,157, forward strand.
TGTACTACGACTGCTGAGCAGTCACCTGCACGACGACTGCTGAGCAGTCGCTCGAACATCGGCCGGGCCGGCTCCGCTCACCGCGGAGCTGGCCCGGTTCGCTATGCGCCGCCCCCCGGCATACCTTCGCGTCCGATATATTGCTCGCGTGGACACGCCTCTGCGCGAACCGACCTTCCTGATCCTCACCGCGCTGGCCGCCCAGCCGATGCACGGCTACGGGCTGATCGGCGAGGTCGCCGCCCTCTCCGACAACCGGGTGTCGCTACGCCCTGGGACGCTCTACGGAGCGCTCGACCGACTGGTCGACGCCGGCCTCGTCGAGGTCGACCGGGAAGAGGTGGTCGACGGCCGACTGCGCCGCTACTACCGCCTCTCCCTTGGCGGCGAAGCCACGTTGAGCGCCGAAACCGAGCGCCTTCGCCGCAACGTCGAAGCCGCCACCACTCGGCTGTCCAGGCGGACTCGGGCCGCCCTCCCGATCACCCCACGCACGGCCGGAGGGCTGGCATGACCGACCTTGAACGCCGCTACCTCCGGCTGCTGCGCACGTACCCCGCGGAATACCGGCGCGCCCGCGGCGCCGAAATCGTCGGTACCTACCTCGACCTCGCCGCCCCTGACCAACGCTGGCCGACGCCGGCGGACGCCGCGGACCTGGTGCGCGGCGGCCTCCGCCAGCGGCTGCGGGCCGCGGGCGTCACCGACCTGATCCCCGGGGTACGCCTCGCGGCGCTGTTGGCCCTGGTCACCGCGACCGCTCTCGCCGGTGTCTGGGGTACGGCAGAGCTGCATCCACCGCCTGCGGACTGGGGCGTCCCCCGCGTCGGTCCGTTCGTCTCGCTCGGTGTCGTCACGTGGGCGGCGTGGCTGCTGGCGGCGGTGGTGATCGCCGTCGCGCCGAGCCGGGTCGCCCGGTGGGCCATCGCCCTCGCGCTGCTGCTCACGATTGCGCTGCCACCGGTGGCCGCAGCGCTCGACGCACTCCGACCGCCCCTGATGGTGCTGCTGCCGCAGGTGGTCCTGGGCCTGCTTGGGCTGGCCCTGCCCGACCAATCCTCCCGGGTGATCCGCCTCGTGCCGGCGCTGTCCGCCCTGTTGGCGGTAGCGGCGACGGAGTTCCTGGTGGGCTTGAACTCGGTCGGTACCTACTACGGCGCCACCTTAGAGGTCTTCCTGCCCACCGTCGGCGGGCTCTTGCTGGTCGTCGGGGCTCTGCTGGCCGCAGGTCTGGCACTGGGCGGGGACACCCGCGGCGGCTGGGCGCTCGTCACACTGGTCACCCCCGCCGGTTTCCTGGCGGTGCCCGGCCTGGCTGACAGCTTCGGCTCGGCACAGGGCAGCGTCACCTTCGCGGAACTGGCCGTGACCGCTGGCGCCGTCGCGTTCGCCGGCCCTGCCGTCCTGCTCCTGACCGTCCTGTTCCGCTCCCGCCGGGTCCCTGCCCCTCAGCCCTCAGGCCAACCCTGCCCCACCTGCGGCGCGCGAGCCTGACCCCCCGGCACCCCGCACCCGCGCCCGCGCGCCCCGCCCCGCACCCCACCCCACCCCACCCCACCCCAAGATCGTGCTCGATCCTGGATGTAGTGGCCTCGATCGGGTCGGACACCACTACATCCATGTTCGAGCACGATCTTGACCCCGCGACGGTGGCGATCATGAGGTTGCCGAGCCGTTCAGTCCGGCTTGCCACCCGTCAACCTCATGATCGACGGGGTGGGCGACGGCGGTGGCGGGTGGTGCGGACGAGGACGGTCAGGAGCAGGGCGGTCATCGCCAGCGCGCCGGGGGCCTTGGTGAAGCGGGCCAGGTTGGTGCCGTCGGGCAGGGCGAGGAAGGCTGCCGCCGCGACGGGCAACGCGAACCAGGTCGTCCGGGCGGCGGTGAGCGCGAGCAGCGCCAGCGGCCAGGTCGAGTACCAGGGGTGGAAGACCGGGGACAGGACCACGGTGGCGACCAGCGCCAACGCCGCCCCGTGCAGCGCGATCCGCGAGCGCAGCACCCCGACCCGCGCCACCTCAACCTGAGCCCACGCCGCGTCAGACCGCGCCGCGTCAGCCCGCCCCACCTCGGTCCGCGCCGGGTCGACCTGTGCCACCCGCGGCCGAACGTGGTCCGGGTCGCGTAGGGTCTGCCAGGTCCGCCACCAGAGGACTGCCAGCACCGCGACGAGCAGCAGCAGCGCGATCGTCCGGACCACCGGCACCGCCTGCGGGTCACGTCCGAACAGCGCGCCGGCGTAGTCCATCACCAGGCCGACGGCGGTGGGTGGCGACGTCCACTGTTCGGAGTCTCCGCTGTGGGTGAGCCCACCCACCCAGCCGAACCCGAGGCCGGACGCCGCCGAGGTGACCAGCAACGCGGCGAGCAGCCCACCGGCCAGCCATCCGCCGTCGCGCAGCAACGCCCGTACGGTGTGCCGGCCCTGCACGGCGGCCAGCGCGGCGAACGGCGCCACCACCACGGCGCTGGCCTTCACCGTCACCGCCAACCCGAGCAGCGCCCCGGCGAGCAGCAATGCGACCGGCCGACCCGGTCGGCGGACCACGATCAGCAGCCCGCCCAGCAGCAGTCCCAGCATCACGGCGTCGTTGTGTGCGCCGGCCACCAGGTGTACGCCGATCAGCGGGCCGGCCAGCGCCAGCCAGGACGCCCGTCGTGCCGGCGCCCCGGCCGCCCGCGCCAGGGCGGGTAGGCAGAGCGCGGCCAGCAGCAGCCCCGCCACGGCGATCACGCGCAGCGCCACGATTGTGCCGGTGAGGCCCCCGCCGAGGCCGACCGCCAGTGCCGCGAGCAGGACGAACACCGGTCCGTACGGCGCCGGGGTGTCCCGCCAGATCGGCGCCACCGCGTCCACCCACGGGCAGCCCGCCGCCGCCACCCCCACGCTGTACGGGTCGACGCCGTGCGCGTACGTCCAGCCTTGGCAGGCGTACGAGTAGACGTCTCGGCTACCGAGCGGCGGCGCGACCAGCAGCGGCAGCGCCCACAGCGCGGCGGTGACGTACGCCCAACGGGTCGACGGGGCGCCTTCGCGCAGCGACCACCACGCCCCGACGAGCAGCGCGGTGCCAACCAGCCAGCAGGTCAGGGTGGCCGGGCCGCCCGGGGCTCGCCAGATCGACGCCGGTGTCGCGCCGAACGGGGCGTCGGGCAGCGCCCCGCCGAAATATCCGGCCACGGCGAGCAGAACCGCCCCGACCAGACCCACGTACCGGGCGGAGCGCGCCACCCGATCCACGTACCGCGCGGAGCGGGCAACCACCTGCTCGGGGGGCCTGCCGGGAGCGGTCACCGGCGCACCTTCCCTCAGTCGGCGGCGACCGGTTGACGGGCCGCCCGAGCCGACCGTACCAATCGGATGACCAGCACGATCACCAACAGTGTCATCAGCGGCGCCCCGACCGTCTTGGTGTAGCGGGGCAGCCCGGTCCCGTCGGGCAGCACCAGGAACGACGCGACCAGGGCGACGACGGTGAACCATCTGGTCCGCTGGGCGGTGGCCGCCAGCACGAACAACGGCCAGGTCCAGTACCAGGGGTGCACCACGGGAGCGAGCGCGACGGTGAGGGCGAGGGCGAGGCCGGCGTGGTAGAGCGGGTCGCGGGTGCGGGCCCGCCACCAGAGCAGGACGAGCAGGACGGCCAGGACGACCACGGCGATCCCGCGGGTCACCGGCAACGCGTCGATGTGACCGCCGAACAACGCCGGGACGTAGCCGATGGTCTGCCCGACGGCGGTCGGCGGGGAGGTCCAGGCGATGGCGGCGCCGCCCTGGGACAGCCCACCGACCCAACCGAAGTCCAGCCCACCGGCGACGGTCACGCCGACGACGCTGGCGATTGCGCCGCCGACCACCCAGCCGCCGTCGCGGATCAGCGTGCGGATCGAGTACGGCCCTGCGGTGGCCGCCAGCGCGGCGAACGGCACCACCACCACGGCGGTCACCTTGATGGCCACCGCGACGCCGAGGAGCAGCCCGCCGACCAGCAGCATTCCTCGCCGGCGCGGGTGTGCTGCCACCACGGCCAGCCCACCGACCAGCGCGGCGAGCATCAGCACGTCGTTGTGCGGACCACCGATGAGGTGGGCGGCGACCAGGGGGGAGCCCAACGCCAGCCACACGGCCCGCTTCGCCGGCACCCCGGCCCTACGGGCCAGCACCGGTAGGGCCCACGCGGTGAGCAGCACGCCGACGAGCGACAGGGCGCGGAACACCACGATGCTGGCGGTCAGTGACCCGGTGGCCTTGACCACGGCGCCCGCGATGAGCACGAACAGCGGCCCGTACGGCGCCGGGGTGTCGCGCCAGATGACCGAGACCGTGTCCAGCCAGGGGCAGGGCAGCGCGGAGACGCCCTGCTCGTACGGGCTGATGCCACCGACGAAGCTGGCGCCCTGGCAGGCGTACGCGTAGACGTCCCGGCTGCCGAACGGCGGCGCGATCAGCATCGGCAGCAGCCAGAGCCCCACGGTGACCAGGGCCCACCGCGTCGACGGGCCCCCGTCGCGCAGGGCCCACCAGGCGTACGCCATCAGGCCGGTGCCGACCGCCCAGGCGGCGAGGATCAGCGGGCCGTGTGGGCCCTGCCAGATGCTGACCGGGGTGCTGCGCAGGGGGCCGCCGGGGAACGCGCCACCGAGGAAGGCGGCGAGCGCGAGCAGCATCGAGCCGGCGAGGCCGGTCCAGCGCGCGAGGTGGGAGGGCACGCCGGACATGCTGCCAGCCCGTCGGTGGGAGGCCGACGGCAGGCACGGTCAGCAGTGTCGCGCCGGTGCCAGCCCGCTGGAGATCGTGTAGTCACCGGCGGTGCGGACGCGCACCTCGGTCCACCCGTCTGCGCCCGGGCGCAGACAGCCGTCCGGGCCGTTCAGCGAGAGCCAGCGTGACCAGCGCACCCGGACCGGTACGTCCCCGGGCGTGGCGGTCAGCCGGACCGCGCCGCGCTCGGCGGCGACGAGCCGGCCCGGGGCGCCGACCAGCGGGGTCGGGTCGACCACGGCGTACATCCGCCAGGTCTGGTCACGCCAGACCTCCCGCAGGTACGGCAGGCCGGCGCGGATCAGCGCGGCCTCGTCGCGACCCCACTTGTCGGCGGGCGCGTCCGGGGCGAGCACCACGTAGCTCACCGCCTCGTGGCGTAGCCACCGCTCGTAGGTCTGCGTGCTCAGACTGCCGTCGTAGAACAGCGCGTTGCGGTCGCTGTCGACCTGGCGTTCCCAGCCCCGGGCCAGTGGGACGGTCGGCGGCAGGTACGCGGACTCCCAGTGGTCGCGCAGCGGCACCACCTCGACCCGCCCGACCGGCTGCCGCCGGTCGAGTTCCGCGATGAGCGGCCGGTAGAAGCTCGCGGCGCTCTCCGGGGCGCCGGCCCGGGTCACGTCGCTCGTCATCACCGGCGACTGCCACCACACGGTCGCGGCGAGCAGCCCGGCCAGCCACGGCCCCGGCAGCGCCGCGTACCCGGCGAGCACGGGCAGGGCGAACAGCATCGGCAGTCGCAGGGCGTTGGACCCGATCGGGCTGGGCACGTAGTACGCCCCGACCAGGAGCAGCACGGTGAGCAGCGCGCCGACGCGCAACACCCGGCGGCGGCGCGGCAGCACGGCCGCCACCAGCACCGCGAGCGCGACGTTGATGCGCATCGACTCGGCCGAGTACGGCTGGGTGCCACCGTTGCCGAAGAGCAACGCGATCGGGGCGAGGGTGACGGCGGGCGCCACGGCCAGCACGAACCCCTCGGTCAGTGGTCGCTCGGCCCGCAAGCCTGCGAGCAGCGGGCGGCCCGGCCCGGCCCCGGTTCGCAGGGTGGACAACAGCAACGCCGCGCCGGCCAGCCCGGTGAACAGGCCGGCGACCGGGCTCGCCGCCGTCGCCAGGGCCGCGCAGCCCGCGGCGAGCGTCAACCGAACCGCGCGCGGTGGGCGTTCCGCGCTGACCGCGCAGAGGGCCAGCAACCCGAACGTCAGCCCGACCGCGAAGGTGATCCGTCCGCTCGCCAGGTTGCCGACCAGCACCACCGCGCCGAGGACGCCGGCCAGCAGCGGCCGGCGGGCCCGGTTGCGGGTGAACAGCCAGCCCAGCGCGGCCGCGCCGACCACGGCGGCGAGGGCCCCCAGCGGCCGCACCCCGATGAGCGCGCCCAACCGGGCCGTGAACAGGCTGTAGCCGTACTGGTTGACGCCGCCGTACCAACCGAGGTCGATCGGCGCGGCGCCGTACCGCTCGGCGAACCCGGCACGGGCCACCTGGGCGGCGAGGTCGGTGCCCATCGGCGGCGCGAGGAGGAACGCGACGGCGAGCACCACCGCCACCCCGCTGGCCGCCGCCCAGCCGAGGTGCGCGCGTGCCGTGCGTTGCCCGACCGGGCGCGGCGACGCGTCAGGCATCCAGGACCCGTTCGGCTGCGGCGCGGGAGCGGCGGCCGGTGCGCAGGTACTCGTCGAGGAACTCGCCCGGGTCGTCGCGGCCGAGCAGCCGGACCACCCCGGCCAGCTCCACCCCGTGCCGGGGCAGCTGGTCACCGGCCCGGCCCCGGACCAGCATCAACGCGTTGCGGACCTGCGCGGCCAGGGCCCACCCGGCGGCCATCTCCGCAGCGTCCGCCGGGTCGATCAGGCCGGCCCGCTCGGCCGCCGCGAGGGCGTCAAGGGTACGCGTGCCGCGCAGCGCCGGGTTCGCGCCGGCGTGCCGGAGCTGCACGAGCTGCACCGCCCACTCGACGTCGGCGAGCCCGCCGCGACCCAGCTTGGTGTGGGTGGCCGGGTCGGCGCCCCTCGGAAGCCGCTCGGTCTCCACCCGGGCCTTGATCCGCCGGATCTCGACGACCTGCTCGCGGGTCAGCCCGTCGGCCGGGTAGCGCACCGGGTCGATCATCGCCTCGAACTCGGCGCCCAGGTCGGCGTCGCCGCAGACGAACCGGGCACGCAGCAGCGCCTGCGCCTCCCACACCCGCGACCAGCGGGCGTAGTACTGCGCGTACGCGGCGAGGCTGCGGACCAGTGGACCCTGGCGGCCCTCCGGGCGCAGGTCGGCGTCGACGCCCAGCGGCGGGTCGGGGGCGGGCACGCCGAGCAGCCGGCGCAGTTCCTCGGCGATCGCGTGCGCGGCGGCGCTGGCGGCGCTCTCGCTGCTACCGGCTGGAGGGTCGTAGACGAAGAGCACGTCGGCGTCGGAGAGGTAGTTCGACTCGTACCCGCCGAGCCGGCCCATGCCGATCACCGCGAACCGCAGCCCGGCCGGTGCCGGCTGACTGGCCTGAGCGGCCCGCAACGCGGCGGCCAGGGTGGCGTCGGTGACGTCGGCGAGCGCCGTACCGACCTCGGTGATGTCGGACAGCCCGGGAGCCGGCCGGTTCGCGCCGTCCGGCCGGGTGGGGCTGGGTGCGAGCGCGCCCGCCCGGCAGAGCACGTCGGCGCAGGCCACCCGGACCAGTTCCCGTCGGCGCAGCGCGCGCACCGCCCGGGTGGCCTCCACCGGGTCGGTGTGCCGGGCCGCCGCCGCCAGGAACCCCTCCCGCAGCACCTCGCGGGAGCGCGGCGCCAGCTCGTTCTCCTCGGCCAGCAGCCGCAGCGCCTCCGGGTCACGGGCGAGCAGGTCGGCGACGTACCGGGACAGGGCGAGAACCCGGGACAGCCGGCGGGCGACCGGGCCGCCGTCACGCAGCAGCCGCAAATACCAGGGGGTGCTGCCCAGCTTGTCGGAGACCTTCCGGTAGTTGAGCAACCCCCGGTCCGGCTCCGGCGCGTCGGCGAACTCGCTGAGCAGCACCGGAAGTAACGTGCGCTGGATGGCAGCCGTGCGACTCACCCCGCCGGTGAGCGCCTGGAGGTGTCGCAACGCCCCGGCCGGGTCGGCGAAGCCGAGGATCTCCAGGCGGTTTCGGGCCGCCTCCGGGGTGAGCCGCAACCCGTCGGCCGGCACCCGGGCCACCGACTCCAGCAGCGGCCGGTAGAGCAGTTTGGCGTGCAGTCGGCGTACCTCGGTGGCGTGGGTGACCCACTCGGCCCGGAAGCTCTCCACGGCGCTGCGTCCCGGCGCGGCCGTGAAACCCAGCGCGGCGGCGAGCCAGCGCAGCGCGCCGGGCTCGGCGGGCACGGTGTGCGTCCGACGCAGGCCCTGGAGTTGCAGCCGGTGCTCGACGCTGCGCAGGAAACGGTAGCCGCGCAGCAGGGCCTCGCCGTCGGCCCGGCCGACGTAGCCGCCGGCGACGAGCGCACGCAGGGCCGGGATGGTGCCCGGCGGGCGCAATGTCTCGTCCCCGCGACCGTGCACGAGTTGCAGCAACTGGACCGCGAACTCGATGTCGCGCAGCCCACCGGGGCCGCGCTTGATCTCGCGCTCCAGCTCCTTCGGCGGGATGTGGTCGATGATCCGGCGGCGCATGGCGCGGACGTCCTCGACCGCCTCGGGCCGCTCGGCCGCCCGCCAGACCAGCGGCGCGAGCTGGTCGATCCACTCCTGGGCCAGCGGCAGGTCACCGGCGGCCGGGCGGGCCTTGAGCAGCGCCTGGAACTCCCAGGTGCGCGCCCACCGTCGGTAGTAGGCCAGGTGGCTGGCGAGGGTCCGCACCAGCGGGCCACGGCTGCCCTCGGGGCGCAGCGCGGCGTCCACCGGCCAGGCGACCAGCCCGCAGATGGAGATCAGTCGGGTCGCCACCAGGGTCGCGGCGGACAGGTCGGCGTCCTCGGCGGCCACGAAGATGACGTCCACGTCGGAGACGTAGTTCAGCTCCCCGCCGCCGCACTTGCCCATCGCCACGACCGCCAGCCGGGGCCGCTCGGTGCCCTCCGCCAGCTCCGTGACCGCGATCTCGTACGCCGCGGACAGCGTGGCGTCGGCCAGCGCGGACAGCGCGGCCATGGTCTGCTCCAGGCCACGCCCGCCGGTCAGGTCGGCCGCCGCGATCCGCAGCAACGCCAACCGGTACGCGGTCCGCAGCGCCGCCACCGGGTTGCCCCCGTCAGTGGGCTCCAGCCGCCCCTCGGCGGTCGGGGCGAGCCCGTCCGGGGCGGTCCGCAGCGCCCGGTAGTGCTCGGGGTGGGCGACCAGGTGGTCGCCGAGCGCCGACGAGGCACCGAGCACCGCGATCAGCCGCCGCCGCAGGCCGGGGTCGGCGTGCAGGTCCGCGAGCAGCGGCGACTCCGTTCCCTCCGCGGTGCCGCGGCTCTCGGCCTCCACGATGCGGTGCAGCTGGCGCAGCGCCAGGTCCGGGTCCGCGGCGCGGGACAGCGCGGCGAGCAACTCCCCCGCCGGCTCGTCGACCGGCTCCTGCTCGTCCGGCCGCCACAGCCGCAACCCGTCCGGGCCGAGCAGGTCCGCGGCGCGCGCGCCGCCGTCGCCCTCGGCGGTGCCGAAGCCGTAGCGGGCGAGCCGCCCCGGTGCCCTGGTCGGCCGGCTCATCAGTGCCCGAGCAGCGGCAGGCCGCGCCGCGTCGTGCTGTCGTCCAGCTCACCGAGGGCCAGCGCGGCGAACCGGGCGGCGAACGGCTGCCAGACCTCCTCGACGTCGGCCAGCACCGAGGCGCAGGCCGCGACCACCAGCTCCGGGTCGTAGCCCAGCTCGGCGAGTTGGGTGGAGTCGGTGGCCCAGTCGGCGATCATCGCGGCGTCGCACTCGATGTGGAACTGCAAACCCCACGCCCGGTCACCGAGCCGGAACGCCTGATGCGGGTAACGGGTGGACGCGGCCAGCAGGGTTGCACCCCGGGGCAGCTCGGTGATCTCGTCGGAGTGCCACTGGAGCACGTCCGGGATCAGCGGCACGTACCGGAACAGCGGGTCGCCCTCGGCGGCGTCTCGCCGGCCGACCACGCCGGGACCGATCTCCGGCCCGGACGGGCTGCGCTCCACCAGCCCGGCGTGCGCGGTGGCGAGCAGCTGCGCGCCCAGGCACACGGCCAGGGTCGGCACCCGGTGCCGGACCGCCTTGCGCAGCAGGCCCTCCACGGCGGGAAACCAGGGTGCGCCGGGCGAGCCGTCCGGCAGCGGGTACGCCTGTTGGTCGCCGCCGAGCACGACCAGGGCCGCGTACCCCTCCAGGTCGGCGGGGAGTTCGTCGCCGGCGTGCGGGCGAACCACCCACAGCTCCAGCCCAGCCTCGGTCAGCCACTCACCCAGCCGGCGCGCGTCGTCCGTCGGGTCGTTCTCGATCACCAGCGCGGTTGCCACCCGTCGAGGCTAGCCGGTACGCCGTGCGGTGCCACGCCCCGGCACACGCTCGCGTGAGCGGACCTCCGTCGCCCGCGCGGTGACCCTGGCGGCGGACCCGCAGCGGCTCAACTGACCCGCAGCCCGTCGATCAACCGGGACAACGCCGCCTGGGTGGCGCCCAACTCGGCCGGGTCCGTCGATCCGGCCAGCCAGAGCGCCGCCTCGTTCATCGCGCCGGAGAGCAGGTGGGACAGTGGTGCCACCGGCTGCGGGGTGATCATGCCCGCCGCGATGACGTCGGCGAGCGCGTCGGCCAGGTGGCGACCCGAGGCTGCCTCGTCCAGGGCCCGCCACTCGTGCCAGCCGAGCACGGCGGGTCCGTCGATCAGCATGATCCGCTGGAATTTCGGATCGGCGCTGGCCGTGAGGAACGCCTGACAGCCGGCGGTGAGCCGGGACCAGGGGTCCGGTTGGGCATCGGCGGTGGCGGCGACCCGGTCCCCCACCTCCTGCTGCACCTGGGTCAGCACGGCCTGGAACAGCTCGACCTTGCTCGCGAAGTGGTGGTAGAGCGCACCCGACCATCCCCGCGGCTACCGGAAGCCGGTGCAGGGGCTGCTGCTGAACCTTGAGGTCACCGACGTCGACGCGGAGTGGGAGCGGCTGGTCGTCCACGGCGGGCTCCACCCGGAGCTGACGCTGCGCGACGAGGACTTCGGCCAGCGACACTTCATCCTCGCCGACCCGGCGGGCGTGCTGATCGACGTGATCACGCCCATTCCGCCGACCCCGGACTGGGCCGAGCGGTACGCCGACCAGTGATCTGCCGGCACGGCTAAGCTCTGCCGCTGTGCCCGACCACCACGACCTGACCGCTGCCGTCCGCCCACCCGTGCTGCGCCCGGGTGACACCGTGCTGCTGGTGTCGCCGTCCGGGCCGACCTCGCCGGAGCGGGTGGCCCGGGGCGTGGAGTTGCTCACCGGCTGGGGCCTGCGCCCGGTGCCGGCGCCGAGCGCGTACGCCCGCCACGGCTACCTCGCCGGCACCGACGACCTGCGCGCCGCAGACCTGAACGCGGCCTTCGCCGACCCGGAGATCCGCGGGGTGATCTGCACCCGGGGCGGGTACGGCGCGCAGCGGATCGTGGACGCCATCGACATGGCCGCCGTCCGCCGTGATCCGAAGGTGGTGGCGGGCTTCTCGGACATCACCGCGTTGCAGTTCGCGCTCTGGCGGGGTGCCCGCCTGGCCGGGGTGCACGGCCCGGGGGCGGCCTGGCGCGACGAGCGGACGCCGCTGCGTTCCGCCGAGTCCCTGCACGCGGCGCTGATGACCACCGAGCCGGTGTCGATCACCGCGGTCCCCACCGAGGAGACCTTCGGCGTACGCGTACCGGGTCGCGCCACCGGCACACTGCTCGGCGGCAACCTGTGCATGATCGCCGCGTCGATCGGCACCCCGGACCTGCCCGACCTGACCGGTGCGGTGCTGTTGATCGAGGACGTGCAGGAGCCCCCGTACAAGGTCGACCGGATGCTCACCCACCTGCGCCGGGCCGGCGCGCTGGACGGACTGGCCGGCGTGGCGGTCGGGCAGTTCACCGACTGTGCCGACGGCTGGGACACCACGGTGGTCGACGTCCTCACCGAACGCCTCGGCGACTTGGGCGTACCGGTGCTCGGCGGCCTCCCCATCGGCCACGGCCCCAACCAACTGACCGTCCCCGTAGGCACCGAGGCCACCCTCGACACCACCACCGCCACCCTCACCACAACCCCCGCCGTCCAATAACCCCCCACCTCACCCCACCCCACCCCCACTCCTCACCCGCCCCACCCGCCCCACCCGCCCCAGCCGGTGATCAAGAGGTTTGCGTCATTTTCCGGGCGGATCCTGACGCAAACCTCTTGATCAACAAGGATGGGAGGTGGGGGGGCGGGGTGGGGTTCAGGGGGTGGGTGGGGTTAGGTGGGCTACCGCGCCGACTTCCAGGGCGGCCCAGATGCCGGTGGGGGTGCGGGTGATGCCGTGCGGTTCGGCGTTCGGGGTGGGGAGGGCGTAGCCCTCGATCCGTCCGCCGGGATCAAGGTGACCGATCCGGTTGGCACCCCACTCGGTGAACCAGGCGCCGCCCGCCGGGTCGGCCACGATCGCGTGCGGACGGGCCGCGCGGTCCGGGAGCGGAAACTCGACGATCTGACCGTCCGGGTCGATCCGGCCGAGCTGACCGGCCCCGATCTCCACGAACCAGATGACGCCGTCGCCGCCGAGCGTGATGCCGACCGGGCCCGCGTTCGCGGTGGGCAGCGGGTGCAGCGTCACCCGGCCGTCCAGGTCGATCCGGCCGATCGCGTTCGCCTGGTTGAGGGTGAACCAGAGAGCCTGGTCCGCGCCGGCGGTGATCATCGAGGGGAATCCGCCAGTCACCGGCAGCGGGAACGCGCTGAGGGTGCCGTCGGTGTCCAACCGGCCGATCGTGTCGGAGGTCATCCCGGTGAACCAGAGCGCGCCATCCGGCCCGGCCGCGATCCCGCCCGGCCCGGTGCCGGCCGGCAGGGCGATGGTGCGCTGCTCGCCGTCGACGGTGATCCGACCGATCCGGTCGTCCCCGGAGCGGGTGAACCAGAGCGCGCCGTCCGGGCCGGCCGTGATGATGAGCGGGCGACCGCCGGCCGGATCCAGCGGGTAGGTGCGGACCGCGCCGTCGGGCGACAGGCGGGCGATTCCGCCGGCGTGGGCCAGCGTCAGCCACAGCGCGCCGTCCGGGCCGGGCGTGATGCCGTACGGCCCGACGCCCGGCTCGACGAGCGGAATCTCCCGGATCTCGACGGTCATCCCGAGCTGCCCCTCCCCATCGGTGGATCGTCAACCCTGACCGCCCGGCCAGGATGGCACAACCGATTTCGCCGCCCGTCGGCCTCGATTGTCAGCTCGCTGACAGGGTCGCCACGGCTTCCGCCCAGACTGCCCGGTCACCGTCGGTGATGACAGTGCAGAAGGACCGAACCTCTGGAGGACAGCATGTCCCGCACCATCCGTAGGAAACACCTGCTGGCTGGCCTGGCCACCGCCGGCGTCCTCGGCGTCGGGATCGCGGCCCCGACGATCGCGTTCGCCGCCGACACCCCGACGCCGACACCGAACGCCAGCACCGCCCCGGCTCCGGGCGCGGCCCCCGGCGCGAAGGCCGACCGGCAGAACGAGCTCGCCGAGGCACTCGCCAAGGAGCTGGGCGTGCCCACCGACAAGGTGACCGCCGCGCTGAAGAAGGTCCGCGAGCAGCACCGGCCGGCCGACCGACCGCAGCGGCCGTCCGCCGAGGACCGGAAGGCCGCGCTCAAGGATCGGCTGGACCAGGCGGTCAAGGACGGCAAGCTCACCCAGGAGCAGGCCGACGCCATCACCAAGGCCGTCGAGGCCGGCGTCTTCCCCGGGCCCGGCGGCCACCGCGGGCCGGGCGGTCACGGCGCACCCGCAGGTACCCCCGGCAAGTGACCCGGCGGGGCAGGTCCGGGCCTCCCCCGGGCCAGCCCCGGCGTGATCCACTCCGTTTCCCTGATGTCGCGGTGTCCGGCGCACCCGGACACCGCGACATCCTTGAAACCCGAGTCGATCACCGGCCCGGAGGGCTCGCCGACGCCCGGAGGGCTCGCCCGCCCCGGGGGCCGCCCGTCAGCTCTGCTGGGGCGGGGGCGAGAAGACGCCCAGGCGATTGCCGGTCGGGTCGAGTAGGTGGGCCAACGTGAGACCGCTCGGAGTCGTACGCGCCGGCACCAGCACCCGGCCGCCGGCCGCTTCGGCCCGTCGGCAGGTCTCCGCCACATCGGCGACTTCGGCGTAGAACACCGCGTAGTTCGGCGACGTCCCGTCGGTCGCCCGGATCGCCCCGCCGATCCCGGTGTCGCCACCAGCCCCGGTCACCCGGTAGGAACCGCCGTTGGCCGAGCCCTGCTCCTCGAAGGTCCAGCCGAACAGCTCGCCGTAGAAACGCTCCGCATCCTCTGGCCGGTCGGTGCCGATCTCGAACCAGGTGATGGGCGTCGTGGACCTGGACATTTGTTGCCTCCAGAATTTCCGTGCCGGCCGTTCGGCCGTCGTCTGGAGCAGTCTCGACGCCGTTCGCGACAGCGTCCTGTCGGTGTTTCCGGGTCACCTGGCCGGGTTTCGCCGACGAGGCGCCCGCCGAGGCAGGCGTCTCAGACCAGGCTCAGCGGACGGACCCGTTCGTGCGGGATGTCGAGATCGGTCAGGCGTAGCTCCCGGGCCACCACGTCGGGCAGCGCCCGGACGCTGCGGATCCGGTCGGTGCGGAAGCAGCGCGGCTCCTCGCGCAGCCGGCACCAGGCCACCAGGTACCAGTGTCGGGAGTTGCCGAGGTAGCCGAGCGGCTCGACGTCACGGGTCGAGTCTGCGCCGGAGCGGTCGGCGTACCGGATGCGCAGCACCCGCCGCGCGGTGACCGCGTCGGCGACGCTGGCCGGGACGGGCGTGGCCGGCCCGTCGCCGATCAGGTGCACCCGGCCGGCGAGGCGGTGCGCCTCGGCGGCGTCGGCGGCCGGCAAAACCGCCACCAGCTTGCGCAGCGCGGTGCCGGCCGGCCCGGCGAACGGGGTACCGGCGAGCCGGTGCAGCGCCACCGCCATCGCCACCGCCTCCGCGGCGGTCAGGTTGACCGGCGGCAGGGTGCGGGCGCGGTCCAGGACGTAGCCGCCGGTGCGCCCGGGCTCGGCCCAGATCGGCACCCCGGCCTCCTGCAACGCGCCGAGGTCCCGTTCGATGGTCCGGCTGCTCACCTCGAAGCGCGCGGCCAGCCAGCGGGCGCTGCGCGGCCGCGGTGACACCGCCCGCAGCTCCTCGACCAGCGCGTAGAGGCGATCCGTGCGGTTCATGCCCGGCACGCTAGGGCCGGGGTACGACGTCCGGGGCGACCGCCCGGACGCGAGCGCCCCGGCCAGCCGCCCTCAGGCGATGCAGGCGCAGACGATCAGCGCGGCGCCGAAGTGGGTGGCGGCGCTGACCCGGGCCGCCGGGTGCGGCTCGGGCGAGCAGATGACCTCGCCGAGCTTGCCCGGGGTGAGCAGGTCCAGCACCACGAACGCCAACGCCATGATGCCCAGCCCGAGCAGACCGAAGACCACGGTGGAGGCGAGCCCCTTACCGAAGTCGCTGTAGCTGGTCAGGATCGCGGTGAAGACGATCCCGGCGATGCCGAGCTGGTTGGCGGCGAGCAGCAACCCCGCGTTGGCGTTGCGGTCGACCCAGATCAGGTCCCGTAGCCGGCCCGGGGTGAGCACGTCGACGAGCCCGAAGCCGGCCGCCATGAGCCCGACGCCGACGATCCCGAACACGACGCTCTGCCAGGCACCGCTGAGCAGATCCTCCAGCACCGACTGCCTCCCGAATCTCCGCCCGGAAGGGGTACCGGCGCGGTGATCGAGACGATAGCGGCAGCGCGCAATCGCGTCAGCCCCTGCGCCTACAGCGCCAGGTAGCGCTGCCGCTCGTACGGGGTGACCTCACGGCGGTACTGCTCCCACTCGGCCCGCTTGTTGCGCAGGAAGAAGTCGAAGACGTGCTCGCCGAGCACCTCGGCGACCAGTTCGGAGCCGGCCATCACGTCGATCGCCTCGGCGAGGTTCTCCGGCAGCGCCTCGTAACCCATGGCGCGCCGCTCCGCGCTGGTCAGCGACCAGACGTCGTCCTCGGCGCCGGGCGGCAGCTCGTACCCCTCCTCGATGCCCTTCAGGCCGGCGCCGAGCAGCACCGCGAAGGCGAGGTACGGGTTGGTGGCGGAGTCCAGTGAGCGGACTTCGACGCGGGCCGAGTTGGGCTTGCCGTACGCGGGCACCCGGACCAGCGCGGACCGGTTGAGGTGACCCCAGCAGACGTACGCCGGGCTCTCGGTGATCCGGTCCGGCAGGGCCTGCGGGAAGAGCCGCTTGTACGAGTTGACCCACTGGTTGGTGACCGCCGTGTATTCCCGGGCGTGCACCAGCAGGCCGGCGATGAACGACTTCGCCACCTTGGACAGCTTCATCGGGTCGCCGCTGTCGTGGAAGGCGTTGCGCTCGCCCTCGAACAGCGACAGGTGGGTGTGCATCCCGCTGCCCGGCTGGTCGGTGAACGGCTTCGGCATGAAGCTGGCCTGCACACCGGTGGAGAGCGCGACCTCCTTGACCACGTGCCGGAAGGTCATGATGTTGTCGGCGGTGGTCAGCGCGTCGGCGTAGCGCAGGTCGATCTCCTGCTGGCCGGGTGCGACCTCGTGGTGGCTGAACTCCACCGAGATGCCGATCCGTTCCAGCGCCAGCACGCCCTGGCGGCGGAAGTCCCGTGCCACGGCGTGTGTGGTGTGCTCGAAGTAGCCGCCGGTGTCGACCGGGGTGGGCACCGAGCCGTCCTGCGGGCCGTTCTCCAGCAGGAAGAACTCGATCTCCGGGTGGGTGTAGAAGGTGAAGCCCTTCTCGGCTGCCTTGGAGAGCGCGCGGCGCAGCACGTGCCGGGGGTCGGCCCAGGACGGCCCACCGTCGGGCAGCAGGATGTCGCAGAACATCCGGGCGCTCTCGCCGCTGACCCCGCCCTCGAAGGGGAAGACCTGGAAGGTGGTCGGGTCCGGCATGGCCACCATGTCCGATTCGAAGACCCGGGCGAAGCCCTCGATCGCCGAGCCGTCGAAGCCGATGCCCTCCTCGAAGGCCGCCTCCAGCTCGGCGGGGGCCACCGAGACGCTCTTGAGCGTGCCCAGCACGTCGGTGAACCACAGCCGGACGAACCGGATGTCCCGCTCTTCCAGCGTCCGGAGGACGAACTCCTGCTGACGGTCCACTTCCCCAACCCCTCGCGACACTCTTTTGTCCGCCTTGGTCGGGCTGCACCCGACCTGATCGCCCAGTGTTCCCGGGCCTGGTTACGCAGACGTTACGCGAACTGCCGCCGGTCGTCCCCTCGTGTCCCGCCCGGCGAGCGCCCGCGTCCCAGCGTGGTCGTCATCTCGTCGGAGGGTACGGATTGTTCCGAGCGGCCTGGGGCAAGATGAGGACATGCCCACCCTGCGTCTCGCCCTGTCCCAGGTCAACCCGAGCGTCGGCGACCTCGCCGGGAACGCCGACCTGGTCCGCAGCTGGACTCGCCAGGCCGCCGATGCCGGTGCCCAGCTGGTGCTCTTCCCGGAGATGATGGTGACCGGGTACCCGGTCGAGGACCTGGTCTTCCGGCGCTCCTTCGTGGCCGCGTCCCAGGCCGCCGTGCAGCGGCTGGCCGCCGACCTGGCCGCCGACGGCCTCGGCGAGGTGCCGGTCGTGGTCGGCTATCTGGACGCCGACGGGCCGCCGCAGGTCAGCGGGGACGCCGAGCCGGGCCGGGGGGCCCGCAACGCCGCCGCGCTGCTGCACCGGGGGGTCGTGGCCGCCCGCTACTTCAAGCACCACCTGCCCAACTACGGGGTCTTCGACGAGGACCGGTACTTCGTCTCCGGCGACGCGCTGACCGTGGTGCGGATCGGCGGCGTGGACGTCGCGTTGACCATCTGCGAGGACCTGTGGCAGGCCGGCGGTCCGTTCGCCGCCGCCCGCCGGGCCGGCGTCGGCCTGGTCGTCAACATCAACGGCTCGCCGTACGAGCTGAACAAGGACGACATCCGGCTGCCGCTGGTCCGCCGCCGGGCCGCCGAGGCGGGCGCCACCATCGCGTACGTCAACATGACCGGTGGTCAGGACGAGCTGGTCTTCGAGGGCGACTCGATGATCGTGAGCGCCGACGGTGAGTTGCTCACCCGGGCCCCGCAGTTCGTCGAACACCTGCTCGTGCACGACGTCGAGCTGCCGGCCGCCGCCACCCCGCCCACCACCGAGACGGTGGCGGACGGCATGCGGATCGTGTACAGCACGCTTGACGACATTCCGCCCGCACCGTCCGGCCCGGCCGCCGTGGGCGGGCTGATCGAGCCGGTTGCCGACGAGGCCGAGGTGTGGCAGGCGCTGGTGCTGGGCCTGCGCGACTACGTCAACAAGAACCGGTTCCCGTCGGTGGTGCTCGGTCTCTCCGGCGGCATCGACTCGGCGGTGGTGGCCGCGTTGGCCGTCGACGCCCTCGGGCCGGACCGGGTGGTCGGGGTGTCGCTGCCCAGCCAGCACTCGTCGGAGCACTCCCGGGAGGACGCCGCCGAACTGGCCAAGCGCACCGGCCTGGACTACCGCGTGGAGCCGATCCAGCCGATGGTGGACGGCTTCCTGGCCAACCTGTCGCTGTCCGGCGTGGCCGTGGAGAACCTCCAGGCCCGGGTCCGTGGCGTGATCCTGATGGCGCTGTCGAACCAGGAGGGCCACCTGGTGCTGACCACCGGCAACAAGAGCGAGCTGGCGGTGGGCTACTCCACCCTGTACGGCGACTCGGTGGGCGGCTTCAACCCGGTCAAGGACGTCTGGAAGACGCTGATCTGGCGGCTCGCGAAGTGGCGTAACAGGGACGCGGCCCGCCGCGGTACGACCGCCCCGATCCCGGAGAACTCGATCGGCAAGCCGCCGAGCGCCGAGCTGAGCCCGGGGCAACTCGACAGCGACACCCTGCCCGACTACGACGTCCTGGACCCGATCCTGATCGGTTACGTCGACGGTGACCTCGGCCGCGACGGGCTGGTCGAGTCGGGCCACGACCCGGCGGTGGTGGACAAGGTGCTGCGGCTGGTGGATACCGCCGAGTACAAGCGACGGCAGTCGGCGCCGGGCACGAAGATCTCCATGAAGGCGTTCGGCCGGGACCGCCGTCTGCCGATCACCAACCGGTGGCGCGAGCACGGCTGAGCCGTACCCCCTGGGGCGTCGGGTCGGTGACGCGGCCCGGCGCCGCCGCGCGGTGACCTCGCGGCGGCGACGCCGCGGCCCTCGCCCGAGGTGGAGTGACATCTTGCACTGGGCCCTGCCGTCACCCCGTCTCGCGGTGCGACGATCGCGACGGAACCCGGGGACCGCGCAGGCGGCCTCGAGGAAGGGAGACAGAGATGGTGGAGTCCACTGGACACGAGGTGACCGCGTTGTACGGCGGTCCGGCCACCCGGCGGGTCCGTACCCGCGACCTGATGGCCGCCAAGGAGCGCGGCGAGCGGTGGCCGATGCTCACCTCGTACGACCAGTACACGGCGTCGATCTTCGACCAGGCCGGTGTCCCGGTGCTGCTGGTCGGCGACTCGGCCGCGAACAACGTGTTCGGCTACGAGACCACCCTGCCGATCACCGCCGACGAGTTGCTGCCGCTGGTCCGGGCCGTGGTGCGGGCGACCCGGCAGGCCCTGATCGTCGGTGACCTGCCGTTCGGGTCGTACGAGGAGGGTCCGGCGCAGGCGCTGCGCACCGCCGTCCGGTTCATGAAGGAGGGTGGCTGCCACGCGGTGAAGCTGGAGGGTGGCCGCCGCAACGCGGAGCAGATCGCCGCGATCGTCGGTGCCGGCATCCCGGTGATGGCGCACATCGGCTTCACCCCGCAGAGTGAGCACACCCTGG
Source organism: Micromonospora sp. NPDC049645 (assembly GCF_040675155.1). Classification (NCBI taxonomy): domain Bacteria; kingdom Bacillati; phylum Actinomycetota; class Actinomycetes; order Micromonosporales; family Micromonosporaceae; genus Micromonospora; species Micromonospora sp. NPDC049645. Next base: position 320,804 of record NZ_JBFAOI010000008.1, read on the forward strand.
GCGGCTACCGCGTGCAGGGTCGCGGCGACGCCGCCGACGAGGTGCTCGCCGACGCGCGGGCGGTGGCCGAGGCGGGCGCGTTCGCGGTGGTGCTGGAGATGGTGCCCGGCGAGGTGGCCAAGCGGATCACCCACGAACTGGCGATCCCCACGGTGGGCATCGGCGCGGGCCCGGACACCGACGCGCAGGTGCTGGTCTGGCAGGACATGGCCGGGCTGCGGACCGGAAAGGCGCCGCGCTTCGTCAAGCGGTACGCGGACCTGGCCGGTGCCCTCACCGACGCCACCCGCCAGTTCGCCGACGAGGTCCGTGGCGGCGAGTAGGCCGTACCCCTGCTGCTCCTGCCGCTCTGGGCCGGGGTGACCGTGGGCGGGCTGCTCGCCCCGACGGGGGAGCGGCTGGGCCGCCGAGGGTAC
>NZ_JBFAOI010000009.1:0-301749 GCF_040675155.1 Micromonospora sp. NPDC049645
ATGCGCTGTCCGACAGGGCGACGATCGCCGACGGTCGACGTCCGTCGTAGCATCCGTTCACCACGTCCCACGCCCGCACCAACAGTCGAGTGTCCCTCAGGAACCGGGGGTGTTGTTGGCGCCCTTCGTGGTGGCCGCGAGGTAGTCGCGGTTGAGGCGGCCGATGGTGTTCAGCGGGATGCCCTTCGGGCAGGCCGGGGTGCATTCGCCGGCGTTGGTGCAGCCGCCGAAGCCGGCCTCGTCGTGCGCGTCGACCATGCCGATCACCCGGGTGTAGCGCTCGGGCTGCCCCTGCGGCAGGAGTGACAGCTGGGTGAGCTTGGCGGCGGTGAAGAGCATGCCGGAGCCGTTCGGGCAGGCCGCCACGCAGGCACCGCAGCCGATACAGGCCGCGGACTCGAAGGCGGCGTCGGCGTTGGCCTTGGCCACCGGGGTGGAGTGGGCCTCGGGTGCGCTGCCGGTCGGCGCGGTGACGTACCCGCCAGCCGCGATGATCTTGTCGAAGGCGCCGCGGTTGACGACCAGGTCCTTCACGACCGGGAAGGCGCTGGCCCGCCACGGCTCGATGTCGATCGTCTCGCCGTCCTTGAACTGCCGCATGTGCAACTGGCACGCGGTGGTGCCGCGCTGCGGCCCGTGCGCGTCGCCGTTGATCATCAGGCCGCACATGCCGCAGATGCCCTCGCGGCAGTCGTGGTCGAACGCCACCGGGTCCTCGCCGGCGAGGATCAGCCGCTCGTTGAGTACGTCGAGCATCTCCAGGAACGACATGTCCGGGGACACGTCGTCGACCGGGTAGGTCACCATCCGACCCTTGTCCTCAGGGCCCTTCTGGCGCCAGATGCGCAGGGTCAGGTTCACTTGTAGCTCCGCTGCGTGGGGTGGACGTATTCGAACTTGAGGTCTTCCTTGTGCAGCACCGAGGGCTCGCCGTCGGCGGTGAACTCCCAGGCCGCCACGTACGCGAACCGGTCGTCGTCGCGCTGCGCCTCACCGTCGGGGGTCTGGTGCTCGGCCCGGAAGTGGCCGCCGCAGGACTCCTCGCGGTGCAGGGCGTCGATGCACATCAGCTCGGCCAGTTCGAAGAAGTCGGCCACCCGGCCGGCCTTCTCCAGGGACTGGTTGAGTTCCTCGCCGGTGCCGGACACCTTGACCCGCTGCCAGAACTGCTCGCGCAGGGCGCGGATCTCGCCGATCGCCTTGCGCAGCCCGGCCTCGCTGCGCTCCATGCCGCAGTGTTCCCACATGATCTGGCCCAGCTCCCGGTGGAACGAGTCCACCGTCCGGTCGCCGTTGACCGCGAGCAGCCGCCGCACGCGGTCCTCGACGTCGGTGCGGGCCTCGACCGCCGCCGGGTGGCTGGCGTCGACCTTTTCCAACCCGCCGGAGGCCAGGTAGTTGGCGATGGTGGTGGGCAGCACGAAGTACCCGTCGGCGAGGCCCTGCATCAGCGCCGAGGCGCCGAGCCGGTTCGCGCCGTGGTCGGAGAAGTTCGCCTCGCCGATCACGAACAGGCCGGGGATGTTCGACTGGAGGTCGTAGTCGACCCAGAGGCCGCCCATCGTGTAGTGCACGGCGGGGTAGATGCGCATCGGCACCTCGTACGGGTCCTCGCCGGTGATCCGCTCGTACATCTCGAAGAGGTTGCCGTACTTGCCCTCGATGGCCTTGCGGCCCAGCCGGCCGATCGCGTCGGCGAAGTCGAGGTAGACCCCGAGCTTGGTCGGCCCGACGCCCCGACCCTCGTCGCACACGTTCTTCGCGGCGCGGGAGGCGATGTCGCGGGGGACCAGGTTGCCGAAGGAGGGGTAGATCCGCTCCAGGTAGTAGTCCCGCTCGTCCTCCGGGATGTCCTTCGGGCTGCGGTCGTCACCCTTGGTCTTCGGCACCCAAACCCGGCCGTCGTTGCGCAGCGACTCGCTCATCAGGGTCAGCTTCGACTGGTGGTCGCCGGAGACCGGGATGCAGGTCGGGTGGATCTGCGTGTAGCAGGGGTTGGCGAAGTACGCGCCCTTGCGGTGCGCGCGCCAGGTGGCGGTGACGTTGCAGCCCTTGGCGTTGGTGGAGAGGTAGAAGACGTTGCCGTAGCCGCCGGAGGCGAGGACCACGGCGTCGGCCATTTCGGTGCTGATCTCGCCGGTGACCAGGTCCCGGACGACGATGCCCCGGGCCTTGCCGTCCACGAGGACCAGCTCCAGCATCTCGTGCCGGGCGTTCATCTCCACGTTGCCCAGGCCGATCTGCCGCTCCAGGGCCTGGTACGCGCCGAGCAGCAGTTGCTGGCCCGTCTGGCCCCGGGCGTAGAAGGTGCGCTGCACCTGGGCGCCACCGAAGGAGCGGGTGTCGAGCAGGCCGCCGTACTCGCGGGCGAACGGCACCCCCTGGGCGACGCACTGGTCGATGATGTTGACCGAGACCTCGGCGAGCCGGTGCACGTTCGACTCCCGGGAGCGGAAGTCGCCGCCCTTGACGGTGTCGTAGAACAGCCGGTGCACGGAGTCGCCGTCGTTGCGGTAGTTCTTCGCCGCGTTGATGCCGCCCTGTGCCGCGATGGAGTGCGCCCGGCGCGGGCTGTCCTGGTAGCAGTACGACTTGACGTGGTAGCCCTGCTCGGCCAGGGTCGCCGCGGCCGAGCCGCCGGCCAGGCCGGTGCCGACCACGATCACCGTCATCTTGCGGCGGTTGGCGGGGTTGACCAGCTTGGCCTCGAAGCGCCGGGTCTCCCAACGCTTGTCGACCGGGCCGGCGGGAGCCTTGGTGTCGGCGATCGGGTCGCCCTCGGTGAAGAGTTCCATGTCAGGACACCAATCCGGTGAGTACGGCGAACGGGACCACCAGGTACCCGGCGCAGAGCAGGACGGCGAAGACCAGAGCGGCGGTACGCGCCCTGCGTTCGCCGCGCGGCGTCTGCTGGCCGAGGCTGCGGAACGCGCTGAACGCGCCGTGGCGTAGGTGGAAGCCCACCGCGAGGATGGCGAGCGTGTAGAAGAGCGTGACGTACCAGCGTTCCGGCGCGAAGTCGGCGACGACGTTGCCGTACGGCTTGCTCTCGTTGCCGACCGGGTTCAGCGTCCCGGTGGTCAGGTCCAGCAGGTGGTAGATCACGAAGAGCAGGATGATCACGCCACCCCAGCGCATCGTGCGGGCCGCGTAGCTGCCGTTGATCTTCTTGCGGTGGGCGTACTTGACCGGGCGGGCGGCGCGGGCCCGGCGGGCCAGCACGGTGGCGGCCACGATGTGGGCGACGACCGCCACCACCAGCACGGTGCGCAGGATCCACAGGAACCAGACGCCGGGCAGCAGTGGCTTGCCGATGTCGCGCAACCAGTGCGCGTAGTGGTCGAACGAGGTCTCCCCCGTGAACACCTTCAGGTTCCCGAGCATGTGGGCGATCAGGAACAGCGCCAGCAGGATGCCCGTCACCGCCATGACGGCCTTGAGGCCGACGTTCGAGCGGATGGGCGACCGAGTTTTCGTGATTACCACGAGACCGACGCTAGGAGCACTTCGATCAGTCGTCCAATGCATCAAACTCGCAGTGTTGATAGCCGTAAGCTATTTAAATGCAGCTCCATCAGCTCCGGTACTTCGTCGCGGTGGCCGAAGTACGACATTTCACCCAAGCCGCCGACATCGTGGGCATCACTCAGCCTTCTCTCAGTAAGCAAATTCACGCTCTGGAGGCCGACCTCGGAGCACCGCTGTTCGAGCGGGTAAGAGGCAACATCGCCCTCACCGCGGCCGGCGAGGTGCTACTGCCGCTGGCCACCCGGATCCTCGCCGACGTGGAGACCGCCACCCGGGAGGTCCAGGAGTTGGTCGGGTTGCGCCGGGGCCGGGTCCGGCTCGGGGCCACCCCGAGTCTGGCCACCTCGCTCGCCCCGCCGGTGCTGCGCCGCTTCCGCGACGCGCACCCCACCGTCGACCTGCGCGTCGAGGAGGGCGGCTCCCAGGACCTGGTACGCGACCTGCTCCGTGGCGACCTCGACCTGGCCCTCATCATCATGCCGGCGCAGGGGGCCGACCCGGGGCTGCGCGTCGATCCGATCCTGCGGGAGAGCCTGGTGGTGGCCTCGGTGGGCGAGGTGACGACCGCGTCGACGACCGGGGAGTTGCGCATCACCGACCTGCGGGACCAGCCGATGGTGATGTTCCGGGAGGGCTACGACCTGCGTGACGCCACCATCCAGGCGTGTCGGGAGGCGGGCTTCGAGCCGACCTTCGCGGTGGACGGCGGCGAGATGGACGCGGTGCTCAGCTTCGTCGAGGCGGGCCTCGGCATCGCGCTCGTGCCGGGCATCGTGCTGGCCCGCCGTCCGGGCGTACGGATCACCCCGCTCGCCCCGCCCGGGGTGCGACGGACCATCGCGGTGGCCCGCAGGCGCGACGTCGTACCCACCCACGCGGGCCGGGAGCTTCGGCGCATCCTGCTCGACTACATCCAGTCGGCGATCAACCTCGGCGAACTGCCCCCCGGCGTCGAGCCGCTGACCTGACCCGCCCGGGGCCGCCGCCGTGCGGAGCCCGGCAGCGGCCCGCCCGCCGGCTCAGCGGCCCTCGGCGTCGTCCATCGCGCGGTAGATCCGTTGCTCCGAGACGGGGTACGGGGTGCCCAGCGCCTGGGCGAACACGTTCACCCGCAGCTCCTCGATCATCCAGCGGATCTGCCGGACGGCCGTCTCCTGCCGGCGGGCCGGCGGCAGCGCGGCGAGCAGGTCGTTGTACTCCTTCTGCACCACCGCGATCCGGTCCTGCTGCTGACGGTCGCGCTGCGGGTTGCCGCCCAGCCGGTCCAGTCGGCGCTCGATGGCGGTGAGATAGCGCAGCAGGTCGGGCAGGCGCGCGTACCCGGTCTCGGTGATGAAACCGGCGTGCACCAACCCGGCGAGCTGGCCGCGGATGTCGGCGAGCGCCGCCACCACGGCGAGGTTGCGGGTCGCGCCGAGCCGCTGCTCCACGGCGTACGCGGCGGCGAGGACCCGGCGGACCCGGTCCATCACCTCGACGACGGTGTCGACCAGGTCGGCGCGGACCTTCTCGCGCAGGGCCGCGAAACCGTCGGCGTCCCACGCCGGACCGCCCGCCGCACCGATCAGCCGGTCGATGGCGGCGCCCGCCGCGTCCTCGATCAGCTCCTGGACGCCGCCGTGCGGGTTGCGGCTCAGCGCCAGCTTCGCCTCGTTGCTCAGTCTGCCCTGAAGGAACCGCGCCGGGGACGGCACGGTGAGCCGCAGCAGCCGGCGCGTGCCGGCCCAGTGCGCCGCCTCCGCCTCGGCGGGGGAGTCGAACACCTTGACCCCGACCGTGGCGCCCTCGTCGACCAGCGCCGGGTACGCGGTCACCGCGTAGCCGGCGCGGACCTGCTCGATGGTCCGGGGCAGCGTGCCGATGCTCCACTCGCGCAGCCCGGTACGGGCCACCTCCGGCGCGGCGGCCGCCACCACCTGGCGTACCTCCTGACGCAGTTGGCGTTGCAGGGCCGGCAGGTCCTTGCCCTCGGCGACCGGCTTCTCGTCGTCGCCGAGCACCCGGAAGGTCACCCGCAGGTGCGCCGGCAGCTTGCCCGGCTCCCAGGCGTCACGGGGCACGGTCACCCCGGTCATCCGGCGCAGCTGCCGGGTGAGCGCGTCCAGCAGCGACTCCTCGCCGGGGGTGATCGCCGCCAGGGCGGCGCGGGCGTAGTCCGGCACCGGAACGAAGTTGCGCCGGATCGCCTTCGGCAGCGAGCGGATCAGCGCGATCACCGTCTCCTCGCGCAGCCCCGGCACCTGCCAGTCGAAGCTCTCCGCCGGCACCTGGTTGAGCAGCGGCAACGGGATGTCCACCGTGACGCCGTCGTCCGGCGTGCCCGGCTCGAACCGGTAGGTCAGCGGGAGGCTCACCCCGTCCGCCTGCCACTCGTCCGGGTAGTCGTCCTCGTCCACCCCCGGTCGGCCGTCGTTGACCAGCAGGTCGCGGGTGAAGGTGAGCAGGTCGGGCTGCTCGCGGCGGGTCTTCTTCCACCAGCTGTCGAAGTGCCGGCCGGACGAGACGTCGGCGGGGATCCGCTGGTCGTAGAAGCCGAAGATGGTCTCGTCGTCCACCAGGATGTCCCGGCGTCGGGCCCGGCTCTCCAGCTCCTCGATCTCGGCGAGCAGCCGCTTGTTGTCCGCCCAGAACTGGTGGTGGGTCTGCCAGTCGCCCTCGACGAGGGCGTGCCGGATGAACAGCTCCCGGCTCAGCGTCGGGTCGATCCGCCCGAAGTTGACCTTGCGGGAGCTGACCAGCGGGACGCCGTACAGGGTGACCTTCTCGTAGGCCATCACCGCGGCCTGCTTCTTCTCCCAGTGCGGTTCGCTGTAGCTGCGCTTGACCAGGTGCTGCGCCAGCGGCTCGACCCACTCCGGTTCGACCCGGCCGGCGATCCGCCCCCACAGCCGGGAGGTCTCCACCAACTCGGCGGCCATCACCCAGCGCGGCGGCTTCTTGAACAACGCCGACCCGGGGAAGATCCCGAACTTCGCGCCCCGCGCCCCCAGGTACTCGTGTTTCTGGGCGTCCTTGAGGCCGATGTGGGACAGCAGGCCGGGCAGCAGCGACTGGTGCACCTTCGGGGTGTCGATCTCCTCCGGCAGGTCCGCGCCGCCCCGGCGACCCCGGCCGGCGTCCGCGTCGTCCGCTGTGTCGCGCGCCGGCCGCCCACCCCGCCGGTCACCCTCCTGCGGAGTACGCAGTACCTGCCGCAGCTGACCGACGATGTCCTGCCACTCGCGTACCCGCAGGTAGTTCAGGTACTCCGCCTTGCACATCCGGCGGAACGCGCTGGAGGACAGCTCCCGTTGCTGCTCGCGCAGGTAGCGCCACAGGTTGAGGAAGGCGACGAAGTCCGACTCCTTGTCGGTGAACCGGGCGTGCGCCTGGTCCGCCTGGGCCTGCTTCTCCGCCGGCCGCTCGCGCGGGTCCTGGATGGACAGCGCGGCGGCGATCACCAACACCTCGGTGGCGCAGCCGTTGCGTTCGCCCTCGACCACCATCCGGGCCAGCCGCGGGTCGACCGGCAGTTGGGCCAGCCGCCGGCCCAGCGCGGTGAGTCGCTTCGCCGGGTCGGCCTCGGTCGGGTCCAACGCGCCCAGCTCGTGCAGCAGGTTGACGCCGTCGGTGATGTTGCGCTTGTCCGGTGGGTCGATGAACGGGAACGCGGCGAGGTCGCCGAGCCCGATCGCCGTCATCTGGAGGATGACCGACGCCAGGTTGGTCCGCAGGATCTCCGGGTCGGTGAACTCGGGGCGGGACAGGAAGTCCTGCTCGTCGTAGAGGCGGATGCAGATGCCGTCGGAGGTACGCCCGCAGCGGCCCTTGCGCTGGTTGGCCGACGCCTGGGAGATCGGCTCGATCGGCAGCCGCTGCACCTTGAGCCGGCTGGAGTAGCGGGAGATGCGGGCGGTGCCCGGGTCCACCACGTACTTGATCCCGGGCACGGTCAGCGAGGTCTCCGCGACGTTGGTGGCGAGCACCACCCGGCGCGAGGAGTGCGCGGCGAAGACCCGGTGCTGCTCGGCGGTGGAGAGCCGCGCGTACAGGGGCAGGATCTCGGTGCCGAGCAGGGAGCGCTTGGACTGCACCAGCTTGCCCAGCGCGTCGGCGGTGTCCCGGATCTCCCGCTCGCCGCTGAGGAACACCAGGATGTCGCCCGGGCCCTCGGCGGCCAACTCCTCGACGGCGTCACCGATCGCCTGGATCTGGTCGCGGACGTTCTCCTCGTCCGCGTCGCCGTCCTCCTCGCCCTCGGCCAACTCGACGAGGGGCCGGTAGCGCACCTCCACCGGGTAGGTGCGCCCCGACACCTCGACCACCGGCGCGGGCACGCCGTCGGGCTCGTCGGCGGCCGGCGGCCCGGCGAAGTGTCGGGCGAACCGGTCCGTCTCGATGGTCGCCGAGGTGATGATCACCTTGAGGTCGGGTCGTCGGGGCAGCAGCTCCCGCAGGTACCCGAGGATGAAGTCGATGTTCAGGCTGCGCTCGTGCGCCTCGTCGATGATCAGCGTGTCGTACTGGCGCAGCATCCGGTCGGTCTGCAACTCGGCCAGCAGGATGCCGTCGGTCATCAGCTTCACCAGGCTGCGCTCGCTGACCTGGTCGGTGAAGCGCACCTTGTAGCCGACCACGTCGCCCAACTCGGTGCCCAGCTCGTCGGCGATCCGGTCGGCCACCGTCCGGGCGGCCAACCGCCGGGGCTGGGTGTGCCCGATCAGGCCGTGCACCCCGCGCCCCAACTCCAGACAGATCTTGGGGATCTGGGTGGTCTTGCCGGAGCCGGTCTCGCCCGCCACGATCACCACCTGGTGATCGCGGATGGCGGCGGCGATGTCGTCCTTGCGCTCACTGACCGGCAACCCCGCCGGGTACGTGATCACGGGCACCGCCGCCTGGCGGGCGGCGAGCCGCTGCTCGGCCCGAACCAGGTCGGCGGTGATCTCGGTCAGCGCCGCCTCCCGGCGCTGCGGGTCGCGCAGCTTGCGGGCACCGTCCAGCCGCCGCTGGAGCCGGCGCTGGTCACGGAACATCAGTGGGGTGAGGCGGCGGTGCAGCTCGCGAACCGGGTCGGTCGCGACGGAGGCGGTTGGATTCTGCATGTCGTGCCCAAGGATAGGCAGCCCGGCGGCTTAGCGCCCCTGGGTTACCGCCCAGCCGGCTCTTCGCCGGTCACCGGGGACCTCCGGTCCCTCGCCGGCCACCCGGCACCTAGAGTGGCGGCCGACGTCGAGCGCTGGGGAGCCGGGATGGAGATGCGCGACACCGACCGCGCGTTGGTGCAGGCCGCCACGGCGGTCGCCAAGCTGCGGTGCCGCAGCCAGCACCACACGGTCGCGTCGGCGGCCCGGACCGCCGACGGGCGGGTCTTCTCGGGCGTGAACGTCGAGCACGGCACCGCGGGGGCCTGCGCGGAGCTGGTGGTGATCGCGACGGCGGCGACCCAGGGCGTCACCGCGCTGGAGACGATCGTCACGGTGGCCGACCGGGGCCGTGAGGTCGTCGCGCCGTGTGACCGGTGCCGGCAGGTGCTGCGGGACTACTTCCCGGCGTTGCGGGTGATCGTCGGCCCGCTGGACGACCCGCGGGTGGTCCCGCTCGGGGAGTTGCCCACGGCCGGGAGCGGTTCGGTCGGCTGACCGGGCCGGGGTCAGTCCCCGGAGGCCGCCTCCAGCATCGACTGGGGCACCGGCACGCTCTCGAACCGCAGGTTGCCCTCCGGAAGCAGCCACGACGTCACCCGCGCGACCAGACAGCCGGCACGTACGGCCGGGTCGTTGGCGAAGAGGGCGCGTGCCTCGTCCGGGGCGATGGAGACCACCACGAAGCCCCGCAACCGCTCGTCGTCGGGGTGCAGGAACGGCCCGGCCGCGAGCACCAGACCCTGCTCCACCAGGCCCGCCTGGTGGGCCAGGTGCGCGTCCCGCAACCGGTCGATCGCCTCCAACGGCAGCTCCGGCGGATCCGACGGTCGCGCCAGGAGGACGACCGTGTGCTGGTCGAATCGCATGCTCACACCCTATGGTGCGAATCTTCCTCTTATGGGTGTCATCTGCTATCTGTCCGCCCTGTCATCGTCCGCGAATCTCATTCTCGTATCGAGGTTCGGTGCGAATTGGGAGGTACGGCATGGTCACCAGACGACGGTTGCTCGCCGTCGGCGCCAGCGGCGGCGCCGCGGTGCTGATCCCGGCGGGCTGGGCGGCATCGGGCCGGGCGCTCGCCGCGGCGGCGCCGCTGAACGCCGGTGACATCCCGAAGTACGTCACGTCGCTGCGGATCCCCCCGGCCATGCCGGCGGTGGCCACCGGGCCGGACCGGGACGAGTACGTCATCGCGGTGCGACAGTTCCGCCAGCAGATCCTGCCGCCGTCGTGGCCCCGCACCACCGTGTGGGGTTACGGCTCCACCGCCCACCCCGGCAGCTTCGGCTACCCGGCGCCCACCATCATGGCCCGGGTGGGCCGACCGGTCCGGGTGACCTGGGTCAACCAGCTCGTCGACGACCGGGGCGACTACCTGCCGCACCTGCTGCCGGTGGACCCCACGTTGCACTGGGCCAACCCGGCCGGTGGCATCGAGAACCGGGACCGTCATGGGCAGTGGGACGGCAGCCCGCAGGGGTATCGCGGGCCGGTGCCCCAGGTGGTGCACCTGCACGGCGGGCACAGCACGCAGGAGAGCGACGGACACTCCGAGGCGTGGTACCTGCCGGTGGCCCGCGACCTGCCGCCCGACTTCGCCGTGTCCGGCAGCGCGTACCACGAGTTCCGGTCCCGGTTCGCCGAGCGGTCCGGCCTGCGCTGGGCGCCGGGCTCGGCCACCTTCGAGTACGCCAACGACCAGCGGCCCTGCACCCTCTGGTACCACGACCACGCGCTCGGGCTCACCCGGGAGAACGTCTACGCCGGGCCCGCCGGGTTCTACCTGATCGGCGGTGGGGACGAGTTGTCGGACGAAGCGCTGCCCGGTCCCGCGCCGGACCGGGATGATCCGCCGAACGCCGCATACCGTGACATTCCACTGCTGATCCAGGATCGCAGCTTCACCGCCGACGGCGACCTCCGCTACCCGGAGCGGTACTCCACCGGCGGCGACGCGCGCTCGGCACAGGGCGACGGCCCGCCGGTGGCGGTGTCCGGGTTCTCCGGCTCCACCATCGTGGTCAACGGGCGCACCTGGCCCTCGCTGACGGTGCGGCCCCGGCGCTACCGGTTCCGGCTGCTCAACGGCTGCAACAGCCGCTTCCTCATGCTCAGCGTGGCCGCGAACGCCACCGCCCGCCCGGCCCGACCGGTGCTGCCGATCTGGCAGATCGGCAGTGACAGCGGCTTCCTACCGGAGCCGGTGCCGCACGAACGTGTGACGCTCGGCCCCGCCCAGCGGGTCGACGCGATCATCGACTTCACCGACCTTCCGGCCGGCACCGAGCTGTACCTCGTCAACGAGGGGCCGGACGGGATGTTCGGCGGCGGCCGGCCCGGCGTGGACTTCCCGCCGGCCAACCCGCGGACCACCGGGCAGGTGCTGCGGTTCGTGGTCACCGACGCGGCCGGCGCGGATCCGAGCGTCCCGCCGGAGCAGTTGCGGCTGCCGTCACACCCTCGGCTCGGCGCGGCCCAGCGGGTACGCCGGCTGTCGCTCAACGAGCGGAGCTCCGGCGGGTCGATGGTCATGCTGCTCGGCCTGCTCGACGAGCGTGGTCGCGGGCTGCCGTTGCGCTGGAGCGACCCGGTGACCGAGCAGCCCACCCTCGGCGATACCGAGGTGTGGGAGCTGCGCAACTTCACCCGCCACGTGCACCCCGTCCACCTGCACCAGGCCCAGTTCGAACTGCTCGGCCGGGGGCACTCGGGCAGAACGCAGCCGGACCCGGGGGAGCGGGGATGGATGGACACGGTGCTCGCGTACCCGTGGGAGGTCACCCGGATCAAGGCGCGCTTCGACCTGCCGGGCCGGTTCGCCTGGCACTGCCACCTGCTGGAGCACGAGGACAACGAGATGATGCGACCGCTGAACGTACTGCCGCGTGGCGGCGCGGCGGCCGGGGACGGCGGCAGGCCGGCGGCGTCCGGGGACGGCGGCGGACCCGCGGCACCCCCGACGGCATCGACGGACGCCGGTTAGGCCCCTTTCCGCAGCTCGGCTAAGGTTAGGCGAACCTAAGCGTGAACGTGCAGGAGACTCGTGACCACCCTCGCCACCCGGCCGACCCCGGCCCGCAACCGGTCCGGCACCCGTACCGGCCGCCGGGTGGCCGTCACCGTCGGAGCCGCGCTGGTGCTGCTGCTCACCGTGCTGGCCAGCCTCGCGCTCGGCAGCCGGCAGCTCGGCCTCGACCAGGTCTGGCACGCGCTCGTCGCCCCCGACGGCGGCGACGCCAGCACCATCGTCCGTGAGCTGCGGATGCCGCGGACCGCACTCGGCCTCGCGGTCGGGCTCGCGCTCGCCGTGGCGGGGGTGCTGTTCCAGGCCCTCACCCGCAACCCCCTCGCCGAGCCCCGCATCCTCGGCATCAGCGCGGGCGCGTCGTTCGGGGTGGTGCTCGCGATCTCCGTCTTCGGCGTCGGCACGCTCGCCGGGTACGTCTGGTTCGGCATCGCCGGGGCCCTGATCGCCGGGCTGCTGGTCTTCGCCATCGCCACCCGGGCCCGCGAGGGCGCCAACCCGGTCACCCTCGCGCTGGTCGGCGCGGCGCTCGACGCCAGCCTGGCCTCCGGGGTGTACGCGCTGCTCAGCATCGACGCCCGCACCTTCGAGGAGTACCGCTTCTGGGTTGTCGGCGGGCTGGCCGGCCGCGACCTGCCGGTCACCGCGCAGGTGCTGCCCTTCGTCCTCGCCGGGTTGGTGCTGGCCGCCCTGGTGGCCCGCGGCCTGGACGCGCTGGCCCTCGGCGACGACGTGGCCCGGGGCCTCGGCCACCGGATCGGCCTGGTCCGGCTCGGCGGCGGCCTCGCCGCCGTGCTGCTGACCGGTGCCGCGGTGGCCGCCGCCGGACCGGTCGCGTTCGTCGGGCTGGCCGTACCGCACCTGGCGCGCGCCCTGGTCGGCGCGGACCACCGCTGGACCCTCGCCGTCTCCGCCCTGCTCGGCCCGGCGCTGCTGCTCGCCGCCGACATCATCGGTCGGCTCGTCGCCCCACCCGGTGAGATACCGGCCGGGATCATTACCGCGCTGATCGGCGCGCCACTGCTGGCCGTGCTGGTCCGCCGCGCCCGGGTGGTGACCGCGTGACCACCACCCTGCCCGACCGGTCGCTGTTGCGGGTCGGCCCGGTCAGCCTGCTGATCCGCCGCCGCGCGGTGCTGGTGGCCGCCGTGCTGACCGTGCTGCTCCTGCTGGCCGTCGTGCTCAGCCTCTCGCTGGGCACCCCCTACGTCGCCCCGGCCGACGTGTTGCGTGCCCTCTCCGGCGCCGGCACCCCGTACGACCTCGTGGTTTTTGATCTTCGGTTGCCCCGGGTCGTGCTGGCGGCCGTGGCCGGCGCCGCCTTCGGCGTGGCCGGCACGCTGATCCAGAGCGTGGCCCGCAACCCGCTCGCGAGCCCGGACGTGATCGGCATCACCCAGGGCGCCGGCCTCGCCGCGACGGTGGCCCTGACCAGCGGAATGGCCGCGGTGCTGGTGGCGCCCACCGCGCTGGTCGGCGGGTTGCTCGCGGCGGTGCTGCTGTTCGCCCTCGGCGCCCGGCACGGGCTGGCCGCGCAGCGGTTCGTGCTCGCCGGGGTGGCTGTCGCGTTCGGCTTCCGGGCCCTCACCGAGGTGGTCATGCTCAGCGCCGACCCGATCGACGGGCTGCGCGCGCAGATCTGGCTGATCGGCACCCTGGCCGGCAAGGGCTGGACCGAAGCCGCCTGGATCGCCGGCACGCTGCTGGTGCTGCTGCCGGTGTTGGCCTGGGCCGGCTGGGCGTTGAACAGCACCGCCCTGGACGACGACACCGCCCGGGGCGTCGGCCTGCGCCCGGTGGCCCGCCGGATCGGCCTCGCCGGCACCGGCGTACTCGTTGCCGCGATGGTCACCGCCCAGGTCGGCGCCGTCGACTTCGTGGCGCTGGTCGCCCCGCAGGTGGCCCGTCGACTGGTCCGCGCCGAACGTCCACCGCTGGTCTGCGCGGCGCTGCTCGGCGCCCTCCTGTTGGTGCTGGCCGACCTGGCCGGTCGGCGGCTGTTCGCGCCCACCCAACTACCCGCCGGGGTGCTGACCGCCGCGATCGGCGGCCCGTACCTGATCTTCCTGCTGCTGCGCGGCCGGCGGCGGTCGTCGTGACGCCTCAAGGAGTCGTGTGATGCTCTCCACCCGCGACCTGGTCGCCGGCTACGACGAGCGGACCGTGCTCGACGGCCTCGACCTGGATCTACCCACCGACGCGTTCACCGTGATCGTCGGACCCAACGCGTGCGGCAAGTCCACCCTGCTGCGCACGATGGCCCGGTTGCTCACCCCCCGCCGAGGCACGGTGCTGCTGGACGGCACCGCCATCCGCGACCTGCCGACCCGGGAGGTCGCCCGCCGCCTCGGCGTCCTGCCGCAGAGCCCGCTGGTGCCTGAGGGCGTCACGGTGGCGGACCTGGTCGGGCGCGGCCGGCAGCCCTACCAGCGGTGGTGGCGGCAGTGGTCGGCGGAGGACGGCGCGGCGGTGGACCAGGCGATGGCCCTCGCCGACGTCGCTGACCTGGCCGACCGGCCGGTGGACAGCCTCTCCGGTGGCCAGCGGCAGCGGGTGTGGATCGCCATGACCCTCGCCCAGGACACCGACGCCCTGCTGCTGGACGAGCCGACCACCTTCCTCGACCTGGCCCACCAGGTGGAGGTGCTGGATCTCCTGCACCGGCTGCGTTCGGAGCGGGGCCGGACCGTGGTCGCCGTGCTGCACGACCTGAACCAGGCCGCCCGCTACGCCGACCACCTGGTCGCGATGCGCGGCGGGGCCGTGGTCGCCGCCGGACCGCCCCGGGAGATCCTCACCGCCGACCTGGTCCGCGACGTCTTCGGGTTGGCCTGCGTGGTCGTGCCCTGTCCGGTGACCGGCGCGCCGCTGGTGGTGCCCGCCTACACCGGCGGCAACGCTCCGACTCCGGCTGCCGCTGCCGCTCCCGCTCCGGCTGCCGCTGCCGCTGCCGCTGCCGCTGCCGCTGCCGCTCCGGCTCCGGCTCCCGCGTCTGGCGACGCGGAGGCTCCCAACTCGTCGACGGCGTCCGTACCGGACGCCCGACCCGCCACCGGTGAGGCGGCCAACCCGCTCGCCGGCTCGCACCCCTCGAAAGGACTCTGATGCGTCGTCTCGTCGCAGCTCTCGCCGCGGCCGCCGCCCTCGGCGTCGGACTCACCGCCTGCGGTGAGAGCGACCCGGTCGCCGGCTCCACCACCGGGGAGACCCGGGAGATCACCCACGCCATGGGCACCACCAAGGTCCCGGCCGAGCCCAAGCGCGTCGTCGTGCTCGACACCGACAAGATCGACACGGCTCTCTCGCTGGGCATCACGCCCGTCGGCGCCGCCACCGCGGGCGAGGCGAAGAGCTGGCCGACGTACTTCGGCGCGGACAAGCTCGCCGGCATCAAGGAGGTCGGGGTGCTCGCCGAACCCGACCTGGAGGCGATCAACGCGCTGAAGCCGGACCTCATCCTGGGCAGCAAATTCCGCCAGGAGAAGTTCTACGACGAACTGGCCGCCATCGCGCCGACCGTCTTCACCGACAAGGTGGGCATCACCTGGAAGGACAACTTCCTCCTCGACGGCAAGGCGCTCGGCCGCGAGCAGCAGGCCAAGGATCTGCTCGCCACGTACGAGAAGCGGGCCAAGGACTTCGGCGCGACGCTCGGCGACGCCGCCGCGCGCAAGGTCTCGATCGTGCGGTTCCTGCCCGGCAACATCCGGGTGTACGGCCCGGACTCGTTCTCCGGCATCGTCATCGGCGACACCGGGCTGGGCCGCCCCGAGCGGCAGCTGCTCGCCAACAAGGAGGACAAGCGCTTCGACCTCGTCAGCCCCGAGCGGATCAACGAGGTCGACGGTGACGTCATTTTCGTGACCGCGTACGGCGACAAGGCCGCCGCCGAGCAGACCAAGGTCGCCGGCGGGACCCTCTGGAAGAACCTCGGC
Organism: Micromonospora sp. NPDC049645; assembly: GCF_040675155.1. Lineage (NCBI taxonomy): Bacteria > Bacillati > Actinomycetota > Actinomycetes > Micromonosporales > Micromonosporaceae > Micromonospora > Micromonospora sp. NPDC049645. Next base: position 15,615 of record NZ_JBFAOI010000009.1, read on the forward strand.
GCCGTCAAGGCCGGCAAGGCGTACCCGGTCTCCGACGAGGTCTGGATGACCGGCATCGGCGTCGGCGCCGCCAACAAGATCCTCGATGACCTGACCAAGTACCTCCCCGCCGCCTAACCTGCCCACCCGCGTCCGCGCCCCGTACCAAGATCCGCGCAAGTTCGGTGAAACTGCTGCCTTTCTAGCTGGTGAGGCAGCAAAATCCCTGAAGTTGTGCGGATCTTGGGGCATCTCGGATGGGTTTGGATCAGTGGGAGTGGGCGCGGGAGGCGAGGGCTCCACGGAGCTCGGTGAGGAAGCCGTCGAAGTCCTCGCGGAACCGCTTCGCGGTGACGTGCAGGACGATCCAGTCCGCGCCGAGCAGGCGGTTGAGGCGGCGTCGGTCTCGGTGGAACTGCTCGGGATCGTCGTGCCACAGCCCGTCGTACTCGACGGCGACCCTGAGGTGTGGCCACGCAAGATCGAGGCGAGCCACGAATCTCCCGTCGCGTTCGACGACGAACTGGGTCACGGGCGGTGCCACCCCGGCGAGCACGATCCGCACCCGCAGCCGCGACTCCGGGGCCGATTCCGCGCCTGCATCGGCCAGTTCGGCTACCCGCATCATTCGTTTCCAGCCCCGGTTACCGACCCGAGCCAGGGCGTCTGCACGTAGCTCAGGGATAGCCATCAGTCGGTGGCCAGCGAGGCGATCCACAATGGCGACGGCGTCCTCCGTCGACAGCCATTGAGCTAAATCCCAGCACGTACGTGGTGGCGTGGTCAGCGGAATGCCTGACGTACCGCGATGTCGTTCGCGGCGACCTCCCCGGCGTGCACAACGAGTCCCGACACCGGCCCGAACCGCTGGCCGCTGGGCACCAGTACGTCGATGGGCTCGTTGTTGGCGACCGAAGCCGCGCCGTAGAGCGCCGCTGCGCTGCGACCAGCGATCACCACCCCGGGGGGCAACACCCATCGCGCTGCGGCGGAGCATCGAGTGCGATGGGTGACCGCCAGTTGGGCATCCGCGTAGACGTCCCGGAACAAGGGTCGCCAGGCAGCGCTGCGTAGCTCCGTGCGGGTGAGCAGGCCTTGAGCGATGACGTGGGAGCCGCGAAACACGCGTCCCTGCAGTCTCGCCGGCCGTCGCGGGGAAACAGGCATGAGACACCTTGACCGGCGCGCCTATTCGCCTGCAGCCCCTGTGGATAACCCCGGTCAGGGCTAGCACGCCAAGATCCGCGCAACTTCGCTGTTGTTGCTGCTTCCCAGCGACGTGAGACAGCAGCATCCCTGAAGTTGCGCGGATCTTGGGCGGACAGAGTGCGGGGTAAGGGCGGTGGGGTCGGGGGTGGTGGGGGCTGGCTAGGTGGGATGTGGGTGGGGTGGGTGGGGTGGGTGGGGTGTGGGGTGGGTCGGGGTTAGGCGGCGGTGGACCAGATGGCGCGGAAGGCGGCGGCTTCGCCGGAGAGCCAGCGTTCGATCTGGTCGGGCTTGGCGTCGGTGGGCATGCGGTGGGCCTGGCCGCGTCGGACGTCGACCAGGACCGGCTCGGCGTGCGGCAGCACCGCGTCCATGTGTCGGGCCATCAGGTGCAGCGTGGCGAGCACGGACTCCTCGCTCGGTGGCGCCTCGTCGAAGTGCAGGCGGACCGCTTCGGCGCGGCCGTCGGCGTGGCGTACCCCGAAGTGGGGGTTGATCTTGACGGGCAGGTCGCCCAGCATGGCCAGGGCGTCGCGGGTCTGGGCGAGGTCGACGCCGGCCGGCTCGCCGAGGGAGTGCAGCCAGGTCGTGGCGCCGGGAACGAGCGCCTGGTAGAGCGGGCGCCATCGCGGCTTGACCACGTCGACCACCCCGGCCAGGTGCGTGCCGCCGGTGTGGAAGGCGATGTCGGCCTTGAGCGCCTTGACGAACTGGCCGTGCGGGTTGAAGCCGGATCGGCTTGCGCGTTGCTTGCGCAGGCCGCCCACGAAGGTCGCCTTGGTGGGGCCGGTGCGGTCGACGTAGCGGGTGAAACCGAGCAGTGTGGCGTAGGGGGTGAGGGGCGTGGAGGCGGGCGCGGTCACGGGCGTCCTCCCAGGTCAGGATCTTGATTAGTACATACATTCTAATCGACGGGTCTGACATTGCCCACCGAAAGTGGGGGTCTGGGGGCACCCAGGAGTGCGGTGTTTTTGCCGGGACCCATGTACCGGAGTATGGGTTTATTGCCGGAATGTGGCGTTATTGTGCTTTGTGGCCATTACCTGGGCCCCCAGGGCGCCCGATGCCGGGCGAGATGCGGCGGCACGGATCATCCGGCCCGCCGACTCCGTGGTGGGCCGGGACCGCTACCTGGACCTGCTGCGGACGATCGCGCTGGTGCGGGTCGTGCTCTACCACGTCACCGGATGGATCTGGCTGAGCCTGCTGGTGCCGGCGATGGGGGTGATGTTCGGCATCGCCGGTTCGCTGATGGCGGCGTCACTGGACCGGCACGGCCCGCCGGCCGTGCTGCGGCGGCTGCGCCGCCTGCTGCTGCCGTTCTGGGCGTTCGGCGCGATCGCACTGGCGGTGCTGTCGGTCGGGTGGCGACCACTACCGGCCGGTTGGGCCGAACTGCTCTGGTGGGTCCTGCCGCTGCGGGTGCCCCCGGTGGGCGGACCGTCCTGGGCGTGGGCGTTCCACATCGGGCTGTGGTACATCGTCACCTACCTGTGGCTGGTGCTGCTCTCACCACCCCTGCTGTGGCTCTTCCGCCGGTGGCCGTGGCCCAGCATCGGTGCCGCCACCGCGCTGCCCATCGGGATGCACCTCGCCGGAGTGCACGCCGGCTACTTCGTCGCCGCCTACCTGTCCTGCTGGTTGATGGGCTTCGCCCACCACGATCGTCTGCTGCACCGCGTCCCGTGGCGGTGGTACGGCTGCCTCGTCGCCGCTCTCGCCGCCACGGGCGGCACGTGGGTGGCGGTCGCCATGGTGACCGGCCGGGCCGCCGACCTCAACCACATCGCGGGCGGCACCACGCTGTGGTCGATGGCCTTCGTCGCCGTACTGCTCAGAATCCAGCCCCGACTCGTCGGCCGGGTGCCACTGAGCGGCACGCTCCGGGTGGTTAACGCCCGGGCGGTCACCATCTACCTGTGGCACATCCCGGCCAGCCTCGGGATGTTCCTGCTGCTCGCGCCGGTGCTGCCGTACAACTCGGTCGCCTCGATCGGGCTGCGGCTGATCGGGGTGTGCCTACTGGCCGCCGGGGCGGTGCTGCTGTTCGGCTGGATCGAGGACGTCGCCGCCCGGCGTGCTCCGACACTGTTCGGTCCACGGCCGGTCGCTGTCGGGCGGCACCGCGCCGGCAGACAGGTCAGAGCTGGCCGACGTCGGTGATCCGCACGACCGCGGCGCCGACCTCGTCCGAGGCCGCCAGGTCGACCTCGGCGCTGATGCCCCAGTCATGGTCACCGTCCGGGTCGTCGAAGATCTGCCGTACGGTCCACCGCTCCCGGCCCTGCTCGATCATGAGCAGCGCCGGCCCGCGGGCGTCCGGCCCGACCCCGATCGAGTCGTACGCCTCGAAGTACGGCCCCAGGGCGTCGGCCCAGGCGTCGTAGTCCCAGCCGTCCTCGGCGTCCAACTCGGCGAGCAGATCCCAGCGGCGCAGCGCGGCCAACTCGACGCGGCGGAACAACGCGTTGCGCACCAGCACCCGGAACGCCCGCGCGTTGCGGGTCACCGCCGGTGGTCGATCCGTCAGGGCGGCGTGCGCCTGGGCCACCTCGGCCACGTCGGACGGGTTGCGCAGCCGCTCCCACTCGTCGATGAGGCTGGAGTCGACCTGGCGGACCAGCTCGCCCAACCACTCGATGAGGTCGATCAGCTCCTCGGTCTTGGCGTCCTCGGGCACGGTCTGCCGCAGCGTCTTGTACGCGTCGGCGAGATAGCGCAGGACCAGCCCCTCCGAGCGGGTCAGCCCGTAGAACTGCACGTACTCGGTGAAGGTCATCGCCCGCTCGTACATGTCGCGGACGACGGCCTTGGGGGAGAGCTGGTGGTCGGCGACCCACGGATGCCCCTGCCGGTACATCTCGTACGCGGCCTCCAGCAGCTCGGCCAGGGGCTTCGGGTAGGTCACCTCGTCGAGCAGTTCGAGGCGCGCCTCGTACTCGATGCCCTCGGCCTTCATCGCGGCGACCGCCTCGCCGCGCGCCTTGAACTGCTGCGCGGAGAGGATCTGCCGGGGGTCGTCGAGGATCGACTCGATCACGCTCAACACGTCGAGGGCGTACGACGGGGACTCGGCGTCGAGCAGCTCGATGGTGGCCAGCGCGAGGGGGGACAGCGGCTGGTTGAGGGCGAAGTCGAGTTGGAGGTCGACGGTGAGCCGGATCCGCCGGCCGGTCTCGTCCGGCTCGGGCAGTTCCTCGACGACCCCACCGGCGCGCAGCGCCCGGTAGATGGCGATCGCCCGGCGGATGTGTCGGCGCTGGGCGGCCGGCTCCTCGTGGTTGTCGGTGAGCAGGTGCCGCATCGCGGTGAACGCGTCCCCGGGCCGGCCGATGACGTTGAGCAGCATCGAGTGGCTGACCTGGAAGCTGGAGGTCAGCGGCTCCGGCTCGGCGTCGACCAGCCGGTCGAAGGTGGGCTGGCCCCAGCCGATCGAGCCCTCCGGCGGCTTCTTGCGGACCACCTTGCGCCGCTTCTTCGGGTCGTCGCCGGCCTTGGCGAGCGCCTTCTCGTTGTCGATGACGTGCTCGGGAGCCTGCACCACGACCCGGCCGATGGTGTCGTAGCCGGCCCGCCCGGCCCGCCCGGCGATCTGGTGGAACTCCCGGTTCTTCAGCAGCCGGGTCCGGACCCCGTCGTACTTGGACAGGCCGGTGAACAGCACGGTGCGGATAGGCACGTTGATGCCGACGCCGAGGGTGTCGGTGCCGCAGATGACCTTGAGCAGGCCGGCCTGGGCGAGCGTCTCCACCAGGCGGCGGTACTTGGGCAGCATGCCGGCGTGGTGTACGCCGATGCCGTGCCGGACCAGCCGGGAGAGGGTCTTGCCGAAGCCGGCGGTGAACCGGAAACCACCGATCGCCTCGGCGATCATGTCCTTTTCGGCGCGGGTGCAGACGTTGACGCTGGTCAACGCCTGGGCGCGTTCCAGTGCGGCGGCCTGGGTGAAGTGCACCACGTACACCGGGGCCTGCTTGGTCTCGAGTAGCTCCTCGAGTGTCTCGTGCAGCGGCGTCATCGCGTACGAGAAGATGAGCGGGACCGGCCGTTCCGCCGAGCGCACGACGGCGGTCGGCCGCCCGGTGCGTCGGGTCAGGTCGTCGACGAAGCGGGTGGTGTCCCCCAGGGTGGCGGACATCAGGATGAACTGGGCCTGCGGCAGCTCGATGATCGGCACCTGCCACGCCCAGCCCCGGTCGGGCTCGGCGTAGAAGTGGAACTCGTCCATGATCACCTGGCCGACGTCGGCCCGCTCGCCCTCGCGCAGCGCCAGGTTGGCGAGGATCTCCGCAGTGCAGCAGATGATCGGGGCGTCGGCGTTGACGCTGGCGTCGCCGGTGAGCATGCCGACGTTCTCGGCGCCGAAGACCTCGCAGAGCGCGAAGAACTTCTCCGACACCAGGGCCTTGATCGGCGCGGTGTAGAAGGTCGTCCGGCTGTCGGCGAGGGCCGCGAAGTGCGCGGCGATCGCGACCAGGCTCTTACCCGAGCCGGTCGGCGTGTTCATGATCAGGTTGGCGCCGGAGACGATCTCGATGACCGCCTCTTCCTGATGGGGATAGAGGTCGAGGCCGCGCTCCTTCGCCCAGCTGGCGAACGCGTCGAAGAGGGTGTCGGGGTCGGCGCTTGTCGGCAGCGCGGCGGTGAGCGTCATATCCCGTCCATGGTGCCTGGATCATGCCCCGCTACGCCAACCCGGCCTTGGCCGGGCCCCCGCTCGGGCGTCCCGAACGCCCCGCGACGTTCCGGTTCGGGCGTTTCGCCGGTCACCGGCGGCGGTAGAACTCGGTCACCGGCGGCGGTACGACCCGGTCACCGGCGGCGGTACGACCCGGTCACCGGCGGCGGTACAACAGGTCGGCGACCGGCCGACCGGCCGTGATCGCCCGCCGCTCGAACTTCGTCACCGGCCGGTGCGCCGGACGCGGCGCGAAGCCGCCGTACGCGTCCACCAACTCCGGGTCCGCCTCCAGGGTCTCCCGCATCGCCTCGGCGTACTCGGCCCAGTCGGTCGCGCAGTGCAGCACGCCGCCGGGCCGCAGCCGGGACCGCAGCAACGCCACGTGCGTCGGCTGGATGATCCGTCGCTTGTGGTGGCGGGACTTCGGCCACGGGTCCGGGAAGAAGACGTGCACGGCATCCAGTGAGCCCTCGGGCAAGCCGTTGACCAGCGACAACGCGTCCCCCTGCGCCACCCGCACGTTGCGCAGGCCACCCCGGTCCACCAGGTCGAGCAGGTTGGCGATTCCCGGCGTGTGCACCTCGACCGCCAGATAATCTCGATCCGGGTCGGCGGCGGCCATCGTGGCGGTGCTGTCGCCCATGCCCGAGCCGATCTCCAGCACCACCGGCGCCCGGCGGCCGAACAGGTCGGCCAGGTCGACGGGCACGACCGGCCCGTCCGGCACATCCACGCCGTACGCGGGCCAGAGCCGGCCCAGCGCGTCGGTCTGCCGGTCGCTCATCCGACCCCGGCGGGGGTGGAAGGTGCGGATCGTCCGGCTCACGGGCGGGACGGCGGGGTCATGGTCGGTGGTGGTCACAGCGACCCGAGCGTACGCGACGCCGCCGGCGAATCGGATGTGATGTGCGACCGGAAATGAGAGGATCCAACTGGTACGGCAGGTCGGGTGCGCAGCTGTCCGGTCCGGCCGCACGGCGTTCGAGAGGGGGCATCGTGACAGTGACCCGAGGCGCCGTGACCCTGGCCGTGCTGACCGTCCTCGTCGGCCCCCTGCTGGCCGCCGGGCCCGCCCTCGCCGGGCCCGAGCGTGGCGTCGCCGTTCGTGCCGCGCCCGCGCCGCAGCCCGAAGGGCCGCCCGGTGGCGCGCCCCAACCGGCGCCGTCGGTGGACATCTTCGTCGAGGTGAGCCCCAGCACCGTGCAGCCCGGCTACCTGGTCGGCATCCGGGCTGGTTGCGGCGACAACTCGGTGGGCGCCACGGTCGTCTCCGACGCCTTCGGGGCGGTCGGCGTGCAGCCGCAGCGTGGCGTGCTCACCGCCGCGCCGATGGTGCGTGAGCGGACCCGCCCCGGCAACTACCGGGTCAAGCTGGAGTGCCGTGACGGTGCGAGCGCCTCGACCATGCTTCAGGTGGTCAAGAAGATCCCCAACCAGCCCAGTCGCGGTCCGGCAACCGGCTTCGGTGGGACCAGCGGCGGAATGACCGGCAGGCTGCTGCTGCCCGGCGGCGCGGCGCTCACCATCACCGGTCTCGTCGTCGCCGTGATGGCGCTGCGCCGCCCCCGAGCCACCGCGCGTCGCTGAGGCCGCCTTGGAGATCTTCCGTCCCACGCCGCCGCCGGCCGGTGCGCGCCAGCCCTTCGCCGGTCGTCCGGCTTCGCCGCCCGATGACGGGCGACCGCCGGTGGACGACGGGTGGCGGGGCTCGGACCGTCCGTCGGATCCGCAGCGCCCGCCGGACCGGCAGCTCCCGCCGGATCCCGACCGCCCCTCGGTGGCCGCGCGTCCGCCGACCGCGGTCGCCCCTCGGCGTAGTCGTCCCTCCGGCCGTAGCCCCTGGTCGGTGCCGTTGGCCGTGGTGCTGGTGCTGGCCGGGGTCTTCGCCACCGGGGCGGGGCTGGGCCGTTCGGTGGGCCCGTTCGACCTGGCCCCGACCGGTGGTGACCGGCCGGCGCACAGCGAGTCGGTCGGGTTGTCCGCCGGTCGTCCGGTGCGCCTCTCGGTGCCGGCGATCAAGGTGGCCGCGCCGGTGGCCCCGGTCGGGCAGGCACGGGACGGCTCGATCGCGGTACCGCCGTTGGAGAAGCACAACGAGACCGGTTGGTACGACCGTGGTCCCACGCCCGGCGAACCCGGTCCGGCGGTGATCGTCGGACACGTGGACACCAAGAGCGGCCCGTCGGTCTTCTACGACCTGGGCAGGTTGAAGCCGGGGGACCTCATCGAGGTGGCCCGGGCGGACCGGTCGACGGTGATCTTCAAGGTCGACACCGTGGAGCACTTCCCGAAGGACCAGCTGCCCGCCGAGCGCATCTACGGCCACGACGGGCCACCCGGGCTGCGCCTGATCACCTGCGGCGGGCAGTTCATCGGCGGTCGCACCGGCTACGCCGACAACGTGATCGCCTTCGCCACCCTCCAGTCCTCCCGCAAGCCCTGATCCGGTACGACTCGCCGTCGGCAGGTCGAGCGGGTTGTCGTAGGGCGCCCCGCCCCGTCGGGCCTGGTCAAGATCGTGCTCGAACCAGGATGTAGTGGTCTCGCGCCGCGGGGAGGGGACTACATCCAGGATCGAGCACGATCACGGCGATGAGCCGATCTCCAAGGCGACAGAGTTGCGCTGGTCAGCGCTCGGAGACGTGCAGCGCCACCTCGAACTCCAGGAGGCTCGCACCGGTGGAGACCGGGGGACGCGGCTTCTCGCCGGGGGCGCTGGCGTGGGCGGCGCGTGCGGGGCCGGCAGCCCATGCCTGGTACGCCTCCTCGCTCTCCCACCTGGTGTAGACGAAGTAGCGGGTCTCGCCGGCCACCGGGCGGAGCAGTTCGAAGCCGAGGAAGCCGGGGGAGCCCTGCACCGCGCCGGCCCGCGCGGCGAACCGCTTCTCCAGCTCCGCGCCGCCGCCCGGCGGGACCTCGATTGCGTTGATCTTCACGACTGCCATCTGCCCACCCTAGCCACTCAGAACGCCTCGACCGACGGGACCAGATCCGCGTCGACCACGATCGGGGCGTGGTCGGAGGGGCCCTTGCCCTTGCGGGCCTCGCGGTCCACGTACGCGGCGCGGACCGCCCGGGCGAACGGCGCGGACGCGTACACCAGGTCGATTCTCATGCCCTTGTTCTGGTGGAACATGCCGGCCCGGTAGTCCCAGTAGGTGAACGGGTGCGGGCCCTTCATCGGGGTGGGCACCACGTCGCTGAGGCCCAGGTCGCGCAGCGCCGCGAGGGCCGCCCGCTCGGCCGGGGTGACGTGCGTGGAGTGGGTGAAGACCGCCGGGTCCCAGACGTCGGCGTCGGTCGGGGCGACGTTGAAGTCGCCGCAGACCGCCAGCGGCAACCCGCCGACCAGCTCGGCCTTCAGCGCGTCGCGCAGCGCCGCGAACCAGGCCAGCTTGTACGCGTAGTGCGGGTCGTCGGGTGTCCGGCCGTTGGGCACGTACACCGACCAGACCCGCACCCCGTCGCAGGTGGCGGAGATGGCCCGGGCCTCCGGATCGGGAAAGCCGGGCTCGTCGGCGAACCCGACCCGGACGTCGTCCAGCCCGACGCGGGAGAGGATGGCCACCCCGTTCCACCGGCCGTCGCTGTGGCTGGCCACGGTGTAGCCCAACTCGCCCACCTCGGTCGCCGGGAAGGCGCCGTCCGGGCACTTGGTCTCCTGCAAACAGACGACGTCCGGCTCGGTGTCGGCCAGCCACTGCAGCAGCCGGGGTAGCCGGGACTTCACCGAGTTGACGTTCCAGGTTGCCAGGCGCATGCCCCCAGCCTGCCGTATCCGCCGCCGCGACGCCGGGTCAGCTGCCCGGGGTGTCGCCGGGACGGGTCTGTTCGGCCAGGAACCTTTCCAGTTCCGCGCCGAGTTCGTCGGCGGTGGGCAGCGGACCGGCGTCCGGGGCGAGCAGGCTCTTCTCGCCCCGGCCTCGGGCGAACGCGTCGTACTGCTCCTCCAGGGCCTGGACCAGGGCTGCGGCGTCCTCGGTCTGCGCGACCTGCCGGTCGATCTCCACCCGAACCACCTCGGCGGCCGAGCGCAGCCCGTCGCCGGGCAACAGCAGCCCGGTGCTGCGCGACACCGAGGTGAGCAGCACCTCGGCGGCGGCCGGGTATTCGGTCTGCGCCACGTAGTGCGGCACGTGGGCGGCGAAGCCCAGCGCGTCGCGGCCCTGCTCGCCGAGGCGGAACTCCAGCAGGTGGCCGACGCTGCCGGGCACCTGGACGCGTTGCAGCCAGGGCTCGTAGCCGCCGATCAGCTCGGGGCGGGTGGCGTGCGCGGTCACCCCGGTCGGCCTGGTGTGCGGGACGGCCATCGGGATCGAGTTGAGCCCGACGGTGAGCCGGACGTCCAGCCGGGCGGCGAGCCCGGCGACGGCTGCCACGAAACGCTCCCACTGCAGGTCCGGCTCGGGGCCGGTGAGCAGCAGGAAGGGGGTCTCGTCGTCGTCGTGCAGCAGGTGCAGCTCCAGCTTGGGGGAGTCGACGCTCTCCCAGTGGTCCTCGACGAAGGTCATCACCGGTCGTCGCGATCGGTAGTCGAAGAGCTGGTCGACGTCGAAGGTGGCGATCGGCCGGCCTTCCAACGAGGTGAGCAGCTGCTCACGCGCCAGCCGGCTGGCGTTTCCGGCGTCCACGAACCCGGTGAGGGCCTGGATCAGGACCGGCTGCCCGAGGTCGGGCAGATCGTCGGTGAGCTGGTAGAGCTCGTGTGGGTCGAGCACCGGTGCGGACCTCCCTGAAATGTGCCTGCGGGGTGCCGTCGCGACGGAGGGCACCCGTTCGGGCAACGTACCCGCCATCCTGGTGCATTCCTGCGCCGGGCGATCCGTTGGCCGGGTGCTGGGCATGACCGGACTAATCATCTGTTTACGCCACCAGGGCTGCCCCCTTGGCCGATCGGCCGATGGGCGGTTCGGCCCAAAGGCCGAGTTTGTCGATCATGTCAGGCTCGCCGGTCGGATGTCCGGCCCTGTCGCCGACCGTCCCGGTCCGCGTGCGGCGCCGGCTTCATCCGGTACGCGAGGTGCGTTCCCCGGGCGGGTCGACCGGCCACGGTTGTCCACCGGGCGGGCCCGGATCTGTGGCGAGGGCCACGTGATCACTGTGCGTGATCGGGGTTTTCACCTGCCTAGCCTCGGTTGATGCGTGACGACGGCACCCTCGACGACCCGTACGCCCCGAGCGGCCCCACTGCCGATACGGGGGATGGCACCTCAACCGAACGGACAACCGCCGCGAGTCGGCTCCGGGCGTACGCCCGGGACCTGACCGGTCGACGCCGGGCGCAGGTGGCGCTGGCCACCGGTGTGGTGTGCTGCCTCGGTCTGGCCGCCGTCGCCCAGGCGCAGAACGAGAACGCCGACGCGGCGACCCGGGGCGGAGCGCTCTCCAGCTCCGACCTGGCGCAGCGCGCCGAGCAGCAGGGCGCCTCCCGTGCCCTCGACCGCACGGCCGCCCCGAGCACCCCCGCCGCTGCCCCGACCACCGCCGACCCGGACACCACCGCGCCGGCTCGCAAGGTCGCCCCGGCCCGTCCGACCGATCCGGCCCCGGTGGCCGGGCTGGACGACGACCAGATGGAGAACGCCGAGGCGATCGTCCGCACCGGCCGCGACATGGGCGTGCCGCGCCGGGGTCTGGTGATCGCGGTGGCCACCGCGATGCAGGAGAGCAACCTCTACAACGTGGCCAGCGGTGTGCTGCCGGAGTCGCAGGACTATCCGCACCAGGGCGTCGGTTGGGATCATGACTCGGTCGGGTTGTTCCAGCAGCGTTCCAGCAGCGGCTGGGGCCCGGTGGGGCGGTTGATGGACCCCGAGTTCGCCACCCGGCAGTTCCTCACCGCGCTGGAGCAGGTGCCCGGCTGGGAGCGGATGCGGCTCACCGACGCCGCCCAGGCGGTGCAGGTCTCCGCGTATCCCGAGCACTACCAGCAGCACGAGTGGCGAGCCACCCGGGTCGTCGACGCCATCGTGCCGGCGGGGCGGTAACCTACCGCCCACTATGGACGGTCAGGGTTGAGGCTGTCGCATCCCGGGTACATGTGTTGCGGGTTCGGGGTACACATGACTAAGGGATCATCGACAGGAGGACGCCATGTCACTGATGCAGCGGATCACCACGTTTTTGAGATCGCCGAAGGGGCAGCAGCTGGTCGAGCGGGGTCGTCGAGAGATGGCCAAGCCGGCCAACCAGCAGAAGCTGAAGGGGTTGGCGGCCCGGCTGTCCAACCGCCGCCGCTGATCGCTTCATCGGCCGCCCTGTCCACCGTTTCCACCCCTGGGGAGACCTGGTGACCGACACCCCGCCCACCGGCGGCCAGCCCGCCGCCTCCACGCCTCAACCGTCCGCCGACCTGCCGGCCGGGCCGGTGGACGCCCCCGAGGGTCCGCCGGCCCGACTCTGGGACCGGATGCGTGACGATCCGCAGTACGCGCCGGAGCACCTTGCCCTGGAGGCGGTGCGCCGCCTCGGGCCGGAAGCCGTGCAGTGGGCCAGCCGGGCTCGGGCCGAACACCCCGGGGTGTCCGCCGATGTGCTGGCCGACCAGGCGGCCCGTAAGTTCGTCAACCTGGCCCGACTCTCCGGCGCGGTCTCCGGCGCTGCCGGGCTGCCCGGCGCGGTGATCGACGTGGGGGTGCTGGCCTGGACGCAGGCGCGGATGGTGCTGCACATCGCCGCCGCGTACGACGTCGACCCCCTGCACCACGATCGGGCCACCGACCTGCTGGTGCTCCAGCGGGTGCACAAGGTCGCCGAGAGCGCCCGGCTGGCGCTCGGCGTGGCCGCCGGCCGGGAACGCGCCGACGCGCTCTTCGGCCTGGGTGGCCAGCGTCCGCTCGGTCGGGTCATGCTGCAACTTGGCGTCCGGCTGGCCCAGATGGCCGGCGTCCGCGCCGCGAAGCGGATGGTTGCCAAGATCGTCCCCGGCGCCGCCATCGTCCTCGGCACCTGGGCCAACTCGTCGGCCACAAAGGACCTCGCCCAGCGCTCCCGGGCCCTCTACCGTTCCCGCGGCAACACCGTCCCGGAGCCGCGCCAGCCCTGACGACCCGTCTTCCGGTGGTCAGCCGGCCAGGCCGGCGGAGCGCCAGGTCACCTCGGCGATGCGCCCCTGGCCGGTGGCGTTGGGGTGGAACCAGTCCAGCGGGTTGAGCAGGTCCAGGGTGAACCGGACCTTGTGCAACGCGCCGCCGTCGTGCCGGCAGCGTGACCCGTACGCCCGGCAGGCCGCCTTCAGTTCGGCGTTGTACGCGTCGATCCGGTCCCGGACGGCGGCCCGGCGCGCCCGGTCGGCGGGCGCGGTCGAGGTGGCCTCGGCCAGCAGGGCGGGGCAGATGCCCCGCCGCCACGCCCGGGTCGCTCGGGCGTCGTCGTGTCCGACCTCCCAGAGCCGGTACAGGTCGGGGATGCTGACCACCAACACCCGGGCCTTCGGCCGGCCGGTCCGCAGGACCCGCAGCCCCCGGTCGACGTCGGCCCGGAACTGCCCCACCGGCGTCATCGCGTCCACCCCGCCCCGGCAGACGTCGTTGGCGCCGATCAGCACGGTGACGTAGTCGGCGCGGTCGCGTACCGCCGCCTGGGCCTGACCCTCGAGGGCGTCCGCGCGGGCGCCGGGACGGGCGTGGTTGTACCTCCGGTCGCGGATTGCCGAATTCTGGTCGAGCAGCCGCCGGTAGTGACTCTGCACCCGCAGCCCGTCCCCGGTCGACCAGGAGTTGCGTTCGCAGGAGGTGAGCACCAGGCAGGAGGCGAAGCCGGTGCTTATCGAGTCGCCGAGGGCGGCGATGCCGCCGGGCCCGCTCGATGGCGGGGCGCTCGTGGTGGGGCGGGGTGTCGCCGAGTTGCCGCCCTCACAGGCCAGCGCGACCAGCGCCGCGAGACAGGCCAGGGCGGCGACCCAGCGTCGAGGCATGACGTCTCCCGTTCCCGCAGCACAGAGCGACAGCGCGGTAACTCTATGCGCAGGGCGCGGCTCGTCGCGAAGTTGCTGTCGGCTATGCGGCAGATTGCCGACGCCGGCAACCTCGGAGTGTTATAAGCCCCGCCAGGGCGCCGGCTGGCCGTGCAGCCACCAGTGCAACGCCCGGGTGATCCGGGGCAGCACCAGATAGGTCATCAGCGGGGTCAGGCAGAGCGTCATCAGCAGTACCCGGGCCGCCAGCGGCACCGCGTCGAGGAAGTGGCTGGTCAGCAGCGTGGCGGTCAGGCTCAACGGGAAGAACGCCAGCCAGATCGTCACCGCCTGCTTCCACCGGGGCGGCGACGCGGGCCCGACCGGCTCCGCCGGGTCCACCGAGTGCTCCAGCGGCGCGTCGAACCAGCCCTCGATTCCGGTACGCCGCTCGACCCGGGTGTGCTCGACGATGCCCTGCGCCGAGCTGAGCCACCAGTGCCGCTGGGGCGACTCCTCCCACCGGCGCAGCGTCTCGGCGTCGGCGAAGCGGTAGAGCATGTGCCACTCCGGCGACCCGGGGCCGCTCTGCACCCAACCGGCGCCGAGGAACCCGGGAAACGCCTCGGCCAGCGCGGTGCCGGCCCGCATCCAGGCCACCATCTCGCTGGCCCGGCCGGGGTCGACGCGGCGGGCGATGGAGACGGTCACCGGCACGGCGAGGGTCATTGACATGCGCCCATCCTGCGGTCGGCGAGGTCCCTGGCGCGAACGGATGTGCCGGAGCACACCGACGCGCCGGGGGTGAGGGCGCACGACGCCGGTTAACGCGGCCGATCGGGGGTAGGTCGGGGGGTATGACGAGATCGCAGCCCCGGCGTGCCCGTGGCACGGTCGGCCACGCGAACAGCGCGCTGAACCTCCGGCTCACCCTCGCCAGTTTCGGGCTGGTGATCATGGTGATCTTCGCGGTGCTGGCGTTCTGGGCCGGCATCGCCTGGCTCGGCGTGGTCTGCGCCGTTCTCGCGGTGGTAGCCGTGGTCGACCTGGTCGTGATCCAACGCCGCCGCGCCGCTCGCCGCCGCGAGGAGCCGGGCGTACGACACTCGTTGTTCGAGTGACAGGAGGACGAGATGCCCCACATCGCCACCACCAACCCCGCCACCGGACAGGTGCTCAAGACCTATGAGGCGATGTCCACCGAGCAGCTCGACGGTGCCATCGAGCGCACCGACCTCGCTTTCCACCAACTGCGCAGGACGACCGTCGAGCAGCGCGCCGGGTGGATGAACGCCGCGGCCGACCTGCTGGACGCCGAGCGCGACGAGATCGCCCGGATCATGACCACGGAGATGGGCAAGACGTACGTCGCGGCGCAGGCCGAGGTGACCAAGTGCGCCACGGCCGCCCGCTTCTACGCCGACAAGGCACCCGGGTTCCTCGCCGACGAGCCGGCCGACGCCGACGCCGTGCAGGCGACCCGGGCGTTCATCCGCTACCAGCCGATCGGCGTCGTGCTCGCGGTGATGCCGTGGAACTTCCCGCTCTGGCAGGTGATGCGTTTCGCCGCCCCGGCGTTGATGGCCGGCAACACCGGCCTGCTCAAGCACGCCTCGAACGTGCCGCAGACCGCGCTGCTGCTGGAGGACCTGTTCCGGCGGGCCGGCTTCCCCGAGGGGGCCTTCACCACCGTGCTGGTCGACTCGGACGCCGTGGACCGGATCCTCAACGACCCCCGGGTGCGCGCCGCCACGCTCACCGGCAGCGAGCCCGCCGGTCGGTCCATCGCCCAGATCGCCGGTCGGGAACTCAAGAAGACCGTCCTCGAACTCGGCGGCAGCGACCCCTTCGTGGTGATGCCCTCGGCCGACGTGGACCGGGCCGCCGAGGTGGCCACCACCGCGCGCTGCCAGAACAACGGTCAGTCCTGCATCGCCGCGAAGCGGTTCATCGTGCACACCGACGTGTACGACGCGTTCGCCGAGAAATTCGCCGCGAACATGGCCGCCCTCCGGGTCGGCGACCCGATGGACCCGAACACCGACGTCGGGCCGTTGGCCAGTGAGCGTGGCCGCGACGAGGTGCACGCCCAGGTCCGCGACGCGGTGGACAACGGCGCGACCGTGCTCTGCGGCGGCGAGCCACCGACCGGCGACGGCTGGTACTACCCGCCGACCGTGGTCACCGACCTCACCCCGCAGATGCGGATGTGGTCCGAGGAGGTCTTCGGGCCGGTGGCCGGCCTGTTCCGGGTGTCGTCGTACGAGGAGGCCATCGAGGTCGCTAACGGCACCAGCTTCGGGCTCGGCTCGAACGCCTGGACCCGGGACCCGGCCGAGCAGGAGCGCTTCGCCACCGACCTGGACGCGGGCAACGTCTTCGTCAACGGGATGACCACGTCCTACCCCGAGTTGCCGTTCGGGGGCGTGAAGAACTCCGGGTACGGGCGGGAGTTGTCCGCGCTGGGCATGCGGGAGTTCTGCAACACCAAGACGGTCTGGGTGGGCGAGGGCGCCGCCTCGGCCGGAGCGGGCGCGCACGCCGAGTAGACCTCGTCGGCTGGTCGGCCACTCAGCGGCGGCACGCTTCAGTCGGCGTCGTCGTGGGTAGGAAGTGCGCCCATGACGTCGTTCGGGTTCCACGCCTCGCATGAGCAGATCGGTCCGCGCGCCCTCCTGGAGGCGGTGATGCACGCCGAGCGGGTCGGCTTCGACGCCGCCATGTGCTCCGACCACTTCTCCCCGTGGAGCGCCCGGCAGGGCGAGTCCGGCTTCGCCTGGTCCTGGCTCGGCTCGGCGTTGCAGGCCACCGGCCTGCCGTTCGGCGTGGTCAACGCGCCCGGCCAGCGCTACCACCCGGCGATCATCGCGCAGGCGATCGGCACCCTCGGCGCGATGTACCCGGGCCGGTTCTGGGCGGCGCTGGGCACCGGCGAGGCCAGCAACGAGCACATCACCGGCGACCCGTGGCCCCGCAAGGACGTGCGCGCCGCCCGGCTGCGCGAGTGCGTGGACGTGATCCGGGCGCTGCTGGCCGGCGAGGAGGTCAGCCGCGACGGCCTGGTCCGGGTCGATCGCGCCCGGCTGTGGACCCGCCCCGAGCAGCCGCCCGCGCTGGTCGGCGCCGCCGTCAGCGTGGCCACCGCCCGTTGGTGCGCCGAGTGGGCGGACGGGCTGATCACCGTGAACGCCCCGACGGCACACCTGCGCGAGATGATCGACGCGTACCGCGACGCCGGCGGGCGCGGCCCGCTGCACCTGCAGGTGCACGTCTCCTGGGCGCCGGAGCAGGCCCAGGCCGAGGCGCTCGCGTACGACCAGTGGCGCAGCAACGTCTTCGCCCCACCGGTCTGCTGGGACCTGGAGACGGTCGAGCATTTCGACGCGGTCTCCGCCGACGTGCCGGCGCAGCGGGTCGCCGAGGTGGTGAACGTGTCGTCCGACCTGGGTCGACACGTCGGCTGGCTGGAGGAGTACGTGGCGCTGGGCTTCGACCAGATCGCCCTGCACCACGTCGGGCAGGAGCAGCACGGTTTCCTCGACGCGTTCGGCGCGGAGGTGCTGCCGAAGCTGCGACCGGGCGGCTGATCGAGGGCGGATCGGCGTACCCCTAGGCTCGTACCCCATGGAAAGCCTGTTTCCGGTCGTCGTCTTCCTGGCGATCGCCACCCTGGGCGCCGCGTTGGCCCGCCGGCTCGGTCTGCTCGCGCCGATCGTGCTGGTCGTGTTCGGTCTGACGCTCTCGTTCGTGCCGGGCTTCCCGCAGGTGGAACTCGACCCGGAGTTGGTGCTGGTCGGCATCCTGCCGCCGCTGCTCTACGTGGCCGCGCTGGAGACCTCGGTGCCGGCGTTCAAGAACAACATCCGGCCGATCCTGCTGCTCGCGGTGGGCCTGGTGCTGTTCACCGCGTTCCTGGTCGGGTTGGTGCTGCACCTGCTGCTGCCGCAGTTGCCGTTCGCGATCTGCCTGGCCCTCGGGGCGGTGGTCGCCCCGCCGGATGCCGTGGCCGCCACGGCCGTTGCCCGCCGGGTCGGGCTGCCCCGCCGGGTCGTCACCATCCTGGAGGGCGAGAGCCTGGTCAACGACGCGACCGCGCTGGTGCTGCTGCGGGTCGCGACGTTGGCCACCATCGGCTCGGCAGTCGGCACGGGCGAGGTGGCCGTCGAGGTGTTGCGGGCCACCGGCGGCGGCATCCTGATCGGGGCGCTCGGGGCGCTGGTGTTCGGCTTCCTGCACCGGCGGATCAGCGACCCGCTGCTGGACAACGCACTGTCGTTGATCATCCCGTTCGCGGTGGTCTTCACCGCCGAGCACCTGCACGCCTCCGGTGTGGTCGCGGTGGTCGTCACCGGTCTGGTGCTCGGGCACAAGCTGCCGCAGCTGCTGTCGGCGGCGTCCCGGTTGCAGGTCGGCGCGTTCTGGCGGCTGGTCCGTTTCCTGCTGGAGGGTCTGGTCTTCCTGCTGGTCGGGCTCCAACTGCGCGAGGTGCTACGCGATCTCGACGAGCCGATCGGCTCGCTCATCCTGATCACCTTCGCGGTGCTCGCCACCGTCTTCCTGACCCGGTTCGTCTGGCTCTTCCCGGCCACCTACCTGGCGCGGTTGGTCCCCCGGGTCCGCCGCCGCGACGCCCGGCCGTCACCGAAGTTCCCGATCATCATCGGCTGGGCCGGCATGCGCGGCGTGGTGACCCTGGCCGCCGCGCTGGCCCTGCCACTGACCCTGGCCGGCGACGAGCCGTACCCCAGGGCGCTGTTCATCTGGCTTGCCTTCGCCGTGATCGTTTTCACTCTGGTCGGCCAGGGTGCCACCCTGCCGCTGGTCGCCAGGCGGTTGCGGCTGCCGCAGGACGACGCGGTGCAGGACGCGCTCTCCGCGGCCGGGGTGCAGCAGCAGGCCAGCAAGGCCGCCCAGGACCGACTCGACGAGTTGGCCGACAGCGCCCCGGATGCGGTGGTGGACCGGCTGCGCCGGGCGGTGGAGGACCGCACCAACATGGCGTGGGAACGACTCGGTGGCGACGAGCGGGAGACCCCGTCGCAGGCGTACGGTCGGCTGCGACAGGAGATGATCGACGCGGAGCGGGAGGTGTTCCGGGTTGCCCGGGACTCCGGTCGGATCCCCGAGGAGGTTCTGGTGCGGGCCTATCGTGACCTGGACCTGGAAGAGTCGTTGCTGCGAGAGGTTGAGAAGTGAGCTGTCAGCATCTGACCGAGGCCGGCGCCGCCGAGCCGCGCACCCCCGACGAGTGCGCGGACTGCGTGGCCATCGGCGACACCTACTGGGTGCACCTGCGCACCTGCCTGAGCTGCGGGCAGGTCGGCTGCTGTGACTCGTCGCCGAACCAGCACGCGAGCAAGCACTTCGCCTCCACCGGCCACCCGGTGATCCGCTCGGCGCAGCCGGGCGAGGAATGGCGCTGGTGCTACGTCGACGAGGAGATCGGCTGATCGCTGGCCCGGTGGCAGCGCGGTAGCGACCACGCGACCGCGACGGGGGACGGGGACGGTCACGGGGAGACGGACATGATCACCGCGGTCTTCTTCGATGTGGGCGGGACGATTCTCGACGAGTCCCACGAGTTCGCCGCCTGGGCCGACTGGCTCGGTGTTCCCCGGCACACCTTCTCGGCGGTCTTCGGCGCGGTGATCGCCCGGGGTCTGGACTATCAGGAGACGTTCCGGGCATTCCGTCCCGACTTCGACCTCGACGTCGAGTTGGAGCGCCGCGCCGCCGCCGGCCAACCGGAGTCGTTCGGCGCGGCGGACCTCTATCCGGACGCGCGAGGTTGCCTGACCGCGCTGCGGGATCAGGGTCTGGTGGTGGGCCTCGCGGGCAACCAGCCGGCCCACGCCGAGGCGACCCTGCGCGCGCTCGACCTCTCCGTGGACGTGATCGGCACCTCGCACGGCTGGGGCGTGGCGAAGCCGGCACCGGCCTTCTTCGAGCGGGTCGTCCGCGAAGGCGGTGGTGCCGCGTCGTCGATCCTGTACGTCGGCGACCGACCCGACAACGACGCCCGCCCGGCCCTGGCGGCCGGAATGAAGGCATGTCTGATCCGGCGCTCTCCGTGGGGGCACATCCTCGACGTCCCGGCCGTGGCGGAGCGGTGCCTGTTCCGGATCGACTCGCTGGACGAGCTGCCCGGCCTGGTGGCCAAGCACAACGCGGCCGGCGGTTGACCCGCCGGCCGCGTGCTCGTGCCGTCCTGGTGGCCGCCCCTCCCCGGGTGGCCACCAGGATCGGGGTCAGGTCAGCGAGCAGGGCGCTCCGTTGACCGTGACCAGACCGGGGTTGGGGTTGGCGCCGCCGGCCGTGGTCGCGTTGAAGCCGAACGTCACCGTGCCGCCGGGCACGATCTTGGCGTTGTGCGACTCGTTGCGCGCGGTCACCGTCGCGCCGGACTGGGTGACCTTGGCCAGCCACGCCTCGCGTACCCGCTGGTCGCCGGTGAACGCGAACCGCACGCTCCAGCCGTTGACGGCCGTGGCCCCGGTGTTGCGGATGGTCAGCTGCCCGGTGAACCCGGTGCCGCCCTGCCAGGCGCCGTAGTTGGTGTAGGCCACCGAGCAGGTGCTGGCGGGCACCGCGCCGGCGTCGCCCTGGTCGGCCAGGAACGAGGAGATCCAGGCCAGCGCCGAGTTCCAGTTGATCGCCACCTCGTTGGTCGAGTACGAGTTGATGTCGTCGACGTAGCAGAACATCGGCTCGCAGCCGGCCAGCAGTTGCGCCACGAACGGGTCCTGGAGGGCCGCGTTCGGACCACCGGCGAGGGAGCCGGCGGGCGGTCGGGGCAGGTTCGGGTCGAGTTGGTGGCCGAAGATCCGGCTGTGCTGGTTCTGTGCCGCGTGCTCGCCCCACCCGGTGACGTAGGAGATGTTCAGGGCGTTGCGACCGAGGATGTAGTCCATGGCCTGCACGGCGCCGTCGCGGTATGCGGGGTTGCGGGTCAGGTCGAACGCGGTGGCCAGCACCACGGCGTTGTTGATGACGTTGCTGTTGCCGCCCCAGAAGTAGCTGTTGGCGTCACCGGGCATCGGCAGCCCGTACGCCTGGCGGCGCAGCTCGGCGAGGTACGCGTCGGCGGCGGTGGTGACCGAGGCGCGGACCCGGGCCAGGTCGGCGGCGGGCAGCCCGTTCGGCACGGTGGCCAGGTCGAGGCGACCGAGCGCGGCGGTGCTCTGCCAGCCGAAGCCGCGCGGTTCGAACACGTCGCCGGTGTGGTGCGGCGAGGCGGTCAGGTCGGTCAGGTAGTTCTGCGCGCCGGTGGTCAGGTACAGCTCGGCCGCCGCCCAGTAGAACTCGTCGGTGACGTTGCTGTCGTCGTACGCGCCGCCGCCGGTGCCGTCGCTCGGGCTGGCGTACACCGCCGGGTGGGCCTTGGCCGCGGCGTAGGCGGTCTTCGCGGCGGTGCCGCAGCGGGCCGCGAACGCCGCGTCGTAGGGGGCGAACAGCCGGGCGCACTGGGCCGCGGTGGCGGCCATGTTGAGGGTGGCGGCGGTCGACGGCGGGTGCAGCTCGCGCGGCTGCGGGTCGTCCTGCGGGGCGAGCGGCAGCCCGGTCCAGTTCTGATCGTGGATCTTGTGGTGGACCATGCCGGCGAGCGGCTTGCCGGCCGGGACCTGCATGCGCAGCAGGAACTCCAGCTCCCAGCGGGCCTCGTCGAGGATGTCCGGCACGGCGTTGCCGCGCTCGGGCACCCGCAGGGTGCTGTCGGCGAGCCCGGCGCCGCCGGCCGCGGTGGCCGCGGTCTTCGTCCGCTCGAAGGTGTTCAGCAGTTGGTAGGTGGCGATGCCGCCGTTGACCACGTACTTGCCGTGGTCGCCGGCGTCGTACCAGCCGCCGCGCACGTCGAGCGAGTAGTCGCAGACACCCGGCTGGCAGGGCACGCTGGTGTCGCCCTTGTTGGGTGCGACGCCGAGGTGGCCGGCGGGCCGGGCGTACTCGTCGCCGATCAGGTCGCCGTCGATCGCGATGCCGCTGCGCTGGGCGTAGAAGAACTGCAACGAGTCGGAGCGCAGCTGGTTGTAGAGGGTGCCGGAGATGTCGAACGGGTGGCTGGTCTCGCCGTCCACGGTGAGCGTCAGCCCGCTGCCGGGGGTGCGGTAGCTGGAGAAGTCGACCGTCTGCACGTTTTGCCCGGAGGCGGCGTCGACACCGCGGGCGGTGGTGGTGCCACTGGCCACGACGGCACCGGCCGCGCTGCGCAGCTGCCAGGGCAGTGCCGTGGTGGCCTCGGTGACGACCGTGGCGTTCTTCGGGCCACCAGGCAGGTAGCCGACCTGGTTGACGCGCACCCTCGGCCCGGTGTCCGGCTCGTACGGCTCGGGTGGCTCGCCGCCGCGCAGCGAGACGTCGTCCAGGCAGATGGTCTGCGTCTGGGCGGCGCCGCCGACCTGGAAGATCAGCTGGGCGTTGGGGTTGTTCTCCGGAACGGTGAAGGTCTGCTCGACCCGCTGGGCGGTGCCGGTCGCGGTCGCGTCGACGGCCGCGTACGTGGTGTACGGCGCGCTGCCGAGTTGCAGCACGGCCTTGATCGCGGCGCCGGGCGTGGCGGAGACGGCGAAGCCGAGGGTGTATTCGGCGCCGGCGATCAGCGGCACGCCGTCCTGGCCGATACCGGCGTCCCACGGGTTGGCCAAGCCGCCCGCGACGGTGGTGCAGAGCCGGCCGTCGGTGACCGCCAGCGCGCCGGTGCCGAAGGAGAACCAGGGGCTCACCCCGGCGCTGAAGTCGCCGTTGTCGATCTGCTCGGGGGCGTCCGGCGGTGGGTCGGCGTGGGCCGCGCCGGCGCCCGCGCCGGTGAGGGCCAGAGTGGTCGCCGCAGCCAACAGGAGGCGGCGTCGGGATGGCGTCACGGGGAGTCCTTCCGGGACGGGAAGTGGGACGTGGTGGTGACACAGTGGTGACACGAAACCTGGGAGCGCTCCCAGTTATCGGCTCGATGTTTCCAGCGCCGGCAGCCCATGTCAATTGATCTGGTTGGATGGGTTCTCGCATCCGACGAGGACGGTCAGCCCGGCGGACGCGCCCCGACGGGCCGCCACGCGAACGTGAGATTGGCCGCGCCACGCGCCGTCGTCCTGATCTCCTAGAGACAACTGCGCCCTTCGCCTGGCAGGCTGCCTCCCATGACCCTGAAGCTGCGTTCCGTGGGAACGAGCGACCGTGGGCTGATCCGCAGCGGAAACCAGGACGCCCTGCACGCCGGCACCTGGCTCGTCGCTGTCGCCGACGGCATGGGCGGGATGGCCGCCGGCGACCTGGCCAGCGCCCTCACCATCGACGCGTTCGCCCCGCTGGACGTGGAGACTCCCGAGGACGCCCTGGTGGCCGCGCTCGAGGGTGGCATCGCGCTGGCCACCTCCCGGATCCGGCAGGCGGTCGCCGAGGATCCCGAGCGGCAGGGCATGGGCACCACGCTGACCGCCCTGCTCTTCGCCCGTACCGGCAGCTGCCTGGCCCTCGCGCACGTCGGCGACTCCCGGGCGTACCTGTTCCGTGAGGGCGTGCTCAAGCAGGTCACCCGGGACGACACGTTCGTCCAGATGTTGGTGGAGCAGGGCGTGATCACCGCGGACCAGGCCAGCAGCCACCCGCGCCGAGCCGTGGTCACCCAGGCGTTGCAGGGCGACGAGGTCTCCCCGTCGTACGCGACGATGGTGCCCCGAGCCGGCGACCGGTGGCTGCTGTGCAGCGACGGGCTCTCCAACGTCGTCCGGCCGGACACCCTCATCGAGGTGCTCGGCGGCTACCCGGACCGGGGCGCCTGCGCCGGCAAGCTGATCGATCTGGCGCTGCGCGCCGGTGCGCCGGACAACGTCACCGTCGTGGTGGCCGACGTCGTCGAGGAGTGAGCCCGGCGTTCAGCGCCGACGGGGCGTGGCGTGCCGGGTGGGCGTCGCCGTGGCCGGATCCTCCGGCCACGGGTGCCGCGGGTAGCGCCCGCGCAGCTCGGAGCGGACCTGCGGGTAGCCGGTACGCCAGAACGACGCCAGGTCGGCGGTGACCGCCACCGGCCGGCCGGCGGGGGAGAGCAGGTGCAGCAGCACCGGCACCCGAGCGCCGGCGATGCGGGGGGCCGCCGCCCAGCCGAACGTCTCCTGGAGCTTCACGGCGAGCACCGGCGCGGCCGGGTCGGCGTAGTCCAGCCGGATCCGGGACCCACTCGGCACCTCGACCCGTTCCGGGGCCAGTTCGTCGAGGCGTGCGGCCTGCGCCCAGGGCAGCAGCCGCCGCAGCGCCGACGGCACGTCGACCCGGGCCAGGTCGGCCCGACGCCGCGCGGCGGCCAGCTCCGGGCCCAGCCAGGTCGGCGCCGCGTCGAGCAACGATTCGTCGTCGACCTCCGGCCACGGATCGCCCAGCTGGTGCCGGAGGAACGCGAGCCGCTCGCGCAGCGCCCGCGCGGCCGGCGTCCAGGGCAGCAGCCCCAGCCCAACCTGGCGCAGGCCGGTCAGCAACGCGGCGGCCACCTGCGCCCGGTCCGGCCGGTCCAGCCTCCGCTGGACCAGCTCGATCGCGCCCAGCCGGGTCACCTCCCGGGCCACCACGTCCCCGTCGGACCAGCCGACCTCGCGGTCCGTGCGCAGCAACGGACCGGCCGCCTCCCGGGCCGTCGTCTCGTCCACGGGACAGCCCCGGCGGATCCGGGCTGACGGCGCGCCGGGGGTGCGGTCCGCGACGGCCACCGCCAGCCAGTCGGACCCGGCCAGCCCCGAGCCGGCCGCCAGCTCCGCGGCGGTCCCGCCGGTCATCAGGTACGTCGTCCCGCCCGACCGCCGCACCCGGGCCAACCGTTCCGGGTACGCCAGACCGACGAGCAGCCCGGCGGCGAGATCGTCGCTCAACCCACCCGAGCCGGTGCGGTCGGTCGGGTCGGCCCGGCCCGTCGTCGCGGCGCCGGCCGGCAGCGCGGCGCGCAGCCGGCGTACCTCGGTGCGCCAGCGGGCGGTGGCAGCCGCGTCCACGCCGGTGCGCAGCCGACGCCAACCGGCGACCAGATCGTCGCCCGGGCCGGCCGCGCTCTCCTCGGCGAGCAGGGCGACCACCTCGGCCGCCCGATCGGCGCCGACCCGGCCCGCGCCGTCGAGCAGCGCCCGCGCCAGCCGTGGGTGCGCGCCGGCGGCGGCGATCGCCCGACCCCGCGCGGTGATCCGACCGTCGCCGTCGACCGCGCCCAGGGTGGTCAGGGTGTCCCGGGCCACGGTCATCGCGGCGGCCGGCGGCGCGTCGGGCAGCGCGAGCCCGACACCGTCCGGCCGGCCCCAGGCGGCCAACTCCAGCGCGAAACCGGTCAGGTCGGCGGTGGCGACCTCCGGCTCGGCGCGGGCGGGTAGCCGCTCGTGGGTCGCCGCGGACCAGCAGCGGTAGACGTACCCGGGGGCCTCCCGGCCGGCCCGACCGGCGCGCTGCGTGGCGGCGGCGCGGGAGACCGGCACGGTGACCAGCGCGCCCAGCCCACGAGCCAGGTCGATCCGGGGCACCCGGGACAGCCCGGCGTCCACCACGACCCGCACGCCCGGGACGGTCAGGCTGGTCTCGGCCAGCGCGGTGGACAGGACGACCCGTCGTCGGTCGGCGCGACGCAGCGCGGCGTCCTGCTCGGTGCCGCGTTGCCGGCCGTGCAGCGGCAGCAGGGCGACCGCGTCGCGCAGGTCGCTCAGCCGTCCGGTGACCGCCGCGATCTCGCCGGCCCCGGGCAGGAAGACGAGCACGTCACCGTCCTGCTCGCGCAGCGCCCGCCGGATGGTGGCGGCCACGTGGTCGAGCAGGGCCCGGTCCACCGGCCCGGCCCCCGGCGGGGCGATCGGGCGTGCCGGGGGCGCCCAGATCCGCTGCACCGGGTGCAGCGCCGACTCGGCCCGTACCACCGGAGCCGGGGTGGGCCCGCCCAGCAGCGCGGCGAACCGGTCGGTGTCCGGGGTCGCCGACATCGCGAGCAACCACAGGTCCGGCCGGAGGGCGGCCCGCGCCTCCACGCTGAAGGCCAACGCGAGATCGGCGTCGAGTTGACGTTCGTGGCACTCGTCGAGCAGCACGGCATCCGTACCGGGCAGCTCCGGGTCGTGGTGCAGCCGCCGGACCAGCAGACCGGTGGTGACCACCTCGATCCGGGTGGCCGGGCCGACCCGGCGTTCGCCGCGCACCGCGTAGCCGACCCGCTCACCGACCCGCTCGCCGAGCAGCTCGGCCATTCGCCGGGCCGCGGCACGAGCCGCCACCCGGCGGGGTTGGGCGATCACCACCCGACCGGTCACCCGGTCGGCCACGGCCAGCGGCGCGAGGGTGGTCTTACCGGTGCCCGGCGGGGCCACCAGCACACCGGCGCCGGCCGCGTCGAGTGCCGCGACCAGCGCCGGCAGCACCGGTCGAACCGGCAGGTCGAGGGTTACGTCGGAGAGCACGGCCCAGTCTCGCACCGGCGCCGGCGGCTCAGCGGCGACGGACCTCGCCGACACCGCTCACGAAGGCGTGCCAGGCGGTCGCGCCGAAGGCGAGCACCGGGCCGGAGCGGTCCTTGCTGTCCCGGACGGCGACCTGACCGTCGACTGTCGCGACCTCCACGCAGTTGCCATTGCCGCTGCTGCGCGTGCTGGTGCGCCAGTCCGCCCCGGTCAGGTCGTACGCCGTCATCCGCGGTACCTCTCGTCTGCGTCGGCGTGCCGCAGACGCGGTCACGCAAAGTTACGAGAAGCATGCTCAAGACGGGTCAACGACGCCGTCGGATCGAGCGCCATCCGGCACAGCTCCTCGTGTAGAAGGCTATACCCGAGCACTTGATCGACATCCTCCAGAGCCAGGCCCATCGTGAGGTTATCCAGGTAAACCACGGACGCGTCGGCGGCATCGGCGAAGTTGAGGATCACGTACGGGGTGCTCATCGCGGGATGCCCGCCGGCGCTGAAGGGAAGTACCTGAATTGTCACGTTGGGTAGCTGCGCGATTCGGCTCATGTGGACCAGTTGTTCGGCCATCACCGCGGCACCGCCGACCGGGCGCAGGAGCACCGCCTCATTGACGACAACCGATAGGTTGACCGGGTCCTCGCGGCGTAGCACCTCCTGTCGGTGCAGCCGGGCGGCGATCTTGCGTTCCAGGCCCTCCTCACCGGCGGTGCGCCGGTAGATCTCCCGGGCGTACGCCTCGGTCTGCAACAGCCCCGGCACCGACTCGGCCTCGTACGTGCGCAGCGCCGCCGCCTCGGCCTCCAGCCCGACGTAGAACTCGAACCACTCGGGGAGGACGTCGCTGTAGTTCTGCCACCAGCCGCGCTGCTGGGCCCCCCGAGCGATCTCGATCAGCGCCTCGGCATCCGAACCGGTCACCTCGTAGAGCGCGAGCGCGGCCCGGACGTCGCGCGGTTTGATGCCGATCTGCGCGGTCTCGATCCGGGACAGGTTGCTCTTCGACATGTCCAGCTGGCGGGCGGCCACATCGAGGGTCATGCCCGCGCGTTCCCGGAGTTGGCGGAGTTCCCGCGCGATGCGTCGTCGGCGCACGGTCGGGCTGGCGGCGGGTCGGATGGCGGGGGTGGCGGTCACCGTCCGAGTCTGCCACGACAAGATCCGCAGGTCGCGCCTGCACGGAGTGCAACTTTCAAATCTGGGAGTTGCGTTGCAGTAGCTCTCGGTGCATCCTTTCCCGGTCGCGATCACTGTGGACACACCTGTGCGGGAGGACCGTTGCTCATCGCCGACGAGTTCTTCCTGATCGCGCACAACGACAGTCGTGGCAAGGCCAAACTGCACCCGTCGGCGACCGGCCTCGGGCTCGCCGGTGGGCTGCTCGGCGAACTGATCCTTTATGGACACATCACGGTCATGGCCGGGCGGGTCGTCGTCATCGACCGTCGCCCGCCGGCGGACGCGCTGGCGCACACCGTGCTGGACCAGCTGGTCGGGGAATCCCAACACCAGGAGTTGCGTACCTGGCTCAGCTTCCTGGCGCAGAGCGCGACGACCTCGGTGGGGGAGCGGCTGGCGCGTGCCGGCGTGCTGCGCCGCCAGGAGACTCGCCGGTTGCTGCGCACCACGGTCAGCTACCTGCCGATCGACCTCAACGCGGTGGCCTGGCCGGCCACCCGGTTGCGGGCCCTGCTGGACCGGCCGGACCCGCCAGGCGTGCCGGACGCCCTGCTACTCGGCCTGGTCGTAGCCGCCGGGCTGACCCGCGAGGTGCTGTGGAGTGCCGGCCCCCGTGCGCACCACCGGCTCAACGTGCTCATCCCCGCGCTGCCGGCGCCGCTCAAGGAACTCGTCGGGCACACCGAGGCCGCCGTCGGTGCCGCCGTTCTGCGCGGCATCCCCTGATCCCCCGGTAACCCCCAACCCTCCCCTCGACAATCGGAGTAGTCGTATGCCCCCGACATCGACAGTCGACCGACCCAGCAACGTCTCCGAAGCCCTGGCCCGAGGCCGCCTCGGCGTCCCGTCGGTGATCTTCTTCGTCCTCTCCGCCGCCGCGCCGCTGACCGTGGTGGCCGGCGTCGTCACCACCGGCTACGGCGTCATCGGGGTGACCGGCATCCCGTTGGCCTTCCTGCTGATCGCCGCGGTGCTCGCCCTGTTCTCGGTGGGTTACGTGGCGATGTCGCGTCGGGTGGAGAATGCCGGCGCCTTCTACGCCTACATCTCGCGGGGCCTCGGCCGACCGGCCGGCGTGGGGGCCGCCTGGGTCGCGCTGCTCGCGTACAACGCGCTCCAGGTCGGGTTGTACGGCACCATCGGTGTCGCGGCCGAACCGGTGCTCGACCGGATCTTCGGCGGGCACCCGCACTGGGCCGTCGTGGCGCTGGTGGCGTGGGCGTTGGTCGGCCTGCTCGGCCTGCTCCGGGTCGACCTCAACGGCATGGTCCTGGCCGCGCTGCTGGTCGCCGAGATCGTGGTGATCGTCGTCTTCGACCTGGGACAGATCGGCAACCCGGCCGACGGTCAGGTCAGCTTCGCCGCGTTCTCGCCGGACAACCTCTTCGTGCCGGGCGTCGGCGCGGTGCTGGTGCTGGCCATCCTCGGCTTCGTCGGCTTCGAGTCCGCGGTGGTCTTCAGCGAGGAGAGCAAGGATCCGAAGCGGACGGTGCCGCTCGCGACCTACCTCTCGGTGGCGATCATCGCCGGGCTGTACGCGTTGTCGTCCTGGACCATGACGGTCGCCGTGGGGCCCGACCAGATCGTCGCCGCGGCCGGCGAGCAGAGCGTCGCGCTGATCTTCAACCTGGCCGCCGCGCAGCTCGGCGACACCGCGGTCACCATCGGGCAGGCGCTCTTCCTGACCTCCGTGCTCGCCGCGATGATCTCGTTCCACAACACCACGGCCCGCTACACGTTCGCGCTCGGTCGGGAACGGGTGCTGCCCGCGGTGTTCGGCCAGACCTCGGCCCGCAGTGGGGCGCCGCGGGCCGCCTCGGCGGCGCAGAGCGTCCTCGGTCTGCTGGTCATCCTGCTGTACGCGGTCAACGGCTGGGACCCGGTGGTCCAACTGTTCTTCTGGATCGGCACCACCGGCGGATTCGGCGTGCTGCTGTTGATCGCCACCACCTCGGTCGCGGTGATCGCCTACTTCGCCCGTTCGGCCGGCGGCGAGAATCTCTGGCGGCGGGCCATCGCACCCGGCCTGGCCACCATCGCGCTCTTCGTGATCATCTGGTTCGCGGTCTCGAACTTCGCCAACCTGCTCGGCGTCGCGCCGGACAGCACCCTGCGCTGGGCGCTGCCCGTCGCGTACCCGGTGGCTGCGGTGCTGGGCATCGGCTGGGCCCTGCTGCTACGCAGCAACCGCCCGGACACGTACGCCCGGATCGGTCTGGGCGCGGCGAGCGCCGCCGCTGCCGTCAAGCCGCAGGCGCAGGCCACCGTGGACGCGACCCGATGAGCGTGGTCGTCGAGCGCCTCGGGCCGGACGAGACCTCGCTCGTGGCGGCTCGGATCGCCGAGGCGTTCACCGCCCTGCGGGTGACGTACTGGCTGGTGCCCGACCCGAGCAAGCGGGAGGCCGTGCTGGCCGGGAACTTCGAGATCCTGGTCGAGCACGCGATGCGGCACGGCGTGGTGCACGCCACCGCGGACCGGGCCTCGGTCGCCGTCTGGTTCCCGTCGGTCGGCGAGCCGGCGCCGCCGCCCGCGGACTACGACGGCCGCCTGGCCGCCGCCTGCGGCGAGTGGACCGACCGGTTCCAGCACCTCGACGAGCTGTTCGCGGCGAACCACCCGCATCCGGATCACCACCACCTCGCGTTCCTGGCGACCCGGCCGGATCGGCAGGGTCAGGGGCTGGGCAGCGCGCTGATGCGGCACCACCACGCCTGGTTGGACGCCAACGCGATGCCGGCGTACCTGGAGGCGAGCAGTCCGCGCAGCCGGGACCTGTACGCGAGGCACGGCTACCTGGCCGGCGAGCCGTTCCGGGTGCCCGACGGCACGCCGTTCTGGCCGATGTGGCGGGAGCCCGTCGTGCACTGACGGACCCGACACGTACGCAGAGTGCCCGCACTGTCACGCGGGCGTGACAGTGCGGGCGTGCGAGAGGGCCGGGTCCATCGACCCGGCCCTCTCGTGCGTCACTACTCGGTACGTGCCGTCGAGCTGTCCGCTCAGTACGTGCCGTCGAGCTGTCCGCGCAGCTTGGTCAGCGCGCGGGTCAGCAGCCGCGAGACGTGCATCTGCGAGACGCCGATCTGGTCGGCGATCTGCGACTGGGTCAGGTTGCCGTAGAAGCGCAGCGTGAGGATCTTCTGCTCGCGCTCGTCGAGGGTGGCCAGCGCCGGGCCGAGGGCGACCCGCAGCTCGGCCAGCTCGAACTCGTTGTCCTCGCCGCCGAGCATGTCGCCCAGCTCGGTGGCGCGCTCGCCGTCGCCGGTCGGGGTGGACAGCGACACGGCGTTGTACGCGCGGGCGCCTTCCAGACCCTCCAGCACCTCTTCCTCGGTGAGCTTGAGGTGCGCGGCGATGTCGGCGACCGTCGGCGAGCGGCCGAGGGTCTGTAGCAGGGAGCTGTTGGCGTCGGAGATGGCCAGCCGCAGCTCCTGGAGGCGGCGGGGAACCCGGATGTCCCAGGTGCGGTCCCGGAAGTGCCGCTTGAGCTCGCCGATGATGGTGGGGATCGCGTACCCGGCGAAGTCCACGCCGCGCGAGGGGTCGAACTTGTCGATGGCCTTGATCAGGCCGATCGCGGCGGTCTGCGCCAGGTCGTCGTTCGGCTCGCCGCGCCCGCTGTAGCGGTGGGCCAGGTGGTTGGCCAGCGGCAGCCAGGCCTCGATCGCCCGGTCCCGCAGCGCGGCGCGCGACGGGTGGTTGGTGGGCAGCGCGGCCATCGCGTTGAGCAGGTCGGCGGCGCTGTCGGTGAGAGCGCGCGGGTCGAGCTTGGTGGTGGCCTTGACGGCGGCGCTCGGCTGCTCGGTGATCGTTGGCGCGGTCATGGGTGGTCCTCCCTGCACCTCGTCCGCGGACAAAAAGACGTGACGCTTTGGTTTAGCTTTCAGTGGGCCGTTCGGGAGTCACCTTAACCTGATCGTCTCCCCGAAATCTAGCCGAAAGGCTGATGTACTTAAGGCGTGTTTGACAACAAAACGGGGCAAAGGGTGCGCAGGTTGGGATGGCTGTGAGGATCCTTACCCCGCTTTCCGGCCATGAGCCGCTGCCCGCTCGTCCTACCGGTTCGACCGGTCGGTCCCCGCGCCCCGTCGACTGGTCAACATGAAATCCGACATGTCGGCAGGAGTGTCGACTATCCGTCGTTGTCCCGCTGGCGGGACCGGCCGTAGCGTCGCGTGTACACACCCGGTTCGGAGGCACCGTGCTCGATCCAGCCGCTCCCCAGCTCGTCGTGAACAGTCGCACCCTCTACTTCAGCTGGCTGCCGGCGGATCCCGAGGCGGTCGCCGCGCTGGTCCCGCCGGGGCTCAGCCCCCGCCCCGACCGGCAGGTCTTCCTCAACCAGTACATCGTCGACGACGAGACGCAGACATCCGGCTTCGGCGCGTACTCGCTGACCTACCTCGGCGTCTCGCTACTGAGCGTCGACGCGCCCGGCGGCCTCAACCCGGGCGGCTGGTGGACCCACTACGTGGCATCCAGCCGGCGCGTTCGTGAGTACGCCGCCGCCCGCGGCGCCCCGGTGCTCGCCGGGCGCACCCGGATCGAGGTGGACGGCGAGGACCTGCTCTCCGAGACCGAGATCGACGGCACGCCGTTGATCCGGGCACGGTGTCGGGTGGGGGAGACCGGGCACGTGATCAGCAGCGGGCACCACCGCTACTTCACCCGGCGCGACGGCCAACTCCTCAGCTCGGCCTACCCGTTCGTCGCCGAGCCGGTCGCCCCGTTCGAGATCGAGTCGGTGGAGTTCCTCAAGCCCGGCCATCCGATGTACGCGCTGCGCCCGGCGAACCCGCTGACCATCGGCTTCGGCTACTACTCGCCGCGCTCCTCGTTCGCCTACCCCGGTGGGTTGAGCGTGCACGCGGTCGCCGCGCCGGAACCGGCCCGACCGGTTCACCAGGTGCCGGCCAGTCTGGCCCGCAGCGGCCTGCCGTCCGGGTCGTAGACCAGTCGGTACACCGGCAGCGCCCAGGCGCGGGTGTACCACGGCAGCCGCTCCGGGCGGTGCGGGCGCAGCCGACCGGGCGGCCGCTCGCCCACCTGGCCGTCGTCGTACCACCGCTGTAGCGCGTCGGCGGCGGCGGTGACCGCCGCGACGGCGTCCGCCGGATCCAGCAGGTCGGTGTCGTCAGCGCCGTCCGGGTCGCGGTCCAGGTGCTCGCGCCAGAGCCGCAGTCGCAGGTCCCGGGCGAACGTCCGCGCGCCGTCGCCCCGGCCAGCGGGGTCGGTGGGCTCCCGCTGGTCGCGGGTGTCGTCGAGCACCGCGCAGGACAGCTCGCTGTCGTGCGTCCAGGACCGGCGGTTGAAGTTGTCGCTGCCCACGCTGGCCCAGACGTCGTCCACCACGCACACCTTCGCGTGCACGTAGACCGGGCCGCCGGCATGGTTCTCCAGGTCGAACACGTGCACCCGGTCCGGTGCGGCCCGTTCGCACAGCGACAGCGCCTGCTCGCGCCCGACCATGTTCGGCGGCAACGCCAGCTTGCCGTCCACGTCCGGATAGCGGGGGACGACCGCGATCAGGTGCAGATCCGGGTTGTCCCGCAGCGCGTGCGCGAACAGATCCGCGACCTCGGCCGACCAGAGGTACTGGTCCTCCAGGTAGATGAGACGGCGGGCGCGGCGTACCGCCTTGGTGTAGCCCCGGGCCACGGTGCGTTCCCCGTCCGGTGCGAACGCGTAGCGGGGACGGACGGCCGGGTAGGTGCGCAGCACCTGGATCTGGTGCGGACCGCAGGGTGGCGGATCCGCCGGTTGCTCGGGCAGCGGGTCGGGGCGCAGGTCCGAGTCGCGCAGCCGATCCCGCAGGTAGGCCATCGGATTCTCCGAGTCCAGCGGCATCGGGTCGGTCCAGCGTTCCCGGAACAGGGTGTCCAACGCGCCGACCACCGGGCCGCGCACCGCGAGCTGCACGTCGTGCCAGGGCGGGTTGGGTCCGTATCGGGGAGACATCTGCACCGGCTGCGGGTCGCCGCGGTGCGCGGCGTCGTCCCGGCGGCTGTGGCACAGGTCGATCCCGCCGGCGAAGGCGACATCCCGCTCCGGCGCGCCCACGTGCCGCAGCACCACAAGCTTCTGGTGGTGCGAGCCGCCGCGCCGGACCCGCTGGTCCAGCAGCACCTCCCCGCCGGCGGCCGAGATCGTCTCGCTGAGGTCGCGATTCTCGGCCTCGCTGTACGCGAGGACGTCGAGGTGCGATCGCCAGATCAACCCCTTGACCACCACACCGCGCTGGGCGGCCTGGGCGAAGAGTTGTGCCACGGTCGGGCCGTCCGGGCGTAGCCGCTGGTCCGGGTCGCCCCGCCAGTCGGTGAAGAACAAATGGTCGCCGGGGCCCAGCGCCTCGACCTCGTCGACCAGCCGGTCGAAGTAGGCGGCACCGTGAATCAACGGCTCAGCGAGGTTTCCCGTGGTCCACACGGGTAACCCAGAGACCGGGTTGGCGCGTTCCTCCGCGGTGAGAAACCAGTCCTGCAACGGCACCGTCCAGCCCCCCTGGAGGTCGGCAACGTCCTCACGGTAGGACCCCCGACCCGGGTCCGCACGCCAGGCCGACCGACAGGTGACCTGGCCAACGCCAGCGCAAGCGACGCGACAACAGCCGAGGAGGCCACAGCATGCCCCGCAACACGACGAATCCCGTGACCGAGGACCGCGAGCCGGCGGTGGAGAGCGAACGGGGTGCGCTGGTAGCGGTGTTGGTGATGGTGATCCTGGGAGTCGCCGGGATCTTCGCGGTCTCCTGAGGCGCGCCGGCGCCCCGGGGGTGAACCGGAGGCGCCGGCGCCGATCTCAGCGGTCGACCGTGGTCAGGGCCGGGGGCCCTGGCCGCCGGTGTGCGGGAGTCGCTCGGTGGGGATCACGCCGAGGCGGCCGGCCTGGAAGTCCTCGAACGCCTGAAGCAGCTCGTCCCGGGTGTTCATCACGAACGGGCCGTATTGTGCCACCGGCTCCCGGATCGGCTCACCACCCATGATGTAGAGGTCCAGCGCCGGGGTGTTGCTGTCCTGCGTGGTGTCGGCGCTGAACCGCAGCGCGTCACCCGGGCCGTGCACCGCGAGCTGGCCGGTACGCACCGGCCGCCGGTCGGCGCCGACCGTGCCGCGACCGCCCAGCACGTACACCAGGGCGTTGAAGTCGGGCCGCCAGGGCAGGTCCACCCGCGCGCCCGGTTGCACGGTGACGTGCGTGATGGTGATCGGGGTGAAGGTCGAACCCGGGCCGCGGTGGCCGGCGACCTCGCCGGCGATGACCCGGATCAGCGCACCGCCGTCGGGCGTGGTGAGCAGCGCCGACTCCCGACCACGGATGTCCTGGTAGCGCGGCGGGTTCATCTTGGCCGAGCGGGGCAGGTTGACCCAGAGTTGGGTGCCGTGGAAGAGCCCGCCGCTCACCACCAGGTGCTCCGGCGGCGCCTCGATGTGCAGCAGGCCGCTGCCCGCCGTCATCCACTGCGTGTCGCCGTCGGTGATGGTGCCGCCACCGCCGTGGGAGTCCTGGTGGTCGAAGACACCGTCGATGATGTAGGTGACGGTCTCGAAGCCGCGGTGCGGGTGCCACGGGGTGCCCTTGGGCTCGCCCGGGGCGTAGTCGACCTCACCCATCTGGTCGAGGTGGATGAACGGGTCCAGGTCGGTGGTCGACACCCCGGCGAAGGCGCGGCGGACCGGGAAGCCCTCACCCTCGAAGCCGCTGGGCGCGGTGGTCACCTTGCGGACCGGGCGGAACGCGGTGGTCTCGTCGAGTCGGGGCAGGCGGGGTAGGACGAGAACGTTGTCGACGGTGATCGCGGGCATCGAAAGGCTCCTAACGGATGGCGGGGGTGGTCGAGCTGACCCGCGAGGCGCGCAGGCGCTCGCCGAGCCGATCGAAGATCCGGGTGAGGCAGGCGACCTCGGCGTCGTCGAGGTCGTCCATCAGGTGGGTGCGCACCGACGCCAGGTGGTGCGGTGCGGCTTCGCGCAGGGCCAGCAGCCCGGCGGCGGTGAGCACCGCCTCGCTGCCGCGCCGGTCGTCCGGGCAGGGCTCCTTGCTGACCAGGCCGCGACGCTGCATGGAGGAGACCTGGTAGGTGAGGCGGCTGGGCGAGAAGATCAATCGGCTGGCCAGCTCGCCCATCCGCAGCCGCTGCCCCGGCGCCTCGGAGAGCAGGACCAGCACGTGGTAGTCGGCGAAGCTGAGCTCGCTGTCGGCCCGCAGGTCCTCTTCCAGTCGGGTGTAGAGACGCTGGCTGGCCTCGATGTAGGCGCGCCAGGCGGCCTCTCGGATGCTGTCCAGGCTCTCGGTCATGCCCACGACGATAGCACTATTTCAAAATTTAACTAACACCGTTGAGCGTTGCCTGGCTCACTTGTTCGGTGCCGGTGGGGTCGGATCGTGCAGTTTTGAAGAAGCTCTGCGCCAATCCGGCGGCGGCGGGGCCGCGCGTTGTGCCAGACTCCGGCCTCGTGGAACACGTGGAACTCGCCGCCGCCGACCTGTTGCTGCGCCCCTGGCGCGACGAGGACGCCCCGGCGGTGCGCGACGCCCTGCGCGACCCGGCGATCGCTCAGTGGAACCCGCAGGGCGACGGCCCGATCGACGACGAGGTCGCGCTGCTCTGGGTTCGCCGCCGGGCCGACTGGTCCACCGGTGACCATGCCTCGATGGCGGTGACCGCGGCGGCCGGCGGCAGTCTGCTCGGCTCGGTCTCGCTGCACCGCATCCACGACGGCGACGCGTCCATCGGCTACTGGACGGTGCCCGCCGCGCGGGGCCGGCAGGTGGCGGTACGCGCCGTCGTCCGGCTCACCGAATGGGCGTTCGCGGATCTCGGGCTGCACCGGGTCGAGTTGTGTCACGCGGTGGCCAATCCGGCGTCCTGCCGAGTCGCCGGACGGGCCGGCTACCGGGCCGAGGGAACCCTGCGCGAGTCGTACCGGTACGGCGACGGCCGCCGCTACGACGAGCACCTGCACGCCCGCCTGGCCACCGACCGCTAGGCGGGGCGGCCCGGCGTCCGAATACGGCCCGAGCCGCGCGGGTCGCCCCGAACCGTCACTCGGTGACCTTGCGGAGGAACGTCGCGAGGGCCGTCCGGACGCGCTCGATCCTCTCCGGCAGGGGCAGAGGCTCGGGCGCGGGGGGTCCGGCGTGCTTCTTGCCCCGCAGATACAGCGAGCAGGCCAGGTCGGAGCACAGATACGTGCCCACGGAGTCGCCCTGCCGCCCGCTCGGACCGGCCTTGGGGGCGGTCATCAACGAGACGCCTCCGCCGAGGTGCGTGGTCAGGCAGAACGAGCACATGCTGTGCCGCACGCGCCCCGTCTGGTGCGTCGCGGCCCGCAGCACCACCCCGGCCAGCTTCCCGTCGGTCTCGGCGACCAGGTAGGCCCGCTGCGGCGCGGAGGGATCCCGCCAACCGAGGAAGTCGAGGTCGTCCCAGGGACGCATTTCAAGATCGTTCGGTACGGCCAGCCGCTTCGCCTCACCCCGGCTGCAGTTGACGAAGGACGCGCGGATGACGGATTCGGTCAGGACCAACATAGGTTGTAGCCTAGCTCTCCTAGGCAAGCGTTTATTACCGCTAGTTTTGGAGTGTGCTGCATGGCACGTGCCGGGGTGACCGTCGAGCGCCTGACGCTGGCCGCGGCCGAGCTGGCCGACGAGGTGGGGGTGGACAACGTCACCGTCGCCGCGCTCGCCCGCCAGTTCGGGGTGAAGGACGCGAGCCTGTACTTCCACCTCAAGAACGCGCACGAACTGCGGGTCAGGATCGCCCTGCTGGCCCTGGCGGAGCTGGCCGACCGGGTCGCCGCCGCGCTCGCCGGCCGGGCTGGCAAGGACGCGCTGGTGGCGTTCGCCAACGCGTACCGCGACTACGCCCGAGAGCATCCGGGCCGCTACGCCGCCATGCAGATCGACCTCGACCCGGAAACCGCCGCCGCGAGCGCGGGCGTCCGGCACGCCGAGATGACCCGGGCGATCCTGCGCGGCTACCGGCTCACCGAGCCCGACCAGACCGACGCGGTGCGGATGATGCACAGCACGTTCCACGGCTTCGTGAGCCTGGAGCGGACCGGCGGC
Organism: Micromonospora sp. NPDC049645; assembly: GCF_040675155.1. Classification (NCBI taxonomy): domain Bacteria; kingdom Bacillati; phylum Actinomycetota; class Actinomycetes; order Micromonosporales; family Micromonosporaceae; genus Micromonospora; species Micromonospora sp. NPDC049645. The sequence continues at coordinate 53,035 of NZ_JBFAOI010000009.1, forward strand.
TTCCGGCACACCCCACGTGCCACGGACGACTCGTGGGCACGCACCCTGGACGCCCTCGACGCCGTCCTCACCACCTGGCCGTCGCGCTGAGGTGCCGCAGCGCCACGACATAGGCTCGGTGGCGTGGATGATCTCGAGTTGGCCGACTGGCGGGAGCGGATCGCCCGGCTGTACCTGTCCGACGTCGACCTGGCCGGTTTCCGCGCCGGCCGCGACGAACTCTTCGCCACCCACCCGCAGAGCCCGATCCCACCGGCGGACCGGGCCGGCTTCACCGCGGTGCGCTACTTCCCGGCCAATCCCGAGGCCGTGGTCGAGGCACCCCTGCGCCCGGCCAGCGGCGAGCTGCGCATCGACACCGGTGGCCCGGACGGGGTGGTCGCGTACCGGCGGGTCGCGGTGGCCGAGACGCCGTGGGGTCCGCTGACCCTGTGGTGGATCGAGGCGTACGGGGGCGGGCTGTTCGTTCCGCTGCGCGACGGCACCTGCGGACAGGAGAGCTACGGGGGAGGTCGCTACCTCACCGACACGGTGAAGGGCACCTTCGGCCGGGGCGTCGAGCTGCTGCCCGGCGACCGGGTCCGGCTGGACGCCAACTACCTCTACAACCCGAGCTGCGCCTACGACGACCGCTGGGCCTGCCCGCTGGCGCCACCGGAGAACCGGGTCGACGTGCCGCTGCGGGCCGGCGAGATGGCGTACCACGACTGAACGGTGACCGGCCCCGTCGCGCCACCTTCCGCGATCTTGCGATTTCTGCGGCCATAAAACGCGGGCGGGCGCCGGTCGGGCACGTCACGTTCGCGGTGGACCCGGTGCGTGGGGAGACGCGGTACGGCGAACTGTTCGAGGCCCAGCCCGACTGAACGACCAAACGGCCGCCCCGGCCTGGTGCCGGGACGGCCGGTCGATCGTCGCTCAGCGGGTGTTCGTCCCCTCAGCGGGCGTTCGTGCCGAGCTGGGCATCTGCATCCGGGCGAGCAGCTGCCGCGCCTGGTCGGCGAGCTGCGCGTCGACGATCACCGCGTACTGGCCCGCGCGCAGCGAGCTGGCCGAGGTGAAGTCGCGCTGCCCACCGGTCATGGCGTGGGCGACCGCGCCGAACACGGCACCCCAGATCGCACCGATGACCAGGCCGACCAGGATCACCGCCAGCCAGTTCCCGACGGTGAAGATGCCGAACAGCAGGCCGATGAAGAGCCCGAACCAGGCTCCGGTGCCGGCGCCGAGCAGGCCGGCTCGACCGGTGGTCATCCGCCCGAGCACCGTCTCCACCAGGGTGAGGTTGGTGCCGACGATGGCGCTGTGCTCCACCGGAAAGCGGTTGTCGGCCAGATAGTCGACGACCCGCTGCGCGGCCGGATAGTCCGGGTACGAGCCGATCGTCACGGTCGGCGCACCGGCCTCCGGCCCGTGGCCGTCACCGGCCGGCGTCGACAGGCGGCCGGCCGGCCCGGTGGGAAGCAGGTCGCCACCCTGTGTGCCGGACCGCCAGGCGGCGGTCGGCCCCGAAGCTGACGTCATGAGCATCCTCCCTCGTCAGCTGCCCGGGTTCCCGTCCAGGGCGACCGGTAACGCGGGAACCGCCGTCGGGCAGCAGGGGAATGGGCCCGCACTGCCCGGGTAGCCAGTCGGGTGGAGAGCGGACAGATCAGCGACTACGGCTTCCTCGCCGACGGCCGCAGCGCGGCGCTGGTGGACGGCACGGGTTCGGTGAACTGGTGGTGCCCGGGCCGGTTCGACGCCCCGTCGGTGTTCGGGCGGCTGCTCGACGAGGAGGCCGGGCACTGGTCGATCCGGCCGGAGGGCGACTACCGCGTCGAACGCGACTACCTCGACGAGACCCTGGTGCTGCGGACGGTCTTCCACACCCCGCAGGGAGAGGTCGCGCTGACCGACGCGCTCGCCTTCGAGCCCGGCTCCCGCGGTCACGACATCGGCCTGCACTCGCCGCAGGTGCTGGTCCGGTCGGTGGAGGGGCTGTCCGGCGCGGTGCCGATGCGGCTGCACTACCGGCCGCGCTTCGAGTACGGCCGCACCATCGCCTACCTGATCGAGCGCGAGGACATGCTGGAGGCCATCGCCGGGGCCGCCCGACTCACCCTGCGCGGCAGCGTGCGGTTGACCGCCGGCGACGGCGAGGCGGTCGGGACCTTCACCGTCCGCGCCGGCACGAAACACACCTTCACCCTCGGGTACGCCCCGACCTACGACGCGCCACTGCCCGAGGTGCCGGACGCCGACCAGACCATCGCCGACACCGCTGCCGGTTGGCGCTCCTGGTCGGCGGAGCACGCCTACGACGGGCTCTACGCCGAGCAGGTGCGGCGCAGCCGATTGGTGGTGCAGGGCATGACGTACCGGCCCAGCGGCGCCGTGGTGGCCTCGGTGACCACCTCACTGCCGGAGAAGCTCGGCGGCGACCGCAACTACGACTACCGCTACGTCTGGGTGCGCGACTTCAGCCTGACCCTGCGCGCGCTGTGGCGGACGGCGTGCCTGGACGAGGTGCAACGGCAGTTCGAGTGGCTGGGTCGGGCGATGGGCCGTATCGACGACCGACCGGTGCCCATCATGTACGGGGTGCTGGGGGAGCGGGACCTCACCGAGCACCGCCTGGACCAGCTCGGCGGGTACCGCGACAGCCCGCCCGTGGTGATCGGCAACGACGCCTGGCAGCAGCGGCAGACCGACATCTTCGGCGAGGCGTTGGACGCCGCCTGGCTGATGCGCGACAAGCTGGAGCCGCTGGACCCCGAGGTGCACCACGTCCTGCGGTTGCTCGCCGACCAGGCCGCGCGTGACTGGGCGCTCCCCGACGCGGGCATGTGGGAGGAGCGCGGCATCCAGCACCACCACGTGTCCTCGAAGGTGCAGTGCTGGGTGGCGCTGGATCGGGCGGTGCGCTTCGGTGACCTGCTCGGCGGGCCGCAGGACGTGGCCCGCTGGACGGCTGCCCGCGACTCGGTGCGCGCGCAGGTGTTGGAGCGGGGCTGGAGCACGCGGCTCCAGTCGTTCACCGGGAGTTTCGAGTCCGATGACCTGGACTCGTCGGTGTTGGTGATGCCGCTGGTCGGCTTCCTGCGCGCCGACGACCCGCGGATGCTCTCCACGATCCGGGCGGTGGAACGGCGGCTCTCCCACGACGGCCTGCTGCGGCGCTGGGACGGCGACCCGGCGGGATTTCTCATCTGCTCGTTCTGGCTGGTGTGCTGCCTGGCGCTGGCCGGTGAGCGGGACCGGGCGCACGAGCTGTTCCGTGGGTTGGCGCAGCGGGTCAACGACCTCGGCCTGTTCGCCGAGCAGATCGACCCGCTGACCGGGGAGCAGCTGGGCAACTTCCCGCAGGCGTTCTCGCACATCGGCCTGATCAACGCCGCCGGTGTGCTGACCGACGTCGAGCGGGACCCGACGCTGCGGCACTGCGGGATGCCCCCGGCGTACTTCTCGCCGGCGCGTTCCTAAGCCCGGACTTTCCTGGATATCGTGACAACTTTCTATCTGTTGGAGTGAAGTTCTATCGCTTCCCAGTGAAAGGCGTTAATGTCCGGGGCACCCTGCGGTGCTCCTCCAGTCGGCGGGAGCGGCACCGAGATCCCCCGGACAGCTGGAGGTCTCGTGTCCCGCACTCCGCGCCGACGTCTCGTCGGCGCCGCCACCCTGCTCACCGTCCTCGTCGCGCTCTGCCTCGTCCCGCAGGCCAGCGACCGTCCGGCCGCCGCGTCCCCGGCCCGGGCCGCCGCGGCGCTGGCACCGCCCGCCACCACCGGCTTCGAGAAGATCGCCCTCGACGGCGGTCTCGCCATGGGTGAGCCGATCGAACTGGCCGTCGCCCCCGACGGCAAGGTCTTCTACATCAACCGGGGCACCAGCAGCGCCGGTGGTCAGGTCCGCCTCTACAACCCGGCGACCAGTTCGACCACCGTGGCGCTGACCCTGGCACTGGACGCCCGCTTCGAGGACGGCCTGATCGGCATCACCCTGCACCCGAGCTTCGCGACCAACCGGTGGGTCTACCTCTTCTACTCGCCGAAGGTCACCCCCCTGGTCAACCGGATCAGCCGGTTCACCTTCAACCCGTCCACCCTGCTGCTCGACCCGGCCAGCGAGGACATGCTCATCGAGTGGCCCACCGAACGCGATCTCTGCTGCCACTCGGCCGGCTCGATGAGCTGGGACACCGCCGGCAACCTGTACTTCGCCGTCGGCGACAACACCAACTCCGGCGGCGACTCCGCCGGGATGGCGCCGATCGACGAGCGGACCAGCCGCAACCCGCAGTACGACGCCCAACGCACCTCCGGCAACACCAACGACCTGCGCGGCAAGATCAACCGGATCCATCCGGAGAACGACGGCAGCTACACCGTCCCCTCCGGCAACCTCTTCGCCGCCGGCACCGCGCGGACCCGCCCGGAGATCTACGTGATGGGTGTGCGCAACCCGTACCGGATCTGGGTGGACCGCAAGGCGAACAACACGCTCTACTGGGGCGAGGTCGGTCCGGACGCCGGCGCCGACCTCGCCAACCGCGGCCCGGCGGCGTACGACGAGTTCAACCGGGCCAACGGGCCCGGCAACTACGGATGGCCGTACTGCGGTGGCCCCAACGTCGCCTACAACGACTGGGACTTCGCCACCGCCATGCCCCGCGGCTGGTTCCCGTGCGGCGGCTCGACCGGGCCGGTCAACAACTCACCGCGCAACACCGGTGTGCAGCAGCTCCCGCCGACGAAACCGGCGCTGGTCTGGGAGCAGCACGGCGGCAGTGAGGACTGGCCGGCGCTGGACAACCCGGGTGGGTGTGGGTCGCCCAACCACGTCGAGGTCTACCACTACGACCCGAACCTCGCCTCGGACGTGAAGTGGCCGGCCTACTACGACAACAAGTGGCTGATCTCCGAGTACTGCCGCAACTGGATCAAGGAGGTCCAGTTCGACAACGGCAACCCGTCCACCGGCGCGCCGACGGTGATCGAGCCGGTGCTCGCCGGCATGAAGCTCGTCCACCCGATCGACTGGCAGTTCGGCCCGGACGGTTCGCTCTACCTGCTGGAATACGGCAGCGGCTACTTCTCCGGCGCGGTCGACGCCGGCCTCTACAAAATCAACTACGTGCAGGGCGGCCGGTCACCGGTGGCGAAGGCCACCGTCAACCGGGACAACGGGCTGGCCCCGCTGGCCGTGAGCTTCTCCAGCGCCGGCAGCGCCGATCCGGACGGTGACCCGCTGACCTACGCCTGGGACTTCACCAACAACGGCAGCACCGACTCGACCGCCGCCAACCCCTCGTTCACGTACTCCGCCAACGGCAGCTTCAACGCCCGGCTCACCGTCAACGACGGCACCGGTCGCAGCGCGACCACGCTGGTGCCGGTGGTCGTCGGCAACAACCGGCCGACGGTCACACTGAACGGCCTACCCGCCGGCGGGCTCTTCGACTGGGGGCAGGACCTGACGGTGAGCGCCACCGCCAGCGACCCGCAGGACGGCACACCGGCCTGCTCCGCGGTGGTCGTCCGGGCCGCGCTCGGCCATCAGGAGCACGCCCACGAGGAGGGGGAGGGGACCGGCTGCGGGGCGACCTTCAACACCGGCCCGGTGCACGCCGGCCCCGACTCGGTGCTGTTCTTCGTCCTCCGGGGCAGCTACACCGATCGCGGCGCGACCGGCTCGGCCGCGCTCACCGGCCAGCAGGACATCAGCCTCTACCCGAAACAGTGGCAGGCCGAGCACTTCGTCCAGCTCAACGGACCCAAGGTGATCGACCAGGCGGCGGCCGAGGGTGGCAAGCGGCTCGGTGACATCCAGAACGGTGAGAGCGTCCGACACCACGCGGTGAGCCTCAAGGGCATCACCGGCGTCCGGGCCCGCGTCTCCTCCGGCGGCCCCGGCGGCACCCTCTCCTTCCGGTACGACTCACCGACCGGCACCGAGGTCGCCCGGATCGCGGTGCCCAACACCGGCGGCTGGGACAACTACACCGAGCTGAGCGCCACGGTGACCAGGCCGGACGACGGCACCCACGACCTGTACCTGGTGATGACCGGCGGCAGCGGCGCGTTGCTGGACGTCGACAGCTACACCTTCACCGGCCCCGGGGTCGGCACCGGAGGGGCGCGCACCGGCGAGATCAAGGCCCTCGGCAAGTGCGCGGACATCGCCTCCAGCCAGACCGCGAACGGCACCAGGGTGCAGACCTGGACCTGCAACGGCACCGCCGCGCAGCGCTGGACCCTCCCGGGCGACGGCACGGTGCGTGGGCTCAACAAGTGCCTGGACGTGCAGGCGAGCGGCACCACCGACGGCACGCTCGTGCAGCTCTACGACTGCAACGGCAGCGGGGCCCAGCAGTGGGCCGCCCAGCCGGACGGCAGCCTGCGCAACCCCCAGTCCGGGCGCTGCCTGGACATCCCCAACTCGGATCTCACCGACGGCCGGCAACTGCGCATCTGGACCTGCAACGGCACCGGGGCGCAACGCTGGACGCTCCCGTGACGGGCCACTGACCCGTACCCGGGGTGTCGGTGACGCCCCGGGCGCGGCGGAGGCGAGCCCGGCCGTCCACCCACGTCCCCCGGTGGACGGCCGGGACTCGGGGGACAATGCCGGGATGCGGCTGGTGCTCACGGCGGACACCCACCTACCGAAGCGGGCCCGGGACCTGCCCGGGCCCCTCTGGGCGGCGATCGAGGAGGCCGACGTGGTGGTGCACGCCGGCGACTGGGTGGACGAGGCGCTGCTCGACGCCATGACCGCCCGGTCACGCCGACTGATCGGGGTGTACGGCAACAACGACGGCCCGGCGCTGCGCGCCCGGCTGCCGGAGGTGGCCCGGGTCGAGCTCGACGGCCTGCGGGTCGCGGTGGTGCACGAGACCGGGCCACGGACCGGCCGTGAGAAGCGGTGCGCGGCCCGCTTTCCCGATGTCGATTTGCTGGTCTTCGGCCACTCGCACATCCCCTGGGACACCGAAGCGGCAGGTGGGCTGCGCCTGCTCAACCCCGGCTCACCCACCGACCGTCGTTCCCAACCGCACGCCACCTACCAGACCGCCGAGATCCGCGCCGGCCACCTGACCGAGGTGCGGCTGCACCGCCTGCCCCGCCCCTGACCCTCGGCCAGGGTTGCCCGGGAGTGATCAACTCCGCTTCCGTGATATCGCGGTGTCCAAGTCCGGCGGACACCCCGTTCTCCGGGAAGCGGAGTCGACCATAGGGCCTCGACCAGGAATGGGTTACTGGCCCCGGCCCGTTTCGGCCTGGAGTTCGTCGATCCGCTTGGACGCCTCGGCCTTGGTCAGGTCGTCCGGGAGGTCGGCATGGGCTTCCCGGGCCAGCGTGCTCAGGTAGGACTCCTGAGCGGCGGTCGGCGGTTCGTCGCCGGTGACCCACTCGTCCGGGTCCTTGATCGCGGCATTCTGGTCGGCCTGCTCGGTACGGCGGTCCGTCATCATCATCACCCTTTCTTCGAACAGGTGTGCCAGTACCCCGATCATTGGTACTTCATGCCCGCCGAGAGCCGCCTACGATCACCGGATGACGGTGGACCGGTCGGGTGTGGTGGTGGTCGGGGCGGGCATCGCCGGGGTGGCCTGCGCGGTCGAGCTGACCCGGGCCGGGGTGCCGGTGCAGGTCCGGGAGCGGGGGCACGTCTGCGGTGGCCGGATGGCCAGCAAACGCTTCCAGGGTCGACCCGCCGACATCGGCGCCGCCTACTTCACCGCCACCGACCCGGACTTCGCCGCGCAGGTCGAGCGGTGGCGCGCCGCCGGGTTGGTCCGCGAGTGGACCGACACCTTCCAGGCGTACGACCGGGACGGACGCCGGCACGTACCCGGGCCGATGCGCTTCGCCGCCCCTCGTGGCCTGCGCTCGCTTGTCGAGAACCTGGCCGGCGCGGTGCCGGTGACCGTCGACCGGCTGGTGCTCACCGTGGAGCCCGGCCCGGTGGTGGATGGGGCGCCGTGCGCGGCGGTCGCGCTGGCCATGCCCGGCCCGCAGGCCGCCCTGCTGCTCGACCCGGCGCTGACCGACGCCACCCTGGTGGTGCAGGCGCAGCGCTGGTCCCCGTCGCTGGCCGCGGTGCTGCGGTTCCCGACCCGGCGCTGGCCCGACTTCCGGGGCGCGTTCGTCAACGAGCACCCCGTCCTCAACCTCGTCTGCGACGACGGCGACCGCCGTGGTGACGGCGCGCCGGTGCTGGTCGCGCACACCGTGCCGGAGTTCGCGGCCGGGCACCTGGCCCAACCGACCGGGGCCGGCCCGGCCATCGAGCAGGCCGTCCGGGACCTGCTCGGGCTGCCCGAGAAGGCCGCCGACGTGCACGTGCACCGGTGGACGTACGCGAAGCCCACCGGCGAGGTCGCCGGCCCCACCCACCACCTCGACAACCACGGGATCGGCCTGGCCGGCGACGCGTTCGGCAAGCCCCGGGTGCAGACCGCCTGGCTCTCCGGCCGGGACCTGGGCCGCGCGCTGGCCGCCCGGCTGGCCTGAGCCGCGCCCGGCTGGCCTGAGCCGAGTGTTCGGGCGTGCCCGCTGGCCTGAGCCGCACTAGGCGTGCCCGGCCCCGACCGGCCGGGCCTCGTCGGCGTCCCGTTCGGCCGGGTCGGAGGTTCGCTCACCCTCCCGGTCCAGCAGCTGCATGACCGGGGTCGCCGTGATGCCGTGCACCACGACGGAGACGAGCACCACCAGTCCGACGGTCGCCCAGAGCAGCTCGGCCTGCGGGAAGTCCGCTTTGGTGGTGGCGTACGCGAGGTAGTAGAACGAGCCGACGCCGCGAATGCCGAACAACGAGATGACCCAGTGCTCGGCCGGGCGACCCGGGGCGCCGCGCAACGACAACCACCCGGTCAGCGGTCGCACCAGGAACACCAGCGCCAGCCCGACGGCGGCCGCCGACCAGGTCAGCGGACCCAGCAGGCCACCCACGATCGCGCCGCCGAGCAGCAGCAACAACACCAGGGTGAGCAGCCGTTCGACCTGCTCGGCGAAGTCGTGCAGCACCGAGTGGAACTCGTGGGTCCGCTCGGCGGCCCGGATGGCCCGGGCGGCCACGAACACCGCCAGGAAGCCGTACCCGCCGGCCACCTCCACCAGCCCGTACGCCAGGAAGGTCGCGGCCAGCGCCAGGAAACCCTCGGCGTGCCGGGCCAGGCGGAGCTTGCTGGGGGCGCGGAAGAACAGCTTGCCGAGCAGCCAACCGATGAGCAGGCCACCCCCCACGCCGGCGCCGACCTTCCAGAGCACGTCCACGGTGAACCACTCGGCCATCCAGTCCCCCGGGGCGAGGCTGGTCGAGGCGATGGCGATCGCGGCGTAGACGAACGGGAACGCCAGCCCGTCGTTGAGACCGGCCTCGGAGGTCAACGCGAAGCGGACCTCGTCCTCGGAATCCTCCACGTCGGTCGGCTCGCCGACCTGCACGTCGGCGGCGAGGACCGGATCGGTGGGGGCCAGCGCGGCGCCCAACAACAGCGCGGCGGCCGGCACCAGCCCCGCCCACCACCAGCCGAACAGGGCCACCGCCGCGATGCACAGGGGCATCGCGATCGCCAGCAGCCGCCAGGTGGACGACCACCGTCGCCAGCTCAACGCTCGGTCGATCTTCAGCCCGGCCCCCATCAGCGCGACGATCACGCCGATCTCGGTGAGGTGGGTGGTCAGCTCCGGATGGGCCAGCGGATCCGGTGACGGCAGCCCGACCGGCAGCAGGAACACCAGCATGCCGAGGGCGAGGAAGGCGATCGGCATGGACAGCGGTCGCCGCTCCAGCACCCGGGGCAGGATGCCCGCGAGCAGTGCGCCCAGTCCCACCAGCGCGAACGCCACATCTACCGGCTCCACGGCACCACCCTTCAGCCGCACCCGCGCGGCGCGGGGCAGGTGGTGACAGACCTTGCCCCGCAAGGGCTCCGGCTATGCGCGTGACCGCAGGCGGACCGGGGTGAGACTCACCGGGGCCGGGTGAGCGGCGAATCGCCCAACTCGTTCAACAGTGCCGCCGGGTCGTCGTAGACCGCCACGGCACCCGCGCCGGCGAGCTCGCCGCGGCTGGTGCCGCCGCAGGTCAGCCCCACGCACGGGATGTGCAGCGCGCCGGCCGCGACCACGTCCCACACCGAGTCGCCGACGAAGACCACCCGCTCGGCGGCCAACCCGGACTGCTCCAGCGCGGCGACCAGGATGTCCGGTGCCGGTTTGCTCTGCTGGGCATCCGCCGAGGAGGTGATCGTGTCGATCACGTCGTCGGCGGCCAACGCCCGGCGCAGCGCCCCCACCTCGGGTTCCGCGGCGGAGGTGGCGAGCACCACCCGTAACCCCCGCTCGGCGCAGGCCCGCAGCAGGTCGGCCGCCCGGGGCAGCGGCGTGAGCCGTTCCCAGTACTCGGCGTACAGGGTGTCGTGCGCGTCGCGCAGCCTGGCGTCGGCGTCGCGGTCCCGCTCCGGGCCGAGCAGGTGGTCCAGGAGCTTGTCCGACCCCATCCCGATCGAGCGGTGCACCGTCGCCATCGGCACCGGCTGATCGGTCTGCCGCAACGCCTCCCACCAGCTCACCGTGTGGAGGTAGGTGGTGTCGACCAGGGTGCCGTCGACGTCGAAGAGAACTCCGCTGGGACTGTCGGTACGCATGGGCGTCCTCCTACCCCCTCCGGAGTGGTCTCACGAGCGCGGCGGCGTGAGGATTTCGAACCAGACCGTGGAACCGCGCACCGACGGGTCGGTGCCCCAGGCGTCGCTGAGCTCTTCGATCAGGCCGAGGCCGCGGCCACGACTGCTCAACGTGTCGGTACGGGCCCGGGTCACGGTGCCCCGGGTGCCGGAGTCGGCGACCGAGACCAGCAGCCGTTCGGGGCTGAGGTCGATCTCCACCCGCGCGGCGGTGCCGGCGTGCAGCAACGCGTTGGTGGTCAGCTCGCTGGTGCAGAGCACCGCCGCTCCGATCACCGACTCGGGCACCTGCCACTCGGTGAGCTGACCGGTCATCCAGTGCCGGACCCGGCTGGGCGCGGTCGGCTCCGCGGGCACCTCCATGCTCGCCGACCGACTCTCCTTGAGCGCGTGCTCCACCGCCAGCACGGCCACGTCGTCCTCCGTGCCGCCCGGCACCGCCGCCGTGGCCACCGCGCAGAGCGCGCGGGGGTCGCCGCTGCCGGCCTTTGCGACGGCCTCGCCGAGGGTGGCCAGCCCAGCGCTCAGGCTCTGCCGGCGACGCTCCACCACCCCGTCGCTGAACAACAGCAGGGTGTCACCCGGACGGAACGCGACGGTCGTGGTGCCCGGCCGACCGCCCAGCCCCAGCGGGGGGCCGGCGGGCACGTCGACGTACTCGGCGTGCGACCGTCCCTCCGGATCGCCGCGGCGGATCAGCGGCGCCGGGTGACCGGCGCTGGCCAGGGTCAACTCCCGCCGTTCCGCGTCGATCACCCCGAACGCCACGGTGACGAACAACTCGTGGGTGCCGGCCTCCGCGCCGAGGCTGGTCACCAGCCGGTCCAGGCCGGCCAGGACCGCGTCGGGCGCCGGGTCGGCCAGGGCCAGGGCGCGCAGCGCGGCCCGGACCTGGCCCATCCGCGCGGCGGCCTGCACGTCGTGCCCGGCGACGTCGCCCAGAACCACGCCGAGCGAGCCGTTGGGCAGCGAAAACGCGTCGTAGAAGTCGCCGCCGGCCGCGTTGCCGTCCACCCCCGGGTCGTAGCGAGCCGCGATCCGCAACCGGGGCAGATCCGGCAGGTGCTCCGGCAGCATGCTGCGTTGCAACAGTTGGGCCGTGCCGTGCTGGGTCTCGAACCGGCGGGCACGCTCCGCCGCCTGGCCGATCAGCTCGGCCGAGGCGGCCAGCAGCGCCCGCTCGGCGGGCGACCAGGTGTGCGGGACCTGGTAGCCGACCGCCAACCCGCCGCGAACCACCGAAGTGCCCAGGGGCAGGGCCGCCATCGCGCGGATCTTCTGGTCGTGGCGGTCCACGGCGGTGTCCCGCAGTGGCTGCCCGTCGCGGGTGAACGACGGGCCGCCCGAGCGTGCCGCCTGCACCACGGGTGCCGACCAGTCCGCCACCGCGCGGCGCCAGAGCGGGGGAAGCCGCTCGTCGGCCTCGTCCAGCAGCTCGCCACGGACCCGGCGCACCATGCGCCAGCCGCCGCCGCCCTCGTCGACGGCGAACGACGCCTGGTCGGGGTCGAACGTGGTGATCGCGTACCGCAACGCGACCCGGGCCACGTCGTCGAGGGTGAGAGTGCCGGCGAGCGCCGCGGCGACCTCGCTGAGACTCTGCAACTGCTCGGTGACGTGGGTGGTCTCGGCCGCGACCGTCAACACACCGACGATCTGCCCGGCGCTGTCGCGCACCGGCGAGTGCCCCCGGGTGAAGACCGCCTGCTCCACCGTCGGGGAGTGCCCACGGACCAGCGGCAGCGTGGACTCCTTCTCCAGGAACGGCACGCCCTGCCGGTAACTGCGTTCGATCACCTCGCCGACACCGGGCAGCGCCCAGATCTCCGCGAACACCTCGGCGGCCGGGCGGCCGAGCGCGTCCGGGTGTTTGCTGCCCAGCAACCCGGCGTAGGCGGCGTTGTAGAGCAGAACGAGATCGTCGCCGTACGCGAGGGCCATCGGCATCGGCGAGGCGAGGATCAACTCGACCGCGGCCCGGACCGCCACGTCCCACTCGGCGGGTGGGCCCAGCGGGGTGTGGGCCCAGTCGTGGGCGAGCACGCCGGTGACCGCGCCGGACCCGGTGGGTGCGCCCGGGCCCGGAGTTGCTGGCGTGGGGACTCGCCCGACCGTTCCTGGCATGTCCGCAGCCTAGTCCGCCGGCCGCGAAAGGCATCCGATCACTGCGGCGGGCCGTCGCCGCGTCCGCCGGGTTGGCCGTTCGGGCAGTTCAGGGTCCCTGCCCGGAGGTCTGTCGCAAAAAACGCCACGCGCTGCGCGGACTGCCGGAGCGGTTGCCGGGTATGCGCCCGGCGCAGTCCATGCGACAGGAGGGACATCATGCTGAAAACCCTCGCGGTCCGGCAGGCCGACATCGGCGATGCCATCGCCGACACCTGGAGGTCGGTGCTGCTCTTCATCCCGAAGGCAGTGGCCTTCATCGTCATCCTCGTGGTCGGCTGGCTCATCGCCCGAGCCGTCCTCAAGATCGTGGATACGGTGCTGGAACGGGTGCGCTTCGACGAGGCGGTCGAACGCGGTGGCATCAAACGGGCCCTGGAGAGAACGAAGTACGACGCCAGTGACATTCTGGCCAGACTGGCGTACTACGCCGTACTGCTGTTCACGCTGCAGTTCGCCTTCGGCGTCTGGGGGCCCAACGCGATCAGTGACCTGATCCGCGGCGTGGTTTCCTGGCTGCCGCGCGCGTTCATCGCGATCGTCATCGTGGTGATCGCGTCCGCGATCGCCAACGCGGCCCGTGATCTGGTGACCGGGGCGCTGGGAGGGCTGTCGTACGGCAAGGTTCTGGCCGACCTGACGGCGATCTTCATCATCGCCCTCGGTGTGATCGCCGCGCTGAACCAGGTGGGCATCGCCACCACGGTGACCACCCCGGTGCTGATCGCGGTGCTTGCCACGGTGGCCGGCATCCTGATCGTCGGTGTCGGCGGTGGTCTGGTGAAACCGATGCAGAACCGCTGGGACGGCTGGCTGCGTCGGGCGGCGGAGGAGGCCCGGGCGGTGCAGCAGCAGCGTCAGGCCACGTCGGCCGGGCGCAGCGACGTGGAGCGGCAGATGGCCGACCGTGGGGGTGACCGCACCCAGGCCATGCCCCGGGTGGACGAAGCCCAGCAGTACCGCTCGTAGCGGGACGTAACGGCACAGCGTGGGGAGGGTGTTCCGCGGTACCACGGCGGGGCGCCCTCCCCGCGCGTCCAGGTCCCGTCGCGCGGGTCTCAGCCCCGGTCGAGCGAGCGGGCCAGCGCGCACACCGCGAGCAGCCGGGTGAGCAGCCAATCCGGCTGGCTCCAGTCCACCGGCTCGGCCGGCGGCACCCACCCGTGCTCCGAAGCGGCGGCGCGGACCCCCTCGGCGTAGCCGGCGAGCGCCGCGGCGGTCAACGGCTGGCGGTCCCCGTCGAGGCTGTCCCGTACGCCCGCCGCGTGCTGGTCGACGAGGGCCAGCAGCCCTGGTCGCGCGGCGGCGGCGGTGAGTCCGACGGTGCCCACGGAGACGGTGAGGGCGGCGAGGGTGGACCGCGCCGAGTCGACGGCGGTACGGGAGGCGACCCGGTTGAACGGCACACGCATGGTGACCGAGGCTAACCGACCGGTGACCGGTGCGACCTCGGCCGCTTGGCGGAGTCGGCCGCGCCACTGAGCCGACCGTCGCCGGCCGCGGGGGTTGATCCGGCACAGACGGGGCAGCAGAAGAACGACCACCCGCGGATGGCGGCACACGGCACGGAGGCACGGATGGGACAGCAGGCGGACGGACCGGACGAACGGCACCGGCGGCCGGACGGGGTCAGCGACGCGACGGTCGCCGCGCTCGGCAAGCTCAGCGAGGCGTTGGAGTGCGTGGAGCGGGCCCGGGGGCACCTGTACTCGGTGCACCAGTTGATCGGGCACGCCGACCTGATGCTCGACGACGCGGTGGAACAGTTCCGCGCCGCCGGGCATCAGCGGCTCGCCGACCGGATCGACACGGAGTTGCTGGGCCGCAACGTCATCGCCGGACGGTGGACGTTCCAGATCGTCGAGGACTTCGACGAGGGCTACCACGCGCTGTTCCGGGAGCTGGACCAGCAGGCCCGCGACGAGCTGGTGGGCGGGCGGCGCCACCTCTACGAGGCGGAGATGAAGGAACGCCGCCGCAGCCGTGGGCGGCCGGGCCACGAGGCCCGGCCGGGCAGTGGTGGCTAGTCGCTTGTCGCGTCGGCGGGGCGTCGCCGTGCCGCGTCGTCGGCGATGATCACGGTGGCCACCATGAGCGCGACACAGAGGCTGAACAGCCACGACTCGTCGGTGACGAGCCAGGCGGACACGGGTGCCTGGAGCGCGGCGAGCAGGAAACCGAGCCAGGCGAGCCGGCGCTGACGCGTCGAGAGGATTCCGGAGCCTTGATGCATCCCGAAATTCTTACGCGAACGAGGCGCTTTGCCGTCCTCCGATCGGCCGATTCTGGATGAGCTGTCCGTTTTCTCGACCGTACGGACACGACTTCTTTGCGTACCGGGTAATCGGGCGCCGGCCGCGCTAGGGTGCGCCTGCGGCAGGATGGTGTCTCGTGTCCACCCTGCCCCCGCGCCCCCGCCCCCGCGCCTCACTGCTCCTGCTGGCCTACCTCGCGTTCGTCAGCCTCGGTCTGCCCGACAGCCTGCTCGGCGTGGGCTGGCCCTCGATCCGGGCCGACCTCGGCGTACCGACCGAGGCGGTCGGGTGGGTGCTCACCGCCGGCACCGTCGGCTATCTCACCTCCAGCGTGCTGGCCGGGTTCACGCTGGCCCGGGTCGGCGTGGGCGCCCTGCTCGCCGGGAGCACCCTGCTGGCCAGCCTGGCGCTGACCGGCTACGCGGTGAGCCCCATGTTCGCCGTGCTGGTGGGTTGTGCGCTGCTGGTCGGGCTCGGGTCGGGCGCGGTGGACTCCGGGCTCAACGCGTACGCCGCCGGGGCGTTCGGGCCGCGCCACATGAACTGGCTGCACGCCTTCTTCGGCCTGGGCGTGGCGATCGGCCCGCTGATCATGACCGGCGTGCTCAGCGCCGGGCTGGCCTGGCGCTGGGGTTACGGCATCGTGGCCGCCGCCCAGCTCGTCCTCGCCACCGCGTTCGCACTCACCGTGCGGGCCTGGCAACGCGGCGTCCCGGCCGACGCCCCGCTCGGCGCCGCCGCCGCAACGGAACCCGCCGGGACCGCGCCCGCCTCGTCGACGGCGGTCCGGGTTCCGGTCCGGGAGACGCTGCGGCTGCCGGCGGTCTGGTCGGGGACGCTCGCCTTCGCGCTCTACGTGGCCATCGAGGTGTCCGCCGGTCTCTGGGCGTTCCTCCTGCTGACCGAGGGGCGCGGGCTGAGCGCGGCGGCTGCCGGCGGCTGCGTCTCCGCGTACTGGGGCAGCCTCTTCGTCGGTCGGATCGTGCAGGGTGTGGTGGCCGAGCGGTTGGGGGCCGGCCTGGTGCTGCGCGCCAGCCTGGCCGGTATGGCGCTGGGCGCGGCGCTGATCGCCGTTCCCGGGCCGGCCGCGCTGGCGGTGCTCGGTCTGGTCGTGGTCGGTTTCGCCGCCGCGCCGGTGTTTCCCCTGCTCACCCTCACCACCGCCGACCGGGTCGGCCTGGCGCACGCGGACCGGGCCATCGGACTACAGATCGGCGCGTCCGGCGTCGGCGCCGCGCTCGTTCCGGCCGGGCTCGGCGTGCTGATCGCCAACACGTCGGTGCAGGTGTTGGGATCGGCCCTGGTGGTGCTCGCGCTGGCGCTGATCGCGCTCTACGAGTGGGGCGCACGCCGACCCGCCGCCGGGCCGCCCGTGCCGGCGGTACCCGTCCAGCCCGGGAACGAGGGTCAGACGTCCGGCCCGGTCCGTCCAGTGGTGGACGGGCGGTAGGCGCGTTGCGGGTCGGTGGCCTCCCGGCTGTTGCCCCGGGCCTGCCCCTCGCGATCCGACGCCGCCGGCCCGTGCCCGAACGTGGCCTCCTCACCGGCGTCGTTGCCCGTCACGTCGTCGGCCTGCCCGTCGAGGCTGGAACCCGACACGGCGCGCTCCAACTCCTCCAACGGAAGCCGTTCCTCGTCCCGCCACACCCTGATGTTGTCGTCGGTCATACCAACAGCCGTACCCGGGCACGATGATCGCAAACGGGCGGCCAGGCTCGGACACGGCGATGGCCGCCGGTATACCGGCGGCCATCCCAGGTCACTGCTCAGGTCACGGCTGCGGGCGGTCCACCTGCCCGCGCCAGGCGCCGGTCTCCTGACCACGCCGCTCGATGTAGGTCTTGAACCGCTCCAGGTCGCCCTTGGCCCGGCGGTCGACGATGCCGAGCTTGTCGCCGGCCTGCTCGACCACACCGTGCGGCTCGAACTCGAGTTGCAGGGTGACCCGGGTCTTGTCCTGGTCAAGGCGGTGGAAGGTCACCACGCCGGCCTGCTGCGTGCCGCCGGTCGAGCGCCAGGCGACCCGCTCGTCGGGCAGCTGCTCGGTGATCTCGGCGTCGAACTCGCGCTTCACGCCGGCGATGTCCACCGTCCAGTGGGTCATCGTGTCGGAGAGCTGCCGGACCTCCTGCACGCCCTCCATGAACTGGGGGAACTCCTCGAACTGCGTCCACTGGTCGTACGCGGTGCGTACGGGCACGGAAACGTCCACGTGTTCGGTAACGCCACTCATCAGGGAACCTCCTTCTGCCGCTGGCGGTCGGTCGGATCGGGGGCGATCCCGCTCACCAGCGAGTTGTCTCGTTCTTGTTGCCCAGCGCGGCCCAGACCTCGGAAACCGTCTGGTAGACGGTGCCCTCGGGCAGCCGCTCCAGCGCCGCCACGATGTCGTCCGGCGCCTCGTTCTCCCGCGCGCTGGCGATGAGCACCAAGCGGTCGCCCGGCAGCGCGCTCATCGAGATGAACCGGCCCAGCCGGCTGCGCTGCTCGACGTCCGTGGAGCTCATGCCCTGCGGGGTGCCGGTGCGCAGGTCACCGGCCGGGGCGGTGGTCGTCTCCGGCTGGTCCTCGCCAGCCGGTTCCGGCACCCGCGACTCGTCGACGCGAGAGCCACCGGTCCCCGGCCCCTGTACGAGGCCGCTGACCTCCTGGCTCATCTGCTCGTCGATCCTCGGTCCGTGCTTGCTGTTGCCACGCTCCATGCCTTCTGCGCTACCCGGCACCCCGCCCGATAAACCGGCACCGGGTCACGAACCGGCCCTCGGCCCGGCCGCGGACCGGACATCCGACCCGCAACGGGGCTCAGTCCTGCGCCGGTTTGCGCGGCGGCAGCACCGGGTCCCCCGGGGCCGGGTCACCGGCCTGCAACTGCCGCCCACGCTGCACCTCGGCGTTGATCTGCACGCCCAGCATCAGCGCCGAGTTGGACAGGTAGAGCCAGACCAGGAATGCGATGGCCGCACCCAGGCTGCCGTAGGTGGTGTCGTACGAGCCGAAGTTGGCCACGTAGAGGCCGAACCCGAAGGAGGCCACCGCCCAGGAGACCAGGGCCACCGCGCCGCCCGGGGTGAGCCAGCGGAACCGGGGCTGACGGACGTTCGGGGCGATCCAGAACAGCAGGGACAGCAGCACCATCATGATCATGGCGAGGACCGGCCACTTCGCCACGCTCCACGTCGTCCGGGCCAGGCCACCGGCGTGGATCAGGTCGCCGACCGCGTCGGTGACCGGCCCACTGACGATCAGGCCGAGGGCGACCACCGCGAGCAGCACCAGCGTGATCGCCGCCAAGCCGATCTGCAGCGGCCGAAGCTTCCACACCGGGCGGCCCTCGGTCACCCCGTAGACGGCGTTCGAGGCCCGGGTGAACGCGCCGATGAAGCCCGACGCGGACCACAGCGCGCCGAGCAGACCGAAACTCAGCAGCAGCTCGGGGTTGCTCTGGTCGAGCACCACGGACCGGATCACCCCGACCACGCCGTCCTTGTCGTCGGTCAGCACCGACCCGGCGCCCACCTGGTTGGCCAGGTCGACCACGGTGTCGACGGTCCGCTCGCCGCTGGAGACCAGGCCGACCAGCGCCACCACCACGATGGCGGACGGAAACAGCGCGAGGACGCCGTAGTAGGTCAACGCGGCGGCCCAGTCGGAGCAGTTGTCGGAGACGAAGTTCCGCACGCTGCGGACCAGCACCCCCCGCCAGGTCCGCCAGCTCAGCTGCCGCACCCGACGGGGCACCCGGTTGCCCGTCGTGTCGTCGAGCGTCGTACCGGGGTCCGTGGTCGTCATGCCCGCTCCCTGCGCCCCGGCCGCCGGATGACCGGTCGTCCGGTCTGGCCTGGCCCGCCGGTACCCGGATCGCGAAATCGACAAACCCGCCCAGCGTCCCCCCGGTGCCGCTAGGGTTTGCCGCCGCGTCATCGGGGAACGGTCACCAGGACCCTGTCGACACGGAGGAGGACGAGATGCCCGGGCGCGAGGACCTGCCCAGCACGCTGCGACGCTCCCCGGAGAAGGCGCAGCGCACCTGGGAGAAGACGCACGACTCGGCGGTCGAGACCTACGGCGAGGGGGAGCGGTCGCACCGCACCGCCTTCGCCGCCGTGAAGCACCAGTTCGAGAAGGTGGGCGACCACTGGGAGCCGAAGGGCCGCAAGGGCCCCAGCGACCAGCAGGCCGCCGGTGGCGGGCCGGAACGGCGCGCCCCCACCGCAAGTGGTGTGGACGCCAACGCCACCAAGGACCACCTGATGTCGGTGGCCCGCAAACTCGACGTACCCGGCCGGTCCGGCATGACCAAGCCCGAGTTGGTCACGGCCATCGAGAAGGCCAACGACCGCGCCACCCGCAAGGCCCGCGGCGACTGACGGCCACCGCGCCGCGGCACCACCGACGCGGTACGGGCGGGCGCGCCACCCCTGCGTCCGCCCGTGCTGTTCGTCCGTCAGTGCGCATCCCGTTCACCAGTGCCCGCCGCCCGGCGCCTCGATGTGCACCGCCTTCGTGGCGGTGAACTCGTCGAGCAACTCCGGGCCGTACCCGAAGCCCTGGCCGCTGGCCCCGCGCGGATGCGCGGCGCCCCCCGGCGCGCCCCCGAACACCGCGTTGACCTTGACGGTGCCCACCGGCAGTTCCCGCCAGGCCCGCTGCGCGTGACTCATCGACCGGGTCAACACCGTGGCGGCCAGCCCGTACGGGGAATCCGCGGCGCAGCGCAGCGCCTCGTCGAACGAGTCGACCACCACCACCGGGGCGACCGGCCCGAACGTCTCCTCCCGGACCAGCGGCATGTCGTGTCGGCAGTCCGTGACGACGGTGGCCGGATAGAACGCTCCCGGCCCGTCCGGCACCTCGCCGCCGGTCCGCACCCGTGCGCCGTCCGCCACCGCGGCGGCGACCTGCCCGTGGACGTGCTCCCGGTGCCGCCGGTCGACCAGCGGGCCCAACTCGGTGCCCGGGTCCCGGCCCGGCCCGGCCCGCAGCGCCTCGGCGCGTCGTACCAGCGCGGCCACGAAGTCGTCGGCCACCTCCCGGTGCACGTAGAGCCGCTCCACCGCCACGCAGATCTGCCCGGCGTTGGCGAACGCGCCGAGGGCGGCCTGCTCCGCCGCCCACTCCGGGTCGACGCCCGCGTCCACGATCAGCGGGTCACTGCCCCCGTTCTCCAGGAGCACCTTCGCGCCGGTGCGGGCCGCCGCGGCGGCGATCGCCCGGCCGGTCGCGGTGGAGCCGACGTGGGCCACCACGTCGACCTCCTGCGCCGCCAGCGCCGCGCCCACCTCCGGGCCGCCGGTGAGCAGCGACAACACACCGGCCGGCAGCGCCTGATCCAGCGCTCGGGCCAGCAGCCAGCCCGTCGCCGGTGTCCGTTCACTCGGCTTGTAGAGCACCACGTTGCCGGTCACCAGGGCCGCGCCGAGCAGACCGCAGGACACCGCCACCGGGTCGTTCCAGGGGGTGATCGCCGCCACCACCCCGCGCGGCTGCGGGGTCAGGAAGTCCAGCGCGTCGGTGTCGCCGTTCAGCGTGCGCCCGCCCCGCAGGGGGGCCAGCTCGGCATACTGTCGCAGCGTGCCGATCCCCGCCTCGACGCCACCACGGGCGTCCGCCAATGGCTTGCCCATCTCCGCGGTGACCGCCGCCGCCACCTCCTCGGCGACCGCCGCCACCGCGTCCGCGGCCCGGTGCAGCGCCGCCGCCCGTTCCGCCGGCGCGGTCGCCGCCCACTGGGCTGCGACGTTGCGTGCCGCCTGGGTCGCCTTGCCCACCTCGTCGGCCGTGGCCACCGGCACCGTGCTCACCGGCGTGTCGTCCGCCGGATCACGCACGACCAGCTCCCCGCCGTCGCCGCCCGCACCCCACACCCCGCCCACCAGCTGCGCAACCGTGTACATGCGGCGCTGGATGCCCCGGCCTCGGCGAGGCAAACGCGTTTCGCCCGGTTGCGCGCCGGGTAGGCGGATCCGATGACAACCACCGCCGCGCAGACCGCGGACGCCGTCGTCATCGGGGCCGGGCACAACGGTCTGGTGGCGGCAAACCTGCTGGCGGACGCCGGCTGGGACGTGGTGGTGCTGGAGGCGACCGCGGTGCCCGGCGGGGCGGTCCGCTCCGCCGAGGTCACCGCACCCGGCTACCTGAGCGACCTCTACAGCTCGTTCTACCCCCTCGGGTACGCCTCACCGGTGCTGCGCGGCCTCGACCTGGGTCGGCACGGGTTGTCCTGGCGGCACGCACCCGACGTGCTGGCGCACCTGCTGCCGGACGGTCGCGCCGCGGTGATCAACCGGGACCCGGACGTCACCGCCGCGTCGCTGGAACAGTTCGCCCCGGGCGACGGCAAGCGTTGGCTCAACGCGTACGCCGACTGGCTCGACGTGGCCGAGCCGATGCTGGAGACGATCACCGCACCGTTCCCGCCGGTCCGCGGCGGGCTGGGTCTGCTGCGTCGACTGCGTGTCGCCGGTGCGCTGCGACTGGCCCGGCGGCTCGTCGTGCCGGTCCGCAAACTCGGCGACGAACTCTTCGACGGCCCGGGTGGGCCGGCGCTGTTGGCCGGCTGCGCCCTGCACACCGACCTGTCCCCGGAGGAGGCCGGCTCCGGTGTGTACGGCTGGTTGCTGGCCATGCTCGGCCAGCAGGTCGGCTGGCCGGTGCCCGACGGCGGGGCGCAACAGATCACCAACGCCCTGGTCAATCGGCTACAGGGGCGCGGCGGGAAGATCCTCTACGGCGCCCACGTCGACCGGGTGCTCACCGCCCGGGGCCGGGCGATGGGGGTTCGGACGCAGGGCGGCACGCCGTGGCGGGCCCGGCGGGCCGTGCTCGCCGACGTGCCGGCGCCGGCGCTCTACCTCGACCTGGTCGGCGCGGCGGCGTTGCCGTCCCGGCTGGTGGAGGACCTGGCGCACTTCCGCTGGGACGGCTCCACGCTGAAGGTGGACTGGGCGCTCTCCGCGCCGGTGCCCTGGACGAACCGGCAGCTGGCCGGCGCCGGCACCGTGCACCTCGGCGCGGACCTCAACGGGCTCACTCACTACGCCGGCGAGCTGGCCCGTGGCGAGCTGCCCCGCGACCCGTTCCTGCTGGTCGGGCAGATGTCGGTGGCCGACCCCAGCCACTCCCCGCCGGGCACCGAATCGCTCTGGTCGTACACCCATCTGCCATTCCGGCGGAATTGGCGGGCCGAGGAGGTCGCCGGGCACGTACAGCGGATGGAGGACGTGCTGGAGGCGGCGGCCCCGGGTTTCCGGCAACTGATCGTGGGCCGACACGTGGCCGGTCCGGCCGACCTGGAGAAGGGCAACCCGAGCCTGGTCGGCGGCGCGCTCGGCGGCGGGACCGCCGCCGCGTACCAGCAGCTGTTCCTGCGCCCGATTCCCGGCCTGGGCCGGGCGGACACCCCGGTGGACCGGCTCTTCCTGGCCAGCGCGTCGGCGCATCCCGGCGGCGGTGTGCACGGCGCGCCCGGCGCGAACGCGGCCCGCGCGGCGCTTGCTCGCGACCGTGCCCTCACCGGCCGCGCCTACGCCGCAACCGTCACCACAGCCCACAAGTACATCTACCCCGCCTAACACCAACACCCGCCCCCACCCCGTCGGGTGGGGTGGGGTGGGGTGGGGGTCAGCGGGTGATGTTGCGGTGTTTGCTGCGCAGGCGGAACGGCATGAGGGCGCTCTCCACCTTCGTCGCGGTGGTCATCTTGGAGACGCCGTCGCGGCGCTCCTCGAAACGGATCGGCACCTCCAGGATGGTGTGCCCCAGCTTGGTGGCGAGGTAGTGCATCTCCACCTGGAAGCTGTAGCCGTTGGACTGCACCCGCTCCAGGTTGATGTCGCGCAGCGCGTCGGCCCGCCAGATCTTGAAGCCGGCGGTGAGGTCCCGGATCCGGACCCGCAGCAGCGTGTGCACGTAGAGGTTGGCCCAGCCGCTGAGCGCCCGGCGGTACAGCGGCCAGTTCTCGTCCAGCTCGCCGCCGGGCACGTACCGGGAGCCGATGACCACGCTGGCCTGGGTGGAGAGCAGCGCGCCGAGCATCCCGGGCAGCGCCTCCGGTGGGTGCGAGAGATCGGCGTCCATCTGCGCCACGTACTCGGCGCCGCCCTCGATCGCCCGGCTCATCCCGTCCACGTACGCCCGGCCGAGGCCCTCCTTGCCGGCGCGGTGCACGACCTCGATCCGGTCGGGGTGTTCGATGGCCAGTTTGTCGGCCACCTCACCGGTGCCGTCGGGGGAGTTGTCGTCGGCCACGAGGATGCGCAGCCCCGGCAGCGGCAGCGCGAGCAGCCGCTCGACCAACGCCGGGAGGTTGCCCGCCTCGTTGTAAGTGGGCACGACGACGGTCAGGCGTGCGTCCCGCCACGGCGACGGCAACTGCACCGGCTTGATCATGTCGGACATCCTCGGTTTGCGGACAAGGGTCATGGAAAGGGTATCCAGTTGCCGCATTAGGTTGGAAAGAGGCACCCCTCCCGGGTGTCGCGCACCGCCGTCGCCCGCCGATCGCGGGCGTCGAAGTCCTGGTCACGGGGTTTGTGCGGGTCAGCGTCGGCGCCGAGCGAGCGCGCTGAGGGCCAGTGCGCCGACGGCGAGAGCGACACCGGACAGCGCCGGCTTGTGCGTGCCGACCCAGAGCGCCGTCGAACGATCACGGGCCTGGTCGCGGAAGACGCCCGCCGTGCCCCGGTCGGTCTCCTCATCGCCGGGGTGGTCCAGGTTGTCCCGCCAGGCCGCCGGGTCGATCTCCTCGCCGGTCTGCTGACTGTCGTACCCGTCGCGGGCCAGCTTCCGGTCGAGCAGACCGGGGAACAGGATGTCGGCCAATCGGGCCTGCCAGGTCGGGCCACCCACGTTCAGTTCCCGGGTGCCGCGATCGGCGGCCCAGACGATGGCCCGGGCGGCCAACTCCGGCGTGAAGATCGGCGGTACCGGCTGCGGATGCCGGGGTAGCCGGGTGCGGACCCAGGAGAACTGCGGCGTGTTGACCGCGGGCAGCTGCACCATGGACAGCTTCACCCCCGGGCAGTCGTGCAGCAGTTCGGCGCGCAGGGAGTCGTTGAACCCCTGGACGGCGTGCTTGCTCGCGCAGTACGCCGACTGCAGGGGGATCCCCCGGTAGGCCAACGCCGAGCCCACCTGCACGATCGCGCCCCGCCCGTGCGCCCGCATGTGGCGCAGGGCGGCGAGGGTGCCGTGCACCGTGCCCAGGTAGGTGACCTCGGTGACCCGGCGGAACTCACGCGCCGGGACCTCCCAGGCCGGCGCGAACACCGACACCATCGCGTTGTTGATCCACACGTCGATGCCGCCCCAGCGGTGCACCACGTCGTCGGCGGCCTGCTGCACCGCGCCCGCGTCGGCCACGTCGACCCGGTACCCGCGCACCTCGGTCGCACCGCGCTGCCGACACTCGCGCTCGGCGGCGGCCAGCCCCGCGTCACCCCGGGCCAGCAGCGCCAGCCGGACGCCGCGCGCCGCGTACGCGTGGGCGACGGCCCGACCGACGCCGGCGCTCGCGCCCGTCACCACCACGGTCTGGGTCATGGCGCACCCTTCTGCCGGGTGGCGATGTCGGAGAGCCGTTCCAACGTCTCCCGGTTCCGCAGGTGCAGCACCAGATCATTGATCTTGTTGCGGACCCACCGCAGCGGCCCTGCGGCGAAGTCCTCCCCGATGCGTACCCGGGTCGCGCCCTCGCCGACCGGTTGGAGAGTGAAGGCCACGATCGCCTCGCCCGCCGGCCAGAGCCCGGCCTTCAGCACGAGCCGGTGCGGCGGTTCGCAGACCAGCACCGTCGAGGCGTCCTGCAGGGAGAGCGGCCACGGCCCGGCGCGATGGTGCAGCTGGCTGCCGACCCGCGGCCAGGCGTCGTCCACGTCACGCACGTGTGCCGTGCCCACCACCCAGTCGCTGTACGTCCACCCGTCGGCGAGCACGTCGAACACCTGCTGCGGGGGAGCGTCGATCACTTTCTCCACAATCGCCACTGGGCTTCCATACCCGCAGCACGGCAGGGGCTAACGGTTGGCGGGTTAGCTTCTCCGGCCCGGCGGGTAAGGCGCACCCTGGGGGCGTCGGCGGCGCTGGCCCACCGCCTCGACGACGACGTTTACTCCTCGGGGCGCCGGGAACCCGCCGGCTGTGCGACAGGACCAGGAGGATCCGTATCAGCGCAGGTCAGCCGGGGTGTACGCCGCTGCTGACCGCGCCGGTTCCGCCGGGCCTCGTCGCACCGCCGCCGGCAGTCGCAGACCCGTCCTGTACGACGCGGTGCTGCTGGACCGTGACGGCACCCTGATCGAGGACGTCCCGTACAACGGTGATCCGGAGAAGGTGCGGCCGGTGCCGGGCGCGCGGGCCGCGCTGGACCGTCTACGCGCGGCCGGGTTGCGGCTGGCGGTCGTCACGAACCAGTCGGGCCTGGCCCGGGGTTACTTCACCGGGGAGCAGATGCGGGCGGTGCACGCCCGCGTCGAAGAGTTGCTGGGCCGCTTCGACGCCTGGTTGATCTGCCCGCACGACGACGCCGACGGGTGTGACTGCCGCAAACCGGCACCCGGTCTGGTGCACGCCGCGGCCCGCGAGCTGGGTACCACCGCGTCCCGGTGCGTCATGGTGGGCGACATCGGCCGGGACGTCGCCGCCGCGTTGGCCGCCGGCGCCGCGGGTGTGCTGGTGCCCACCCCGGTGACCCGGCCGGAGGAGATCGCCGCCGCCGGGTGGGTGGCCACCGACCTGCCGGCGGCGGTGCGGGAGATCCTGCGCCGCCAACAGGCCGTGCAACCCTCGGCCCCGCCCACCGGGCCGGTACGGACGGCACTCGTGGTCCGGTCGGATTCGGCGGGGGACGTGCTGGTCACCGGACCGGCGATCCGCGCCGTCGCGGCCGGAGCGCAGCGGGTGGTGCTGTTGTGCGGGCCGCGTGGGCGGGCCGCCGCCGACCTGCTGCCCGGCGTCGACGAGATCATCGAGCATCCGCTGCCGTGGATCGACCCCGCACCCGGGCCGGTCGACCCGGAGGCCATGCGGAGCCTGACCGCGCGCCTCGGGGCGGTCGGCGCGGAGCAGGCGGTGGTGTTCACCTCGTTCCACCAGTCCGCCCTGCCGCTGGCGCTGCTGTTGCGGATGGCGGGGATCGACCGGATCGCGGCGATCAGCGACGACTATCCGGGCTCGTTGCTGGACATCCGGCACCGGGTGCCGATCGGCGTACCCGAACCCGAGCGCGCCCTCTCCCTCGCCGCCGCCGCCGGTCACCGGCTTCCCGACGGCGACGAACCGGTGCTCCGGCTGCGCCCGGACGCGTTGCCGCCGCGCTCGGCCGACCTCGGCGACCGGGGGTACGTGGTGCTGCACCCCGGGTCGGACGCGTCGAGCCGGGCGTGCCCGCCGGAGGTGGCGACCCGGATCGTCGGGGCGTTGACCGACGCCGGCCACCGGGTGCTCGTCACCGGTGGCCCGGAGGAGCGCGCGGTCACCGCCCGGGTCGCGGCGGCCGGCGGCACCGACCTGGGTGGCCGGACCGACCTGGCCGGGCTTGCGGCGATCGTCGCGGACGCGAGCGCGGTCGTGGTCGGCAACACCGGGCCGGCGCACCTGGCCGCCGCGGCCGGTGTGCCGGTGGTGAGTCTCTTCGCGCCGACCGTGCCGTTCGGCCAGTGGGGGCCCTACCGGGTGCCCACCGTCCGGCTCGGCGACGCCGCCGCGCCCTGCCGGGACACCCGGGCGGCCAGCTGCCCGGTCCCCGGGCACCCCTGTCTCAGTGGCATCGACCCGGACGAGGTGGTCGACGCGCTGCGGACGCTCGCCGTCGGTGGTGGCGGCTGATGAACATCCTGCTCTGGCACGTGCACGGCTCCTGGACCACGTCGTTCGTGCACGGCAGCCACCGTTACCTGATTCCCACCACACCGGACCGTGGCGCGTACGGCCTCGGCCGGGCCCGCACCTACCCGTGGCCGGACAGCGCGGTCGAGGTCAGCCCGGAGGACCTGCCGGGCACCGACGTCGACCTGGTCATCCTGCAACGCCCCGAGGAGATCGACCGGGCCGAGGCGTGGCTTCGCCGACGCCCCGGCCGTGACTTGCCGGCGATCTACGTCGAGCACAACACCCCCAAGGGCGACGTGCCCAACACCAGGCACCCGATGGCCGACCGCGACGACCTGCTCATCGCCCACGTCACCGGGTTCAACCAGATCTTCTGGGACACCGGCACCACCCGCACCACGGTGGTCGACCACGGCATCGTCGCCCCCTCCGCGTCCTACACCGGGGAGCTGGACCGACTCGCCGTAGTGATCAACGAGCCGGTACGGCGAGGTCGGGTCACCGGCACCGACCTGCTGCCCCGGTTCGCCGAGATCGCTCCGCTGGACGTGTTCGGCATGGGCGTCGCCGGCCTGGCCGAGCATCTGGGTCTGCCCGCCGAGCGGCTCATCAGCCACGACGACGTGCCCCAGGACCGGATGCACGCCGAGCTGGCCCGGCGACGGGCCTACCTGCATCTGTGCCGGTGGACCTCCCTCGGGCTCAGCCTCATCGAGGCGATGGCGATCGGCATGCCGGTCGTCGCGCTCGCCACCACCGAGGCGGTGATGGCGGTGCCCGCGGAGGCGGGCGCCCTCGCCACCCGGACCGACACCCTGCTCGACGCCGCCCGCCGGTTCATCGCCGAACCGGCCACCGCGCGTCGGGCCGGCGCGGCGGCGCGAACCGCCGCGCGCGACAGGTACGGCCTCGACCGTTTCCTCGCTGACTGGGACCGGCTGCTGGAGGAGGAAGTATGCGGATCGCGATGATCTCGGAGCACGCCAGCCCGCTCGCCGTCCTCGGAGGGGAGGACGCCGGCGGCCAGAACACGCACGTCGCGGAGCTGTCCGCCGCGCTCGCCGCCGCCGGGCACGAGGTGCGGGTCTACACCCGACGCGACGCGCCCGACCTGCCGGTGACCGTCCGCAGCCCGGACGGGTACGACGTGGTGCACGTGCCGGCCGGTCCGGCCGAGCCGGTGGCGAAGGACGCACTGCTGCCGCACATGCGGGAGTTCAGCCGCTGGCTGATCGAACGCTGGCGGGGCGACTGGGTGCCCGAGGTGATCCACGCGCACTTCTGGATGAGCGGCCTGGCCGGGCTGACCGCGGGCCGGCAGACCGGGGTGCCGGTGGTGCAGACGTACCACGCGCTGGGCACGGTGAAGCGCCGTTACCAGGGTGTGCAGGACACCAGCCCGGCTCGACGGGTCTCCTACGAGCGGGAGTTGGGCCGCTCCGTGGACCGGATCGTCGCGCAGTGCCGCGACGAGGTGGGCGAGCTGGTCCGGATGGGTGTGCCCCGATCCCGGATGACCGTGGTGCCCTCCGGGGTCAACCTCGCCACCTTCGCCCCGCTCGGGCCGGCCGCCGACCGGGAACCGGGACTCGCCCGGATCCTCACCGTCGGTCGGCTGGTCGAGCGCAAGGGCTTCCAGACCGTGATCCGGGCGATGGCGTTGGTCCCGGACGCCGAGTGCCTGGTCGTCGGCGGCCCGCCCGAGGGGCTGTTGGAGACCGACCCGTACGCGCGGCGGTTGCGGGCGCTCGCCGAGTCGTGCGGGGTCGCCGACCGGGTGCACCTGGTCGGGGCGGTGCCCCGGGAGGAGATGGGCCGCTGGTACCGCTCGGCGGACCTGCTGGTCGCCGCACCCTGGTACGAGCCGTTCGGGTTGACCCCGCTGGAGGCGATGGCCTGTGGGGTGCCGGTCGTCGGCACGGCCGTGGGCGGCATCCGGGACACCGTGCTCGACGGGACGACCGGTGACCTCGTGCCGGCCCGGGACCCGCAGGCGCTGGCCACCGCGATCCAGGGGCTGCTCGACGACCGGATCAGGCGCTTCGCGTACGCGGCGGCGGCCCGTGAGCGGGCCCGGGCCCGGTACTCGTGGGCGGCCACCGCCGAGCGGCTGGTCGAGGTCTACAGCGAGGTGGCCGCCGTGCGCCGGCCGACCCGGGTGGTGGCCTGATGCCGGCGGGCAGCCTGCTCGACACCCACCTGACGAACCTCGCCGAGGCGCTGGTGCCGTACCGGCGGTGTGAGCGGCAGCTGGCGCGTTGGGGCGCGGACCTGGCGCACCGGCTGGCCGCCGGGGGCCGCCTGCTGGTCGCCGGCAACGGTGGCAGCGCCGCCGAGGCCCAGCACCTCACCGCCGAGTTGGTGGGCAAGCTCCACGACGACCGCCGGCCGTTGTCCGCGATCGCGTTGCACGCCGAGACGAGCGCCCTCACCGCCATCGCCAACGACTACGGCTACGCCGACGTCTACGCCCGCCAGGTGCGCGCCCACGGTCGCCCCGGCGACGTCCTGCTGCTGCTCAGCACCAGCGGAACCAGCGCCAACCTGCTCTCCGCCGCGCAGGCCGCCCGCGACGTCGGGGTGCGCACCTGGGCGCTCACCGGGGCCGCCCCCAATCCGCTCGCCGACGCCTGCGACGACGTGCTGGCCGTCGCGTCCGGAGACACCCAGGTCGTCCAGGAGCTGCATCTCGTGACCAGCCATCTGCTCTGCGAGTACCTCGAACAGGAGTTGCCCGCCGCGCTGGCCGCGGTCGCCGGACCGGCGGTCGTGCACCCCGCGCCCGGGGAGCCGGCGCCGGTGCGCACCGGGGTCGAGGTGGTGCTCGACGGCGGGACCGGACAACAGGTCGACGCGTGAGGATGAGGAGGCAAGGGTGAGGGGACCTGTGGTGGTGCTCGGGGACACCCTGCTCGACCGGGACGTGGAAGGTGTGGTGAACCGGCTCTGCCCGGATTCCCCGGTGCCGGTGCTCGACGAGACCGCGGCCACCGACCGACCCGGTGGCGCCGGTCTGGCGGCGGTGTTCGCCGCCGCGCAGGGCGCCGAGGTGGTGCTGGTGACCGCGCTCGCCGACGACGCCGGCGGGGCCCGGCTGAGCGCCCTGCTCGCCGCCGCCGGGGTGCGGGTGTACCCGCTGGCCCTCAACGGCGCGACGCCGGAGAAGATCCGACTGCGGGCCCGGGGACGGGTGTTGCTGCGCCACGATCGCGGCGGGACGTCCGGGGAGCCGGGTCAGCCCTCCGACGAGGTGCTCCGGGTGATCGGCGCGGCGTCGGCGGTGCTGGTCAGCGACTACGGCCGGGGAGTGGCCCGGCAGCCCGCGCTGCGCGACGCGTTGGCCGCCACCCGCGCGCCGGTGGTGTGGGACCCGCATCCGCGCGGCCCGGCGGCGGTGCCCGGTGTACACCTGGCCACCCCGAACGAGTCGGAGGTGCGCGAGTTGGTCCCCGCGCTGCCCGGCGCCTCCCGACTGGCCACCGCGTCGCGGGGCGCGCAGGGGCTTCGGCGGCGCTGGCGGGCGGGTGCGGTCGCGGTCACGCTCGGCGGTGACGGCGCGTTGCTCTGTCACGCCGGGTCGACGCCGCTGGTGGTGCCGACGCCGGGCAGCGCCGAGGGGGACACCTGCGGGGCGGGCGACCGGTTCGCGGCCGCCGCCAGCCTCGCGCTGGCCCAGGGCGCGCTGGTCTCCGAGGCGGTGCAGGCGGCGGTCGCCGAGGCGTCCGCGTACGTGGCGGGTGGGGGAGTCGCGGCGGCCCTGCCCGCGTCGAGGCCCAGGGTGCGGGCGGGTGGCACACCCGGGTCGCGTACCCGGGGCGGTGTTCCGGCTGACCGGGTGGGCGTCGCCGCTGTCGCCACGCTCCTCGGCGAGGTACGGGCCGCGGGTGGCACGGTGGTGGCGACCGGTGGGTGCTTCGACCTGCTGCACGCCGGGCACGTGGCCACCCTGGAGGCAGCCCGGCAGCTCGGCGACTGCCTGATCGTCTGCCTGAATTCCGACGCCAGCGTGGCGGGGTTGAAGGGGCCGGATCGGCCGGTGCAGTCCGAGGGGGACCGCGGCCGGCTGCTGGCCGCCCTGAGCTGCGTCGACGCGGTTCTCATCTTCGACGAGCCGACCCCGGAGGCGGCCCTGTCCTGGGTCCGCCCCGACGTCTGGGTCAAGGGCGGCGACTACGCCACCGGCGGTGGGGACGGGACCGCCGGCCTGCCGGAGGCGGAGGTCCTGCGCCGGTGGGGCGGGAACACCGTGGTGGTGCCGTACCTGGACGGTCGTTCCACCACCGACATGATCGTCCGGACGCTCGCGGAGCGGACCCGATGACCGCCACGCGGCCCGACGCCGGGCCCACCGTGCTGGTCACCGGCGGCGCCAGCGGGCTCGGTGCGGCGGTGGTCGCCGCGGTGAGCGCCTCCGGTGGCCGACCGCTCGTGCTGGACCGGCAGCCGCCGGTCGACGGGGTGTCCTGGACCGAGTGCGACCTGGCCGACACGCGGGCCGCCGAGGTGGCCACCCAGCACCTCGCCGAGCAGGCCGGTGGCCTGGACGCGGTGGTCACCGCCGCCGGCACGGACGTGCCGGGCCGACTCGCCGACCTGCCGGGGGAGACCTGGGACCGGATCGTCGCCGTCGACCTGCTGGCCACCGCCGCGGTGATCCGGGCCGCGCTGCCGTTCCTGCTGACCTCTCGGGGCCGCATCGTCACGGTCGCCTCCACCCTGGGCGTCAAGGCGGTCAGCGACGCGACCGCGTACTGCGCGGCGAAGTTCGGGGTGGTGGGGTTCACCCGAGCCCTCGCCGCCGAGCTGGCCGGTCAGGTCGGCGTCACCCTGCTCATTCCGGGCGGGATGCGCACCGCGTTCTTCGACGAACGCGACCCGCAGTACAAGCCGGGGCCGGACGCGATCCTCAACGAGCCCGCCGACACCGCCGCCGCGATCATGTTCGCGCTGAACCAGCCGCCCGGGTGCGCGGTGCGCGAGATAGTGGTCTGCGCCGAGCAGGAGACCTCGTACCCGTGATCCTCGTGCTGCGCGCCCTCGGCGTCGGCGATCTGGTCACCGCGGTGCCCGCGCTGCGGGCGCTGCGGGCCGGGTACCCCTCGCGGGAGCTGGTGCTCGCCGCCCCCGCCTGGCTGGCCCCGCTCGTCGAGCTGGTCGGCGGTGTCGACCGGCTGGTGGACACCGCCGGGCTGGGCCGACCCGTTCCGGTCGCGTCGGCTCCCCGGGTCGCGGTGAACCTGCACGGGCGCGGCCCGCAGTCGCACCGACTGCTCGCGGCCACCCGGCCGGGTCGGCTGCTCGCCTTCGCCAACGCCGACGCCGGCCACGCCGACGGCCCGCCATGGGCCACCGACGAGCACGAGGTGGACCGGTGGTGCCGGCTGCTGTCCTGGTACGACATTCCGGCCGACCGCGCCGACCTCGGCCTGCGCCGGCCGGAGGCGGCCGGGCTGCCCCGCGGCGTCACCCTGCTGCACCCGGGCAGCAAGATCCCGGCCAAGCGGTGGCCCGCCGACCGGTTCGCCGCGCTGGCCCGGGCGCTGACCGACCTGGGGCACCGGGTGCTGCTCACCGGCTCGGCCGACGAACGGGCGTTGGCGACCCGGGTGGCCGACGCGGCGGGCCTGCCGTCGGACGCCGTGCTGGCCGGCCGGACCGATCTCGGCGCGCTCGCCGCGCTGGTGGCCAACGCCCGGCTGGTGGTCAGCGGGGACACCGGGGTCGCCCATCTGGCCACCGGGTTCGGCACCGCGTCGGTGGTCCTCTTCGGACCGGTGCCCCCGGCGCTCTGGGGGCCGCCGACGGACCGGCCACGGCACCGGGTGCTCTGGGCCGGCGAGTCGGATTGGCCCGGGTGGGACGGGGTAGGAAGCCACCCGACGATGGCGGCGCTGCCCCTCGACGAGGTGCTGGCCGCCGTGGCCGAGGTGGAAAGGGTGGTGCGGGTCTCCGGTGCGGTTGCGGCGTAGCGACCCGGGTCGACCGGGGTACGGACGGCGTCGGCGCGGACGGGGCTGGCTCTTCGTCGACCCGTCCGGCGCTCCGGTGCGGGATCCGGAGATCCTGGCCCGGCTCCGGGAGTTGGTCATTCCCCCGGCCTGGCAGGACGTCTGGATCGCGCCGCATCCGAACGGGCACATCCAGGCGATCGGGATCGACGCGGCCGGGCGCAAGCAGTACGTCTACCACCCGCGGTGGCGGGAGAAGCAGGACGAGGCGAAGTTCGACCACATGCTGGAGGTGGCCCGGCGGCTGCCGGCGCTGCGCGAGCGGGTGGGTCGGGACCTGGACGGCCGGGGGTTGGGCCGGGACCGGGTGCTGGCCACCGTGGCCCGGCTGTTGGACATGGGCATGTTCCGGGTCGGCAGCGACCAGTACGCCTCCGGCGACGACCCGACGTACGGGGTCTCCACCCTGCGCCCGGAGCACGCCCGGTCCCGGGGTGGTTGCGTGGTCTTCGTGTTTCCGGCCAAGGGCGGCATCGAGCAGGTACGCCGGATCGAGGACCCGGAGCTGTGCCAGGTGTTGGTCGATCTGCGCCGGCGTCGGCGACGAGCGGACCGGCTGTTCGGCTACTGGGACGGCCGGGAGTGGCGCGACGTGCGCAGCGACGAGGTCAACGGCTACCTGCGTGACGCCAGCGGTGGAGAGATGACGGCCAAGGACTTCCGCACCTGGCACGCCACCGTGCTCGCGGCCACCGAGCTGGCCACCGCCGGCCCGGCCCGCTCGGTGACCGCCCGGCGCAAGGCGGTCGTCGCGGTCATGCGGGAGGTGGCCGACCTGCTGGGCAACACCCCGACGGTGGCTCGCGCGTCCTACGTGGACCCCCGGGTGGTCGACCTCTACCACGACGGGGTGGTGGCGTCGGTGGATCCGCAGGCGCCCCGCGAGGAGGCCGAACGGGTCGTCCTGGAGCTGCTGGAAACGGCCTGACCGGCCCCGCCGACGATTCTGGGGGGAAAACGCGACGGGGCCGGAGCCTCGGGCGCGACCCGGGTGCCACCGGGCGGGCCGCCCGCCGCGCGCTCGCGGCGGGCGCCGCGCCACGGCCCCCGTTGGCGGCCCACCGGTCGAGGTCGGCCGCGCTGGTGTCAGTCTGCCGTGGGTGAGTTGACCGTGGACGCCCGGCGGTTGACGATCCGCGCCGAATGCGAGGCGCTGTCGCGGTGTTCCTGCGGGCTCGTGCCGTACGCCGCCCGGAACGCCCGGCTGAAATGGGCCTTGTCGGTGAAACCCCAGCGGGCCGCGACGGCCTGCACGGGCTGGTTGCGCAGCGCCGGGTCGGTCAGGTCACGCCGGCACCGGGCCAGCCGCAGGTTCCGGATGTAGGACGCCACCGTGGCGTCCTCGCCCTCGAACAACCGGTGCAGGGACCGCACCGAGATGTGGTGGGCGTCGGCGACGGCCTGCGGGTCGAGGGTCGCGTCGCCGAGATGCCGGTGGACGTACGCCTGCACCTGGGTGAGCAGGGCCCGGCGGCGGACCTCGGTGGGCACCGCGTCCTCGGCGACCAGGTGCCGGCCGAGCATGGTGGTGGCCAGGTCGAGCCCCACCGCGCCGAGCCGGCTGGCGTCGGCGGCGTGGTACTGCTCGGGGTGCGCGGTCACCTGGAGCAGGAACTGCGCCAGCAGCGCCCCGATCCCCTCGCTGCCGGACATCCGGCCGCCGTAGAGCGCGGCCATCCGCTGCGGTGGCAGTGGGAGGGCGGCGTGCGGGATCAGAGTGATGATCGAGGTGGCGTCCTCCCGTTCCGGCTCGGTGGCGTGGTGGCACACGTCGTGCGGCCGGGACGCGTCGTAGAAGGTGAACTCGCCGGCCAGGATCTCGCTGTGCCGACCGTCCTGGCTGGACGTGCCGATGCCGCCGGTGGTGAGCGCGAGCACGTACAGCTCCGGGTCGGACTGGCGAACCAGTTTCCGGGTCCGGGTGGCGTCGAGTGACGGGTAGCGGTATTCCACCAACTGGATCGGGCCGAGCGCGATGAAGTCGGCGCGGGCGGCGAAGTCGTCGGTGTGCGCGGAGCGGATGCGCAGTGGCGCCGAGGTGCGCGCGACCAGGTCCAGCCACATTCCGAACCGCTCGCCCGGCGGCAGAACGGTGGTGTCGACGGTGTCTCTCGGCAGCATCCGGCGCCCTCAACCCGCCCGGCGCCGGATGAGCGCCTCGACGCCGTCGAGGATCCGGTCGAGGCCGAAGACGAACTCGTCGTCGGGGTCGTCGTCCTGGTTGAGCACGCCGGCGGTGAGCACCCGGTGCAGCGCGGGGAAGCGGACCGGGTCGATGAGCCGGGCCACCGTCTGGCCGTACGCCGACATCACCTCGCCGGGCTCGGCGCCGGACGCCCGGCTGCCCTCGGCGACCTGCGACGTGAGGGTGGCCTCGTTGCGGACGTACCCGGTGATCAGCAACAGCACCGACATCTTCTCGGCCTCGCCGAGGGTGGTGCCGTCGAGGCAGCGCAGCCCGTCCTCCATCCAGCCGAGCTGTTGCGGGGTGATCGGTGGGCCGCTGATCGGGACGTGCAGCAGCCAGGACCGTTGCCGCAGCACGTCGTGCTCGGCCCAGGCCCACCGGGTGAGGCCGGCACGCCAGTCGTCCTGCGGGTTGGGTGGGCCGGGGGATGGGCCGTACCCGGTGTCCACCATGAGCATCAGCAGCTCGTCCTTGGAGCCGACGTACCGGTAGAGGGCCATGGTGGCGGCGCCCAGCTCCTTGGCCACCCGGCTCATCGACACGGCGGCCAGGCCGTCGGCGTCGGCCACCCGGACGGCGGCGTCCACGATGGCGGGCACGCTCATTCCGGGCCGGGGGCCCTTGGGTGGTCGTTCCCGGAGCCCCCACGCGCTCTCGATGGCCGGCGGGAGCACCGGCCCGCTGTCGTCTGTCTTCGCCGCCACATTTCCTCCTTGCCCCGCCATCCTAGTTCTGCGTATGGTCTACGCATAACAGCGTACGACATACGCAGAAGGGAACGCTGATCATGACGATCACCACCACACCGGCGCCGCGGGCGGGCCGGCGGGAGTGGATCGGGTTCGCGGTGCTGATGCTGCCGCTGCTCCTGGTCTCGATGGACGTGTCGGTGCTCTACTTCGCCGTCCCGTTCATCAGCGAGGAGTTGCGCCCCACCGGCACCCAGCAGCTCTGGATCTTCGACATCTACGGCTTCGTGCTGGCCGGGCTGCTCATCACCATGGGCGCCTTGGGCGACCGGATCGGCCGACGCCGGCTCCTGCTGATCGGCGCCGCCGCGTTCGGGGCGGCGTCGTTGCTGGCCGCGTACGCCGACAGCGCCGCGACGCTGATCGCCGCCCGTGCCGTCCTCGGCGTCGGCGGTGCCACCCTGATGCCCTCCACGCTCGCCCTGGTGCGCAACATGTTCCACGACGCCAAGCAACGCGGCACCGCGATCGGCATCTGGACCGCCACCCTCACCGGAGGCATCGCGATCGGCCCGGTGCTCAGCGGCGTCCTGCTGGAGCACTTCTGGTGGGGCTCGATCTTCCTGATCAACATTCCGGCGATGCTGATGCTGCTCCTGCTCGCCCCGATCCTGGTGCCCGAGTTCCGCAACCCGGCGACCGGGCGGTTCGACCTGCTCAGCGCCGCGCTGTCCCTCGGCGCGCTGCTGCCGGTGATCTACGGCATCAAGGAGATGGCCCGCGACGGCCTCAGCTCGGTCCGAGTGCTCGCCGTCGTCGTCGGCCTGCTGGTGGGCGCGCTGTTCCTGCACCGGCAGCGGACCCGGGCGTACCCGATGGTCGACCTCGCCCTGTTCCGACGTCGCGGCTTCGCCGGGTCGCTGGCGGTGAACCTGCTGGCGATGTTCGCCCTGGTCGGCTTCGCCATCTTCACCACCCAGCACCTCCAACTGGTGCTCGGCCTGAGCCCGCTGCGGGCGGCACTGTGGAGCCTCGTGCCGTCCCTCGCCGTGGGCGGGATCGCGCCGGCCGCCGCCGCGCTCGCCCAGCGCGTCGAGCGGGCGTACCTGATCGCTGCGGGGTTCGGGATTGCCGTGGTGGGTTTCGCGGTGCTGACCCGGGTCACGCCGGAGACGCCGCTGTGGCTGCTGCTCGTCGGCGCCAGTGTCTACGCGGGTGGTCTGGTGATGGTGATGTCGCTCGTCACCGAGCTGGTCCTCGGCGCGGCGCCGCCCGAGCAGGCCGGTGTCGCGTCGGCGCTGACCGAGTCCAGCAGCGAGCTGGGCGGCGCGCTGGGAATGGCGATCCTCGGCAGCGTGGGTGCGGCGGTCTACCGCCGTGAGATCGTCGACGGCCTGCCGGCGGGGCTGCCCGCCGACGCCGGTGCCGCGGCCCGGGAGACCCTCGGCGGCGCGCTCGCGGTGGCGCAGGGGCTGCCGGCGGAGCTGGCCGACGCGGTGCTGCACGCCGCGCGGGTCGCGTTCACCGACGGGCTGCACCTCGCCGCGACCGCCGCCATGGTGGCGATGCTGCTGGGCGCGGTCACCGCGCTGGTCACGCTGCGCGGCGTCCGACCGGCCGACCCTGCGGCGTTGGCCGCCGAGCCGACCGGTCCGGTCGACACCTCGTTGTCGTCGGTCAGTCGATGAGCACGTGCGCGAGTCGGTCTCGGAAACGACGCTCGGAGTCGCTTACCGACTCGCCGCCGATGCCCAGCAACCCACCGCTGGACGCGGCGCCCACCACCTGCTCGGCGATCTTCACCAGCCAGTGCTTGTACGCGCCGGCCTCACCCTCGTCGACGCGGACGGCCAGCAGCTCGGCGGCCTCGCCGGCCCGCAGCAGCACGTCGTCGATCATCGCCTTCGGGTCGGCGGGCGCGATGACCGGCAGCTCCTCACCGGTCTCCGGGTCACCGACCCGGGTGACGATCTCGCCGGCCACGGCGGCCACCAGCGGGCTGGCCGACTCCCGCCCGGCGGCGATGGTCTCCAGCCCGGCCGCGGTCTCCGCCATGGTCCGGCGGGTGCCGTCGGACTCGGCGGCGCTCGCCGCGGTCAGCACCGACTGCGGCAGGCCGACCAGCAGCCCCCACTCCCCGTCGGAGAAACCGAACCCGGTGTACGCCGGCTGCTCGATCACGGCAACGCCCCTTCCGTGCTGCTCTGCTTGGTCGATCGATGCTCTGCTTGGTCGATCCACCGGGCCCGACACCGGTGCCCGGGTCAGGCTAGTCCAGGGTCAGCAGGCCCTGTTCGGACACCACGCGCACCGACAACGTCTTGTACCCGACCTCATCGAAGAGAACCGTCATCTTGTCCTCCTCGTAGGAGAGCACCAGGCCGGGCCCCCACTCCGGGTGACGCACCTGGCTGTGCACCGGGAACGGCCCGACGGCGCCCTGGTCGGCCACGCTGGTGCCGTTGTGGCAGTTGTCGCAGTGGCCGCAGACCTGCGTCATCTGCTCGCCGAAGTAGGCCAGCAGGGTCTGCCCCCGGCAGGCCCGGGTCTCGGCGAAGGCCCGCATCATGTCGGTGCGGGACCGGGTCACGGTCTGCTGGCGCTCCGCCTCGGCCAGCGCCGCGGCGGCGGCGTCGGTCGGGTTGGGGGAGTAGCGGGGAGCACCGATGCGTTGCCGGGCGCGCGGCTCGGCCGCCCCGACCTGTTCCAGCAGGGAGAGATACTGGCCCAGCTTGCGCGGCCCGAGGCCGGTGGTCTCGCGCAGCTCGGTCTTGCTGGCCGGCTTGCGGCGCAGCAGCGCGGCGAGGTCGCGCAGCTCGTCGACGTCGGGCAGGCCGCCGCTGAAGAACCGTTGCAGGCCCACATCCTCGGCCTGCCAGAGCAGCAGCACCCGGGCCGGTTGCCCGTCGCGTCCGGCCCGGCCGATCTCCTGGAAGTAGCTGTCCGGCGAGTCGGGCAGCGCCATGTGCACCACCCAGGCGATGTTCGGCTTGTCGATGCCCATTCCGAACGCCGAGGTCGCCACCATGATGGGGACCTCATCGGCGAGGAACGCCTCGTGCAGTTCGGCGCGCGCGCCGGCCGCCATCCCACCGTGGTAGAACTGCGCCGGGAAGTCGGCGGCGGTCAACCGGGCGGCCAACTCCTCGGCGGCGCGACGGGTCGGCACGTAGATGATCCCGGGCCGCTCGTCGTCGCGCAGCAGCGCGATCAGCCGCCGCCACCGGTAGTCCTCGGTGGGGCAGTGCGCGACCTCGACGAACAGGTTCGGCCGGTCCAGCCCGGAGACCACCACCTCCGGCTCGCGCAGCCGCAGCCGGGCGATGATGTCGTCGCGTACCGGCGGGGAGGCGGTGGCGGTCAACGCGACCACCGGCGGTCGGCCGATGCCGTCGATGAGGTGCCCG
Organism: Micromonospora sp. NPDC049645; assembly: GCF_040675155.1. Lineage (NCBI taxonomy): Bacteria > Bacillati > Actinomycetota > Actinomycetes > Micromonosporales > Micromonosporaceae > Micromonospora > Micromonospora sp. NPDC049645. The sequence goes on from NZ_JBFAOI010000009.1 coordinate 92,249, forward strand.
AGCGCCAGGTAGTCGGGGCGGAAGTCGTGCCCCCACGCCGAGATGCAGTGCGCCTCGTCGATCGCCACCAGCGCCGGCTTCAGCGCGGCGACCTCGGCCATCCGTTCGGGGTTGCTGAGTTGTTCCGGGGTGATGAAGAGGAACTCCGCCCGGCCCTCGCGGATCTCGGTGATCGCCTCGGCCTGCTGGGTGGGCGACTCGTTCGAGCTGATCCGCACCGCCCGCAGCTCCGGGCGTTGCCGCTCGTTGAGGGAGGCGATCTGGTCCTGCTGGAGCGCCAGCAGCGGGGAGATCACCACGGTGGGGCCGGGGATCAGGCTGGCCGGGATCTGGTAGATCGCCGACTTGCCGGCGCCGGTGGGCAACACCACCAGGGCGTCGCGTCGCTTCATCACCGCGCGCATGGCGGCCAGTTGGTTGGGTCGCAGCGCCTTCCAGCCGAAAAGGCTGCGGGCCGCGCGGCGCAACGTCATCGAGTGCGTGGACAGTTTCATCGAGGGCCGGAGGTACCCGAGCCCAGGACCGCCGAAACGCGTTCGGACGATCACGGGCGGGGCACCGTCCATGCCCCCGACTGCCGGCCCGCCGAGCGCCGGCCCGCTGATCGTCGGCTCAGCGCAGCCGGGGCAGCACCTCGCGCTGGTAGAGGTCGAACAGGCCCTGGTGGTGCGGGCCGGTGTTGGCCACGTAGACCTCGTCGAAGCCGGCCTTCGCGTACTTGTCGATCATCTCCAGGTGCGCGTCGGCGCTGTTGCCGCAGACGAACGCCTCCTTCAGCATCTCCGGCCTGACCAACTCGGCGGCCTGCTCGAAGTGTCGGGGTGAGGGAAGCACCTGGGACAGCTCACCCGGCACCCCCGCGTTGGGCCAGCGCTCGTACGCGAGACGCATCCCCTCGTCCTCGCTGTCGGCGTACGCCGCCTTGAAGCCGGCCTGGCACGGCTTGTCGCCGCCGCCGCTCTCGCGGAAGCGCCGGACCATCTCGCCGTCGGGCATGGTGCTCACGTAGCCGTCGCCGATCCGGGCCGCCAGGTCGATGGCCTTCGGCCCGAAGGCGGAGACGTAGATCGGCGGGGGAGTGTCGGGCAGCGTGTAGATCCGGGCGTGTTCCACGGTGTAGTGCTTGCCGTGGTGGTTGACGAAGTCGCCGCTCCACAGCGCCCGCAGCACCGCGACGGCCTCCTCCAGCATCTCCAGCCGGACGTCGGCCTGCGGCCAGGCGTCACCGAAGATGTGCTCGTTGAGCGCCTCGCCGGTGCCGACGCCGAGGACGAACCGTCCACCGTGCAGCACCGCGCTGGTGGCCGCCGCCTGCGCGATCACGGCCGGGTGGATCCGCACGGTCGGGCAGGTCACCGCCGTGGTCACCGGCAGCGAGCAGACCTGGCTGAGCGCGCCGATCATCGACCAGACGAACGGGCTCTGGCCCTGTGCGTCCACCCAGGGATGGTAGTGGTCGGAGATCCACAGCGCCTCGAACCCGGCCCGTTCGGCGCCGCGTGCCTGCTCCAGCAACTCGGCGGGCGTGTACTCCTCACTGGACAGAAAGTATCCGATCTTCATGGCTTACCCCTTCGGCACGCGGACTGCTGATGGGACAGCCGTACCCCGGCGGCGCCCGGTCACACCGACTCTCGCCCCCTGCGGGATCAGCGTCGACCGAACATCGCCCGGATCGCGGCGAGCAGCAGCAGGGCGCCGACCACCAGGCCGAGCAGGCGTACGCCGGGGATGTCGGCCGGGCTCGTCGCGTCGGCCAGCGGGACGGGATCCATCCCCGCACTCTCCCCGGCGAACGGGCCGCCCGGCAACTGTAAGGTTTATTGACTATTGAATCGCTCAGTGTGACCATGGCAGGACCGCCTGCCGGTGGCGGTGCGCCGAGGGCGCGCGAGAGATGGGGTACGGGGGCCGCATGAGCGAGCGCAACCAGCGGGTCGACGGGGGCGCGCCGACGCCGGTGATCGACACCGATCACCACGAGGGGGCGGAGTGACCACGACCACCGGGCACCTCCCGGCCCTCGCCGCCGCCGTCCTGCAACCCGGCTTCGTCGGCACCACCCCACCGCCGTGGGTGTGCCGCTGGCTCGGCGGGGGTCTCGGCTCGGTGGTGCTCTTCGCCCGCAACGTCGTCGACACCGAGCAGGTGGCCGCGCTCACCGCGACGCTGCGCGCGGAACGGCCGGACGTCATCGTGGCGATCGACGAGGAGGCCGGCGACGTCACCCGGCTGGAGTCGGTGCACGGCAGCTCCCGACCCGGCAACTTCGCCCTCGGCGCGATCGACGACCCGGAGCTGACCGAGGCCGTCGCCCGGGACCTCGGCACCGAGCTGGCCGCGGCGGGGGTCACCCTCAACTACGCCCCGGACGCCGACGTCAACTCGAACCCGGCGAACCCGGTGATCGGCGTCCGCTCCTTCGGCGCCGACCCGGAGCTGGTCGCGCGGCACACCGCCGCCTGGGTCCGCGGGCTCCAGGCCGGTGGCGTCGCGGCCTGCGCCAAACACTTCCCCGGCCACGGCGACACCCGCGTCGACTCACACCACGACCTGCCGCGGATCACCGCCGACCGGGAACGACTGGACGCCTGCGAGCTGTCCCCGTTCCGGGCCGCCGTGGCCGCCGGGGTGCAGGCCGTGATGACCGGCCATCTGCTGGTGCCGGCGCTCGACCCACACCTGCCGGCGACGCTGAGCCAGCGCATCCTGGGCGGGCTGCTCCGCGACGAGCTGGGCTTCTCCGGCGTGGTGGTGACCGACGCGGTGGAGATGCGCGCGGTCGCCGACCGGTACGGCTTCGCCGGCGCGACGGTCCGTGCCCTCGCCGCCGGGGCCGACGCCATCTGCATCGGTGGCGAACGGGCCGACGAGCAGGCCGCCCGCGAACTGCGCGACGCCATCGTGGCCGCCGTCGTCTCCGGCGAACTGCCCGAGGAACGCCTCGCCGAGGCCGCCAAGCGCGTCGGCCAACTCGCCGCCTGGACGGTGGCCGCCCGCACCGCCGGCTCGGCCGGCGCGCGCGCCGCCGCCGACGTGGGGCTGGTCGCCGCCCGCCGGGCCGTCCGGGTCACCGCCGCCCCGGGCTCGACGGTCACGCTGCCACTGACCCGCGCGGCCCACGTCGTCGAGTTCGAGCCGCTGCGCAACATCGCCATCGGCGCGGAGACCCCGTGGGGCATCGGCGGGCCACTGGGCGAGCTGCTGCCCGGCACCCGCACCGTCCGCTACGCCGAACCCGACGTGCCGGACGACCCCGGCACCGGGGCGGGCACCCGTCCCCTGGTCCTGGTGGTGCGGGACCTGCACCGGCACGAGTGGATGCGCGACGCCGTGCACCGCGCGTTGGCCAGCCGGCCGGACGCGGTGGTGGTCGAGCTGGGCGTGCCCGAACTGGTCACCGGGGCGGTGCACCTGGCCACCCACGGCGCCACCCGGGCCAGCGGACGGGCCGCCGCCGAGGTGCTCACCGGCACCCGCTGACAGTCGCGCCCTACGTGAGGTCGGCGATTAGGTCGGCGTACTCGGGGTGCTTGTCGATGAACGCGGCCATGAAGGGGCACTGCGGCACCACCTTCGTGCCACGGGACCGAATCTCGTCCAGGGTGCCCCGGATCAGCGCCCCGCCCACCCCCTTGCCCTGGAAGCTCCGATCCACCTCGGTGTGGGTGAAGACCAGAACCTCCCCGCGCGGCAGGTACGCGGTGAAACCGGCAAGCGCGTCGTCGACCAGGATCTCGAAGCGGTGCTTCGCCGGGTTGTCCTCGACCAGGGTGCTCATCCGGCCATTGTCCCCGCGGTCTCGGCAAGCGCGTCGAGTTCGCCGAGCAACCGGTCCACCTCGTCGGCCGTGTTGTAGTGGTAGATGCTGGCCCGCACCGCGCCGCCGCTGTCGCGCAGCCCCATCATCTGGAAGTACTCGTAGGCGTAGTAGTCGCCGACGGAGAGGCAGAAGCCGGCCGCGCCCAACGCGTCCTGGGTGGCCGTCGGCGACATCCCGGCGACCCGGAACGAGACCGTCGGGCAGCGCCGGGCCGGTGAGCCGTAGACGGTGATCCCCGGCCGCTGCGCCAACCCGGCGAGCAGCCGGTCCAGCAGTGCCTCCTCGTGTGCCTGGGCGGCGGCCAGACCGGCCCGCAGCCGCGCCCGCCGGTCCCCGACCGCGTCCGGGTCCAACGTCGCCAGGTGCTCCACGGCGGCGGTCACCCCGGCCAGCAGCGGGAAGCTCGGCGTGCCGTACTCGAACCGCTCCGGAACCGCGTCCGAGGACGGCACCAGCTTCGTCGGACGCAGCGCCGCCCACCGGGCCGGGTCGGCCACCATCGCCGCCAGGTGCGGCCCCGACCACTTGTACGCGCTGGTGACCAGCACGTCGGCCCCGAGCGAGGTCAGGTCGGTCGGCCCGTGCGGCACCGAGTGCACCCCGTCGACGCAGACCACCGCCCCGACCGCGTGCGCGGTCTTGGCGATCGCCGCCACGTCCGGCATGGTGCCGATGGCGTTGCTGCCGGCGGTCACCGCGACCAGCCGGGTCCGCTCACCGACCAGGTCGGCGTACTGGGCCGCGGGCAGCTCACCGGTGTGCCGGTCGACCTCGGCCCACCGCACCGTCGCGCCGGCCGCCTCGGCTGCCTGCACCCACGGCCGCACGTTCGCGTCGTGGTCGAGCCGGGAGACCACCACCTCGTCACCCGGGCGCCAGGCCGCGCCGAGCGTACGGGCCAGGGTGTACGTCAGCGCGGTGGCACTCGGGCCGAGCACCACACCGGCAGGGTCGGCGCCGAGCAGGTCGGCCACCGCCGAGCGGGCCTCGGCCACCAGCTCCAACGACCGGCGGCCAGGGACGGAGGCGGCGCTGCGGTTGCCGACCGCCGCCCGCATGGCGTCGGCGACCGCGTCGATCACACCCGCCGCGGTCTGGGTGCCTCCGGCCCCGTCGAAGTGGACGAAGCCCTCGGTCAGGGCGGGGTAGGCGGCCCGGGTGCGGGCGATGTCGAACGGCATGTCCCGGACCCTAGCCGGTGCCCCCGCGCGCTGGTCACCCACCGGGTGATCACGGTTCAGCGCCGACCTCGCGGCTGTCTCGTACTCTTGGCGGGGTGACGAACCGACCCGCCACCATGCCCATTCCCTCCGTCCGCCGCGCCGCCGGCCTCTTCGCGGCCCTGGCGCTCGGCCTCGCCGTACTCGCCGGGTGCAGCTCGCAGGGCGCCTCCACCGACTGCGGGCTGGACGCCTGCACGGTCACCTTCGAGCGGGGTGTCGACGCCAGCGCCACCATCCTCGGCGTCGAGGCCAAACTGGTCGGCGCCGAGGGTGACCAGGTGACCGTCGAGGTCGCCGGGGAGCAGCTCACCCTCACCACCGGCCAGCAGGCCACCGAGGCCGGGGGCTTCGCGGTCACCCTGGACAGCGTGACCGACCAGCAGGTCAAGATCCGGGTGTCCCGCAACCCGGGCAGCTGACCTGGGCGGGCGGCGGTGGCCGACGTTTGGGAATCTTCCGAATCGGAGATTGTGACGCCATGTCACTCACCCGTAGCGCCGAAGCCACCGCCTCCCGAACGGCGGACAGCCGGTGGCTGGAAATTCTCGCCCGGGCCGGCTTCATCGGCTACGGCGTCGTCCACCTCCTCTTCGCCTGGTTGGCGTTGCAGATCGCGTTCGGCACGTCGTCCGACGACGGCGACCAGTCCGGCGCTCTGCGTACCCTCTCCGCACAGCCCCTCGGCAAGTTCCTGGTCATCGCCGTCGCGGTCGGCCTGCTCGCGATGGCGATCTGGCAGGCGCTGGAGGCGGCGGTCGGGCACCGCGCCGAGCGCGGCAGGGAGCGGGTCACCGAGCGGCTCGCCTCGGCCGGCCGGACCATCGTCTACCTCTACTTCGCCTGGACCGCGTTCAAGGTCTTCAAGGACGCCGGGTCGAACAGCGCCGACCAGCAGGAGGCGTTGACCGGCAAGCTGATGACCTCCAGCGGCGGCCGCTGGCTGGTCGGCCTGGCCGGGCTGGTGGTCGCCGCGATCGGCGTCGGCCTGGTGATCTACGGTGCCCGCAAGAAGTTCGAGAAGCACCTCAAGACCGGCGAGATGAGCCCGAAGACCCGCAAGCTCGCCCGCCGGCTGGGCATGGCCGGATACATCGCCAAGGGCGTCGCGTACGGCATCGCCGGTCTGCTGGTCATCGTGGCGGCGGTGAACTACGACCCGGAGAAGGCCCGTGGTCTGGACGCCGCGCTGCACACCCTGGGTGAGCAGTCGTACGGGATGTTCCTGCTGACCCTGGTCGCCCTCGGCATCGCCGCCTTCGGCGTCTACTGCTTCCTCCAGTCCCGGTACCGCAAGGTCTGAACTGGTCGATTCCCGGGTCGTCGGGCACTCTTGGGCTTTTGCCCGAAGTGCCCGACGCCTCGTCGAAGGGGAGCACCGAAGCCGTGCAGAACTATCTCGAAACGGCCGTCGCCGCGCTCATCGCGGCGGCAGTCGCCCTGTTCCTGGTCGAGGCCATCCACCGGCTGACCCGGCGGTTCGGCCGCCGGTCGCTGCTGTTGACCGAGTTGACCGATCATGCGCACCGCCCGTTCCAGGTCGCCGGGACGGTCCTGGCCGTGCAGTTCGCCGTCCGCTTCAGCACCGGGTACGCCGTCGGCGAGAGCTGGCGGCGCCTGCTGCTGCACCTGCTCATCCTCGGCGTCATCGCCACCACCGCCTGGCTGGTCGCCTGCCTGCTGGTCGTCGTGGAGGACACCGCGCTGGCCCGGTTCCGGGTCGACGTACCGGACAACCGGCACGCCCGACGGGTACGGACCCAGGTGGTGATGCTGCGCCGACTGACCATCGCGGTGATCGTCATCCTGACCGTCGGCGTGATGCTGATGACGTTCCCCAGCGTGCGGGGCATCGGCGCCGGTGTGCTGACCTCGGCCGGTGTCGTCGGTGTGGTGGCCGCGCTCGCCGCGCAGAGCCTGCTCGGCAACGTCTTCGCCGGCCTCCAACTCGCCTTCAGCGACGCCGTCCGGCTCGACGACGTGGTCGTCGTCGAGGGGGAGTGGGGTCGGATCGAGGAGCTGACCCTCAGCTACGTCGTGGTGCAGATCTGGGACGACCGCCGGTTGATCCTGCCCACCTCGTACTTCACCAGCAAGCCGTTCCAGAACTGGACCCGCACCGAGGCGGCGGTGCTCGGCACCGCCGAGTTCGACGTCGACTGGGCGGTGCCGGTGCAGACCATGCGCGAGGAGCTGCGGCGCCTGGTCGAGGGCACCGAGCTGTGGGACGGGCGGGTCTGCGTCCTCCAGGTCACCGACGCCACCGGCGGGACGGTGCGGTTGCGCGCGCTGGTCAGCGCCGCCGACGCGGGCAGTCTGTGGGACCTGCGCTGCCTCGTCCGGGAGCACCTGGTCGCCTGGATCCGGGACAACCGCCCGACCGCGATGCCCCGGCTGCGCACCGAGCTGGGTGACGCCAACAGCAACCTGTCCTGGCAGTGGGTGCAGCCGCGGCGCCCGGCCCGCCGCCTGTCCGAGACCGAGGCGCCCGACGACGCCCGGGTCTTCGGTGGCAGCGACGACGGCGACGCCCGCAGCGAAGCCTTCGTAGGCCCCGAAGAATCCCGCCCCTGACCCGCCCCCGCCCACCCTGTCCCGCACGTCCCGCTCGCTGCCCCGCCGCCCTGTCCCGCTCCGCCCACCCCGCCCGCCCCGCCTGCCCAAGATCGCGCAATTTCCTGGTTGTAGTGGCCTCCATTCCCGCCGAGGCCACTACAACCAGGATTGAGCGCGATCTTGCCGTTCGTCCCTGACGATCATGGGTTTCACGGGGAGCTTCGCCGGGTTCGTTCCCGGCAACCCCATGATCACCACGTCGAAATTGCCCGGCGTACCGGAACCGGGAAAGGGTGGTCGGGGTGGGAGGTTTGGTCGGGCTTGGGTGGGGGATGTGCTGCCGGACGTCTCTGGCGTGATCGCGGCGGCTGGCCGCGTATCGGCGGCGCGGCGTCCGGACAACCGGGACGGTGAGCTGCTCGGCGCGCTTTAGGATTGACGGGCGGCGACTCCGGGCATACAGCGCGGTGATGAGGAAAGGAGGACAGCATGGCTGACGTGGCGAAAGCCCGCACATCCCAGAACGGGAGCGAGCCCTCCACCGCCGAGCTGGTGCAGCGGGCCACCGAGCAGATCTCCCGCCTCGTGCGGGACGAACTGACGCTGGCCCGAGCGGAGTTGACCCAGAAGGGCAAGCACGCAGGCATCGGGATCGGCCTGTTCGGCGGCGGCGGCGCGCTCGCGTTCTTCGGCCTGGGCGCGCTGGTCGCCACGGCGATCCTGCTGCTCGACCTTGTGTTGCCCGCCTGGGCCGCGGCGCTGCTCGTGGCGGTGGCCTGCTTCCTGGTGGCCGGCGTCCTCGCTCTGGTGGGCAAGAAGCAGGTCAGCCGGGCCGTCCCGCCGGTCCCGGCGGCCACGGTCCGCAGCCTGCGGGCAGACATGGACACCGTCACCGCCGCGGTGAAGGACAGGGGGCGGCAATGACCGGCAACGGGACCGGCGACACGGAGGCTCTCCGCGAGGAGATCCGTCGTACCCGCGTCGAGTTGGGCGAGACGATGGAGGCGTTGGCCGCCAAGGCCGACGTCAAGGCGCGGCTCAAGGAGTCCGCCGAGCAGGCCAAGGAGCGGATGCGTGAGCAGGCGGCGCAGACCGTCGCCCGGGTCCGCGGGCAGGCCGCGCGTGGCGCCGGGAGGGCACGGGCGCAGGCGTACGAGAAGGGCGAGTTGGTTCGCGCGCAGGCGTACGACAAGGGCGAGATGGTGCGACGCAACCCGGTGCCGTGGGCGGCCATCGCCGCCGGTGCGGTGGCCACCGTGGTGGTGCTGATGATCGTGCGGGGGAGGCGTAGGTGAGTAAGAGCATCGGCAGGGTCGCGTACCGGCCGGTCGGCGTGCTGTTGGGCATCGCCGCGGGCACGGTGGCCGGGGCGATCTTCCGGCAGGTCTGGAAGGTCACCGCCGGCGACGGCGAGGCGCCCAGCGCGACCGACGAGGATCGCGGCTGGGGCGAGATCCTGGCCGCCGCGGCGTTGCAGGGCGCCATCTTCGCGGTCGTCCGGGCCGCCGTGGACCGGGGCGGCGCGGTCGGCGTCCGCCGGATGACCGGCAGCTGGCCGGACTGACCAGCAGCGACTTCAGCCCCCTTCCCGCATCGATGGGAAGGGGGCTTTCGCATGGCATCGGACGCCGCCCAGCGCACCTGAGGCATCCGTCAGGTCACATGTCGGAGAAATTCGTCGGAGAGGTCGTGACAGACTTTTTGCGTCCGTGATTTGCTGGTCCCCGCTGTTGCGAGATGGCGTGGGTTGAGAGAAGTCTCCTTCGTGGGGCCGACTCAGGCGTCGCTGCTCAAAAACGGCCAATCGGCCGGACGGCGTGCACGGCCGCCAGTTTTTAGAGGGAGATACACATGGCTCAGGGAACCGTGAAGTGGTTCAACGCAGACAAGGGCTTCGGCTTCATCACCGTCGATGGTGGGGGTGCTGACGTGTTCGTCCACTTCTCGGCCATCCAGACCAGCGGCTACCGCTCGCTGGAGGAGAACCAGCGGGTGGAGTTCGAGATTGCTCAGGGTCAGAAGGGCCCGCAGGCCGAGCAGGTCCGTCCCATCTGAGTAGGACGACCGGCCTCCGCCGGTCAGTGGGACGATCCGGCCCGAGGGTCGCTGTGAAAGCCCCGCATCCCGGCCGGGATGCGGGGCTTTCCCCGTACGCAGAACTCCCCAGTGGAGTGGGCGCTCAGCGTCGGCGCGAGCGCAGGCCCAGCCAGAGCACCACGAGCCCGGCCAGCGTCACGAGCGGGCCGAGCACCGCCCAGATCTTCTCGTCGGTCATCACGCTGCCGCTGACGTAGCCGAGGCCCTGGACCGTCCACACCGCACCGATCACCACGGCCAGCAGGCCGAGGGTGAGCGGAAGCCAGCCCCTCATCGCGTCCCCTCTCCGCCGCCCGGGGCGGCTCGCCGCCGTCCAGCATCGCCGGTCGGACAGGCCGACGCGAGCACCCCGGGCGCGCGGGTCACCACCGGTCGTGCACCTGCGGGCGGATCAGCTCGTCGTAGGTCGCGCGTACGGCTGCCAACTGCTCGTCGGTCAGCGGGGACAGGTCCGCCGCGGCGGCGTTGCGGCGGGCCTGCTCGGCGTCGCGGGCGCCGGGGATGACCACGGTGACGCCCGCCTGGTCGAGCACCCAGCGCAGCGCGAACTGCGCCATCGTGCGGTCCGCGTCAACGAGCGGGGCCAGCCGGCGTACGGCGGCCAGACCCCGGTCGAAGTCGACCCCGGAGAACGTCTCCCCGACGTCGAACGCGGCTCCGTGCCGGTTGTAGTTGCGGTGGTCGTCGGCGGGGAACTCGGTGTGCTCGTCGTAGCGACCGGAGAGCAGGCCGCTGGCCAGCGGCACCCGGGCGATGATGCCCACACCGGCTGCCGCGGCGGCCGGCAGGACCCGCTCCAGGGGCTTGTGGCGGACCGCGTTGAGGATGATCTGCACGCTCGCCACGCCCGGCCGGGCGATCGCGGTGAGGGCCTGGTCGCACGTTTCGACGCTGACGCCGTAGCCGGCGATGGCCTTCTCGGCGACGAGGGTGTCCAGGCCGTCGAAGACCTCGTCGGAGGAGAAGACCTCGGTGGGCGGGCAGTGCAGCTGGACCAGGTCGAGGGTGTCCATGCCCAGGTTGGCCCGGGAGCGGTCGGTCCACTGCCGGAAGTTGGCCAGGGTGTACGCCTCCGGCCGCTGCTCGACGCGGCGGCCCATCTTGGTGGCGACGGTCAGCCCGGCGTCGGGTCGGGTGCGCAGGAAGCGCCCGATCAGCTGTTCGCTGCGTCCGTCGCCGTAGACGTCGGCGGTGTCGAGGAAGGTGACCCCGGCGTCCACGGCGGCGGCGAGCACCGCCATCGCGTCGTCCTCGCTGACGGTGCCCCAGTCGGCACCGAGTTGCCAGGCGCCCAGACCGACCGCGCCAACGGTCCGGCCGAGCCGGTTGAAGCTGCGCTGTTCCATGCCCCCGAGCCTAGTGATCGGGTTGCCGCCCGGCCAGACGAGCCGTACCGTAAAACAATACGGACGTACGGTTTGGGAGGCGATCATGTGGGATCCGACGGCCTACCTGCGATTCGGCGACCAGCGATCCCGGCCGTTTCACGACCTCGTCGCCCGGATCCCGGCCGAGCGCCCCCGGACGGTGGTCGACCTCGGCTGCGGGCCCGGCCAGCTCACCGCCACCCTCGCCGAGCGCTGGCCGACGAGCCGGGTGCTCGGCCTCGACTCCTCACCCGACATGATCGACCGGGCCGAGACCCTCGGCGTACCCGTCGATTTCACCGTCGCCGACCTGCGCGACTGGCGTCCGGCCGGCGACGAGGACGTGGTGGTCAGCAACGCGGCGCTGCAGTGGGTCCCCGGCCACCAGGAGTTGCTGCGCCGCTGGGCCGTCGAGCTGCCCGCCGGGGCGTGGCTCGCCATGCAGGTCCCCGGCAACTTCGCCGCCGGATCGCACCGCGCCCTGCGGGAGGTCGCCGACCGGCCGACCTGGCGGGCCGATCTCGCCCCGCTGCTGCGCGCGGACCCGGTCGACGACCCGGCCGACTACGCGGCGCTGCTGACCGCCGCCGGCTGCGCGGTGGACGCCTGGGAGACTACCTACGTGCACCTGCTGCCGGCTCGACCCGCCGCCGAGCACCCGGTGCTGGCCTGGATGGAGGGCACCGCGTTGCGCCCGGTCCGGGCCGCGCTGGACGCCGCCGGCTGGTCGGCCTTCCGGGCCGAGCTGGGGGTACGCCTCACCGCGGCGTACCCGGTGCGGCAGGGTCAGGTGTACTTCCCGTTCCGCCGTGTCTTCGTCGTCGCCCGCACCGGTGACCATGCTCAGGAGAACCCGTGACCGACCTGCCCACCTTCATCGCCGGCCTGCCCAAGGTGGAGCTGCACGTGCACCACGTCGGCTCCGCCTCGCCCCGGATCGTCGCCGAGTTGGCCGCCCGCCACGAGGGACGTACCCCCGTGCCGGCCGATCCCGAGGCGCTCGCCAGCTACTTCGAGTTCCGCGACTTCGCGCACTTCATCGAGGTCTACCTGAGCGTCGTGGACCTCATCCGCGACCCGGAGGACGTCTGGATCCTCACCCACGAGGTGGCCCGGGAGTTGGCCCGCCAACAGGTCCGGTACGCGGAGCTGACCATCACCCCGTACTCGCACGTGCGTCGGGGCATCCCCGCCCCGGCGTTCTGCGAGGCGATCGAGGACGCCCGTAAGCGTGCCCTGGCCGACTTCGGCATCGAGCTGCGTTGGTGCTTCGACATCCCCGGCGAGGCCGGTCTGCCGGCCGCCGAGGAGACGCTGCGCATCGCGCTGGACGAGCGCCCGGACGGGCTGGTCAGTTTCGGTCTCGGCGGCCCGGAGATCGGCGTACCCCGGCCGCAGTTCCGGCCCTACTTCGACCAGGCCCGCGCCGCCGGGCTGCGTTCGGTGCCGCACGCCGGGGAGACCACCGGCCCGCAGACCGTCTGGGACGCGCTGCACGAGCTGGGCGCCGAGCGGATCGGGCACGGCATTTCCGCCGCGCAGGACCCGCAGTTGCTCGCGTACCTGGCCGAGCGGCAGATCGCGTTGGAGGTCTGCCCGACCTCCAACGTCCGGACCAGGGCGGTGGCCAACCTCGACGAGCACCCGCTGCCCCGGCTGGTCGAGGCGGGCCTGCTGGTCACCATCAACTCCGACGACCCGCCGATGTTCGGCACGACTCTCAACGACGAGTACGCGGTGGCGGCCCGCCTGCTCGGCGTCGGCGCCGAGGGGCTGACCGGGCTGGCCCGCAACGCGGTGACCGCGTCCTTCCTCGACACCGCCGGCAAGCAGCGGATCAGCGACGAGATCGACGCCTACCTCGCCACCGCCGGCTGAGCTTGCCGACCGCTCAGCTGCGCGCCCCGGACGGCTACGCGGCCCGGCTAGCTGTTCACCCCGGGCGGCTGTTCGGCCCGGCTAGCTGTTCGCCCCGGGCGGCTGTTCGGCCCGGCCGGTCGCTCGGGGCGTGGCTACGCGGGCCGGGCCCTGGGCTGGGCGGGTCGGGTCGGGAGAGCAGGGCGCGCGGCGGGAGCGTGGGTGTGGGGGGACCTGAGACTCCCGCCGCGCGCGCGGCTCCACCGGCCGTGGGTGCGTGCTGCGCTCGGCCGGTGGAACTGGTGGGTTCGTGCTGTGATCCTGTCAGCTCACGGCCGGTCCGACGCGGTCGTTAACCGCGATCTAAGGAAGACTTGCGCCGGCGCACAGCCCCGGCGTCGACCCGGTCAGTCGTCGGTGGGGCGCTGGCGGGGCCAGCGACGTCCACTGGACTTCGTGTCCCGGGCATCGCGGGCCATCCGACCCACCAGGCCGAAGCGGCTTACCTGCCGAGGCGTCGCCTCCGGGTCGGCGAGCAGCATCACCACGCTGGCCCCGCCCAGCCGGGCGCGGTCGATGCTCACCGACCCGTTGGCCTGCAACGCCACCCGCTTGGCGATGTCCAGGCCGAGCCCGGTCGAGCCCTGGTCGCTGGCGCCCCGGCGCAGCGCCCGGTCCGGGTTGGCGATGCCGGGGCCGGCGTCGTCGATCCGGATCGCCACATAGCCGTCGCGCCGGGACACGGCCACCTCGAACGCGGTGCCCTGCGGGGTGTACCGGAAGACGTTGCCGATCACCGCGTCCAGCGCGGCGGCCAACTCGGCGCGCGGCACCGGCGCCGGAATGCGCAACTGCGCGCCGTTGACCCGGTGCGGCCGGTTCTGGTCGCCCGCGAGGGCCGCCCAGAACACCATCCGGTCCCGGACCACCTCGCTGACGTCGCACATCGCCGGCCCGGCCTCGTGCGCCACCGCCTTACGGGTGGTCTTGATCAACACGTCGATCTCACCCTCCAGGGTGACGATCGCCTGTCGGATCCGCCGAATGCCGCGCAGCCGGTCCAGCTCGGCCGGGCTGAACGACCCCACGCTGGTGTCGTCGGACTCCAACGCCTCGGCGTCCAACCGCAGCACCGTCAACGGGGTACGCAGACGGTGCGACAGGTCGGCCACCAACTCCCGCTCGTCGGTGCGGGCGGCGTCCAGCCGGTCCGCCATCCGGTTGAAGGCGTACCCGGCCTCGGCCAGCTCACGCGGACCGGTCGGCTCGACGCGTACGCCCAGGTCGCCGTCCCCGATGGAGAGCGCGGCCTTGACCAGACCCCGGGTCGAGTCCACCGCACGGGCGGCGACCCGGTCGACCACCAGCACCGCCGCGCCGGTCATCGCCGCGCCGACCGCGAGCAACAGCAGCCAGGTGCCACCGGCGCCCTCGCCGAGCGTCGAGTCCGGCAGGAACACCTCGACCACGGCCGTCCGGTCACCGAGGACGACCGGGTCCAGCCGGAGCACACCCCCGTCGACGTCGACGACCACCGACTGCCGGTCGGCGCGGGCCCGTTCCAGGTCACTGCCACCGGCCCGACCGGCGGACTCGTCCAGCCCCAACCCGTGCACCACCGGCCGGGTGGGGGCGCCCTCCGCGCTGGCCACCACGGCGCGCTCGACGACCGCCGGGTCGGTGCTCACCGCCAGCGCGCCGGTCACCAGCGCGCTGCGCCGTGCCGCGTCGGCGATCGCCTCGTCCCGGCTCTGCTCGCGCAGGCTGAGCCCGAGGGGAATCAGGAACGCGAGCGCGACGAGACTGCACATACCGGCCGTGAGCAGGGCCAGCGCGGTCCTCAGTCCGGTGCCACCAGCCGGAACCCGACCCCCCGCACGGTGCGCAGGTAGCGCGGCTTCGCTGCGGACTCGCCCATCTTTCTGCGGAGCCAGTACAGGTGAACGTCGATGGTCTGATCCTCGCCGACCGATGGCTGCCGCCATACCTCCTCCAAGAGTTCCCGGCGGGACACTACCCGCCCAGGTCGTGCGGCGAGATACGCCAACAGGTCGAATTCCTTGCGGGTGAGCGCCAGCGGCTCCCCGTCGAGCTGGGCGCTGCGCTCGCCCACGTCCACCCGCAGCCCGCCGACGCTGTGCACCGCGGGCTGCACCGTCCGACTGGCCCGGCCGGCCCGGCGCAGCACGGTGGTGATCCGCGCGTCCAGGTGCGCCCCGGTGAACGGCTTCACCATGTAGTCGTCGGCGCCGGCGCGCAGCAACTTGACCACCGACTGCTCGTCGTCCCGGGCGGTGGCGATGATGATCGGAACGTCGGTGATGCCGCGCAGCATCCGCAGCGCGTCCGAGCCGTCCAGATCGGGCAGGCCGAGGTCCAGCACCACCAGGTCGGGTGTCTCCGCGGCGACCCGACGCAGGGCGTCCAACGCCGTACCCACGGCGTGCACGGCATGCCCCCGGTCGGTGAGGGACCGCAGCATCGCGCCGCGTACGACGTGATCGTCTTCGACCAGGAGCACGGAGGCCACGACAAGACCGTACTTGGCCTGGCAAGTTGATCGCGTTGCGACGTGCCTGCCGACCGGGCAAGCTGGTACGACGATGTCGTTCACCCTGTTCGCCGATGCCCGCCTGGCGCTCGCCCGGGACAGCCTCGCCGGTCTCTCCACCGGCGACGCGCTCGGCGCGCAGTTCTTCCTGCCGGGGCCGGCGGCCGAGGACTTCGCCGCCGGCGGCGCGCTGCCACCGGCACCCTGGGAATGGACCGACGACACCGAGATGGCCTGCTCGGTCCTCGCCCAACTGGCCGACTCCGGCGGCGTCGACCGGGACCGGCTGGCGCTGTCCTTCGCCGAGCGGTGCGCTCCGCGCCGAGGCTACGGCGCGGGCGCGATGCTGATCCTGGAGCTGATCCGCACCGGCACCCCGTGGCCACTTGCCGCCGCCTCCGCCTTCGACGGGCAGGGCTCCTGCGGCAACGGGGCGGCGATGCGGGTCGGTCCGCTGGGCGCGTACTTCGCCGACTCGACCGCGCGCGCCGCGGCGCAGGCCCGCGCCTCCGCCGAGGTGACGCACGCGCACCCGGAGGGAATCGCCGGTGCCGTCGCCGTAGCGGTCGCTGCCGCGCTGGCGGCCCGGGCCCGCCTCGACGGGCACCGGCCAGCACCGGAACGGCTGCTCGCCGGGATCGCCGCCGCGCTGGACCCGGGCACCGAGGTGCATCGGGGCGTACACCGGGCGGCCGGGCTGCTCGGCCGGCCGCTTCCCCGGGTGGTGGCGGCGCTCGGCAACGGTTCCCGAGTGACCGCCCAGGACACCGTCGGGTTCACCCTCTGGGTGGCCGCCACCCATCTCGACGACTATCCGACGGCGATCCGGACGTGCGTGCGCGCCGGTGGGGACGTGGACACCACGGCCGCGATCGCGGGCGCGGTGGTGGCCGCGTACACCGGCGTCGGCACCCCGGGCGGGGTGCCCGAGTCCTGGCTGTCCGCCCGCGAGCCGCTACCGACCTGGCTCCCCTGACGCCGAGACGGACCTGGCCACCCGGGCTGTCCCGGCTGTCGTGCCCGCGCGGTCTGCTGTGCTCGCGCGGCCGCCCTGGGCTGTCCCGGCTGCCGGGCTCGCGCGGTCTGCCGTGCTCGCGCGGTCGGAGTTGGCCGTCCGCGCAGCGATCAACTCGGCTTCCTGCAAATCGGGGCGTCCGCGCGGCTCGGTTGCCGCGGTTTCCGGAAAGCCGAGTGGATCACCGGCAAATCCGGCTGTCCGCGCGGCTCTGATGCCGCGATTTCCGGAAAGCCGAGTGGATCACCGCGATGCCGCGGAAACAGCGGGCGTCGCGTCCGCCGGGCGCGGGTCTACCTGCCGCGGGTCTACCGGGCGCGGGTCGGCAGGCTGCGCGTCGGTCGAGGTCCGGTCGGCGCTCGCTGCGGTCCTGTCCGCGTGGCCGGTGGTCTCGGCGAGCGTCGTGGCGTCGTTCGCCCGGCCGGCCGTCGCGGTGGGCTGCGCGGCCGTGTCCGCCCGGCCCGTTATCTCGGCCAGGGTGGCGGCCTCGTCTTGCGGCGTCTCCGACGTGGCGGTCTCGTCCGGGTCGCCGGTGACCTTGGCGAGTGCGGTGGCCTCGTCCGGGTCGCGTCGGCGCCACCGGCTGACAAGCCAGCCGATCGCCGCGCCGCCGCCCAGCCCGGCCAGCAGACCGGCGGCCAGCATCCCGTCCGCGTTGCCGGACTCCTCGTCGGCGCCGCCCGCACCGCCGCCCGTGTCGCCGTCGACACCGCCGCCCGGGGCGCCGTCGGCACCGTTGCCCCCAGCGGCCGGTGCGCCGGCCGCCGGTGCGCCGTGGCCGCCGCCGTGGGTGGCCGGCCCGGCGGCGCCCGGGGCCGCCGGCAGCAAGGTGAGCGTCGGGGCCCGGTGCGGGCCGGTGGCGTCCGCCCACCTGATCACCGTGCCGTCGGCGTACGTCTGGACGACCTCGAAGGTGAGCCGCTCCGCCTGGGGCATCGGCCCCATGGACAGCGCCAACCGGGCCGGACCGGGGCCGCTCTCACCGACCCGGACCCAGGTCACCGCGGTCGTCACCGTGCTCACACCGGAGGAGTGGATACCGGCCACCGGCTTGTCCAGGTCGCGGGAGCTGATCCGGGGCGCCCACCCGTCCACCGACATCGGGTAGACCTCGGCGATCGGCGCGTCGGTCGGCAACCGGACCTCGATCCGCGTGGTCTTCGTGCCGGTCCGCTCCTCCGGGACGCTGAACTCCAGGCGTACGGCGTCACCCTGCCGCGCCTCGGTCGGGGTGGTCGTGACGTCCGCCGCGTACGCCGCGCCAGGCCAGAGCAGCAGCCCGGCGGCGGTCACCGCGGTCGCCGCCCCGATCCGCCGCCGGCGGCCACCGCCGTCCGTGCTCGCCATCTCGTGCCCCCATCCGTGTCGACGCGGCCGGCACCGGTTCCGGCCACACCTTCTAGTTCGGCTGGCGGGCGCGAAAGGTTCAACGCCGGCGGTAACGAAGGTGCCGTTCCCGGTCGGGGGCGGGGCG
Organism: Micromonospora sp. NPDC049645; assembly: GCF_040675155.1. Lineage (NCBI taxonomy): Bacteria > Bacillati > Actinomycetota > Actinomycetes > Micromonosporales > Micromonosporaceae > Micromonospora > Micromonospora sp. NPDC049645. The sequence continues at coordinate 110,209 of NZ_JBFAOI010000009.1, forward strand.
ACCGATAGCATCGGCAGGAGCCGAGGATCGGCACCGTTTCGTACCGCTTGGAGGAGTCACCGTGTCCGCACCCCGTACCCCCGCCGTGGCCGACCCCGTCGTCGTCGCCGCCGGGACCACGGCGGCCGACGCGGTGGCCGCGGCCGGACTGCCCGCGAACGGCCCCAAGGCGATCGTCGTGGTCCGCGACCCGCAGGGCCAGCTGCGCGACCTGGACTGGTCGCCGGCCGAGGAGACCGTCGTCGAGCCGGTCAGCCTGGACTCGCCCGACGGGCTCAACGTGCTGCGTCACTCCACCGCGCACGTCCTCGCCCAGGCCGTGCAGGACATCTTCCCCGAGGCCAAGCTGGGCATCGGCCCGCCCATCGAGAACGGCTTCTACTACGACTTCGACGTCGACAAGCCGTTCCAGCCCGATGACCTCAGCAAGCTCGAGAAGCGCATGCAGGAGATCGTCAAGTCCGGGCAGCGGTTCCGTCGCCGCCGCTTCGGCAGCCTCGACGAGGCGCGCTCCGAGCTGGCCGACGAGCCGTTCAAGCTGGAATTGATCGAGGTCAAGGGCGAGGGTCTGGACACCGACGAGGTGATGGAGGTGGGCGGCGGTGAGCTGACCATCTACGACAACCTCGACGCCAAGGAGGACAAGGTCTGCTGGTCGGACCTGTGCCGGGGTCCGCACCTGCCGACCACCCGACTGATCGGCGCGTTCAAGCTGATGCGCTCCGCCGCCGCATACTGGCGGGGGTCGGAGAAGAACCCCCAACTACAGCGGGTGTACGGCACCGCGTGGCCGACCCGTGACGAGCTCAAGGCGTACCTGAAGCTGTTGGAGGAGGCCGCCCGGCGCGACCACCGCAAGCTCGGCGCGGACCTGGACCTGTTCAGCTTCCCCGACGAGATCGGCTCCGGCCTCGCGGTCTTCCACCCCAAGGGCGGCATCATCCGCCGCGAGATGGAGAACTACTCGCGGCAGCGGCACGAGCAGGCGGGGTACGAGTTCGTCAACACCCCGCACATCTCCAAGGCGCAGCTGTTCCAGACCTCCGGTCACCTGCCGTACTACGCGGACACCATGTTCCCGCCCATGCAGCTGGAGGGCGCGGACTACTACCTCAAGGCGATGAACTGCCCGATGCACAACCTGATCTTCAGGTCGCGCGGGCGGTCGTACCGGGAGCTGCCGCTGCGGATGTTCGAGTTCGGCACCGTCTACCGGTACGAGAAGTCCGGCGTCGTGCACGGCCTGACCCGGGTCCGGGGCCTGACCCAGGACGACTCGCACATCTACTGCACGCGTGAGCAGATGGCCGGCGAGTTGTCCACGCTGCTCAGCTTCGTGCTCGACCTGCTGCGCGACTACGGTCTGGACGACTTCTACCTGGAGCTGTCGACCCGCGACGACTCGCCGAAGTTCATCGGCGCCGACGAGGACTGGGCGGAGGCCACCGAGGCGCTGCGCACCGCCGCCGCGACCTCCGGCCTGGAGCTGGTGCCCGACCCGGGCGGCGCGGCGTTCTACGGGCCGAAGATCTCCGTGCAGGCCCGCGACGCGATCGGCCGGACCTGGCAGATGTCCACCATCCAGGTGGACTTCAACCAGCCGGAGCGGTTCGGCCTGGAGTACCAGGCCGCCGACGGCAGCCGGCAGCGGCCCGTGATGATCCATCGGGCGCTGTTCGGGTCGATCGAGCGGTTCTTCGGGGTGCTCACCGAGCACTACGCGGGCGCGTTCCCGGCCTGGCTGGCGCCGGTGCAGGTGGTGGGCATCCCGATCCGCGAGGACCACACCGACTACCTGCACGGCTTCGTCGCGGCGCTGCGCGCCGAGGGCATCCGGGCCCAGGTGGACGCGGGTGACGACCGGATGCAGAAGAAGATCCGGACCGCGCAGCAGCAGAAGATCCCGTTCATGGTGATCGCCGGCGACGACGACGTGGCCGCCGGGACGGTCTCCTTCCGCTACCGCGACGGCTCCCAGCGCAACGGGGTACCGGTCGCCGAGGCGGTGACCCACGTGCTCGACGTGGTCAGCTCGCGGACCAACATCGGCCCCTCCGCCGCCGCGGAGTAGCCGGACCGCCCTGTCCCGGTCCGCGTGGCGCCCGCGTGCTGTCCGCGTGCTGTCCGCGTGGCGTCAGCTCGACGCATGATCGCGCTCGATCGAGGAAGTAGTGGCCTCCGACATCGCGGAGGCCACTACTTCCATGTACGAGCGCGATCTTCGCCAGGCGCGCTCTTTGTCGGGCGCGGTCTCTGTCTGGTTCGATCTTCGCCAGGCGGGTGACTCCCGGGGGTGACGCCCTCGGGTCAGATGCCGCAGTTCGGCGCTGACCAGCCGCCGACTGCCGCCACGTGGGTGTGGTCGTTGTGGTCGGGGTAGCCGGGGCCGAGGATCTGCCCGAAGCCGTGGTTGCGGGCCTGCTGCGCGAGCCGGCAGAACGACGGGGATCCGACCAGGTCCACCCCGTCGCCGTACAGGTGCCGGCTGTTGGACGCTCCGCCGACCGCGCTGTTGCAGGCGTAGCTGCGGAAGCTGCTGCTGATCGCGATGGCCACGTCACCGAGGGCGTGCCGCATGGCCTGGAGTTTCCACATCGAGACGAGCGCGTTGAACCGGGCGGTGCTCGCCGAGACCGCGCCCCCGGACCAGTCGCTGTTGCACTTGTTCAGCTCGGGGTAGCTGAAGTTGACCGGTGTGCAGTCGTCGTCCTGGAGGGCGTAGAGCCGGTTGAACGTCTGCGGGCCGGCGATGCCGTCGGCGGGCAGCCCGTACGCCTGCTGGAAGCGGATCACCGCCGATCGGGTGGCCGGGCCGTACGCGCCGTCGATGGTGAGCACCGCGCCGTAGCCGGGGTAGCCGGCGACCCGGATCTGGAGTTGTCGGACGTCCTCTCCGGACGCCCCCTGGGACAGGGTGCGTCCCCAGGTGTAGCAGCCGTCCGCCTGGGCCGCGCCGGCGGTGAGGGTGACGCCGGCCACTGTGGTGGCGGCGGTCAGCGCAAGTGCCGCGAGGAACCTGCCGAGCCGTCGGAACATGGAGCCCTCCATCAATGAATGGAAGTACGTGGATGCATGGAAGTTTCAGGCTTCGGCATTGATCCGTCAAGAACTTGCAGCAATCGGTTTTCCTGACGGCGGGTGTCGCGGTGCGCCGAGGCCGCTCCGTAGGATCGGCTCGTGACAGGGGCGGAACGGCACACGGACATCGACGCCGTGGCAGACGGCATGGCGGACGGCCTGGAGCGGCTCTGGACGCCGCACCGGATGACCTACATCTCCGGCGAGGACCGCCCGGCCGAGGGCTACGAGAAGCCCACCGGCTGCCCGTTCTGCCGGGGGCCGAAGCTGCCGCCGGAGGAGAGCCTGGTGGTCGCCCGTGGCGAGCACGTGTTCGTGGTGCTCAACCTCTACCCGTACAACCCGGGGCACCTGCTGGTCTGCCCCTACCGGCACGTCGCCGACTACACCGACCTGGACGTGCCGGAGACCACCGAGCTGGCGTCGTACACCCAGACCGCCATGCGGGTGATCCGCAAGGTCAGCAACGCCCACGGCTTCAACCTCGGCATGAACCAGGGCGGGGTGGCCGGCGCCGGCATCGCCGCGCACCTGCACCAGCACGTGGTGCCGCGCTGGGGTGGCGACGCGAACTTCATGCCGGTGATCGGCCGCACCAAGGTCCTGCCGCAGCTGCTCGGCGACACCCGCGATCTGCTGGCCCGCGCCTGGCCGTCCTGACCGCCGCCGGCCGCGCCGCGCCGGCTGCCCGACGCACGCCTCCCTCCGGCTAGTCGGCGCGCAGCAGCGGGGTCAACTCCGACCAACTCTCCACCCGGTGTACGCGCGGCAGCAGCGCGGCGTGCGCGGCGACCTGCGCCGGGCGGGGTCGGAACAGGTAGCGGTGCGGCACCGAGTCGAGGTAGCCGAGCACCTCCGGCTTGTCGTCCACGAAGTGGGTCAGGCCGAGCCGCCGGGCGATGGGCGCCTTGTCCGGTCGGGTGCGGCAGAAGTGCACCCGGTGCGCGGCGATCCCGGTGCGTGCCGCGAAGTCGTGGTGGGCCAACCACTCCCGGGTCCGCCGCTCGGTGTCCTCCCCGCACTTGGACACCAGGTGCACCTCGTCGAACGTCGGTCCGAGCGCCGCCAGCGCGTCGAACGCGCCGTCGACGGCGGGGGTACGTAGGTAGTGCGCGCCGAAGAACGAGGTGTCCGCGTCGTCGTCCGCCGGCTCGATGATCACCCCGCCGATGTCCACACCCAGCCGTCGCATGGCGCCGATCATGCCGCACCGTGACCGTCGCCGTGCGCCCGCGTGTCCGCTCCGCGGATCTGCTACGCCCCGACCCGGTGGAGGTGGCACGATCGGCCGATGGCAGTCACGACACGGACGTTGGGGCGCAGCGGCATCGAGGTCAGCGCCCTCGGCATGGGGTGCTGGGCGATCAGCGGACCCTGGGCGGAGGGCGCGCAGCCGCTGGGCTGGGGCGCGGTCGACGACGACGAGTCGGTGCGGGCGGTACGCCGGGCGCTCGAGGAGGGCATCACCCTCTTCGACACCGCCGACACGTACGGGGCCGGGCACGGCGAGCGGGTGCTCGGTCGGGCGCTCGCCGGTCGTCGGGACGATGCCGTGATCGCCACCAAGTGGGGTTACACCTTCGACGAGGCCAGCCGACAGGCCACCGGCGAGGACGCGTCACCCGCGTACCTGCGCAGTGCCGTGACGGCCTCGCTGCGCCGGTTGGGCACCGACCGGATCGACCTCTACCAGCTGCACCTGGCCGATCTGCCGGTGCCGAGGGCGCAGGCGCTGATCGGGACCTGCGAGGACCTGGTGGCCGAGGGCCTGATCCGGGCGTACGGGTGGAGCACCGACCGCCCCGACCGGGCCACCGCCTTCGGGCACGCCGGCGCCACCGCCGTGCAACACACCCTGTCGGTCCTGCGCGACGCCCCCGAGCTGCTCGCCGTCTGCGACAAGTACGACCTGGCCAGCATCAACCGGGGGCCCCTCGGCATGGGGCTGCTCACCGGCAAGTACTCGGCCGGGTCGACACTGCCCCGCGACGACGTACGCGGGTTGGCCCCGGGCTGGTTGGAGTGGTTCCGGGGTGGCCGGCCGGCACCGGAGTGGCTGCGTCGGGTCAGCGCGGTCCGGGACGCGCTCACCGCCGACGGGCGCACTCTCGCGCAGGGCGCATTGGGCTGGATCTGGGCGCGCAGCGGTCGCACCATCCCGATCCCGGGCTGCCGTACGGTCGCCCAGGTCGAGGAGAACGCCGCCGCGCTGCACCGGGGCCCCCTGCCGGCGGACCAGTTCGTCGAGGTGGAGCGGCAACTCGCCGCCGTGCGCACCGCCGCCCTCCGCGACGCCGACCGCCCCCACTGGCCCCGCCCCACCCACCCCACAATCCACCCGTAAACCCACCCCCCGCCGACCCGCCCGCGCCCGCCTCCGTCCCCGCCCGCGTCCGTCCCCGCCCGCGTCGATCATGGAGTTGTGGTGCCCCGCAAATCGGGCGTAGACGTGTCTTCCGCCCACCACAACTCCATGATCGACCCCGGGGGCGGGGGCGGGGGCGGGGGCGGGGGGCGGGTGGGTTAGGGGGTTTGTTCCTTGCGGGTCTGGTCGGCCAGGTGGGCGGGCATGGGGTCGTGGCGGACAAAGTGGCGGCGGAAGGTGCCGGTGCCGGCCGTCATGGAGCGCAGCTCGACGGCGTACCGAAGCAGTTCGGTGGCCGGGACCTCGGCGCGCACCAGGGTGCGGCCCTCGGCGTCCTCGTCCGGTTCGGTGCCGAGCACCCGGCCCCGGCGCCCGGACAGGTCGCCCAGCACGGTGCCCACCGAGCCGTCGGGCACCCGGATGGTGACCTCGTCGATCGGCTCCAGCAGGGCCGGCTGGCCGCGCTCGGCGGCGTCGCGCAGCGCCAGCGCGCCGGCGGTCTGGAAGGCGGCGTCGGAGGAGTCGACGCTGTGGGCCTTACCGTCGACCAGGGTCACCCGCAGGTCCACCACGGGGTGACCGGCGGTCAGGCCGCGTTCGAGCTGGGCGCGGACGCCTTTCTCCACCGACGGGATGTAGTTGTGCGGCACCGCGCCGCCGACCACCCGGTCGACGAACTCGAAGCCACTGCCGCGGGGCAGCGGCTCCACCTCGATGTCGCAGACCGCGTACTGACCGTGGCCGCCGGACTGCTTGACGTGGCGGCCGTGCCCCTTCGCGGGCACGGTCAGCGTCTCGCGCAGCGACACCTTGACCGGCTCGGTGTCCAGTTCGACGCCGCCGGCGCGTAGCCGGTCGAGCACCACGTCCGCGTGTGCCTCGCCCATGCACCAGAGCACCAGCTGGTGGGTCTCCGGGTTGCGCTCCAGCCGCAGCGTGGGGTCGCCGGCGACCAGTCGGGCGAGGTTGCGGGCCAGGGCGTCCTCGTCGGCGCGGCTACGGGCGACGATCGCCACCGGCAGCAGCGGCTCCGGCATCTCCCAGGGGGCGATCAGCAGCGGCTCGTCCTTGGTCGAGATGGTGTCGCCGGTCTCGGCGCTGCCCGACTTGGTGATCGCGCAGATGTCGCCGGCCACGCAGAGCGACACCTCGCGCAGGGTCGCGCCCAGCGGGGTGTAGATGTGGCCGACCCGCTCGTCGGCGTCGTGGTCGGGATGCCCGCGTTCGGCCAGGCCGTGCCCGGAGACGTGCACGGTCTGGTCGGGGCGCAGCGTGCCGGAGAAGACCCGGACCAGCGAGACCCGACCGACGTGGCGGTCGACGGTGGTCTTGACGACCTCGGCGACGAGTGGCCCGGCCGGGTCGCAGGTCAGCGGCGGACGCGGCGAGCCGTCCACCCCGGTCACCGCCGGCAGCTCGTGTTCCAGCGGCGACGGGAACGCGGCGGTCAGCACCTCCAGCAGCACGTCCAGCCCGACACCGGTCTGGGCGCAGACCGGCACCACCGGATAGAAGTGACCCCGGGCGACGGCCTTCTCCAGGTCGTCGATCAGTACCTCGGTGCTGATCTCCTCGCCGTCGAGGTACCGGTCCATCAGGGTCTCGTCCTCGCTCTCGGCGATGATCCCCTCGATCAGCTCGTTGCGGGACTCGTCGATGGCCGGCTGGTGCTCCGGGTCGGGGTCGCGGATGTCGGCGGGCAGCCCGGCGGTGTAGTCGAAGACCCGGCGGGTGATCAGGCCGAGCAGACCTTCGGTGGAGACCCCGTCGTCGCCGAGCATCGGCAGGTAGAGAGGCATCACGTTGTCGCCGAAGAGGCGTTGGCAGAGCGCCACCGTCTCGTCGACGTCGGCGCGCGGCTGGTCCAGGCGGGCGATCGCGACCGCGCGGGGCATGTCGACGGCCGCGCACTCCTCCCAGAGCGCGACGGTGGCCGCGTCCATGCCGCCGGCCGCCGAGACGACGAAGAGTGCGGCGTCGGCGGCCCGCAGCCCGGCCCGCAGCTCGCCGACGAAGTCGGCGTACCCGGGGGTGTCCAGCAGGTTGACCTTGATGCCGTTGTGCAGCAGCGGTGCGCAGGACAGGCTCACCGAGCGTTGTTGGCGTACCGCCGCGGGGTCGTGGTCGCCGACCGTGGTGCCGTCGACCACGGTGCCGGCCCGGCCGATCGTGCCGGTCGCCGCGAGCAGGGCCTCGACCAGGGTGGTCTTGCCCGCCCCGGAGTGCCCGACGAGCACCACGTTGCGGACCCGCTCGGGTTCGGTCACCACCGGCGTGCCGCCGGTGGAACCCTTGTCTTGACTCTTCTGCGCCATGGGGCGCACCTCCCTCAGCCGGTGGTGGTGGCGACCGCCGCGCGACGGGAAGCGGCCCGGGGCGAGTGCGCGGCGATATCCTCCGGTGGTCTGCTGCACAGCGGGAACGGGACGGGCGGACGGGTGAGCTGGCTCACCTTCCGGCTCGATCTCACACCCGTTGCCGGACAGGCACAAGCCTCCCCCGGGCGGGTCGGCGGTACCGTCCGTATCGCCGGAGCTGGGCGGACCGTTATCGTGGGGACCGCCATGGCGAAGATCTTCCAAGTGTCGGCCCGCGCGGGGATGACCCGCGTCGTCGAGCCGATTGCCCGCGCCCTGCTGCGCGCGGGCGTCACCCCCAATGCCGTCACCGTCGCGGGCACCGTTGGTGTGCTCGTCGGCGCGCTCGGCTTCGGTGCTCGCGGCCATCTGGTCGCGGGCGCGTTGATCGTCACCCTGTTCGCGCTCACCGACCTGCTCGACGGGACGATGGCCCGGATGAGCGGCGGCTCCACCAGGTTCGGCGCCTTCCTCGACTCGAGCATGGACCGGGTAGCCGACAGCGCCGTCTTCGGCGCGGTCGCGTACTGGCTCGCCACGCAGGGCCACCACTCCGGGGTGGCCGCCGCGCTGGTCTGCCTGGCCGCCGGCAGCCTGGTCTCCTACGTGAAGGCCCGCGCCGAAGGGCTCGGCATGACCTGCAACGTGGGCATCGCCGAGCGCACCGAGCGGCTGCTGATCGTCGGGGTCGGTGGCATCCTCACCGGCGTCGGTGTCGATCCGGCGCTGGAGATCGCGCTCTGGCTGCTGGCCGCCGTGTCGATCTTCACGGTGGGGCAGCGGATGACGCACGTCTACCGCCAGGCCCAGCAGCTCCAGCCGGACGGCCAGGCGTGAGTGGGCTGCCGGTGACCCGGCGCCGGACGACCGGCGGCCGAGCCGCGTGAACCTCACCGAGCTGGGCTACGTCGCCGGGTGGCGGGTGGTCCGCGCGCTACCCCGGCCGTTGGTGGCGGCGGCGTTCCGGGCGGGCGCGGACCGCGCCCACCGCGCCGGCGGCGGGGGTACGGCCCGACTGCGCGCCAACCTGCGCCGGGTGGTCGGCCCGGAGCTGCCCGAGGCGGAGCTGGACGATCTGGTCAGGCGCGGGTTGCGCTCGTACGCCCGGTACTGGATGGAGGCGTTCCGGCTGCCCGCCCTGAGCCGGGCGCAGATCCTTTCCGGGTTCCGCCTCGACGGCGCCGAGTTGCTCGCCGCCGACGTGGCCGCCGGCCGGGGCGCGGTGGTGGCGCTGCCGCACGCCGGTAACTGGGACGCCGCGGGCGCCTGGGTGGCGGCCACCGGTTGGCCGATCACCACCGTCATGGAGCGGCTCAAGCCGGAGGGGTTGTACAAGCGTTTCGTGGCCTTCCGGGATGCTCTGGGAATGGAGATCCTGCCGACCCACGGTGGGCCGCGACCGGCGTTCGACGTGTTGCTGGACCGCCTCCGCGCCGGTGCGGTGGTGCCGCTGCTGGCCGACCGGGACCTCTCCGCGCGGGGGGTGGAGGTGGACTTCTTCGGTGGAAAGACCCGGATGCCCGCCGGGCCGGCGCTGCTCGCGCTGCACACCGGCGCGCCGCTCTACGTGGCCTCGCTGTGGTACGAACCGGAGGCCGCCCGCGCGTCGCTGTCCGGCCCGCTGCCGGTGCCGGGGCCCGAGGTGGGGCCGCTGGACCAGCGGGTCCGGACGCTTACCCAGCTGATCGCCGACCGTCTGGCGGCGGGTATCGCCCGGCATCCGGAAGACTGGCACATGTTGCAGCGGATGTGGCTGGACCAGGGGAGGGCGGGGGAGGGCGCGGCGCTGCCCTCGTCGGCCCCCGGCAAGGGCTGAGGGGTGGGCTGACGCATGCGGATCGGCATCGTGTGCCCGTACTCGTTCGACGTCCCCGGTGGGGTGCAGAACCACGTCATGGACCTCGCCGAGGCGCTGATCGCGCTCGGTCACGAGGTCAGCGTGCTCGCCCCGGCCGACGAGGATTCGCCGCTGCCGGAGTACGTGGTGTCCGCCGGGCGGGCGGTGCCGTTGCCGTACAACGGTTCGGTGGCCCGGATCGCGTTCGGCCCGGTCTCGACCGCGCGGGTCCGGCGGTGGCTCACCAACGGCGACTTCGACGTGCTGCACGTGCACGAGCCGCTGACGTTGAGCCTGTCGCTGCTGGCCGTGCTCTCCGCCCGTGGCCCGGTGGTGGCGACGTTCCACACCGCGATGACCCGTTCGCGGGTCCTCGCCGCCGCGCAGGGGGTGCTCCAGATCGTGTTGGAGCGGATCACCGCCCGGATCGCGGTGAGCGCCCTGGCCCGCAAGGTGCAGGTCGAGCACATGGACGGCGGCGCGGTGGAGATCCCCAACGGGGTGGCGGTGGCCAAGTTCGCCGACGCCGAGCCGTTGCCGGGGTGGCCGGGGCAGTGCGCGGCCGGCACCGGCGGCACGCTCGGTTTCCTGGGCCGGTTCACCGAGGCGCGCAAGGGTTTCCCGGTGCTGCGCGACGCGTTCGTGGCGTTGGCTCCCACCCGGCCCGGGCTGCGGTTGCTGGTTGCCGGCCCCGGTGACCCCGACGACCTGTACGACCAGTTCCCCGCCGAACTGCACGAGCGGATCACCTTCCTCGGCCTGGTCAGCGAAGCGGACAAGGCGCGCATGCTGCGCAGTGTGCACCTCTACGTCGCACCGAACACCGGCGGCGAGTCGTTCGGCATGATCCTCACCGAGGCCCTCGCCGCGGGTACCACGGTGGTCGCCAGCGACCTGGACGCGTTCCGGCGGGTGCTCGACGGTGGGCGGGCCGGGCGCCTCTTCCCCACCGGTGACGCGGCGGGGCTGCGCGACGTGCTGAGCGAGCTGCTGGACGACCCGGCCGGTCGGGCCGCTCTGAGTGCCTGCGGCGATCAGGTGGTCGCGAATTTCGACTGGCCGGCGGTTGCTCGCCGTGTACTGGAGGTATACGCAGCGGCGATCGAGGCGACCGACGGGCGGGTCATCGACCAGGAGTGGGTGGGGCTGGGCTGAGCCGGATGTGACGGATGGTGCGGCGGGTGACCGGGGGAACCGGTACGGCCGCGCCCAATCGGACGAAACGGAGCAGCACTACGATGCCGCACATGTGGTGGGTGGTGGCCGCGAGCGTGGTCGTGGGGCTGGTCGCGGCGTACCTCATCTGGACGGCCGGCCGGGTCGAGCGGCTCCAGGGCCGCGCGGAGCTGGCGGCTCGGGCTCTCGACGCGCACCTGTTGCGCCGGGCGGCGGCAGCGGCGGTCCTGGCTGAGCGGCGGTTCGGCGTCGAGTTGTACGCGGCGGCCCGGATCGCCCTGGACGCCGGCCCGGAGGAGCGGGAGGCGGCGGAGAACGACCTCACCCGGCAGTTGCGGGGCGTCCAGTTGGACCCGGGTGACCCGGACTGCGCAGCGGTCATCGCGGCCAGTCGCCGGCTCGCGTTGTCCCGGCAGGTGCACACCGACCTGGTCCGGGACGCCCGCTCGGCGCGCGGCCGGCCGTTGGTGCGCCTGTTGCGGATGGGGCGGGGTCGGCAGTGGCCGCGCTACTTCGACATCGACGATCCGACCCTCGTGGTGCCGGCGGACGTTCCCGCCGCCTGACCTCCGACGGTCGCCGCCCGAGCCGGTGACCAGGGCCACAGAGCAGGCCACCGTGGGTCTGATTGGCTGTCGGTACGGCGTTGCACCGCGCGTAGCATTTTCGCTGCCACTCCCAGAGCTTGTCCAAGGAGCGATGACCCGTGCCCGAAAACACCGCCTCGAACACCGGCACCGCCCCCGTCGTCGGCACCGCCCGCGTGAAGCGTGGCATGGCCGAGATGCTCAAGGGTGGCGTGATCATGGATGTCGTCAACGCCGAGCAGGCCAAGATCGCCGAGGACGCCGGCGCGGTCGCGGTGATGGCCCTGGAGCGGGTTCCCGCCGACATCCGCGCGCAGGGCGGGGTGTCCCGGATGAGCGACCCCGACATGATCGACGGGATCATCGAGGCGGTCTCCATCCCGGTGATGGCCAAGGCCCGCATCGGCCACTTCGTGGAGGCGCAGATCCTCCAGTCGCTGGGTGTGGACTACGTCGACGAGTCCGAGGTGCTGACCCCGGCCGACTACGCGAACCACATCGACAAGTGGGCGTTCACGGTGCCCTTCGTCTGCGGCGCGACCAACCTGGGCGAGGCGTTGCGACGGATCACCGAGGGTGCGGCCATGATCCGCTCCAAGGGCGAGGCGGGCACCGGTGACGTCTCCAACGCCACCACCCACATGCGCAGGATCCGTCAGGAGATCCGCCGGCTGTCGTCGCTGCCGGCCGACGAGCTGTACGTCGCGGCCAAGGAGTTGCAGGCCCCGTACGAGCTGGTCAAGGAGGTTGCCGAGAGCGGCAAGCTGCCGGTGGTGCTGTTCACCGCCGGCGGGATCGCCACTCCGGCCGACGCGGCGATGATGATGCAGCTCGGCGCGGAGGGCGTCTTCGTCGGCTCCGGCATCTTCAAGGCGGGCAACCCGGCTCAGCGGGCCGCCGCGATCGTCAAGGCGACCACCTTCCACGACGACCCGGACGTGCTGGCCAAGGTCTCCCGCGGCCTCGGCGAGGCGATGGTCGGCATCAACGTCGACGAGATCCCCCAGCCGCACCGTCTGGCCGAGCGGGGTTGGTGAGCGCGAGGAGTGAGCCGCTCTTGCGAGCCCCGCAGTCGCGAGGGAAGGCGAATCGGTGAGCGCGGGGAGTGGGCCCGACGCGGAGAGGAACGGCACGAACGTGACAGCACCCGTGATCGGTGTGCTCGCGCTCCAGGGTGACGTCCGCGAGCACGTGGCGGCGCTCGCGGCGGCGGGAGCGGAGGCCCGCCCGGTCCGCCGTCCGGGGGAGTTGGACGCGGTCGACGCGCTGGTCATTCCCGGAGGCGAGTCCACCACCATCAGCAAGCTCGCCGACATCTTCGAGCTGCGCGAGCCGATCGACAAGCGGATCGCCGACGGCATGCCGGTCTACGGCTCCTGCGCCGGCATGATCATGTTGGCGACCGAGGTGCTCGATGGTCGGCCCGACCAGCGGGGCTTCGCCGGCATCGAGATGACCGTCCGGCGCAACGCGTTCGGTCGGCAGGTCGACTCGTTCGAGGCGCCGGTGACCATCGCCGGTGTGCCGGGTGAGCCGTTCCACGCGGTGTTCATCCGTGCGCCGTGGGTCGAGCGGGTGGGCGCCGGCGTCGAGGTGATCGGGACGGTGACCGGTGGCCCGGCCGCCGACCGGATCGTGGCGGTCCGGCAGGGCAATCTGCTGGCCACCTCGTTTCACCCGGAGTTGACCGGTGACCCGCGCGTGCACGCGTACTTCGTGGATCTGGTCCGCGCCGCCTCCTGAGCGCACCGGGCGGCGTGGCTGTCGACGATGGTGGTCGAGGTTTTGTCCTGTCTGCCCTGTTGCGTGCGGACCGGACGGTCGTGCCGCGCGCGGTGCATGACAGCGACCCGGGGGACGTCGGTAGGATTGCGGAGATTCGGCAGGGCCATCTGCCCGCCACGGCTTCCACCAGAGCTGACCGGCACCTCCGCGTGCGCCGGCGGGAGCGGGGCGTGAGCGGTGCGGTCGATGCAGACGGCGGGTAGCAACGGAGGTAGAAGATGTCCGGCCACTCAAAGTGGGCGACGACCAAGCACAAGAAGGCCGTCATCGACGCCAAGCGCGGCAAGATGTTCGCCAAGCTGATCAAGAACGTCGAGGTGGCCGCGCGGACCGGCGGCGGTGATCCCTCCGGCAACCCGACGCTCTTCGACGCCATCCAGAAGGCGAAGAAGAGCTCGGTGCCGAACGACAACATCGATCGCGCCGTCAAGCGCGGCTCCGGCCTGGAGGCCGGCGGCGCCGACTGGCAGACGATCATGTATGAGGGGTACGGCCCGAACGGTGTGGCCATGCTCATCGAGTGCCTCACTGACAACCGCAACCGGGCGGCGACCGAGGTGCGGACGGCGCTGACCCGCAACGGCGGCTCGCTCGCCGACGCCGGCTCGGTGTCGTACATGTTCTCCCGCAAGGGCGTGGTGATCGTCCCCAAGGAGGGCACCAGCGAGGACGACGTGATGATGGCCGTCCTGGACGCGGGCGCCGAAGAGGTCAATGACATCGGCGAGGCGTACGAGGTGGTCTCCGAGCCGACCGACCTGATCCCGGTGCGTACGGCGCTGCAGGACGCCGGCATCGAGTACGAGTCGGCCGAGTCCTCCCTGATCCCCAGCGTCAACGTTCCGCTCGACGAAGAGGGCGCGCGCAAGATCTTCAAGCTGATCGACGTCCTGGAGGACTGCGACGACGTCCAGAACGTCTACGCCAACTTCGACGTCAGCGACGACGTGATGGCGGCGGTCGACGCCTGAACGCACCCTGATGCCTCCGCGCCGCGATCTTGCATTTTCTGTCCCGACACAGCGGGTCAGACGCGGCATATCGTCAACACTAAGTGCAAGATCGCGGCGGGATGGGGGTGGGTGGGGTGGGGAGATTCGCGCCCGGCGACACCGTGGTACGGCGTGAGGTGCTGCGCGGCGAGGTCTGGTTCGGCTGCCCGACGATCTGCATCGAGGATTCACCCGAGCTGCTCGCCCTCTACCTCCCACCGGGGGCCGAGTTCGGCTTTCCGAAGTCCGGTGTCTTTCCGTGCGGGCGGCACCCGTGGGAGACCGCCGGGCACCGCTCCTGGTCGGGGCACGGCAAGGTGATGCTGCAACGCCCCGGTGAGGCGCACTCGATCGACGTGTTCTGGACGGGGCCGGGGCGGGACTTCGCCGGCTGGTACTTCAACCTCCAGGACCCGGTGCGGCGTACCTCGATCGGGGTGGACACCCTGGACCACGAGCTGGACCTGTGGTGGGCCGCGGACGCCGACCGGTACGTCTGGAAGGACGTCGAGATGTTCGCCCAGCGCCTCGTCGAGGGCCGCTACCCGGGCATGGGGGACGCCATCCAGGCCGAGGGCGACCGGATCGCCGCGCTGCTGGACGGGGGCGAGCGCTGGTGGGACCCGGCGTGGGCCCGGTGGCAGCCCGACCCGGCCTGGACGGCGCCCCCGCTGCCCGCCGGCTGGGACCGGGTGCCGCCCGCGCGCTGAGCAGCGCCGCGGTCTGCTCCTCGTCTGCCCCGGCGTCGTGGTCAGTCTCCCGGCAGCCTGTTGACCAGGAACACCTGGTCCGGGTCGCCGGTGCACGGCTCGACCAGCGCCGCGGCCGACACCTCGCTCTCGTCCTCGCGCAGGCCGACGCAGAGTTCGCTACGGTCCGGCCGGATCCGGTACGCGTCCGGCGCCGCTCCGGTCGGCTCGAAGCGGAACACCTGGTTCGACCGGCTCGCGAAGCAATTTTCCTTGTTCCAGGGTTCGAGCAGGTTCCGGCCGGGATCCTCTTCGCGGACGGTGAGGCAGCCTTTCCCGAGCACCGGGTGGACCCAGTGGATGAAGTACAACCCGTCGGCCGCCGCTTCCAGCGAGGTGTCCGGTGGGGTGGCCTCGGTGCAGGGCCGCTGGACCGCGATCTCCTTGGTGTACTGACCGGTGCGATCGCGGCCCTCGGTGAGGCAGAGCAGCGGGCTGCCGGCCGGGCGGATCTGGCTGCGCCCCGCGCTCGGCGAACGGGCACCCGCCGAGGCGGTCGGGTCGGTGAGTTGCCCGGCCGCTGTTTGCTCGTCGTCGCGGCGCTCGACCCAGAGGCCCACGCCGAGCGCGGCCACCAGGGCGGCGACGACGAGCAGCGCCAGCGGCCCGGGGCGGACGAACCAGCGTCGCCGGGTCGGGCCGGAGCGCTGCGGAACACCGGTGGTGACCGCGTCGACCGGTGGGAGGTCCGAGGGCGGCGGTGGCGGGGCGAGTTGACCTGTCGCGAGGCGGTGCCGGGCCCGTAGCCACGTCTCGACCTGATCCTCCGCGCCGCAGGCCCGAACGAACGCGGCCACCACCTCGGGGCGAGGCAGGGTGGACCGGCGCAGGATGTCGGCCGCGGTGCTGCGGGCCAGAACGTCGCCCGCCGACGCGGCGCGCTGCTCCAGTTGCCGGTAGGTGAGCCTCGACCGGTCCTTGAGTTGGCGCAGCAGCTCGACGAACTCGGCCGGGTCGGACGCGTCGTCCGGGCGTAGGTCCCCCGTGGTCATCGCCCGATTCTCCAGACCGCGCACACAGCCGGGCAAGTCGGGTCCCAACGACTGTCCGAGGTGGTCGGACAAGATCCGGACAGGCCGCTTTGAGCTGCCCGGACAACGCAGGTCGGCGACCAGGGCATTGTCCTCGTCCACCGGCCTGCCTAGCGTCTGTCCTCAATGGCCGCACCGCTGAGCGGGGTATCGGCCGACGGGCTCGCGCCGGCACCGGTTCGGGCCCGACCCACATCAACGACACGGGGAGATTCGATGGATGACGCTGCCCGGGATCCGGTGCCGCGGGTGACCACGGCGGGGGAGTACGTGGCGTTGCTCAGGGACGTGCGGCGGCGCTCCGGCCTGACCTATCGGGAGCTCGCCCGGCGCGCCTCGGCGGCCGGACACTGGCTGCCCCCGAGCACCCTCGCGACGATGCTGGGGCGTACGACGCTGCCCCGGGAGCGCACCGTCGTGGCGCTGCTGGCCGCCTGCGGTACCCCGGAGGTCGAGGTCGTCAGGTTGCTGGAGACGCGGCGGGACATCGAGGCCGGGCTCGCCGAGCGGGGTCGAGAAGAAAGCGACGCGGCAGCGGCCCCGGCCGGCCCGTCCACCGCCGTTGCGGCGAACATCCGGCCGAGCGTCGGTTCGGTCCCGCCGCGAACCGAGGCGCCCTGGCCGCCCCGTCGCTGGCTGCGGCTGGCGCTGCTGGCCGTGTTCGGCGTCCTGACGGTCGGGGCGTCCGGGGCGCTGCGACCGCTCGCCGCTCCCACTGTGCACAGTTCGCCGACCGATGGCTGCCCTGCCGTGCTGCGCCAGGGCATGTACGGCCCGTGCGTGCTGAACCTCCAGGACCGGTTGGTGGCCGCCGGACTCACCGTGCCTGCCGACGGCTGGTTCGGCCCGGACACCACCAGCCGGGTGATGGTGTTCCAGGCGCTCGGCGGCCTGCCGGTCAGCGGCAGTGCGGACGAGCGGTTGTTCGACGAGTTGGCCGGCGATCGGAAGGTCCCCGCCGCCTGGCCGGAGGACCGGGTCGGCAAGTACCTGCGGCGGATGTTCCCGGAGGATCCGGCCGGGGCGGTGCGGGTGGCTCGGTGCCTGTCCGGGTTGGACCCGTACCGGGTGGAGGTCGCCGAGGACGGATCACGGCGCTGGGGGTTGTTCCAGTTCAGCGACGTGGAGGTGTCCCGGTTCGGCGTCGACCGCCGGAGGGCGCTGGACCCGGGTTGGAACATCGGGGCGGCCCGGGAGGTCTGGTCCCGTACCGGCGACTTCGGCCACTGGAATTGCCCGGGGTAGCCGTCCGGCGGGCTGCTCCCCGTCCGGTCCACGAACCGGACGGGGAGCAGCCCTCAGTCACCCCGACCGAGGATTTACGGTCGCAGCCGGTTGGCGACCACGTACGCGCCCACGGAACGCCCGGTGGTGAGACCGGCCTCCGCGTCGAACCGGTAGTGCACGCCGAGGTAGATCCGGCTCAGCGCGTTCTCCTCGGCGGCGTGGTCGAAGCCGGTCATGTGCCGGACCACGTTCACGGCGTGCGGATCGTCGGTGGTGGCGTCGAAGGCGATCGCATCGGTGCCGAAGAAGCCCTTCATCACCGCCGACCAGGCCCCCGCGAAGGTGGCGTGCCCGGAGATGTAGGCCGGGAACGCCGGGGTGTACGGCACCCCCTCGCGGGTCTGCGACAGCGGCTGCCAACCGGGGCCCTCGGCCGCCTCGATGGCGCTCACCGGTCGCCACAGGTCGATCGCCGTCTGGTATTTGGCGTCCCAGGCGGCGATGGCGGCGTCGGCGAGGGAGAGGGCGACCAGCCCGAAGAGCCGGGCGTTGGCCAGGATGCCGAGCTTGCGCTGCTCCGCCACGATCCGGGTGTGGGCGAAGAGTTGGCCCGGCGGCTTGTACGTGCCCCCCAGGTCGTTGGCCCAGAAGAACGCGATCTGTGTCTGGTCGGCGGTCCGCAGTGCCGACGTCCGACCGCCGTAGTCGCGGATCTCCCGGACCTGCGCGGCGTACTCCGTCTTGCCGAGCAGGTCGGCGTACCCGGTCGCGCCGGCCGGTGGACCGGGCCGGAACTGCCGGCCCGAGGTGAGCGCGAACGGGGTGACCAGCCCCCAGTTCGGGCTGACCGCCCCCTTGCCGTTGGTGGGCCGCCACGAACCGGGCACGCCGTCCAGTTGGTACGGCGTGGTGTTGCCGGAGCCGTCGTTGGCGCGGGCCTGGAGGTTGGCGGCGGCCGCCGCCGCGCCGACGGTGTCACCACGGGCGACCTCGGCGGCGTTCACTCCGGACGGCCGGAGGGCGACAGCGCCGGCGAGGGCCTGGGAGTAGGACTGCCCCTGGTCGCCGTACAGGGCGGTCAGCACGTCGTACGCGGCGCGGTCGATGGCCGCGTGCAGGGACGGTGCCACGACGTTGTCCATGGTGCCCGGGTAACTGACCGGCACCCGTACCCGATAGGGGTTGCCCACTCCGGTGACCGAGACGGCGGCGTCGTGCATCGCCGCGTGCAGAATGGCCGCCTCCCGCGACGAGGTGGTGGGTGGCAGGTCCAGCGCCCGGTAGGTGGCCAGCAGGACACCGTTCCAGTACAGGATCGGGTCGGTGGCCGGGTCCACGGCGAGCGGGGTGAGCGAGATGTTGTCCAACCGGACCGTCGAGGCGGCCTGGCCGCCGAAGTGGAACAGCAGCACCGCCTTCGGGTCGCCGAACGGGGACGCGAAGTCGAAGGTGAACCGGCGCATCGTGGGCGTGAGCGCGACGCTCTGGTCGACGGCCGAGGTGAAGGGCGTGTCCGCCCGGGAGACCGAGACGCGCACGGAACGGTTGACGTCGGCGGAGGCGTCGAATTGCAACCGGTACGGCTGCGCGGCCGTCACCCCGAACTCGAAGTGACCGACCAGGTCCTCCCAGACGGGCTTGCCGACCGTCGCGCTGGTGCGGACGCGTAGTTGGCCGGCGTTGACCGTCGTGCTGGTCGAGGCGAGCCGGGTCCACCACGGCTGGGTGCTGCCGTTGTCGAACGTGCCGTTGAGGATGAGGTCGCCCGCGGCGGCGGCGACCGGCGCGGGGCGGACGAGGGCCGTGAGGGTGCTCAGGAGGGCGACCGCGAGCAGCAGGCTGAGCAGCCGACGCCGTGCGTTGATCGGTGGGGACATCGAGAGCCTTTCCGGTCCGGGACCGGCGACGACCAGGTCGTTGCCGTGAGGATCGGCTCACCGTAGGAGTGTTCGCGCTGTTCACGGCCCCGGAACAGCGCGCGGAACGGTGCCGTACGGCAGCGGGCGTCGGCGTCCGGTCAGGGACGCCGACGCCCGCGCGGGGCGAACCGTCGACTCAGCCGATCGTCTCCCGCTCCCGCCAGGCGGTGCGCAGCGAGGTCCGGCCGTTGGTGCGCAGCAGCGACCCCTCGTACACCCGGGCCCCGGCCAGCAGGAACGCACCGGCGGCGAGCAGCAGGATGACGAGAGAGAGGATCGGCTCCCAGGCGGCCGCGTCGCCGGTGAACAGCCGAAGTGGCATGGCCGTGGGCGACGAGAACGGCAGGTAGGACAGCACCCGCATCGCGGTGGCGTTGTCGTTCAGGAAGATCACCGCGAAGAACGGCAGCATGACGGCGAACTGCACCGGCGTGGACACGGCGGCGATGTCCTCCTGCCGGTTGGCCAGTGCGCCGGCCGCCGCCCACATGGCCGCCAGCAGCACGAAGCCGACCAGGAAGAACGGCACGAACCAGCCGATCGCCGGGGCCAGCAGGGTGAGCAGGCCCCCGCTGTCGCCGATCTGCAGCCCGAACACCGCCACCACCGCGATCAACGCGATCTGCGCGAACGCCAGGATCGCGCCGGCCACGACCTTGCCGGCCAGCAGGGCCCGGACCGGTACGGCGGCGACCAGGATCTCCACGATCCGGGTCTGCTTCTCCTCAATGACGCTCTGCGCGATCTGCACGCCGAACGTCTGTGAGGTGATGAAGAAGACGAACGCGAAGACGAACGGCACCAGGAACGCCACCACCGGGTCGACCGCGTCCGGGTCGAGCAGGCGTACGGTCGGCCGGCTGCTCAGGGCCTGGACCACGTCGTCGGGGGCCTCGTCCATGGCCAGGACGGCCGGTCCGGCGACCACCGCAGCGTCCACGTCGTCGTCGCGGACGGCCCGCTCGGCGGCCCGGTCATCGGGGACGACCCGGACCTCCAGCCCGGCGGCGCGCAGCGGCGCGGCCAGGTTTTCGGTCACCGCCACGGTGGACGGCCCGCCGGACAGCAGCGGCGGCAGGATCGTGCCCGCCGCGGCGATCAGCAGGAAGAACAGCGTGCCGAACAGAAACGTACGGTCGCGCAGCTTGACCCGGATCTCGCGTTCGGCTACCAGTCGGGTGGCCTGGGTGATGTTCACTGGGTGACCTCTCGGAAGATCTCGGTGAGCGAGGGGCTGACCGGGCGGAAGGCGCGGACCGGGCCGCGGTCGAGGGCCGCCCGCAGCACGGGCTGTTCGTCGGTTCCGGCCGGCAGGTCGAAGACCACCCGGGCACCGTCCAGCTCGACCAGGGTCACCCCGGGGTGGTCGCGTACCCAGCCGGCGTCGTGCTGCACGACCAACTCGAAGCGGGGCACCGTGTAGGAGTCGCGCAACTGCTGCCGGCTGCCGGCGGCCCGGATCACCCCGTCGCCGATGATCACCAGGTCGTCGCAGAGGCGCTCCACGACGTCCAGCTGGTGGCTGGAGAAGAGCACCGGCGCGCCCGCCGCGGCCCGTTCCCGCAGTACCGCCACGACGGTCTCCACGGCCAGCGGGTCGAGGCCGGAGAACGGTTCGTCGAGCACCAGCACCTCGGGGTCGTGCACCAGCGCGGCGGCGATCTGGGCGCGCTGCTGGTTGCCCAGCGACAGCGTCTCCAGCAGGTCGTCGCCGCGCTCACCGAGGCCGACCCGCTCCAGCAGCGCGTCGGTGGAGCGCCGTGCCGCGGCGGCGTCCAGTCCGTGCAGCCGGCCCAGGTAGGTCACCTGCTCCCGGGTGGTCATCTTGGGGTAGAGGCCGCGCTCCTCCGGCATGTAGCCGAAGCGCCGACGGTCCTGCCGGGTCAGGGTCGTACCGCCCCAGCTGACCTCGCCGGCGTCGGGGGCGAGGACACCCAGGATGATCCGCATGGTGGTGGTCTTGCCGGCGCCGTTGGCGCCCACGAAACCGGTCATCCGACCGGCGGACACCTCGAAGGACACGTTCCTGAGCACCTGACGGTCGCCGAAGCTGCGGTCGACGCCGTCGAGGCGAAGCGTTCTGGTCACGCACTGACGCTAGATCGAGTACGACGGGTCTGCCGTCCGCCCGACGGGTGAGCGGTCGGGTCCACCGAGCGGCGGACACCGCTCAGCCGCCGGGTCGGACCACCCCGTTCTCGTACGCGAACACCACGGCCTGCACCCGGTCGCGCAGACCGAGTTTGGCCAGCACCCGGCTGACGTGCGTCTTCACCGTCGCCTCGCCCAGGTGGATGGTCTCGGCGATCTCCGCGTTGCTCGATCCGGCGGCGAGCAGCATCAGCACCTCCCGTTCGCGCGGTGTCAGCTCGGCCAGCGCGGCGTCGGCGTCCGGGCCCCGGTGGGCGGTACCCGCCGGGTCGCCGGGCCGGGCGAACGTCGAGATCACCCGGCGGGTGATCTCCGGGGCGAGCAGACCGTCGCCCCGGGCCAGCACCCGGATCGCCTCGATCAGCTCCTCCGGTGTGCCGTTCTTCAGCAGGAAACCGCTGGCCCCGGCCCGCAGCGCGGCGAACAGGTAGTCGTCGCGGTCGAAGGTGGTGAGAATCAGCACCGCCGGCGCCTCGGGCCCGTCGGCGACGATCCGCCGGGTGGCCTCCAGGCCGTCCATCCCGGGCATTTCGACATCCATGAGTACGACGTCGGGGCGGGTGGCCCGGGTCATGGTGACGGCCCGTTCGCCGTCGGCTGCCTCACCGACCACCTCGATGTCGTCCTCCACCTCCAGGATGACCCGGAAGCCGGTACGGACGAGGTGCTGATCGTCGGCGAGCAGCACCCGGATCGGCGGACCCGACTCCGGCGTGTGCGGGGTCGCGGCGCTCACGCCGAACGCTCCGCGCCGGCCGTCGCCGGGCGCCCGTCGCTCGGCGCCCGCCCCGGGCCGACCGGGGCTTCCGCCGACGCCGCCAACGGGAACCGGGCGCGTACCCGCCAGCCGCCGCCGGCCCGGGGCCCGGCCTCCAGGTCGCCGTCGTGGGCGGCGACCCGCTCGCGCATCCCGATCAGGCCCAACCCGACGGTGCCGACCCGGCCACCGGCCCGTCCGTCGTCGGTCACATCGATCTCCAACTCCCGGGCCAGGTGCCGGACCCGTACGTCCAGCAGGGCCGCCTCGGCGTGCTTCAGGGTGTTGGTCACCGCTTCCTGCGCCACCCGGTAGGCCGCCTGGGAAACCGATTCGGGCACCGCGACCGGGTCGCCGTACACCCCGAGGGTTGCCGTCAGACCGGCGGCCCGGGCCCGCTCGACAAGCTCGTCGATGCGTTCGACGCCGCCGGCCGCCGGCGACGCGGCGTCGGTGCCGGCGGAGGTCCGCAGCACGCCGAGCATCCGACGCAGCTCGTCGACGGCGGTGCGGGCGCTCTGCTCGATGGCGGTCAGTGCGGTTCGGGCCTTGCCCGGGTCGCGGTCGAACACCCGGCGGCAGGCGGACGCCTGCACGCCCATCACCGACACGTGGTGGGCGACCACGTCGTGCAGTTCCCGGGCGATCCGGACCCGTTCGCCGAGCACCGCCCGTTCCCGGGACTCGGTCTGCGAGCGGCGCAGGTCCTCGGCCTGGGCGCGCAGCTCGTGCTCGCGGCGCGCGGCCACCCAGGCGGTCTCGCCGAAGAAGTACGCGAAACCGAAGGCCAGCACGTTGAGCAGCACACCGTTGACCATCGCGGCGAGTACCGGGGGCACCGGCCCGACCGCGTCGGCGAAGGTGTCCGCCGGAATGTGGTCGATCATCACCGCGTAGTAGATCCCGAGCCAGGCGAACATCGTGGTGATCACGCCGATCCGCAGCCGGCGGGACAGTTGGCGGTCCTGCCCCCAGGCGCCGACCGTGTAGAGGGCGCAGAACAGGGCCCAGAAGGAGAACTGGCTCTCCGGGGCCGAGCGCGCCTGCGCGGCGATGAACGCCACCGCGACGACCAGCAGGGTCGGGGTCGGCCAGCGTCGTCGCCAGATCAGCGGGAGGGTCACCGCGACGGTCCAGAACAGCTGCTCCTGCCCGGACGGCGGCGGGCCCAGCAGGAACGCGCCGGTGCTGCGGGCCAGGGTCAGACTGACCAACGCCAGCGCCGTCATCCCCAGGCCGATCCAGAGGTCGTTTCGGCGCTGCTCCGCCGTCGGACCCGGACGGCGCCATTCGTCTCGCGGTGCCACGGTCATCCGGGAACGATGCCACGTCACCCACCGGTGACGCCCAGCGGGCGGAGCGCCGCTGTCGCACCGACGGGCGGCGGCCCGGCGCGGGGTACGCGCCGGGCCACCGGGTGGGGTGTCGCTCATGCGGTCTGGCGGCGCGTCTTGATCGCGGTGTCGATCAGGTCCCAGACCACGACCACTGCCGAGCCCATCGCGATGATCGCTGCGAGCAGGTTGCGGTTGTCCGCGTCCGCCAGCCAGCTGAAGTGCTCGGCCAGGGTCGGGTTGAGCAGCCGGTCGGAGAGTGCCAACCACACCAGCGGCACCGCGAACGCCAGGCTGATCAGCGCCCTGATACCGAACAGGTTCCAGGTCCAGCGCCCGATCCGGTACTTGACGACCTCGAAGACCAGGCTGGCGACCAGCACGACGATCAGCGCCGGCAGCCAGAACGACCACAGCGCCGGGTCGAGGATCGGGATGTTCTCGCCGTCGGTGTCGCGAACCCAGGACTGGTAGTGCTGGAAGGGCAGGTACCCGATGGTCAGGAGCAGCATGATCACCGTGGCGACGGTGTCGGCGAGGGGGATGCTCCGGTGCACCGGGGCGTCGGGCAGTTGGTCGACCGTCCAGCCCGGCAGCTCCACGGTCGTCTGGGAGCGTTCGATGATGGCGAAGGTCAGGGTGAGCCAGAAGGCGATGTGCACCGTCACGTGCAGGGCGACGACGATGCCCGGCCCGATGGCCCCGAAGCCCTGGCCCTCGGCGACCTTGACGAAGGTGATCACCGTGCCGACGAGCGCCGGGATGAAGCTGAGCAGCAGCTTCAGCAGCCGCAGCCAGACCAGGTAGTAGGTCGGGCCGATGAGTTGCAGCCGACGGTCCGCGTACTGGGCGGCCAGCAGGTCGGGGTTGCCCAACTCGGTGAGCACCTCCCGCTCGGCGGCGGTCGGGTCCGCGCCACCGCCGGTGCGGTCGTCGATCATGTCCTCGATGGAGGCCCGCAGCTCGCTGGCGATCTCGTCGCGACGCTGGACGGGCACCGAGCGCAGGGTGGCGGCGAGATAGCGGTCGGTCAGGGTGTTCATCGGTCCACTCCTTGGATCAGCCCGGTGATGGAGGACTGCACGGCGGCGAGGTCGTCCAGGAGCCGGCTCAGCATCGACTCGCCCTCGTCGCTGGTCCGGTAGAACTTGCGCGGTCGGCTCTCTTCGGTGTTCCACTCGCTGGTCAGCAGGCCCTGGTCCTCCAGGCGACGCAGCAGTGGGTAGAGCGTGTTGGCGTCGACCGGAAAGCCGTGGTCGGTGAGCCGTTGCAGCAGTGCGTAGCCGTAGTCCGGTCGGCGTAGCGCGACCAGGCTGGCCACCACGACGGTGCCTCGACGCAACTCCTGTAGGTGCGTCCGTCGAACGTCCTCGCTAACCATGCGTCACACCATACTGTGTGGCACACACTGTTGTCTACGCCGACATCATCGTGTCCGTCTAGCCCTTGCCTGGCCGATACGACGTGCGGGGCGCCCGGTCGACACCGGACGCCCCGCACCTGGGGAAAGATCAGCAGGACGGGCGCTGCCGGAAGTTCCGCTCGACGTAGCTGGCCGGGCCGACCTGGAAGTAGCCGACGCCGGGCCGGATCGGGTGCCCGGTGAACAACTCCACCCGTGACCCGACCCGGACCAGGTACGCCTCGGCGTCGCCCGCGTCGTTGCGGATCAGCGATCCCCGCCGGCCGTAGATCGTCTCCAACTCGGCGAAGGACATCCCGACCCTCGCGCCGGCGGGAGACTGCGGCGGGGCGGTGGCCGTACCGACCTCCACCAGCCGCCCGTCGCGGAAGGCCAGCAGCAGCACGCCGGCCCAGGAACCGGTCGCGCCGGCGTTCACCACCCCACCGCAGCCCTGCGCGGTCCAGTCGATGTGCCCGTTCGCGGTGAGCGCGGCCAGGCTGACACCGATCCGATACACGCCGGCGCCGGCGACGCTGAGCACCTGCGGGTGGCTGTGCCCGTCGGCGGTGGCGAGCGGGCCGCGCGCCGAGGCGGGTGCGGGTCCGCCGGCCGGCTGCGCCGCCGCCGGGCCCGCGACGGTCACCGGAACGAGCGTGCCGAGCGCCAGCGCGGCAGTGGTGAGCAGGATCGAGGGACGTGTCATGGTGCCTCCTTCGGTGATGGGTCTCCTGCCCTCTTAGTCACCGCGGCGGGGCCAACGGTTCGTCGGAATTTCCGCCGGCCGGGTCTACTGTGCAGAGAGACGCCGGCCGGAGGGACACGGTGACGGCACCACTGCGGATCGGCCCCTACGCCATCGAGCGACTGCTGGGCGTCGGGTCGTTCGCGACGGTCTGGCTGGGTTACGACCGGGTCCTCGACGCGCACGTGGCGATCAAGGTGCTGGCCGAGAACTGGAGCCACGACCTGCGGGTCCGGGAACGCTTCCTCGACGAGGCCCGGTTGCTGCGCCGGCTGGAGCACGAGCGGCTGATCCGGGTGCACGCCGTCGGTGAACTGCCCGACGGCCGGCCGTACGCGGTCCTGGCCTGGGCCGACGGGGGTAGCCTGCGCGACCGGCTGGCGGCCGGCGAAATCCCCGCGCCGACGGCGCTGTGGCTGCTCGGCGAGGTCTGCGCCGGGGTCGCGGTGCTGCACCGCCACGGCGTCGTGCACCGCGATCTCACCCCGGGCAACATCCTGTTCCGCTCCGCCGACCCCGGCGACGCCGAACGGGTGCTGATCGCCGATCTCGGCCTCGCCAAGGCGCTCGCCGCCGCCTCCGGGCTGACCGCCCGGGCCGGCACCCCCGGTTACATGGCGCCCGAGCAGGACGACCCGGGCGCGGTGGTCGACACCCGCGCCGACGTGTACGGGCTCGGCCGGCTCGGCATCCGGCTGCTGACCACCGACCCGGCCAGACCCGACCCGCCTCGGTGCGACCCGGACATCCGGCTACGCGACGGCGTGCCGCCGGCGGTCGCGGCGGTGCTCGCCCGGGCCACCGCCCACCACCCGGCGGACCGCCACCCCGACGCCGCGACCCTGCACGCCGCGTTGACCCGCGCCAGCCACACCGTGGGCCGGCCGATCGCGCCGGTCGGCGCAAGCGGGCCGGCGGGACGGTCGGCCGGCGGGAGCGGGCGCGGCCGGGCGGCGTTGGCCGCGTCGACCGGTCCCGTGCGGCAACAGCCGTCACCCCGACCCGTCGCCCGTCGCCCGTACCGGTTGCGGCTGGCCGGGGCGGTTGTGGTGGCCGCCGCCGTGCTGGCCGCGGTGGCCGCCGAGCCGGGTGGCGTCGGGTCGGGCCGGCCGGTCGGCGGCACGTACACGACCGGGCCGCTGACCGTCGCGTTGCCGCCCGGCTGGTCCGCCACGGGTGCCACCTGGGCCGGTCAGTACGGCGCCGACGGCGAACCCGATCCGGCGCTGGTGCTCTCGCCGCAACCCCGCCGCTGGGCCGCCGACCCCCGGGTGCCCGGCGCGTTCGTGGGCCTCTCGGCCAGCACGGCGACCCGCACCACACCGGCCGGCTTCCTCGCCGAGCGCGCGCACGGCGACTGCGTGCCCGCGCCGGCCCGCACCACGTCACCGGCGGGCCTCGAATGGACGGTGGTGGCGTACCACTGCGACCGGGGCCGGCCACAGATCGTGGAGTCGGCCGCCCTGCACCCCGGCCGACCCGCCCTGGTGTACGCGCAGATCACCCCGCCCGCGGGCAGCGGTCCCGACTTCGTGGACACCCTGCTCGGGGGCGTACGCCTGCGGTAGGTGCGGGGCGCTGCGCCGATCCACGGGCTAGCGGACCACCACGGTGATGGTGTGCTCCCGGCCCTCCTTGGGGATCGTCACGGCGACGGTGCCGGGGCGGACGAAGCGGATGTCCACCACCCCCGCCTCGTACTGCTGGGAGACCAGCTCCGGACGGTCCACGGTGACGAGCCCCGGCCCGATGCCCTGGATCCGCAGCACGGCGCCGGTGGCGAAGCAGAGCGATTTCAGCAGCTCGATCTCGGTGTCGGCGAGCGGCAGGTCGTAGCGGACCGCGCCCTGGCAGGCCGGGGTCGCTTCGGTTGGTGGGGGAGTCGTCCGGGGCGTACCCCTTGTCCTGGTGGGTGGGGGCGGCGCCGGGAACGGGCGCGCGCCGGTCGGCGGTGGTCGGGACGGCGACGCGGTGGGCGCGGGGCTCGGGGAGGCCGCGGCGGGCGTCGGCGTCGAACGGGTCGGGCCGGGCGGTTGGACGGGCAGCGGCGAGACGGCGTCGTCGCCGCAGCCGGCGACCCCCACGGTGGCCGCGAGGACGACGACGAGCCGGCGGAGCGACGTGGGGGTCATTCGGCGCCGAGCCGTTGCCGGACCTGCCGCCGGGCCAGGTGCAACCGGGATTTCACCGTGCCCACGGGCAGGTCGAGCAGGGCGGCGATCTCGGGGTAGCTCAGCCCGAGGACGTCGCGCAGGGCCACCACCTCGGCGTGCTCGGGGTGCACCGAGTCGAAGGCGTCGAGCAGGTCGAGGCGGGTGCCCGCGACCACGCTGGTCCGTCGGGGGTCCGCCTGCTCGGGCACCGGTACGCCGCCCGCCTCCAGTCGGCAGCGGCGGCGCAGCGTGCGGTACGTGGAGCGGGCCCGGTTGGCGGTCAGCCGGTGCAGCCAGGTGCGGAACGAGGAGCGTCCCTCGAACCGGGTGATGCCGTTGGCGAGCGCGAGCAGGGTGTCCTGGCAGGCTTCCTCGGCGTCCTCCCGGTTGGGCAGGAACCGGGCGCACAGCCGCAGCACCTCCGGGCGCACCGCGACCAGCAGGGCGTCCCGTGCGGCCGGGTCGCCGAGCGCGGCGGACCGGGCCAGGGCGTCGATGTCGTCCGGGTCGGGCATGCCGGGTGTCCAATGCTCGCCGGTGCCGATCCCTGAGCGTACGACCGGTACGGCCGGCGCGGGCCCGTACCGTCCGGCACCCGACGCGAAACCGGCCCGCTACTCGAAGCGGGACACGTCCCCGGCGCCCTGGCGCAGGATCTCCGGCTCGGGCCCGGACAGGTCGATCACCGTCGTCGGCTCCTTGCCGCAGTCGCCGGCGTCGAGCACCGCGTCGAGCTGGTGGTCGAGCCGCTCCTTGATCTCCCAGCCCTGGGTCATCGGCTCGTCGTCGCCGGGCAGGACCAGCGTGCTGGACACCAGCGGCTCGGCCAACTCGGCCAGCAACGCCTGGGTGACGGTGTGCCGGGGCACCCGCACGCCGACGGTCCGCTTCTTCGGGTGCAGCATCCGGCGGGGCACCTCCCGGGTGGCCGGCAGGATGAAGGTGTAGCTGCCCGGGGTGGACGCCTTGACCAGCCGGAAGACCGAGTTGCTGATCTGGACGAACTGGCCGAGCTGCGCGAAGTCGCGGCAGACCAGGGTGAAGTGGTGCCGATCGTCGAGGTGCCGGATCTGCCGGATCCGGTCCAGCCCGTCCTGGTTGCCCAGCTGGATGCCGAGCGCGTAGCAGGAGTCGGTCGGATAGGCGACCAGCCCACCGCCGCGGATCAGGTCGGCGACCTGGCCGATGATCCGGGGCTGGGGGTTCTCCGGGTGTACGTCGTAGTACCTCGCCATGCTCCGAGACTAGGCGCAGGCGAGGGCGATCAGGAGACGAGGGCCACCCTCGGCGCGGACGGTGGAGCCGCCGAGATCACCTCGGTAGGGTAGGTCCCGGTCGACTCCGACCAACAAGATCCACACCGCCGGGGGGCGCCACGCATGGCTGATTCGTTCGCGCATCTGCACGTGCACACCGAGTACTCGATGCTCGACGGAGCGGCCCGACTGAAGGACCTGTTCGCCGAGGCCAAGCGGCTCGGCATGCCCGCCGTGGCGATCACCGACCACGGCAACATGCACGGCGCGAACGACTTCTACAACCAGGCGATGGCCGCCGGGATCACCCCGATCCTGGGCGTCGAGGCGTACGTGGCGCCGGAGTCGCGCTATCACAAGGCGCGGGTCAAGTGGGGTCGCCCGGAGCAGAAGAGCGACGACATCTCCGGTAACGGCGCGATCACCCACAAGACCATGTGGGCGCGCAACGCGCAGGGCCTGAAGAACCTCTTCACCCTCAACTCGCGCGCGTCCATGGAGGGGCACTACGTCAAGTGGCCCCGGATGGACATGGAGCTGATCGCCGAGCACGCCGAGGGGATCATGGCCACCACCGGCTGCCCGTCCGGCGCGGTGCAGACCCGGCTGCGGCTGGGCCAGTTCGACGAGGCCCTCAAGGTCGCCGCCAGCTACCAGGACATCTTCGGCAAGGACAACTACTTCCTGGAGATCATGGATCACGGCCTCTCCATCGAGAGCCGGGTCCGCGAGGGGCTCACCGAGATCGCCCGCAAGCTGGACATCCCGCCGGTGGTCACGAACGACTCGCACTACACCCACGAGGCGCAGGCCACCGCCCACGACGTGCTGCTCTGCGTGCAGACCGGCAGCAACATCGACGACCCCAACCGGTTCCGGTTCGAGGGCGGCGGCTACTTCATCAAGAGCGCCGACCAGATGCGCGCGGTGGACTCGTCCGAGCTGTGGCAGGAGGGCTGCCGCAACACCCTGCTGGTCGCCGAGAAGGTCGACCCGGCCGGGATGTTCGAGTTCCACAACCTGATGCCGCGCTTCCCGGTGCCCGAGGGGGAGACCGAGGAGTCCTGGTTCCGCAAGGAGACCTTCGCCGGCCTGGGCCGCCGCTACCCCAACGGCATCCCGGAGGGGCACGTCGTCCAGGCCGAGTACGAGCTGGGCGTCATCAACCAGATGGGCTTCCCGTCCTACTTCCTGGTGGTCGCCGACTTCATCCAGTGGGCGAAGAACCAGGGCATCGCGGTGGGTCCGGGCCGTGGTTCGGCCGCCGGCTCGCTCGTCGCGTACGCGCTGGGCATCACCGACCTGGACCCGATCCAGCACGGCCTGATCTTCGAGCGGTTCCTCAACCCCGAGCGGGTCTCGATGCCCGATGTCGACATCGACTTCGACGAGCGTCGGCGCGGCGAGGTGATCAAGTACGTCACGGACAAGTGGGGTGACGACAAGGTCGCCCAGATCGCCACCTTCGGCACGATCAAGGCGAAGGCCGCGATCAAGGACTCGGCCCGGGTGCTCGGCTTCCCGTACGCGGTCGGCGACCGGATCACCAAGGCGATGCCGCCGGCGGTGATGGGCAAGGACATCCCGCTCACCGGCATCTTCGACAACAAGCACCCCCGCTACGCCGAGGCGGGCGAGATCCGCGGCCTGTACGACTCCGACCCGGACGTCCGCAAGGTCATCGACACGGCGAAGGGCATCGAGGGGCTGATCCGGCAGACCGGTGTGCACGCCGCCGGCGTCATCATGTCCGCCGAGCCGATCATCGAGCACATCCCGTTGATGCGCCGCGACGCCGACGGGGCGATCATCACGCAGTTCGACTACCCGACGTGCGAGTCGCTCGGGCTGCTGAAGATGGACTTCCTCGGCCTGCGCAACCTGACGATCATCGACGACGCGGTCAAGAACATCGAGCTGAACCACGGCCGGAAGCTCGACCTGCTGGCCCTGCCGCTTGACGACAAGGCCGCGTACGAGCTGCTGGCCCGCGGCGACACCCTGGGCGTGTTCCAGCTCGACGGTGGGCCGATGCGGTCACTGCTGCGGTTGATGAAGCCGGACAACTTCGAGGACATCTCCGCCGTCCTGGCCCTGTACCGGCCCGGCCCGATGGGCGTCGACTCGCACACCAACTACGCGCTGCGCAAGAACGGCCTCCAGGAGATCACGCCGATCCACCCGGAGCTGGAGGAGCCGCTGCGGGAGATCCTGGCGCCCACCCACGGCCTGATCGTCTACCAGGAGCAGGTGCAGCGCGCCGCGCAGATCCTCGCCGGCTACACCCTTGGTCAGGCGGACCTGCTGCGCCGGGCCATGGGTAAGAAGAAGAAGGAGATCCTCGACAAGGAGTTCATCCCGTTCCGGGACGGCTGCCGCGAGCGCGGCTACTCCGACGAGGCGATCCAGGCCGTGTGGGACGTGCTGGTGCCGTTCGCCGGGTACGCCTTCAACAAGGCGCACTCCGCCGCGTACGGTCTGGTCTCCTACTGGACCGCGTACCTGAAGGCGCACTACCCGGCCGAGTACATGGCCGGGTTGCTGACCAGCGTCGGCGACGACAAGGACAAGATGGCGCTCTACCTGTCCGAGTGTCGCCGGATGCGCATCCAGGTGCTGCCGCCGGACGTGAACACCTCGGCCGGGCCGTTCACCCCGGTCGGCAAGGACATCCGCTTCGGCCTGGCCGCCGTGCGCAACGTCGGCGCGAACGTGGTCGCCTCGATCATGCGGTGCCGGGAGGAGAAGGGCGAGTACGCCGACTTCTACGACTTCCTGTCCAAGGTGGACGCGGTGGTCTGCAACAAGAAGACAATCGAATCGCTGATCAAGGCGGGCGCGTTCGACTCGCTCGACCACCCCCGCAAGGGTCTGCTCGCGGTGCACGCCGACGCCATCGACGCGTACGCCGACGTCAAGCGCAAGGAGGCCGTCGGCCAGTACGACCTGTTCGGCGCCGGCTTCGGTGACGCCGACACCGGCAGCACCACGGTGATGCCGACCATCGGTGACGGCGAGTGGGACAAGCGCGACAAACTGGCCTTCGAACGGGAGATGCTCGGCCTGTACGTGTCCGACCACCCGCTGTTCGGTCTGGAGCACATCCTCAACGCGGCGGCCGACACCACCATCGCCGCGTTGGCCGAGGAGGGCGCGGTGCCCGACGGCGCGGTCGTCACCCTGGCCGGCATCCTCTCCGGGGTGCAGCGCCGGGTCACCAAGCAGGGCCGGGCCTGGGCATCGGCCACCCTGGAGGACCTGGCCGGTGGGGTGGAGACGCTGTTCTTCCCCAACACCTACGAGGTGATCGGCCAGTACATCGCCGAGGACGCCATCGTGGTGGTCAAGGGGCGGGTGGACCGCCGCGACGACACCCCACGGATCATGGCGATGGACATGTCCATGCCGGACGTCAGCACCAGCGCCACCAACAAGCCGGTCACCCTCACCATCCCGGTGCACCGGTGCACCCCACCGCTTGTGGAGCGCCTCAAGGAGACGCTGGTGCTGCACCCCGGCGACACCGAGGTGCACGTCAAACTGCTCAACGGCGGGCGTACCACCACCCTGCGGCTGGGTCCGTTCCGGGTGGCGGCGACGACCGCGCTGATGGGTGACCTGAAGAGCGTCCTCGGCCCGGCCAACGTGAGCTGACCCGGGCCGTGGCCCGGCCGGCGTGCGCCGGCCGGGCCGCCCGGCTCAACCCCGGTCGGGGGCGCTGATCTCCCGCAGCCGGCCGTCGGCCAGTCGCAGCCAGCGCTGCACGCCGATCTCGGCGAGGAACCGTTCGTCGTGGCTGACCACCACGAACGCCCCCTGGTACGCCGACAGCGCGCTCTCCAACTGGGCGACGCTGACCAGGTCCAGGTTGTTCGTCGGTTCGTCGAGCAGCAGCAGTTGCGGCGCCGGCTCGGCGCAGAGCACACACGCGAGGGTGGCGCGCAGCCGTTCACCCCCGGAGAGCACCCCGACCGGCAGGTTCACCCGCGAACCTCGGAACAGGAACCGGGCCAGCAGGTTCATCCGCCGCGCGTCCGGCAGGCTCGGCGCGTACGCGGCGAAGTTCTCCGCCACCGTGCGGTCGAGGTCCAACAGGTCCAGCCGCTGCGACAGGTACGCGATCCGCCCGTCGCCGCGCTTCAGCTCACCGCCGGACGGTTGCAGGTCACCCTGGACCACACGCAGCAGGGTGGACTTGCCGACGCCGTTCGCGCCGGTGAGCGCGATCCGTTCCGGACCCCGGATCACCAGGTCGGCTCCGTCGCCGCCGAACAGCTCCCGATCGTCGAAGCGGGCCCGCATCCCCTGGCCGGAGAAGACGGTGCGGCCGGCCGGGACGGTGGTGTCCGGCAGGTCGACGGTGATCCGGTCCTCGTCGCGTACCGCCCGCCCCGCCTCGTCGAGTCGGGCCTTGGCCTGCCCGAGCCGCCCGGCGTGCGTCTCCTGCGCCTTCCCCGCGGACTCCTGCGCGCTGCGCTTGAGCCCGCCGGCGACGATCCGGGCCAGCCCGGCGTTCTTCAGGTTCTTGGCGGCGTTGCTGGCCCGCCGGTCGGCGCGTTCCCGGGCCTGCTGCATCTCCCGCTTCTCCCGCTTGACCTCCTGCTCGGCGTTGCGCAGGTTGCTCTCGGCCACCTCCCGCGCCGCCTGCACCGCCTCGGTGTACGCGGTGAAGTTGCCCCCGTACCAGCGGATCTCCCCCCGGTCCAGCTCGGCGATGCGGTCCATCCGGTCCAGCAGCTCCCGGTCGTGGCTGACCAGCAGCAGACAGCCGGACCAGTCGGTGAGGACGTCGTAGAGCTTGTGCCTTGCCTCCAGGTCCAGGTTGTTCGTCGGCTCGTCGAGCAGCAGCACGTTCGGGCGGCGGAGCAGTTGCGCCGCCAGGCCGAGAGAGACGACCTGACCGCCGCTGAGAGTGTGCAGCCGGCGGTCGAGGGACAGCTCACCCAGGCCGAGCCGGTCCAACTCCGAGCGGGTGCGCTCCTCGATGTCCCAGTCGTCGCCGATGGTGGCGAAGTGTTCCTCGCTGGCGTCGCCGGCTTCGATGGCGTGCAGCGCCGCGACCCGCTCGGCCACGCCCAGCACCTGCGCCACGGTCAGGTCACCGGCCAGGGGCAGCGTCTGCGGGAGGTAGCCGAGCAGGCCGTCGACGGTGACGCTGCCGCCGCTGGGCCGCAGCTCCCCGGCGATCAGCCGCAGCAGGGTGCTCTTGCCGGCGCCGTTCGGCGCGACCAGGCCGGTGCGACCGCCGGGGACGGTGAAGGACAGTTCCGAGAAGACCGGGGTGTCGTCCGGCCAGGAGAAGGAGAGATTCGAGCAGACGATGAACGCATCAGACATGCGAGTGACCTCAGAGGGTGGGGTGGGCGCGCCTCAGCCGCCCGACGACAACGGGAACCGGTGGAACGACGTCATGGCCCCGGCGGCTGCGCAGGACGCGCGCCGAACCGATGGCCGAACACATCCGGTCTCACCCGGAGATGTCGTCGTCACCCGCCATGTCTGGTCTCCCTGGTCGTGCCACTAACCCAACCCGCCCAGTCTAACAACGGATCTTCACCCCGCCACCGGGTTCCCGGTCAGGCGCCGCTTCCCTCGTGTCGGACGGCAAATCCGGTTCCCGAACGCCACTGCGCGAGATCAGCCAGCTTGCGCGGCCCCCAGCTGCGCAGTGCCGTCCACCTGGTCAGCTCTCCGAGCGTCACGAAGGTGATGCAGAGGGTCTTACCGGCCAGGCGGGCACGGAGACGTTCAGGTAGCCTCCCGCGGAGGATTGCTGAAGCTACGTCGGTGTCCAGGACGATGAGGCTCATGCGGCACCGGCCCGCCGAGAGGCGTACAGGTCGGCGAGGAACTCGTCCAGTTCGTCGTCCGACTCGAACAGACCCGGACGAGCCAGGTCGTCCACGGAGGCGATCGGCTGGATCCCCTGACGCCGGGCCAACTCCTCGGCTGGCACGTGCTCAGCCGTCGGCCATTCGGGCATCTGTTCGGCGTGGCTAGACGTCACGGCTCGCTCCTGCGCATCGGGTCGCCCGCAATTTTTCCACTTCCGACATCGATGGACGGCATCTCTCCCCAATGTCGGGGTGAAAGTGTGTACTGCTCAGCGGGGGCGGTACTCGACCTCGGGGCGGCCGGGGGTGCCGTAGCGGGGGGTGCGGGCGGCCCGGTCGACGGTGACCAGGTACTCCAGGTAGCGGCGGGCGGTCACCCGGGAGATTCCGGTCAACGCGCTCACCTCGGTGGCGGACAGTCCGACCTCCGCGCGGGTCCCGTCGGTGAGGGCGGCGCGTACCCGATCGAGGGTCTGCGCGTCGAGCCCCTTGGGCAGGCTGTGCCCGGCGGTGCCGCGCAGGGTGGCGAACATCTGATCCACCTCGTGCTGGGCGGCGACCTCACCGTCGGCGAGCGCCTGGGCGCGGTAGTCGGCGTACCGCTCCAGCTTGTCGCGGAACGCGGCGAACGTGAACGGTTTGAGCAGGTAGTGGGTCACCCCGAGGGACACCGCGGTGCGTACCACCGCGAGGTCCCGCGCGGACGTCACCGCGAGCACGTCGACGCTGCTGCCGGCCGCGCGCAGCGCCCGGCAGACGTCCAGGCCGTGCAGGTCGGGCAGCCGAAAATCAAGGAGTACGAGGTCCACGTCGCCGCCGCCGCCCGCGCGCAGGGCCGCCATCGCCGCCCGTGCGGTGTGCGCCACCCCGACCACCACGAAACCGGGAACCCGTTCGGTGTACGCGCTGTGCGCCTCGGCCAGCAGCGGCTCGTCCTCGACGACCAGCACCCGGATGTCGGTCGTCACCGCTCGACCCGGCCCGGTAGTCGGACGGTGAACAGGCTGCCGCCGTCGTCCGAGCGACCCACCTCGGCGCTGCCGCCGTGCCGGCGGACCACCTGCCCGACCAGCGCCAGGCCGAGACCCCGCCCGGTGCTCTTGGTGGACCAGCCGCGCCGGAACGCGTCGGTGACCCGCTCCGGGGCCAGCCCGGGGCCGCTGTCGGCGACCCGCACCAGCAGTTCGTCGTCGACCTCCCCGACGAAGACCCGTACCCGGCGTGGCGCCGGCGTGCCGGCCACCGCCTCCAGGGCGTTGTCGACCAGGTTGCCGACCACGGTGAGCAGGTCGCCGGCCGGCAGTGGACTGTCGTCGAGGCGGCAGTCCGGCTCGATGACCAGGTCCACCCCGCGTTCGCCGGCCTGCGCCGACTTGCCGAGCAGCAGCGCGGCCAACGCCGGCTCGGTCACCGCGCCGACCACCCGGTCGGTCAGTTGCTGGGCGAGGGCCAGATCACGGGTGCCGAGCCGGAGAGCCTCGTCGGCGCGGCCCAACTCGACCAGGGTCAGCACGGTGTGCAACCGGTTGGCCGACTCGTGGGTCTGCGCCTGCAACGCCTCGGTCAGCGCGCGTACCGAATCCAACTCACTGGCCAGCGTGCGCAGCTCGGTCTGGTCGCGCAGGGTCAGCACGGTGCCGAGCACCGTGCCCTCGAAGCGGGTGGTGCGCTGGTTGGCGACGAGCACCCGGTCACCGGCGAGGATCGGCTCGTCGCGGGCGTCACGCGCGGAACCGAGCAGGTCGGCCACCGCCGGCGGCAGGTCGATACCGGCCACCGGCTGGTCGATCACCGGTGCGTCCGCGTCGAGCCCCAGCAGCCGACGCCCCTCGTCGTTGACCAGCGCCATCCGCCGATCGGTGGTCAGCACGACCAGCCCTTCGCGGACCGAGTGCAGAACGGCGTCGTAGTACTCGTACATCCGGGTCATCTGCGCCGGCCCCAGACCGTGGGTCTGGCGACGCAGCCGGCGGCTGAGCAGCCAGGAGCCGGTCGCGGCGAGCGCCAGGGCCGGTGCGGCCACCCCGAACAGCACCGGCAACTGGCCGAGCAGCTTACGGTCGATCGCGCGGGTGGTGATGCCCACCGAGACCAGTCCGACGATGCGCTGCTGCTCGTCGTACACCGGAACGACCGCGCGCACCGACTCGCCGAGCGTTCCGACGTTGGTGGTGGTGAACGGGCGGCCCGCCAGGGCGGGGCCGATCTCGCCCACGAACGGCTCGCCGATCCGGTCCCGCGTCGGGTGGGAGAAACGGGTGCGGTCGGGGGCCATCACCACCACGAAGTCGGTGCCCGTCGCCTTGCGGGTCGATTCGGCGTACGGCTGCAGGAGGCTGGCCGGGTCGGCGGCGCTGAGGGCCGCGCGGACGTCGGGGGAGCCGGCCACGGTCTGCGCCACCGCGAGCACCTCGTCCTGCGCGGCCTGGCGGGAGTCGCTGCGGGCCAGCCAGACGGCGCCCGCCGCGCCGGCCAGCACGAGCAGCGTCACCACCACCGCCTGGAGGGCGAAGAGTTGCCCGGCGATGCTCCACTGACGTCGGGCCATGCTCGTCACCTCCTCGTCGCGCCGCCCTGGTGGTGTTGCGGTGAACAGAATGACCGCAAGGCTGTCAACCTGTGAGACGCGCTTCACATTGTCGACATGGACTCCACCGCATCCGCCACCACCCCGGCACCGGCGGTCCGCCGGGACCGTACCCGTTACCTGTATCTCGCCGTCATCGTGGCCGTGGTCGCCGGCATCGTGGTCGGCCTGGTCGCACCCGATTTCGGCAAGGAACTCAAGCCGATCGGCACCGGCTTCGTCAACCTGATCAAGATGATGATCAGCCCGGTCATCTTCTGCACCATCGTGCTCGGCGTGGGCTCCGTCCGGCAGGCCGCGAAGGTCGGCAGGGTCGGCGGCCTGGCCCTCGGCTACTTCCTGACCATGTCGACCGTCGCGCTCGCCATCGGCCTGGTCGTCGGCAACATGATCCACCCCGGTTCGGGCCTCGACCTCGGCCAGGACCTCGCCGGCTCCGGCAAGGCCGCCGCCGGCGACGAGGCCGCCGGTACGGCGGACTTCCTGCTCGGGATCATCCCGACGACGCTGCTCTCCTCGCTCACCGAGGGCAAGGTGCTCCAGACGCTGTTGGTCGCCCTGCTGGTCGGTTTCGCCGTCCAGGCCCTGGGGCGGCGGGGTGAGCCGGTGCTCAGCGCCATCACCGTCATCCAGCGGGTCGTCTTCAAGGTCCTCGCCATGATCATGTGGCTGGCCCCGATCGGCGCGTTCGGCGCGATGGCCGCTGTGGTCGGCGCGACCGGCGTGGACGCCCTCAAGAGCCTCGCCCAGATCATGGTCGGCTTCTACGTCACCTGTCTGATCTTCGTGCTGGTGTTCCTGGGCGCGCTGCTGTGGTTCGTGGCCCGCATCTCGATCTTCTCGCTGCTGCGTTACCTGGGTCGGGAGTTCCTGCTGATCCTGTCCACCTCGTCCTCGGAGTCGGCGCTGCCGCGGCTGATCGCCAAGATGGAGCACTTCGGCGTGAGCAAGCCGGTCGTCGGCATCACCGTGCCGACCGGCTACTCGTTCAACCTGGACGGCACGGCGATCTACCTGACCATGGCGTCGCTGTTCATCGCCGACGCGCTGGGCAAGCCCTTGGCCGTCGGCGAGCAGGTCTCGCTGCTGCTGTTCATGATCATCGCGTCGAAGGGTGCCGCCGGGGTCACCGGCGCCGGGCTGGCCACGCTGGCCGGCGGCCTCCAGTCGCACCGGCCCGACCTCGTCGACGGGGTGGGGCTGATCGTCGGCATCGACCGGTTCATGTCGGAGGCCCGCGCGTTGACCAACTTCGCCGGAAACGCGGTGGCGACCGTGCTGGTGGGCACCTGGACCGGGGAGTTCGACCGGGATCGGGCGGTCGGGGTGCTGCGCGGCGACGACCCGTTCGACGAGGCCACGATGGTCGACGAGCACGACGACGAGGACGAGTCCGCCACGCGCCCCGGCGAGGCGGCAACCTCGGTAGGGGCGCCGGCCTGATTTGCGAAAAAGTAACCGTCCGAGGCGCGGCGGCGAGCGCCGGCGCGCCTCGGACAGGACGAAAATGTGTGTGCCCTACCTGCCTGTGCGCGGGCGCTCCGCCGTCGAGGTCGGGGGCCGCTCGCCGTCCGGAAGCCTGCGCCGTTGCGGATCCCGCCTTCTGGTGGCCCAAAACACGCCGGTGACCGCGACTACTCCCACGGTCAAGGCCACCGCGCCCGTCCGGACCGGGTCGGTGCTGTCGAAGCCCTGAATCAGGCTGGCGATGCCCGTTGTCGTGCCGACGGTGAAGCCAATCTCGTTTCGGATCGATACGGCGCGAGTATCGGAGTCCACGGAAGATCGCCGGTCGACAGGTGGCGCCGGATCCACCAGGGCCGCTGGTGCCGGCGTCCGAGGGATGGGTGCTCTGGCGGTAGGAATCGCGACCGCTGGTGATGCTTCGTCACGACCGTCGTTCGAACCGGTAGCGGTGTCGAGCGACCGTTCAGGCATGCACGTTGCGTCCCTGCCAGCCTCCGGGGACTGGGCGGACGTCGCTGCCGGGCCGGCGATCCGGGGCATGGTGTTTGGGAACGAGGCGGCGAGACTAGGATCTACCGCCCCGCGGCTGCGGCGGAGAAGAGCCCTCAAGGGCAGCATCACGGCCAGTACGCAGACCATGACGAGGGAAGACAGCCCGAGGTATACCACCAACGTCTCCGCGACCCGGCCCATCCCATCGACGCTGTTGGAAGCAGCGCTGCTGCCCGCGGTGCTGAGCTGCATGAGGATGGTCAGGCCAGCAACGATTCCGTGCGTCCAGTAGACCGCCCGTTGACCTCCGCGCCCAGTTATCACCCATTCCGCCCAGGCACCCGGCGCTCGGAACACCACTGCTGCGCACAGGGTGGCGAAAAAGTCGACCCCCACGGCGGTGTCGTCCGCCGCCGGTGTCAACGAGACGATGAGGATCGTCACCGTCGTCACCAACACGCCGTTGAGCTGCCAGGCAGATCTGCTCGGTCGGCGCCTTCGGTGGACACTGCGGTAAGGATTCTGGAGTCGGCGCACAAATACGTACAACGCGACGAGCGGAAGCAGCACGAAGGCGGTGGCAAGGTATCCAGTGGCAGCCAACGCGAAGCCGGTCATCACCACCTGGTCACTTGCCTGGGAAGAAGCTTCGGGGGAGTCGCCCAGCGAGACCAGCAGGCCGAAGCCTGCGGCCAGAGCATGCGAGACCAGCACCGCACGGGCCCGCCCTCGTCGTACCAGATGCCAGTCTGCCAAGGCGGCCGGTGCGCGGGCCAGGAGCACGAACAGCACGGCGGCCGACGCGTTGGTGGCCAGAGAGGTGTCCTGCTCCGAACGCAGAGCCGGTGTCAGGATGCCAGCTCCGCCACCGACCACAGCCGCGTTGAGGATCAGCCACGTCGGGGTCTCGCCAAGGCGGGGGAGCCATTGGCGGCGTGCTGACTCCACCGGGTGCGGGTTCACGAGACGCATTGTTACCTACGGCCATTGATGCTGTGGTCCGACACCTGGATGCAGAGCAGAGCCGAGCGGCCCGTGCCAGCCTCTGTTCGCCCCGCTGTCGGTGACCCTGCACAGGCAAACAAGTGGTCCGTCCGTCCGAGCACCGATCGGAGCTCCGGCCTCAGTGCTGCACCGACGCATCCTCGGCCGGAGGCGGTGAGCTTTCTGCGGTAGGCGACCAGGCGTTAGCGTCGGCGTGCGCGCCACATCGTGTGTTCCCGGGAAATCGCGGTCTCCGTGTCGTTCACGAAGCGCGACAGCTCCGCCTCCGAGCTGATCCGGGTGGCGAGCGATCCCATGGCGGCAAGCTCCTGACTCGCCAGGGCGTACGCGGTCGCCACCGCGCCGTGTTGTCGCGTCTGCGTCCAGGCCGCGCCGGCGGCGACCGCTGCGGCGGCCACTCCGAGCAGGTCGAGGTTGGTCAGTCCGGCGGCCCTCGCCACGGCCAGGGTCACACCGACTATCTCCAGGACGAGCATGCCGACCGACCAGCGGGTCGCCCGCGCGCGGTTCGACAGTGACCGCGCGGCGTACCAGGCTCGCTGGCTTTCGAGACGGCCGGTCAGGTACGCCGCTCGGCGGTCCGCGAGGGAGGCGGAGCGCAGGGCCCGCATTCCTTCCGTGATCTGTTGCCCCGCCACCGCGGGAGCGGCCAGCCCCGCGGCTGACATGTCTCTGGTCAATCCCAAGAGTCGGTTGGTGAATTCGTCGACGCTGTCCGAATCGTCTTGCGATCGGGGAAAGGGATCCGCCGCGACGGAGAATCGCCACGTGAGCGATTTGATGGATTCGGAGAGGGCCCTTCCGACGTACCACCGTTCGTTGGGGCGATTGGTGAGAAGGAAGACCTCGACGACCGAGGTGGCGGCGAACGCGCCCGCGGCGAGCGCCGGGCCCAGGGTGAAATCGTCGAGCTTCCAGGTGGCGACACCCGCGACTGCGGCCACCAGGAGCAGGGACAGCCGTAGCGCGATCAGGGTTGCGTAGACGTGTTGACCGCGTTGCGACTCGTACGACACGGCACGCTGAAACGGGGGAAGATCCTCGGCGTTCAGCATGTCGGTGACCTCTCGACGGAGCGTCCAGGGCGTCGGCGGGGTGATCAGCGCTGCCGGCGGGCAGTCGGTACGCAGGCTGTAGACAGTAGACGCTGCCGTCCACCCCACCGCCCGAGCGCGCGAGGCTAGGGCGCGCCGCTCTTGTCGCAGGGGACGCCGATGCCGAGGTCGACGCGCTCGTCCTGGCCGTTTGACGTGACGATCAGCGGTACGCAGGCGGCCTGCGCGACCCAGGTGCCGCCGACGAAGGCCATCCACTGGGCCGGCCCATCATCCGGGGCGCAGGCGTGCACCGTGGCGGTCGCCGCGGGCGTGCCGGTGCCACCCCATCCGAGCCAGGCCCTACCCTGCCAGCCGGGTGCCAGCCGTAGGTCGACGATCCGGCCGGCGCGGACGACGAGCCCCCATTTGGCGAACAGTCGCGCCGCCGGATCGGCCTCCCCGGCCTGCTCCACCGACAACACGGGGGCGTCGGGCACTGCCACGTCCTCTCCCACCAACCGGTAGCCCGTCGGCGGCGCCGGCAAGGTATCGACCGAGGCCGTGCAGGGCGGCCCACCAACGCTGGCACCCGCCGGCGGCACTGCTCGGTCGGCCGGCGGCGCTGGGCGCTGCCGCGAGTCACCTTCCGGGGTGCAGGCGGACAGGACCACCACCAGGCAACACAGGACGATTCGCCAGGCCGGGGCGCGGCCGGTCCGGCGTGCCACGGAGTTCGAGTCCATCCGATATCTATAGCAACCAGAGGTGGTAGGCCACCTGAGCGCTGCCGTCAGGGGGCGAGGTCAATGCCAGGCTGGGATGGGGTCACCACCATGCTCGACCACGCGGCCGCCAGGATGCCCCGGCACCCTGCTCCGGGCCCTCCGGCTCGGCCGGTGTGCCAGCTCCCGGCGGTGATTGGTCGGCAAAGCCGCTGCTGAGGGCCGGGCGCGGTGGAGAATGGTGGGCCGGGGAGGGGTGCTGCGACGAACCGGGGGAGCGGTCGTGCTCGGAACCAGCCTCCTTGGCCAACTTCGCCGCCGTGACCCGGGTGGCGTCATCCTGCGACGCGCGGCGCGGCTGACACTCGTCGCGTCCGTCGTCTTCTACGCCTGCCGCTACGGGCTGGGCAGCTCGACCCTCGCCACGTACGGGTTGTTCGGCACGATCGCCAGTGGGTCGTTCGCCCAGCTACCTGG
This sequence comes from Micromonospora sp. NPDC049645, assembly GCF_040675155.1. Lineage (NCBI taxonomy): Bacteria > Bacillati > Actinomycetota > Actinomycetes > Micromonosporales > Micromonosporaceae > Micromonospora > Micromonospora sp. NPDC049645. The sequence goes on from NZ_JBFAOI010000009.1 coordinate 152,731, forward strand.
TCCGGCGCCGCAGCGGGCGCGGATCCTGATCATCTCGTTGCCGGCGGTGTGGGTGCTGATCGCCGTGGGCTCGCTGTTGGCGTGGAGCACGTGGGCGGCCGCCGGCGGCATGCTGGTCGTCGGGTTCGTCGTGGCGTTCGCCGGGGTCGGCAACCCGCGCCTGGTCGGGTTGGCGAGCGCGTTCCAACTCTTCTACATTCTCGCGTCCTTCCCGCCGTACCAGCCGGGCACCCTGCCGCAGCGGCTGGGTGGGGTGACGCTCGCCGTCGTGTTGCTCGCCGCGGCCGAGGTGTTCCTCTGGCCCGACCCGGTGCCGGTCTCCTACCGGCAGCGCCTCGCCGACGCGGCGGACGGCGTCGCGGCCTTCCTCGACGCCACGGCGGAGGGGTTGACCGACCCGCACGTCGGTCCCGGTGGCCGGGGGGTGCGGCGCGAGCGGGCGTACGACGTGGTGGCGGCGATCGAGCTGAGCCGCAACCCGCCGGCGTGGGCGCCCACCGCGGCGGGCGCCCAGGACCGGGCGTTGCGGATCTGCGCGGCGGCGTTGCGGGAGGTGCTCGCCGACGCCGACCGGCTGGCGGTGGATCCCCCGCCGGAGCCGATCCCGGACCTGGCGGCGGCCCGGCTGCTGCGCTCGTGCGCGGACACGACCCGCGCCGCCGGCCGGAGCCTGTCCCCGGGCGCCCCGGCGGTGGGGCTCGACGACCTGGATGTGGCGGTCGGGCGAGCTGAGACGGCGTACCCGGTGGGGGAGGGCAACGGCCGCGACGCGTCGGACGTGCACCGGTTGTGCCGGGACGCGACCGCGCTGGCCCTCGCGGACCAGGTGCGGGTCTTCGCCGTGGGGTGCCGGGTGGCCACCGGGGCGCGGCTCGACGACCGGGACGCCTCGGGGCTGTTCGAGTACGCCCGGCACAGCCCGTGGACGCTGTACCGGTGGCAGTTCCGCTCACACCTGGCGCCGCGTTCGGCCCACCTGCACAGCGCGCTGCGGCTGGCCGTGGCGCTCGCTATCGCCCGGGTGGCCGCCGGGGTGTTGCAGCTGACCCACGGCTTCTGGGTGCTGCTCGCCACCCTCACGGTCCTGCGTACCTCGGCCGCCGACACCCGTACCGCGCTGCGGCCGGCCGTACTCGGCACGATCGCCGGTGCGGTCGTCAGCGGCGGTGTGATGCTCGTCGTCACCGAGCAGTTGGTGTACGCCATCGTCCTACCGATCACCCTGCTGCTGGCCTTCGGGGTCGGTCGCCTGCTCGGGCCGGTGTGGCAACAGGCCACGTTCACCCTGCTGCTGACGGTCGTCTTCGCCCAGCTCAACCCGGAGGGGTGGCGGCTGGCCGAGGCCCGCCTCGTCGACGTCCTGCTCGGGGCGGTGATCGGCGTGCTCGCCGGGGTGGCGATGTGGCCGCGCGGCGCGGGCCACGATCTGCGGCACAACGCCACCCGCTACCTGGCCGCCAACGCGGAGGCGGTCGACGGAACGATCCAGGCGGTGCTCGGCGGCGCTCCGCCCCCCGAGGGCGCCCTCAGCCGGCTACGTCGCCGGATGGTCCTGGTCGACTCGTCGTACTGCCAGTACCACTCCGAGCGGCACGATCCGCGGCGTCAGCAGGTGAACTGGGATGCCGTCCTGAGCGCCGGGCACCACGTCGTGCCCGGCGCGGAGTCGCTGTTGCGACGCAACCCGCCCGGCTGTCTCGCCGGCTGGCCGGAGGCGGCGGCGCTGCTGCGGGACACCGTCGGGCGCCTCCGATCGGGGTACGACGCCCTTGCCGACGAGGTCGCTCACGGTCGGGCACCGGGCCGGACGGCGGTCTCGACCACCTGCGCGGACCAGCTCGACCGGATCCGTCCGCTTCTTCGCGAGGCCGACGCCCGGTCGGTCCGGCACCTGGTGGAGGTCGACCGGTGGCTCGCCGGTCTCACCGACAGTCTCGCCCGCGCCCGCCCGCCGTTTGACGAATCGGTCGGACGCCACCGGACGCCGTGACGCCGGTGTCGTCCGACGTCGATGTGACCGATCCGGTGGTCCAACCAGTCAACACAGGTGGGAGTGCACCAGACCACGGGAGGAAACATGGATCAGAACCTGCGGGTGCTCTTCGACCGCGCGGTGGCCGACGAGCCCGAACTACCCCTCGACGACCTGGCCTGCGACGCGATGGCCGCCGGCACCACCCTGCGCCGACGCCGGCAAGGGCTGGTGGCGGCAGGTGCCGCCGTCGTGGTCGCCGTCGCGGCGGTGGGGGTGGTGAACGTGGCGACACCGCCGCAACGGTCGGCGCCGCCACCGACGACGGTGCCGGCGGCGTTCGGCATGCTCGTCAACAAGGCGTGCGAGTTTCCCGCCCGGAAGACCGCGACCGATGCCGCGGTCTTCCTCGCCAACGAGGTCACCGACCAGCAGCGCGGCGCGGTCAGCCGCGCACTGGACGCGGACCCGGCGGTCGGGACCGTGGCGTTCGAGAGTCGCGAGGAGGCGCTGGCGAAGTTCAAGAAGCTGTACGCGGACGCACCTGAACTCGTCGACAACGTCGTGCCCAGCCAACTGCCGGAGTCATTCCGGATCACGATCGTCGCCCGGTCCCGGTACGCGGAGCTGGCCGAGCGCGTCCAACGCTTGCCCGGGATCGACGAGGTGATCGGCGTCGACTGCCCGGCCGGCACCAGCGCGTCGGTGGTCGACTGATGGCGGGTGCCCGCTGGGGCGCGGCACGACGGCGTGAGCAGGCCGCCCGGCAGGCGGAGTTCACCGCGTTCGTCGAAACCACCGCACCGAGGCTGCGACGTACCGCGTACCTGATGTGTCGCGACTGGCACCTCGCCCAGGACCTGACCCAGACCACCCTGGCCAAGATGTACGCGAACTGGGGCCGGATCCGAGACACCGCGAACCCGGAGGCGTACAGCCGGCGGGTCCTGATGAACGCCGTCTTCGACCAGAACAAGCGGCGCAGCGCCTCCGAGGTGCTGCTCGCCGAGCTGCCGGAGACGCCGCACCTACGGCCGGACGACACCACGGAGCTGCACGTCGCCCTGCTCCGGGCGTTGGCCGCCCTGCCGATCCGCGACCAGGCCATCGTGGTGCTCCGGCACTGGGAGGATCAGAGCGTCGAGGCGGTCGCCAGCACCCTCGACGTCTCCGTGTCGGTGGTGAAGACACGGAACGCCCGCGCGCTCACCAAGCTACGGGCGTTGCTCGGTCAGGATTTCGTCCGGATCTGACAGGCCGCCGGTCGCCGATTGGCCGTGCCCATCGCGCTCCGCTCGGCCTAGCGTCGGAGGCATGGAGATCGAGCAGGCGCAGAAGCTGTGGCAGCCGGAGCCGGGTTGGTTGAACACCGCCAGCTACGGGTTGCCGCCGGAGCCGGCGTGGGTGGCGGTGCAGGAGGCCCTCGCCGCCTGGCGGGTCGGTCGTACGTCGTGGGAGGGCTGGGGCGAGTCGACGCACCGCGCCCGGGTAGCCTTCGCCGGCCTCATCGGGGTGCCGGTCGGTGACGTGGCGGTCGGCGTGGCCGTGTCCCAGCTCCTCGCGCCGGTCGCGGCGGCGTTGCCGGCCGGTGCCACGGTGGTGGTTCCCGAGGTCGAGTTCACCTCGAATCTCTTCCCCTGGCTGGTGCAGGAGGAGCGTGGCGTCACGGTCCGCACGGTGCCGCTGGAGTCGCTGGTCGACGCCATCGACGCCGATACCGACCTGGTCGCGTTCAGCCTGGTCCAGTCGGCCGACGGGGCGGTTGCGGCGTACGACGAGATCGTGGCCGCGGCCCGCGCCCACGACGCGCTGGTGGCGGTGGACGCGACCCAGGCGTGCGGTTGGCTGCCGTTCGACGGCAGCCGGGCCGACGTGGTGGCGGTGGGCGGCTACAAGTGGCTGATGAATCCGCGCGGGACCGCGTACGCCTATCTGGCCCCCGCCCTGCGGGAGCGGCTGCGCCCCGACGCCGCCGGCTGGTACGCGGGCCGCGACCCGCACGCCTCGTACTACGGTCCGCCGCTGCGGCTGGCCGACGACGCCCGCCGGTTCGACATCTCACCGGCCTGGTTCAGCTGGGTCGGCGCGGTGCCCGCCCTGGAGGTGGTCGCCGAGATCGGCCCGGCGGCGATCGGGGCGCACAACGTGGCGTTGGCCAACCGGTTCCTGACCGGGCTGGGCCGGCCACCGGGGGAGAGCGCCATCGTCAGCGTGGACGTGCCCGACGCGGAGCAGCGCCTCGCGGCGGCCGGCATCCGGGCGGCGGTGCGCGCCGGACGGGTCCGCGCCTCCTTCCACATCTACTCCACCGAGGCGGATGTGGATGCCGCGCTGACGGCGTTGACCGGCTGAACCCGGCGTTCGAGGACGGCCGGGCGCGTGGCCGGCCGTCCTCGACGGCGGCAGACCTCCCGGCTCAGGCCAGGTGGCCGCCGATCTTCGTGTAGCCGCGCAACAGGTCCCGCGAGATGATCAGCCGTTGCATCTCGTCGGTGCCCTCGAAGATCCGGTAGAGCCGGACCTGCCGGTACCAGCGTTCGATGGGCAACTCGCGGGTGTAGCCCATGCCGCCGTGGATCTGGAGCACCCGGTCGACCACCCGGTTGACCATGCCGGCGCCGTAGAGCTTGCCCATCGACGAGGCGTGTCGGGGGTCCAGGCCCTGATCGACCGTCCACGCCGAGCGCAACACCAGCCAGCGGGCCGCCTCCAGCTCCGTCTCCGAGTCGGCGATCATCCACTGGATGGCCTGGTTGGTGCCGATCTTCGTGCCGAAGGTCTCCCGGGTGTTGGCATAGTCGATGGCCATCTGCAACGCCCGTTCGGCGATGCCGATGGCGTGCGACGGGATGGTGTAGCGCCCCTTGCCGATCCACTCCATGCCGAGCGTGAAGCCCTGCCCGATCTCACCGAGGATGTTGCGGTGCGGGACGCGTACGCCGTCGAAGACGAGCGACGCGGGCCCGCCCTCGCCCATCGTCTGGATGAACTCCGAGCGCCAGCCCATCGCCCGGTCCACGAGGAACGCGGTGGCCCCGCCGTTGCGGGCGCCCTTCTCCCGGTCGGTCACCGCGACCACGATGGCGAAGTCGGCGCCGTGGCCGCCGGTGATGAAGGTCTTCTCGCCGTCGAGGATCCAGTCGTCACCGTCGCGGCGGGCGGACAGCCGGATGTTGGCCGCGTCGGATCCGGCGCCCGGTTCGGTGATCGCGAAGCAGGAGCGTCGTTCGCCCTCGATGGTCGGGATCAGGAACTCCCGCTTCTGCTCCTCGGTGGCGTGGAACAGGATGTTGTCCGCCTCGCCGCCGAAGCGGAACGGCACGAACGTGCGGCCCAGCTCGGTCCAGATCAACGACTGAAGGACGGCCGGCAGGTTCATCCCGCCGTACTCTTCCGGGGTGGCCAGGCCCCAGAAGCCGAACTTGCGCGCCTTGAGTTGCAGTTCCCGCAGCTCGGAGTGGTCGAGCCCGGGCTGGTGTGCCCGTTCCCGGCGGAGCACCTCCGCTTCCAGGGGCATCACCTCGCGGGTCACGAACGCGCGGACGGTGTCTCGGACGGCGCGTTCCTCGTCGGACAGTGCGAAGTCCACGGTTCCCCCTCGGTTGGCGTGACGGTGCGCCGCTGCGGGTCACAGCGGTCATTCATAAACTAGCGGTGTAAGTTTTCATCCGTCCAGACCCCCACGGACCGAGACCCGCGAGGAGCGCAGTGCCCCGACCCCGCCAGCCCCGGCTCACCCGGCAGCTGATCGTCGAGACCGCCACCGCGCTCATCGACGCCGAGGGCCTGCCCGTCTTCTCCACCCGTCGGCTCGCCGCCGAGCTGGGCGTACGCGGGCCTTCGCTCTACAACCACTTCGCCACCAAGGACGAGATCCTCGACGCGGTCGCCGACACGGTCACCGGCGCCGTCGACACCAGTGGCTTCGCCAGCCGGGACTGGGCCGGCGCGCTGCGGGACTGGGCGTGGTCGTACCGGCGGGCGCTCACCGCGCACCCGAACATCGTGCCGTACCTGGCGCAGGGACCGGGCCGGCGACCGGCCGCGCTTGCCATGGCCGACGCGGTCTACGGCGGTCTGGTCCGGGCCGGCTGGCCGCCGGCGCGGGCCACCCACATCGGCGCGGCGCTGCGCTACTTCGTGGCCGGGTCGGCGCTCGGCTCGTTCGCCCGGGGTTTCGTCGAGGACCCGGAGCTGTACGCGGCGCACTACCCGCACCTGCGCCAGGCGCACCGGCTCGCCGAACACCAGCAGAGCGTGGACGAGGGCGCCTTCGCCCTCGGCCTGGACGCCCTGCTGCACGGTTTGGCAGCCGAGTACGCCCGCACCGTCGGCACGGTGGAGTCCGCCCGGCCCAGCGGGTAGCGTCCAAACTCCCAGCGCTAGTTTCACCGCCCACCCGGGACCCCGTCGCCATCGCCCATCGCCCACCCCCGAAGGGACGACATGGACCTCGCCGCTCCGCCGTCGCAGTTGCCCGACTCCCTGCGCCTCCGGCGCCACCTGCACGTCGGCGGGGAGTGGACGTCTCCCACCACCGCCGACCTGATCGACGTGGAGAACCCGAGCACCGGGGAGCTGGTCGGGCAGGTGCCGGCCGGCACCCCCGCCGACGTTGATCGCGCCGTGGCCGCGGCCCGCGCCGCGTTCCCCGGCTGGTCGGCCACCGCTCCCGCCGAGCGCTCCGCGCACCTCGATCGGCTGCACACCGCGCTCGCCGCCCGCGCCGACGACCTCGCCCGCACCATCGCCGTGGAGCTGGGCTCGCCGCTCAGGCTCGCCACCCGGGTGCAGGTCGGGTTGCCGTTGACCGTGCTGCGTGACCACGTCGCGCTCGCCGCCGACGCGCCGGTCGAGGAGAGCATCGGCAACTCCGTGGTCGTCCGTGAGCCGATCGGTGTGGTCGGCGCGATCACCCCGTGGAACTACCCGCTGCACCAGGTGATGGCGAAACTCGCCCCCGCCCTGGCCGCCGGCTGCACGGTGGTGCTCAAGCCCAGCGAGCTGACGCCGTTGACCGCGTACCTGCTCTTCGACGCGGTCACCGAGGCCGGGTTGCCACCGGGAGTGCTCAACCTGGTCCCCGGCACCGGGCCGGTGGTCGGCGAGGCCCTCGCCGGGCACCCCGACGTCGACCTGGTCTCGTTCACCGGCTCCACCGCCACCGGCGCGCGGATCATGCGGCTCGCCGCCGACCGGATCGCCCGGGTCGCGTTGGAGCTGGGCGGCAAGTCCGCAAACGTGATCCTTCCCGACGCCGACCTGGCCACCGCCGTCAAGGTGGGCGTCGGCAACGCCCTGCTCAACTCCGGCCAGACCTGCACCGCGTGGACCCGGATGCTGGTGCACCGCGACCGGTACGACGACGCGCTCGACCTGGTCGCCACGGCGGTGGCCGGCTACCGGCTCGGCGACCCGTTCGACCCGGCCACCCGGCTCGGCCCGCTGGTCTCCGCCGCGCAGGCCGAACGGGTACGCGGCCACGTCGACCGGGCCCTCGCCGACGGCGCGAGACTGGTCGTCGGCGGTCCGGACGCCCCGGTGCCGACCCGGGGGCACTTCGTCGCCCCGACGGTCTTCGCCGACGTGCACCCGGACAGCGCGCTCGCCCAGGAGGAGGTCTTCGGCCCGGTGCTCGCCGTCATCCCGTTCGCCGACACCGACGAGGCGGTCGCGATCGCCAACAACTCGAAGTACGGGCTGGCCGGGGCGGTCTGGTCCGCGGACACCGACGCGGCGCTCGCCGTGGCCCGCCGGCTGCGTACCGGCGCGGTCGACATCAACGGCGCGCCGTTCAACCCGCTCGCCCCGTTCGGCGGCTACAAGCAGTCGGGCCTGGGTCGGGAGTTGGGCGTGCACGGGCTCGCCGAGTTCTGCGAGCTGAAGGCGATCCAGCGATGACCGGCCCCGAATTGTCGCCGGCCGCATCCGTGGGCCGCGCCGAGCCGTCCCCGGCCGCCGCGCCGGTCGGCGGCAGCGAGCCGGCGTCCGCGCTCGGCGGCGGCAGTGAGCCGGCGTCCGCGCCGGTCGTCGTCCGCGCGCTGGTCGCCCGCGCATCCGGCGCCGAGCTGCGGGTCGAGCAGGTACGTCTGCCCGCGCCCGGCCCCGGGGAGGTGCGGGTGCGGATCCGCGCCGCCGGTGTCTGCCACTCCGACCTGTCCATGGTGAACGGCACCCTCGCCGCGAGGTTCCCGCTGGTGCTCGGGCACGAGGCGACCGGCGTGGTGGACGAGGCCGGGCCGGGCGTGACCCTGGCCGTCGGCACCCCGGTGGTGCTCAACTGGGCACCGGCCTGCCGGGCCTGCTGGTGGTGCCGGCGGGGCGAGCCGTGGCTCTGCGCCGCCACCACGGCCCCGACGGTGTCGCGCGGCGAGACCGACGACGGCGTACCGCTGCACCTGACCCTCGGTCTCGGCGCGCTCGCCGAGGCGGTGGTGGTGCCCGAGCGCGCCGTCATCCCGATCCCCGCCGGGCTGCCGCCCGAGCAGGCCGCGCTGCTCGGCTGCGCGGTGCTCACCGGCGTCGGCGCGGTCCGGAACACCGCCCGGGTGGCGCCCGGCGAGTCGGTGGCGGTCGTCGGGCTCGGCGGAGTCGGGCTCGCCGTGCTCAGCGCCGCGCGCCGGGCCGGTGCCACGACGATCCTGGCCGTCGACGTCGCGGAGGCGAAGCGGGAGCTGGCGCTCGCCGCCGGGGCGACCGACTTCCTGCTCGCCGACGACCGGCTCTCCAAGGAGGTGCGGGCGCGCACCGAGAGCCGGGGCGTCGACCACGCCTTCGAGTGCGTCGGCCGCGCCGCCACCATCCGCGCCGCCTGGCGGCTGACCCGGCGTGGGGGAGCGGTGACGGTGGTCGGCATGGGCGCGAAGGACGACATGGTGAGCCTCGGCGCGCTGGACATCTTCCACTCCGCGCGCACGCTGCGCTCGTCGGTGTACGGCTCGTCCGACCCGGACCGGGAGGTGCCGGTGCTGGCCGCCGAGCTGGCCGACGGCGCACTCGACCTGCGCCTGCTGGTGAGCGGCACGATTGCGTTGGACGAGGCGCCGGCGGCGTTCGACCGGCTGGCCCGGGGCGAGGGCGCCCGCTGGGTGGTCACCCTGGACTGACCGCGGGGGTCAGAAGGGCGGGGCGTCCTCGCCCATCAGCGCCAGCACGACGCCGCCCTTGCCGCGCTTGAGGCCCTGGACCACGACCTTGCCGGTGCTGCCGTCGGGCAACTCCAGCGTGAAGGTCTTTCCGACCGCGTTCTTGGGGCCGTTGCCGGCGCTGTTGGCGGGCCGGAAGTCGCCTGCCCACGGTGGAATCCCGCCCCTGCGGGCTGGCTCGGCGAAGAGGGCGGCCGTGCCGGGGGTCCTGGTGCCGTCCGAGGAAAGGAGCACTGAGGCGCTGCGATAGGTAGCCATATGCGCCAAAGGCTATCCCGGACTGTGCTCGTTCGCGCCATGACAACTTTCCGTAACGGCGAACGGTCGACGTCTCGCCGTGGAGCCGTTGCGCCGACGGGTATACCTAGCAGTACTATGCATCGTACTTCTAGGGTTGGCGGTGGGAGGTCTGGTGAAGGTCGCGAAGGATCTGGTGGCCGCCTCGGCGACACCGATGGTGCTCGGCATCCTGGCCGAGGGCGAGAGCTACGGCTACGCCATCCTCCGGCGGATCAACGAGCTGTCCGGGGGTGAGCTGGACTGGACCGAAGGGCTGCTGTACCCGTTGCTGCACCGGCTCGAGCGCCTCGCCTACGTGGAGGCGAGCTGGCAGGCGGTCGCCGGCGAGCGGAGGCGCAAGTACTACCGCATCACCGACCGGGGCCTGGCTGAGCTGGCCGAGCAGCGCCGACAGTGGGACACCGTCGTGGGCGCGCTCAAGGAGATCTGGCATGACCGTTCGCCGCTGACGGCGCACCCGTTGGAGGGCCTGGCATGACGGCACACGACGGCCCGCAGGAGTTGGAAGCGCAGTTCGAGCAGTGGCGCCGGTACGTGCTCCGTCGCCGGGAGCTGCAAGCGGTGGACGCCGACGAGCTGGAAGACCACCTTCGCGGCTCGGTCGACGGGCTCGTGGCCGCCGGCCTGAGCCCGGACGAGGCGTTCCTGGTCGCGGTGAAACGGATGGGGAGCCTCGACGAACTCTCCCGCGAGTTCGCCCGGGAACACTCGGAACGGCTCTGGAAGCAGTTGGTGCTGACCGGGGGCTCGGACACGCCGGCCGGTGGCACGCGCTCCCGGCGGGATCTGTGGGTGATGCTCGGCTGCGCGGCGGGCGCGGTGGCGTCGGTCAAGGTGCCGGCGCTGTTCGGGCTGACCTTCGACGACGACGGTTCGTTCTACGCGCGAAACCTCACCCTGTTCGCGCTGCCCTGGCTCGCGGCCTTCCTGGCCTGGCGTCGGGGAGCCCGACGGCCGATGATCGCGGTGCTTGTGGCGCTCTTCGTCCTCGGCGCGGTGGCGGCCAACGCCTACCCCCTGGCGGACGACTCGCAGTCCGTGGTCGTCACCGGCGTCCACCTTCCCATCGCCCTGTGGCTGGTGGTCGGTCTGGCCTACGTCGCGGACGACTGGCGCTCGTCGCGCCGACGCATGGACTTCATCCGGTTCACCGGCGAGTGGTTCATCTACTTCGTGTTGATGGCCCTCGGCGGCGGCGTGCTCGCCGCGTTCCTGTTCAACACTTTCGCGGCCATCGGAATCGTCCCGGAGGAGTTCGTCTCGCAGTGGCTGCTGCCCGGCGGCGCAGCAGCCGCGGTCGTCGTGGCCGGGTGGCTCGTCGAGGCCAAGCAGAGTGTGGTCGAGAACATCGCGCCGGTGCTCACCCGGCTGTTCACCCCGCTGTTCACCGCCGCCCTGCTCGCCTTCCTCGTCGCCGTCGTCTGGACGAGTCACGGCATCGACGTCGAGCGTGAGGCGCTGATCCTGTTCGACCTCTTGCTGGTCGTGGTGTTGGGGCTGCTGCTCTACTCGCTCTCGGCCCGCGATCCGCTGGCCCCGCCCGGCCCGTTCGACAGGCTCCAGCTCGCGCTGGTGGTCAGCGCGTTGGCCATCGACGTGCTGGTGCTGCTGGAGATCACCGGACGCATCACCGACGACTACGGCAGTACGCCCAACCGGGCGGCGGCCCTCGGCGAGAACGTGATCCTGCTGGTCAACCTCGCGTGGTCGGCGTGGCTCCTGCTCGCGTTCCTCCGGCGGCGCGCCCCGTTCGCGGCACTCGAACGGTGGCAGACCGGCTACCTGCCGGTGTACGCCGCGTGGGCGTGGATCGTGGTCCTCGTGTTTCCTCCGCTGTTCGGGTACCGCTAGCCCTCGCGGTCGGCGGCCACCCGACGCCGGCCCACCCCGTCCCGGGTGGGCCGGCTTCGGTCACTTGCCGGTGACGATGCCCGGGTTGATGCAGAGCCCCGGGTTGGCGCCGTTCTTCTCCGCGATCTCCAGGCAGCGGGTCACCTTGTCGACCTTCGCGTTGGTCTCGGTGATCTGCTTGGAGATCTCGGCGTTCTTGCGGTCCTGCTCCAGGTTGCGGGTCTGCGCCAGCTTGTCCTGGAACGCCTTGATGTTGCCCTCGGTCTTGTCGTCGTGGTTCACCCGGGTGATGGTCACCGAGAGGATGTCCACGTCGGGCCCTTGTAGTCCATGAACTGCTTCGGCGCGTTCTCCGGTTTGACCTGCCACTCGACGAGCACCTCGACGCAGGCGTCGGCGAGCGTCCCGGTGCGCACCCGTACGCAGTTGTCGCCGCCGATGTGGTCGTACTTCTGCCGGCCCGCGTCCCACTCGCCGACCTTCTGCCAGGGCGCCACCCACTTCAGGCCCGAGCCGGTCACCTCGCCGGTGGGCTTGCCGAAGCTGGTGACGATGCCGACCGAGCGGATGGGCACCGAGTGGGCGCTGGAGGCGACGCCGACCACCAGGGTGAGGGCGAGGAAACCGAGCGCCGCGAGGGCCGCCATCCGCTTGAGTGACCGCGCGGGAGCGACGAGGGCGACGACGGCGCTGACCGTCAGGGCGACGGCGAAGACGATCGCCATGGTGAAGCCGACGGGCATGGGGTGGGGACCTTCCGCTGGGCTGTGTGGATCATCAACTTAGGTGGTCCGGTCAAGCCGGTGGAGCGGGGGAGTGGAGTTCACGCACGTCATCCGCCGGTCGAATATGGAGCCCATCGACATGGCTCGACTCCTGCGGCCCGCCGTAGGTTTCGTCCACGCGACGGGGCCTGTGACCACGGTCACCGAACCGACCGTCGCCGCGAACGTGCGGAGGATGAGGCGATGGCCGGGCAAGCGCTCCTGTCGGCCCGTGGGCTGACCCGGGACTTCCGAGGCTTCCGGGCGGTCGACGACGTCGACCTCGACGTGGCACCGGACACCGTGCACGCGCTGGTCGGCCCCAACGGCGCGGGCAAGACCACCCTGTTCAACCTGCTCACCGGCTTCCTGCGACCCAGCGGCGGGCGGATCGAGCTGGCCGGGCGGGACGTCACCGGGCTGCCACCGGAGCGGGTGGCGCGGCTCGGGGTGGCCCGCTCGTTCCAGATCACCAGCCTCTTTCCCCAGCTGTCCGCCCGCGAGCACGTCGCGTTGGCGTTGCAGTCGTCAAGTGGCCTGGGCTGGCGGTTCTGGCGTTCGGCGAAGCTGCTGGGCCGCTACACCGAGCGGGCCGACGAACTGCTCGCCATGGTGGGGCTGGTCGAACTGGCGGACGCGCCCTCGGCGGCCCTGGCGTACGGCCGCAAACGCGCCCTGGAGCTGGCCATCGCCCTGGCACTGGACCCGAAGGTGCTGTTGCTCGACGAGCCGACCGCCGGGATGGGTCTGGAGGACGTCGACCGCACCGTCGAGCTGATCGGTCGGGTCCGTGCGGGCCGGACCGTGGTGATGGTCGAGCACAACATGAGCGTGGTCGGCCGTCTCGCCGACACCGTCACCGTGCTCCAGGCCGGCAAGGTCCTCGTCGAGGGCCCGTACGAGCGGGTCCGCGCCGACGAGCGCGTCATCACCGCCTACCTGGGAGCCGCCGATGCTGCGCATTGAGAACCTGTCCGCCAGCTACGGCGAGGCGCAGGTGCTGCGCGACGTCAGTCTTGAGGTGCCCGCCGGTGAGGTGGTCACCCTGGTCGGCCGCAACGGTGCCGGCAAGTCCACCCTGCTGCGCTGCGTGATGGGGCTGCACGCGGGTCAGCGCGGCACTGTGGAGTTGGACGGGCGGGACATCACCCGGCTGCCGGCGCACAAGCGGGCCCGCCTCGGGCTCGGCTGGGTGCCCGACGACCGGGGCAGCTACGCCACCCTGACCGTCACCGAGAACCTCACGCTGCCGCCCACGGTCGGCCCTGACCCGTGGTCGCTGGAGCGGGTTTACGAGGCGTTCCCGGCCCTGCACACCCGGCGGGACTCCGCGGCCACCATGCTCTCCGGCGGCGAGCAGCAGATGCTCGCGCTGGCGCGGGTGCTGCGGATGGGCGCCCGGCTGCTGCTCTGCGACGAGCCCACCGAGGGTCTGTCGCCGCTGTTGGTGCAGCAGGTCGGCGACCTGCTGCGCGAGGCCAAGCGGCACGGGGTGACCGTGCTGCTGGTCGAACAGAACCTGCACTTCGCCACCGGTGTCGCCGACCGGCACTACCTGCTCGCCGAGGGACGTGTCGCCGAGGCGATGGACAACTCCGAGGTGCGGTCGCGCGAACGCGAACTGCTCGCGTACCTCGGGATCTGAATTTCTTCCGACGACGACCCGCGCGACGACGCGTGGGATGGATGGAGTGGGCATGCGCAGGACGATGGGTGTGGCCGCCGCGTCGGCCGTGGTGGTGCTGGTCGCCGGATGCGGTGGCGGTGGTCCCCAGTCGAGTGGCGACCAGAAGCTGACCGGCGACAAGATCGTGTTGGGCGTGCTCAACGACCAGTCCGGGGCGTACTCGGAGTTGTCCGGAAAGAACTCGGTGACGGCGGTGGAGATGGCGATCGCCGACTTCACCGCGAAGTACGGCGACAAGGCGGTGACCAAGGACATCACCGTGGAGACCGCCGACCACCAGAACAAGCCGGACGTGGCCAATTCCAAGGCCCAGGAGATGTACGACCGCAAGGGCGTCGACCTGATCCTGGACGTGCCCACCTCGTCGGCCGCGCTGAAGGTCGCCGACGTGGCCAAGGAGAAGAAGAAGCTCTACTTCAACATTGGTGCGGCGACGACCGACCTGACCGGCAAGAGCTGCAACAGGTACACCTTCCACTACGCGTACGACACGTACATGCTGGCCAACGGCACCGGGAAGACCACCACCGAGCAGATCGGCAAGAACTGGTACATCCTGTACCCGAACTACGCGTTCGGTCAGGACATGGAGAAGAGCTTCTCCACCGCGATCACGGCGGCCGGCGGCACGGTCGTCGGCAGGGACGGGGCGCCGTTCCCGAACACCAGCGGCGACTTCTCCACCTTCCTGCTCAAGGCGCCGAACCTGAACCCGAAGCCGGACGTGCTGGGCACCATGCAGGCCGGCGCGGAACTGGTCAACGTGGTGAAGCAGTACAACGAGTTCAAGCTGCGGGACAAGGGCGTCGGCCTCGCGGTGGGGCTGATGTTCCTCACCGACATCCACTCGCTCACCCCGGCCGCGCTGGCCGGCACCACGTACACCGACGCCTGGTACTGGAATTTCGACGCGAAGAACCGGGAGTTCGCCGACCGCTTCCAGCAGAAGGCCGGCACCCGGCCGACCTTCGCGCACGCGGCCAACTACTCCGCCGCGTTGCAGTACCTGGAGGCGGTGCAGGCGGCCGGCACCGACGACGCGGACGCCGTGGTCAAGGGCTTGGAGGGCAAGACGGTCGAGGACGTCTTCCTGCGCAACGGAAAGATCCGCGCCGAGGACCACCGGGTGGTGCACGACGCGTACCTGGCCCAGGTGAAGCCGCAGTCCGAGGTCAACGAGCCGTGGGACTACGTGAAGGTGCTCAAGACGATCCCCGCCGCGGAGGCGTTCCGCGCGCCGTCCGCGGACTGCAAGCTGTGAGCGGCTGGCTGTGAGCGGCTTCGCGCAGAACACCTTCAACGGGTTGGTGAGCGGGGCTTTCTACGCCCTGCTCGCCCTCGGGCTCGCGGTCATCTTCGGCATGCTGCGGGTGGTCAACTTCGCGCACGGCGCGTTCTACATGCTCGGCGCGTTCGGGGCGTACGTGCTGCTCACCGAGGCCGGAGTGCCGTTCTGGGCCGCCCTGGTGATCATGCCGGTGGGGCTGGGTCTGCTCGGCATGGCGCTGGAACGCGCGGTGATCCAGCGGTTGACCAGGCTGGACCCGCTCTACAACTTCCTGCTCACCTTCGGGCTGACCCTGATCCTCCAGGACCTGGTCAAACTGCGCTACGGCGTGCAGTCCAGCCCGTACCAGACGCCGTCGCTGCTGAGCGGGTCTGTCGACTTCGGGCTGTTCGACTTCCCGACGTACCGGGTGTTCATCCTCGGCTTCACGGTGCTGCTCTGCGTCGTCGTGTGGTGGACGCTGACCCGGACCCGGATCGGCATGGTGGTCCGGGCGTCCACCGAGCGGCCGGACCTGACCCGGGCGTTCGGCATCGACGTCGGCCGGTGGGTGACCCCGGTCTTCGGCTTCGGCATCGGGCTGGCCGGCCTCGCCGGTGTGTTGGCGGCGCCGATGCGCGCGGTCAACCCGCTGATGGGCGCCGACCTGATCATCGTGGTCTTCGCCGTGGTGGTGATCGGCGGGCTGGGCTCGATCTTCGGTTCGGTCGCCGCCGGCTTCGGCATCGGCCTGGTGCAGGCGTGGGGCGAGGCGTACCTGTCCAACTTCCCGCTCGTCTCGCAGACCATCGTCTTCGTCGTGATGGCCGGCGTGCTGCTCTGGCGCCCGGCCGGCCTGTTCGGTCGGGAGGAGGCCCCCGCATGACCGACACCGTCGACACTCCCGCCGACACGTCCCGCTCCACGCCGCCGTCCGGCCTGGTGGCCGTGGCCCGGGCCCCCGGCTGGGTGCGGTACGCGCTGCTCGCCGTCGGCCTGGCCGTCGCGGCGTGGCTGCCCAACGGCCTCTACCCGGCGGTCGCGGTGGACATTCTCTGCTGGGCGCTGTTCGCCGTGGCGGTGGACCTGCTGCTCGGCTTCACCGGGCTGATGTCCTTCGGGCACGCCGCCTTCTGGGGCACCTCCGCGTACGTCACCGGATTGGTGGCCATCCACGCCGGCCTGCCGTTCCCCCTCGCCGTGCTGGCCGGGGCCCTCGCCGCCGCCGTCCTCGCCGTGCCGATCGGCTACCTGGCGGTCAAGCGCACCGGCATCTACTTCGCGATGGTGACCCTGGCCTTCGCGCAGCTGGTCTACTACGTGGCCAACGAGTGGCGCTCGGTGACCCAGGGCGAGAACGGCCTCCAGGGGGTGCCCCGCGACCTGCTCGGTGTCGACCTCACCGACGACTACTACTTCTACTACGCGATCCTGCCGATCGTGCTGCTCGGGCTCGCCGCCGCCTGGCGGATCGTGCACTCGCCGTTCGGTCGGGTGCTGGTGGGCATCCGGGACAACCCGGCGCGGGCGCGGGCGCTGGGCTACCCGGTGCACCGCTACAAGCTGACCGCGTTCGTGCTCTCCGGGTTCATCGCCGGCCTCGGTGGCGGATTGTTCGCGGTCGGCCACCGGTTCGTCTCGCTGGACATGCTGCACTGGACCACCTCCGGCAAGGCGGTCATCGTGGTGGTCCTCGGCGGGATCGGCACCCTCTGGGGCGGAGTGCTCGGCGCCGCCCTCGTGGTCCGGCTGGAGGACTGGTTGTCGTTCTCCGGGTTCGAGGCGATCGGCCTGGTGACCGGCGGCATCTTCGTCCTCGTGGTGGTGCTGTTCCGCCGCGGCATCTGGGGCAGCGTCGCCGCGCTGGCCCACCGGCTGGCGGCCCGTCGCCGCTGAATCTCCGCGCCGGCGCATCCGGCACGCGCCCTTCGAGCGAACCCCCGGGTAGAGAACGTCTACCCGGGGGTACGTCTGGTGCTGACCGATCCGATGCCGGCGGAGGCCGTGGAGATCGCGCACAAGCAGGTGTCGCTGGCGGCCGAGGACCTGGACGCCAACGGCGTCGCCTCGGTGCTGCTGGAGCTGGCCGGGGCGTGGGGCGTGCCGGCGCTCTGGGAGCAGGTCTGCCGTCCGTTGCTGGCCCGGCTGTCCGGGCGTACCGCCGTCGAGGTGGTCATCGCGCACGCCCTCTGCGAGGGTGTCCGGGTCGGGTTGGACGCGTACCGCCGGGAGCCGGGCCGGTCGCTGCCCACCGGCGGGGTGCTGCTGGCCGGCGCCGAGAAGGAGACGCACAACCTGGGCCTGCTCGCGCTCGCCGCCGCCCTGCGCGAGCAGGGCCGCGGCTGCCTGGATCTCGGCCCCGCGCTGCCCTGGTCCGCGCTGACCGGCGCGGTGCGCCGGGCACGCCCGCGCACCGTCGTGCTCTGGTCGCAGACACCGGTCACCGGCCGCGCGTACCGCCTGGTGCGCTTCGCCCGGGACTTCCCGCTGCTTCGGGTGTACGGCGCGGGGCCGGGCTGGATCGAACCGCTCGGCGATCCGGCGATCCGTCTCGGCACGTTGGCGGACGCCGTCACGGCCTGTCTGCCCGACGCTCCGGCGCGTGATCCGGGCCACATACGATACGGATCGGTGCCGTATCGTTAATACGCGTCGTAGGCTGACTCGCGTTACGAGTCTGACCCGTATCGTATTTCGTCGCGGGTGAAACGTGGGGGGAAAACCAGGCATGGAGCTGCACAACAACACGGGACACCCGAGGCGGTGGCCGATCCTGGGGGTGCTGGTGATCAGCCTCCTCGTGGTCGTCCTCGACAACACGATCCTCAACGTCGCCCTGCGCACCCTGGCCGACCCGGTGCACGGCCTCGGGGCCAGCCAGGGCGAGCTGGAGTGGTCCATCAACTCCTACACCCTCGTCTTCGCCGGGCTGCTGTTCACCTTCGGGGTGCTCGGCGATCGCGCCGGCCGCAAGCGCTTCCTGATGATCGGTCTGGCGCTGTTCGGCCTGGCGTCGCTGCTATCCGCGTACGCGGACAGCCCCGCACAGCTCATCGCGGCCCGCGCCCTGATGGGGGTCGGCGGCGCGGCCATCATGCCGGTGACGCTGTCGATCATCTCCAACGTCTTCGACCCGCGCGAGCGCGGTCGGGCCATCGGCGTCTGGGCCGGCGCGGTCGGTCTCGCCGTCGCGATCGGCCCGATCCTCGGCGGCGCGCTGCTGGAGCACTTCTGGTGGGGCTCGGTCTTCCTGATCAACGTGCCGGTGGTCGCCGCCGGGGTGGTCCTGGTGGCGCTGCTGGTCCCCGAGTCGCGTGACCCGCGACCGGGCCGCATCGACGTGCTCGGCGTCCTGCTCTCCGTGGTCGGTCTGGTCGCCCTCTCCTACGGCATCATCGACGGCGGCGAGCACGGCTTCGACCGCCCGACGGCCTGGGGCTCGATCCTGCTCGGCCTCGTGGTGCTCGCCTGGTTCGTGCAGCACGAGCGGCGCAGCGACCACCCGTCGCTGGACGTCCGGCTGTTCAAGGTGCCCCGGTTCGCCGCGCCGGTCGCCATCGTCGGCCTGGTGTTCTTCGCCGCGATGGGCTCGATGTTCTTCGGCTCGTTCTACCTGCAACTCGTGCGCGACTACAGCCCCTTGCAGACCGGTCTGCTCTTCCTGCCGTTCGCCGGCGCTCAGCTGATCTTCGCGCCGCGTAGCGCCGCGATGGTCCGCCGCTACGGCGGTAAGGCCGTCGCCACCGTCGGGTTGGCGCTGACCGTGGTGTCCCTCGGCGCCTTCGTCTTCATCGGCGCCTCCACCCCGATCTGGATCGTGCTGCTCGTCTTCCTCATCCAGGGCGCCGGGATGGCGAACATCATGCCTCCGGCCACCGAGTCGATCATGTCGGCGCTGCCCCGGGAGAAGGCCGGCGTCGGCTCCGCGGTCAGCAACACCATCCGCCAGGTGGCCGGTGCGCTCGGCGTCGCCGTCCTCGGCTCGGTGCTCTCCGCCGTCTACCGCAGCGACATCGGTGACTCGTTGACCGGTCTGCCCACCCAGGCCCACGACGCGGCCAACGAGTCGATCTCCGGCGCGTACGCGGTGGCGGGCCAGATCGGCCCGGCGGCGCCGGCGCTGATCTCGGCGGCCAACGACGCCTTCGTCACCGCCATGCACTGGGCGGCCGGGCTCTCCGCGGTGATCGCCGCGCTCGGGATCATCGTGGTGCTGCGCTGGATGCCGGGCAAGGAGGACACCAGCGTCGCCCCGGCGGCTCCGGTCGCCGAGCCCGAACTGGCCGGCACGGCATAGGTTCGACGAGAATGGCGGACATGACGTCCACTGCCGATGCTCCGCGGTCGCCCGGGCGACCGCGGAGCATCCGCGCCGACGAGGCGATCATCGAGGCCACCCTCGACCTGCTCGCCGAGGGCAGCACCATCGAGGCGCTCTCGATCGAGGCGATCGCCACCCGCGCCGGGGTCGGCAAGGCCACCATCTACCGCCGCTGGGCCGGCAAGGAGTCGTTGCTGCTGGACGCGCTGCGGCGACTCAAGGGCATCATGGCGCAGCCGGCGGGCCACTCCGTCCGCGACGACCTGGTGCTGCTGGTCGGTGCCATCGGCAAGAACGTCGACCCCCGAGCGGCCAAGATCATGCCGTGCCTGGCACCCGCGGTGAACCGCAGCGCGGACCAGTTCCAGCTCTACCAGAACATCATCGCGCCCCGACGGCAGCTCATGCGCGAAGTGCTGCGCCGCGGCATCGACGAGGGCGTGCTGCGCGCCGACATCGACGTCGAGGTGACGATGGCGTTGCTGAGCGGGCCGATGTTGATCCAGCGGGTGCTGCAGTGGAATCCGGACCTGGACGAGCAGTCCCTGCCCGAACGGGTCGTCGACGCCGTGCTGGAAGGCATCCGGGCCCGCTGACCGGCGTCGGTCAGCCGGCCGGTGCGCGCAGCCGGTGCAGGCGCAGCGCGAGCTGCACCTCCAGCGCCCGCTCCGGGCGCTGCCAGTCGACGCCGAGCAACTGCCCGACCCGCTCCAACCGCTGGGTCACCGTGTTGACGTGCACGTGCAGCTGCTCGGCGGCCCGGGCCAGGCTGCCACCCACCCCGAAGTACGCCTCCAGCGTCTTCACCAACGCCGTGCCGCGCCGGGCGTCGTAGTCGAGCACCGGCCCGACGGTGGCGGTGAGGAACTCGGTCACGTCCTTCTCACCCCGGTCACCGACCGTGCCCAGCAACAGGCCGACGAAGCCCAGCTCCACCGTGCTCGCGCCCTGCCCGGCCCGGCCCAGCGCGCCCAGCGCCGTCAGGCACCGGTCCGCCTCCTGGAACGTTCCGGCCAACGCCGCCGGCGTGTTCGACGGGCCACTCGCTCCGGCGGTCACCGGACGGCCGGTCACCCGGGACAGGTCCCGGGCCACCGCGCGGGCGCTGCCACCCGCGTCCAACCCCGGCAGCATCAGCACCACCCGGCCATCGCGCGCCGCGGCCAACCCGCCGCGCGCCGAGGCGTACGTGGTGGCCCAGGAGAGCACCCGCTGCCGGGCCGAGCCGGTCGCGGCGATCGCGTCATCGCCCACCGCCACCAGCACGTGCGGCGCGTCCAGGTCCACCCCGAGCCGGCGGGCCCGGCTGCGCAGCGCGTCGGTGTCGCGCAGCGGGCGGGCGATCAGGTCGTCGAGCAGCTCGCCGCGAACCCGCCCCTCCGCCTCCGCGACCGTTCGGCGGAACAGCAGCAGCAACGCGGTCACCAACGCGGCCCGCTCCAGGATGCGCTGGTCGGCGTCGACCAACTCGTCGTCCGGGCGCAGCACCAGCGCGCCCAGGTTCTCCGCGCCGGCCACCACGGCCGCGTACCAGAGCGGACCGCGGCGGACGCTGCGCCCCTCGGTCCGGGACGCGGCCACCGCCTCGACGATGTCCACCCGGTCCGGCTCCTCGATCTCACCCACCCGGGCCAGCAGGCGACCCTCGGCGTCCAGCGCCAGCAGCGCGCCGCCCAGCACCTCGGTCACCGCCGCCGCCACGTCCTCCACACCGCCGCCGCGCAGCACCAGCGCGGTCATACGGTCGTGTGCCGCCGCGGCCCGCTCCACCGAGCTGCTGTGCGCCCGGATGGTGGTGTTCGCCGCCGACAGCTCGGCCAACGCCGACCGGGTCTCGGTCAGCAACCGGGCGGTGTCGATCGCCACCGCGGCGTGCGCGGCCAGCGACACCAGCAGCGCCACCTCCTCCCGGACGAACGGCCGGGCCGACCGGTTGGCCGCGTAGAGCACCCCGATCGAGGTGGACCCGAGCCGCAGCGGCACCCCGAGGATCGCCACCAGACCCTCCTCGCCGACCCCGGCGTCGATCTCACCGGTGTGGTGGAAGCGCGCATCCTCGCCGTAGTTCGCCGTGACGTACGGGGCTCCGGACTGGGCCACCAGACCACCCAGGCCCGCGCCCATCGGCAGGCGCAGCCGCTGGAAACGCGCCGAGACCGACCCGTCGGTCACCCGCATGTAGGTGTCGCCGCGCTCGTCGTCGTTGAGCGTCATGTACGCCACGTCCGCGCCGAGCAGGTGCCGGGCCCGGTGCACGATCGCCCGCAGCACGTCGTCCAGGTCGCGCAGCCCGGCCAGGTCGCTGACCGTGTCGTACAGGCCGGACAGCTCGCTCTCGCGGCGACGCCGACGCTCCAGCAGCGCGCGGACCCGCAACGCCACCGACTTGGCCTGCTCCAGCTCGGCCAGCCGGTCCGGCGGCAGCCCGGCGGCCCGCGCGGCCACCAGTGGTCCCTCGAACTCGACCGCCGCGGCCTCACGGGCGAGCAGCTCCAGGAACTCCACCGGCGATGACATGGTCGACATTGTGCTCGGGCCCACTAGTTCGCCGTCCAGCCCCCGTCGAGGGCGATCGACGCGCCGGTGATGAAGGCCGCCGGCGGCGAGCAGAGGTACGCCAGCAGCTCGGCGACCTCCTCCGGCTCGATCAGTCGCTTGATCGCGGCCCGGGCCAGCATGATCTTCTCGATCACCTCGGCCTCGTCGATGCCGTGGCTGGCCGCCTGGTCGGCGATCTGGCTCTCCACCAGCGCGGTACGCACGTAGGCCGGGTTGATGCAGTTGGCGGTGACCCCGTGCGCGGCGCCCTCCAGGGCGACCACCTTCGACAGCCCCTCCAGGGCGTGCTTGGCCGAGACGTAGGCCGCCTTGTACGGCGAGGCACGCAACCCGTGCACCGAGGAGATGTTGACGACCCGTCCCCAGCCCCGGGCGTACATGTGCGGCAACGCCCGGCGGATCAGCAGGAACGGCGCCTCCACCATCACCCGCTGGATGTACTCGAAGCGCTCCACCGGGAAGCCCTGTAGCGGCGCGACGTGCTGGAGCCCGGCGTTGTTCACCACGATGTCCACGTCCACGTCGAGCGAGTCGACCGCCGTGACGTCGGACAGGTCGACGCCCTCGGCCCGACCGCCGGCCTCGGCGGCCACCGCCTTCGCCGCCTCCAGGTTGCGGTCCACCACGAGCACCTTGGCGCCGGCCGCGCCCAGCCGCAGGGCACACGCCCGTCCGATGCCGCTGCCGCCCCCGGTGACCAGGGCGGTCCGACCGGAGAGGTCGACCTGTACGACGTGGGGGACCGCCACGGGTTCTGCCGTCATGGCGCAAGAAGTTACGAGCTGTGTGCTCCCCGGCACATGGGCCAGCGACACATACTCCGTACCAAAGCTGTGTGGCCCGACGGCCCCCTGGCCGGCGCCCGCCCCGCCGCGCGGCCCCGCCCACGGTCAAGATCGCGCAACAACCAGGATGTGGTGGTGTCCCGCCGCCGCATGGCCACTACCTCCTGGTTCGAGCACGATCGTGACGACGGCGGGTGATCCGCCCCCCGACCCCCGGTCGCGCGGTGTGCGGGGCGCGGCGATGCGGGTGGGATGCCTGGGGCGGGGTGGCAGGGCGTGTCCCGTGGGGGCGGTGGGAAGGGCGGCGGTTAGGGTGTCGAACACACGTACTGCTGACGGCTGGGGAGGGGGCGGCGTGCGCGTGCTCGGTGTGGACCCGGGGTTGACCCGGTGTGGGGTGGGCGTGGTCGAGGGTGTGCCCGGCCGGGCCTGCACCCTGGTCGCGTACCACGTGGTCTACACCGACCCGGCCGACGACCTGGCGCTGCGCCTGTTGCACCTCGACCGGTCGTTGACCGATTTGGTGGCCAGGCACGAGCCGGAGAGCGTCGCCGTCGAGCGGGTGTTCAGCCAGCACAACGTGCGTACGGTGATGGGCACCGCGCAGGCCAGCGGTATCGCGGTGCTGGCCGGGGCGCGGGCGGGGCTGCCGGTACAGACGTACACGCCGAGCGAGGTGAAGGCGGCGGTGACCGGGTCCGGTCAGGCGGACAAGGCGCAGATGACGGCGATGGTGACCCGGCTGCTGCGGTTGGCCGAGCCGCCGAAGCCGGCCGACGCCGCCGACGCGCTGGCCCTGGCCATCTGCCACGTGTGGCGTGGCGGGACCCGCTCCAAGCTGGCCGCCGCGGCCGATCGGGCACGACGAGGAGGAGCACGATGATCGCCAGCGTGCGCGGCACGGTGACCGCGACGGGTCCGGACCAGGCCGTGATCGAGGTCGGCGGGGTCGGGCTCGCCGTGCACTGCGCCCCGGGGACCCTCGCGGAGCTGCGGGTCGGCCAGGTCGCCCGGCTCGCCACCAGCCTGATCGTGCGGGAAGATTCGCTGACCCTCTACGGCTTCGCCGACGACGACGCCAAGTCGCTGTTCGAGCTGCTCCAGACCGCCAGCGGGGTGGGCCCGCGGCTGGCCCAGGCGGTGCTGGCCGTGCACACCCCGGACGCGGTACGCAAGGCGATCGCCAACGCCGACACGGCCGCGCTGACCCGCGTACCCGGAATCGGTAAGAAGGGCGCGGAACGTCTGGTGCTGGAGCTGCGCGACCGGATCGGCCCGGTCCCGATCGGCGCCGACGGGGTGGCCGGGGTGACCCGCGGCAGTTGGCCCGACCAGGTCCGGCAGGCACTGGTCGGGCTGGGCTGGACGGCCGGTCAGGCCGATCAGGCGGTGGCCGCGGTGGCCGAGTCGATCGAGGGGGAGGCCCCGCCGGTCCCGGTCCTGCTCAAGCAGGCCATCCGACTGCTCGGTCGGACCCGATGACCGCCCGACCACGACGGGCGGCGGCACGATGAGCTGGTGGCCGCGAATGAAGAGGGCGCGATGAGCGAGACCGAGGGGCTCGTCTCGGCGTACGTCAGCGACGCCGACCGGGACGCGGAGGCCACGGTGCGGCCGAGGCGGCTGGCCGAGTTCATCGCCCAGGACCGGGTTCGCGACCAGCTCGACCTGTTGTTGCAGGGCGCGATGCGGCGGGGGTCTCCGCCGGACCACATCCTGCTGTCCGGTCCGCCGGGGCTGGGCAAGACGAGTCTGGCCAACATCGTCGCCGCCGAGTTGGGGGCGGGGATTCGGGTGACCAGCGGCCCGGCGATCGAGCGTTCCGGTGATCTGGCGGCGATCCTGACCAGTCTCGCCGAGGGCGACGTTCTCTTCATCGACGAGATCCACCGGATCGCGCGGCCGGCCGAGGAGTTGCTCTACAGCGCCATGGAGGACTTCCGGGTCGACGTGGTGGTGGGCAAGGGTCCGGGGGCGACGGCCATTCCGCTGGACGTCGAGCCGTTCACCCTGGTCGGCGCGACGACCCGTTCGGGCCTGCTGACCGGGCCGATGCGGGACCGGTTCGGCTTCGTGGCACACCTCGACTTCTACGCGCCGGCGGATCTGGAGACGTTGTTGCACCGCTCGGCACGGATTCTCGGTGTGCCGATCACTCCGGAGGGCGCGACCGAGATCGCCGGTCGGTCCCGGGGCACACCCCGGATCGCCAACCGGCTGCTGCGCCGGGTCCGTGACTACGCGGAGGTACGGGCGGACGGGGTGGTCGATGTCGACACCGCACGTGCCGCCCTGATCGTGTACGACGTGGACGCGCTCGGCCTGGACCGACTGGACCGCGCGGTGCTGACCGCGTTGGTCGACTCGTTCCGGGGCGGCCCGGTCGGCTTGTCCACGCTCGCCGTGGCGGTGGGGGAGCAGCCGGACACGGTCGAGGAGGTGTGCGAGCCGTTTCTGGTGCGGGCTGGGCTGTTGGCCCGTACCCCGCGGGGTCGGGTGGCCACCGAGGCCGCCTGGCGGCATCTGGGACGCAATCCGCCAACTGGTACATTTGGTGCGGATAGTCCGCCTGTGCCCGATCTGTTCTCGTTGGATGCCGATCAGCCGTGATGTGAACGTGATCTGTGCCGCATTCGGTGTTCTCAGGTGCAGGGTTTAGACTTCGCCGCGGTCTGTACAGGACGTGAGAATCCGCCTCCGCTCCGGCACCCCCCGTGCCGGGCAGGTGGCCAATGGGAAGGTCAGTAACTGTGCAATACCTAGCAGCGGGCAGCGGGGCCGGCGGTTTCACGCCGATCCTGATGATCGCCCTGCTTTTCGGCGTCATGTACTTCATGATGATCCGGCCCCAGCAGAAGCGCCGCCGCGAGGCGGAGGCCATGCAGTCCAACCTTGGCCCCGGCGACGAGGTCGTGACCATCGGTGGGCTCTACGGCACGGTCACCGGCATCGAGGACGACACCGTCCTGATCGAGGTCGCACCGGGCGTGCAGACCCGCTACGCCCGCCCGGCCATCGCGCGGGTGGTCACCCGCGCGGAGCTGCCGAGCGAGCCGGTCACCGAGGACGCGGACACCGCCAAGGACTGACCCTCCTCCCGGAAACGGCGAGTCCGGCGCACGGCCGGTCGACCGGCTTCCGGGTCTCGCGCCCCGACGGGGCAGCGGACGAGACGTGAAAACTGGATAGTTGGGTCGACGCCGGGCGTCGGCGCGGTCCGGTGACCGTCGGCGTTGCGCGCCGGGGGTGCCCGGTCCTCGTGCCGGCATCTCGTCGGCTCAAGGCAGACCCGTCGGGCGGGACCCCCGGCCCGACACCGCCGTCGCTGCGCACAGCGGCGCGACCGTACAGGGAGACAGGACAGCCGTGGCACCACCTCAGGGACAGATGCGCCCCGGGCGGCAGCTCGCCGTGCTCGGGTTCATCTTCGTGGTCCTCTATCTTTTGGTGTTCTTCGCCGGCGCCAGCGGCGGCGTGAAGGACCGGCTCGAGCCCAAGCTCGGTCTGGACCTGATCGGCGGCACCCGGCTGACGCTGGAGGCGACCAACTCCGTCGATGGCAAGCCCCCGACGGCGGAGAACCTGGAGGAGGCCCGGCAGATCATCGAGAATCGGGTCAACGGGCTCGGCGTGGCCGAGGCCGAGGTGGTCACCGAGGGCAACCGGAACATCGTCATCTCCCTGCCCGGTGAGAACCGCGACATCGACGAGGTGGGCAGCGCCGCCGAGCTGCGCTTCCGCAAGGTGCTCAAGGCCGCGTCCGGCACCGGTGTGGCCGAGGCGCCGCCGGCCGCCACGCCGGCCCCGTCCGGCAGCGCCGCCCCGTCCGGCAGCGCCGCCCCGTCCGGCAGCGCGACCCCGTCCGGCGCCGCGACCCCCACCCCGACGGGGAGCGCGTCCCCGAAGGTGACGTCGTCGCCCAGCGGCGGTCAGGGCGGCATGGCCCCCGCGTCGCCCAGCGCCACGCCGACCCCTTCGGCGTCCGCCACGGCCTCGCCGAGCGCCGCCGCGCCCACCGCCAGCGCCGAACCGGTGCCGGCGAGCGTGGAGCAGCAGCGCAAGGCCGTCGAGCAGAAGGTCGGCGCCGCCGCCTGGCAGGCCGCCAACGGGCTACAGGCCCCGGCCGACCTGAGCGCCGACCCGTCGCTGGCCGACAAGTTCAAGCCGTTCGGCACGCTGTCGCCGCAGGAGGTCGCGGTGTTGCCGGCGCAGATGCAGTTCAACGTGCCGACGATCGGCTGCGCGCAGCTCGACAAGCGCCCGCCCGCGTCGATCTCCGACCCGAAGCAGCAGGTCGTCGCCTGCGAGGACGCCGCCTCGAAGTACCTGCTCGACCAGGCCAAGGTGCTGGGCACCGACGTGGACGACGCCGACGCGGTGCTCGACCAGACCAACTCCTGGGTGGTCAGCCTCGACTTCACCGGCGACGGCCAGGGCAAGTGGACCGCGCTGACCCGTGAGGCGTTCACCAACGAGGGCCAGGGCTGCGACGCGACCGCGCTGGGTCAGGACGGCAAGTGCCGGGTGGCCGTCGTGCTGGACAACGAGATCGTCTCCTCCCCGGAGATCCAGGGCGTGCTGACCGGCAACTCCCAGATCACCGGCACCTTCACCCAGAAGGACGCCAGCACGCTCGCCGGCCAGCTGCGCTACGGCGCGCTGCCGGTGACCTTCGAGCAGCAGGAGGAGCAGAACGTCACCGCCACCCTGGGCGCCAGCCACCTGCGCGCCGGGCTGCTCGCGGCGGGCATCGGGATGCTGCTGGTCATCATCTACTCGTTCTTCTACTACCGGCTGCTCGGCTCGGTGATCTTCCTGAGCCTCATCCTCTCCGCGCTGCTCGTCTTCGGCGCGCTGGTGGTGCTCGGCCGGCAGATCGGCTTCACCCTCACCCTCGCCGGCATCGCCGGGATGATCGTCTCACTCGGTGTGGCGGCGGACTCGTTCGTCATCTACTTCGAACGGTTGAAGGACGAGATCCGGGAGGGCCGCAGTCCGCGTAGCGCGGTGCCGCGCGCCTGGATCCGGGCCCGCCGCACGATCATCTCGGCCAACGCGATCACCCTGCTCTCCGCGGTGGTGCTCTACGTGGTCTCGGTAGGCACGGTCAAGGGCTTCGCGTTCGCCCTCGGTCTGGCCACCGTGCTGGACCTGGTCGTGGTCTTCCTCTTCCGGCACCCGATCATGACGATGTTCGCCCGCACCCGGGCGTTCCTGTCCCCGCGGGTCAGCGGTCTCGGCCGGGCACTTCCGGCCCGTAACCAGCCGACTCAGCCCCGCAACCCGCGCGCCAAGGAGGCCTGAGATGGCTCAAAACGGTCTGGCGAGCCGCCTCTACAACGGCGAGGCCGGTCTCAACATCGTCGGCCGGCGCAAGCTCTGGTTCGGCGTCGCCGGGGTCCTGATCCTGATCGCGATCCTCAGCTTCTCGATCCGCGGCTTCAGCCTCGGCATCGAGTTCGCCGGTGGCAACTCGTTCCAGGTGCCGGCCAGCGTCGGCACCCTGGATGACGCCGAGCGCGAGGTCAACTCGGCGCTCGCCGCCGAGAACACCGGCATCGAGGTGGTGACCGCTCAGCAGGTCGGCGGACCCGGTGGTGACTCCTACGAGCTGCGCACCGGGCAGCTCAGCGCCGAACAGGCCAACGCCGTCAAGGCGCAGATCGCCGAGGACCTCGGCATCGACGTCAACCAGATCAGCGGCAACCAGGTCAGCGAGGCGTGGGGCAGCCAGGTCACCGAGCGGGCCCTGCTCGGTCTGGTCATCTTCATCGCGCTGGTGATGGTCTACCTGATCCTGCGCTTCGAGTGGCGGATGGCGGTCGCCGCCGTCTCCTCGCTCGTCATGAACCTGATCCTCACCGCCGGCATCTACTCGCTGGTCGGCTTCGAGGTCACCCCGTCGACGATCATCGGCTTCCTGACGATCCTGGGCTTCGCGCTCTACGACGTCGTGGTGGTCTTCGACAAGGTCCAGGAGAACACCCGGGGCATCACCGCCAACAACAACCAGACCTACAGCGAGGCGGCCAACCTGGCCGTCAACCAGAGCCTGATGCGGTCGTTGAACACCTCCGTGGTCGCCCTGCTGCCGGTCGGTGGTCTGCTCTTCATCGGCGCCGGCCTGCTCGGCGCGGGCACGCTGAAGGACCTCGGTCTGGTGCTGTTCGTCGGTATGGCGGTGGCGTTCCTGACCTCCATCCTGGTGGCCACGCCGCTGCTGGCGCTGCTGAAGAACTACGACCCGCGGATCCAGGCGCACAACAAGCGCGTCCTGACCCGCCGGGGTGCGATCGCCCGGGGCGAGGTCACCGGCAAGGGCGCCGCGAGCCCGGCCTCGGCCGACGCGACCGACGAGCCCGTCGACCCGGACTCCGCCGCGTTGGCCGGTGCCGCCCCCAAGGTCGGTGCTCGACCGGCGGGCAAGCGACCGACCGGCGCCCGGGGCGGTCGCCCTGGTGGCGGCGGCAACCGGCCAGGTGGCGCCAAGCGGCGCTGACCCGCCAGAAAACACCCGAACGGCGTCCGGCATGCTGTTGCCGGACGCCGTTCGTCGTCGAAGGGGAGCGAAACTGCCGTGACGGAGACCCACAGCACCGCGGCGCGCGGAGACAGCGGCCCGGAGGCCGCCCGACTGGTCGCCAGTCGGGTCCTGGACGTGCCCGACTTTCCCAAGCCCGGCGTCCTGTTCAAGGACCTGATGCCGCTCTTCGCCGACGGCAGGGTCTTCCGCGAGGTGATCGACGGGATCGTCGCGTACCACGGGCGGGACTCGTTCGACGTGGTGGTGGGCATCGAGGCGCGCGGGTTCGTGGTCGCGGCCGCCATCGCGTACGCGACCGGGGTGGGCGTGGTGCCGGTGCGCAAGGCCGGCAAGCTGCCCCGCCCGGCGCACTCGGTCTCCTACGCGCTGGAGTACGGCGAGGCCACCCTCGAGGTGCACGAGGACGCCTTCACCGCCGGGCACCGGGTGCTGGTGGTCGACGACGTGCTGGCCACCGGTGGCACCGCCGAGGCGACGCTGGACCTGGTCGAACGGGCCGGCGGGACGGTCAGCGGCTTCACCGTGCTGCTGGAGCTCGGCTTCCTGGGTGCGCGGGAACGACTGGCGCCGCGTCCCGTGCACGCCCTGTTGACCGTTTGATCCTCAGGCTGTCGGGCCGACCCGGCGCCGACCGTCCGGCGGAGCGGCAGGGGACCGTCCAGGCGGGTAGCATTGCCCTTTGCTGACGCCGGCGGTACCCCGTCCGGCGGGCGAGACCAGGCCGGTCGATGTTCGGCTGGCGTGTTTCCGGCGAGCGGTGAGGAGGCCGGTGTCCCACGATGTCGTCCCTCCGGCGGAGGGCACGGTGCACCCGACAGGCGACGCTGACGGCTCGGTGAGCGACCGGACAGGCGACGCGCCGGCCCGGGTGACGGGCACCGGCAACGGCTCCGGCAGTGCTTCCGGCGAGAGCGCGTTGCGCCCGACCAGCGGCCCGCCGAACGCCGAGGCGTCGCCCGGCGCCGACGGTGTCGTGGTGCCGTTCCCGACCGACGCGGGCATCGACCCGTCGCCCAGCGGTGGCTTCGGGCTGTCCAACGCGCCCACCGGCCGGCGGGTCCGTGCCCGGTTGGCCCGGTTCAACGCTCCCTGGCAGACCTCACAGGTCAGCGAGGTGCTGGAGCCGCTGATCGCCAGCCACCGGGACAACCACCCCAAGGCCGACGCCCGGCTGCTCCAGCGTGCGTTCGACACGGCCGCGCGGTGGCACTCCGGGCAGTACCGCAAGTCCGGTGACCCGTACATCACCCACCCGCTCGCGGTGGCGACGATCCTCGGCAACCTGGGGATGGACACCACCACGCTGGTCGCCGCGCTGCTGCACGACACCATTGAGGACACGGAATACACCCTCGACCAGATGCGCGCCGACTTCGGCGGCGAGGTCGCCCTGCTGGTCGACGGCGTCACCAAGCTCGACAAGGTCAAGCTGGGCGACGCGGCCAAGGCCGAGACGATCCGCAAGATGGTCGTGGCGATGGCCAAGGACCCGCGGGTGCTGGTGATCAAGCTGGCCGACCGGTTGCACAACATGCGCACCCTGACCTTCCTGCCCCGCCCCAAGCAGGAGCAGAAGGCCAAGGAGACGCTGGAGATCCTGGCGCCGCTGGCGCACCGGCTCGGTATGAACACGATCAAGTGGGAGTTGGAGGACCTGTCCTTCGGCACGCTGTTCCCGAAGCGCTACGAGGAGATCAACCGGCTGATCGGGGAGCACCAGCCGCAGCGTGAGGCGCTGCTGCGGCAGGTGACGCAGAAGGTGCAGACCGACCTGAAGGCCGCCAAGATCAAGGCGGAGACCACCGGTCGACCCAAGCACCTCTACTCGATCTACCAGAAGATGATCGTGCGGGGTCGCGACTTCAACGACATCTACGACCTGGTCGGGGTGCGCATCCTGGTCGACACGGTTCGCGACTGCTACGCGGCGCTGGGCGTGATCCACGCCAACTGGCAGCCGGTGCCGGGCCGTTTCAAGGACTACATCGCGATGCCCAAGTTCAACATGTACCAGTCGTTGCACACGACGGTCATCGGGCCCACCGGCAAGCCGGTGGAGATGCAGATCCGCACCTACGCGATGCACCGCACCGCCGAGTTCGGCATCGCCGCGCACTGGAAGTACAAGGAGCACAAGGGCACCCAGATCGTCGGCCCGCCCGCGCACATCGACGAGATGACCTGGCTGCGGCAGCTGCTCGACTGGCAGCGCGAGGCCGCCGACCCGAGCGAGTTCCTGGACGCGCTGCGCTTCGACCTGTCCAGCCAGGAGGTGTACGTCTTCACCCCGAAGGGTGACGTCATCCCGCTGCCGACCGGGTCGACGCCTGTCGACTTCGCGTACGCGGTGCACACCGAGGTGGGGCACAAGTGCATCGGGGCGCGGGTCAACGGCAAGCTGGTGCCGCTGGAGTCGACGCTGTCCAACGGCGACGTGATCGAGATCTTCACGTCGAAGTCCGAGACGGCCGGCCCGACACAGGACTGGCTCGGCTTCGTCAAGAGCCCGCGCGCCCGCACCAAGATCCGCCAGTACTTCAACAAGGAGCGGCGCGAGGAGGCGATCGAGGCCGGCAAGGACGCGATCGTCAAGGCGATGCGCAAGCAGGGCATGCCGTTGCAGCGGATGCTCACCTCCGACGCGCTGATGTCGATCGCCCGCGACCTGCACCTGGCCGACGTGGCCTCGCTCTACGCGGCGGTCGGCGACAGCCAGGTCTCCGCGCAGTCGGTGGTGCAGAAGCTGATGGCCGCGTACGGCGGCGAGGAGGGCGCGGCGGAGGACATCGCCGAGACCGCCGTCGCCACCCGGCCGCCGCGCAGCCGGCAGAGCAGCAGCGACCCGGGCGTGGTGGTCCGGGGCGTCAGCGACGTCTGGATCAAGTTGGCCCGCTGCTGCACCCCGGTCCCACCGGACTCGGTGTTCGGCTTCGTCACCCGCTCCGGTGGCGTGAGCGTGCACCGTGACGACTGCGCCAACGCCGAGGACCTGCGTGCCCAGAGCGAGCGGGTCGTCGAGGTGAGTTGGAAGCTCACCTCCGCCTCGACGTTCCTGGTCGCCATTCAGGTCGAGGCGCTGGACCGGCACAAGCTGCTGGCCGACGTCACCCGGGTGCTCTCCGACGAGCGGGTCAACATCCTGTCCGCCACCGTCACGACCACCCGGGACCGGGTGGCGGTGAGCCGGTTCAGCTTCGAGATGGCCGACCCGAAGCACCTGGGTCACCTGCTGGCCACGGTCCGCAAGGTCGACGGCGTCTTCGACGCCTACCGGGTCACCTCCGGCGCCTGACGCCCTCCGGGCCGCCGCCCCCGACGCGTACCCCGGACACGACAGCGCCCGCCGGCTCAGCCGGCGGGCGCACTGTCGTCTACGCGGGGTGTCAGCTCTGCGGCGGGCTCATCGTGAGGTCCTTGATGATGACCTCCTTCTTCGGGTGGCCGCCGCCGGCCTGCTGGGCGAACGCGCCGTCGTCGCCGGCCTTGGCCACGTCCTTGACGAGGTCCATGCCGCCGGTGATGGTGCCCAGCACGGTGTACGCCGGGTCCAGCGGGGAGTCGCCGAACACGATGAAGAACTGGCTGCCGGTGGTCCCCGGGTCCTGGGACTTGGCCATCGCGATGACACCCTCCGGGTACGGCGGGCGCTTGTCGGTGGGCAGGTTCTCCTCGGCCATGCGGTAGCTCGGGCCGCCCTGACCGTCGGTGTCCCGCCAGCCGTTGCCGGTGGCGCTGGGGTCACCACACTGCAACACCTTGATGCCCTCGGTCACGAGGCGGTGGCACTTGGTGTTGTCGAAGAAGTTCTTCTCCGCGAGGTAGGAGAAGCTGCCCGCCGTGCACGGCACCAGCGACCGGTCGACCTTGGCGGTGATCGGCCCGAGGTTGGTGTCGATCGTCATGGTCTGCACGCCCTTGGCGGACTGCTGGTTGCCCGGCACCCCCACGTCCTTGATCTGCGGGGGCCGCTGCTCGGTGGGCAGCGCGTTGTACGCGCACTCGGCCGCGCCGGCAGCCGGCGCGGCGGTGTCGCCCTTGTCGTCGTCGCCGCCGAGGCTCACCGCCAGCCAGACGGTGCCGGCGACCACGAGCACCAGCGCGGCAGCCGCGCTGACGATCGCCGTCGTCTGCCGGCGCTTGCGGGCCTTGGCCGCGCGCTCGGCCATCTCCTTCTCGAGTCGGGCGCGTGCCGCCGCGCGCTGCCGCTCTCTGGTGGACGTCACGCCTGGATCCTCCTGGCTGTCTGCTGCTGAGTGCCGCTTGGGTGGGTGGTGGCGCCCGGTCAGCCGGCGCTGGGGCTGCTGGCCGGGGCGCCGGAGGCCGACGGTGCCGGTGCCGCGCCGGTGACCGGCTCACCGACCGTGAGGCTCTGGATCGTCACGTCGGTGCTGGGCTTGACCTTGGCCCCGGTCCCATTGTCCACGGTCGGGAGGGCGCCGATCTTCTCCACCACGTCGAGCCCGCCGGTCACCCGGCCGATCACCGGGTACTTCGGGTCGGCGGTGGTGAAGTCCTTGAAGAAGATCAGGAACTGGCTGCCGTTGCCGCCCGGCGGGTTGGAGACCATCGCCACGGTGCCCTTGGGGTACGTCGGCGGTTGGCCGGGGGCCGGGCTGGCCGACGGTGACGCCGACGGCGCGTTCGGCACCTCCTCGTCGTAGAACGAGTAGGTCGGACCACCGAGACCGGTGCCGCTCGGGTCGCCGCAGCGCAGAGCACCCTCGGTGGTGATCTCGTGGCACTTGGTGTTGTCGTAGAACGACCGGCTGGCCAGGTGCGCGATGCTCGCCGCCGCGCACGGGGAGTTGGTCAGGTTCAGCTCCGCGGTGATCGGCGCGCCCTGGTTGGTGGTCACGGTCATCGCCCGGGTGCCGTCGGTGGGCAGATCCTTGGTCGCCGGCGTGCCGACGTCCTTGAGGTTGGTGTTGGCCGTCGCGTCCTGCGGCGTCCAGAGGCAGGTGTCCTCGGCGGCCGCGTTCTGCTTCGGGTCGGAGTCGAACGCTCCGAGCGCCCAGGCCGAGCCGGCCACGACCAACACGAGGATCAGAGCGGCGCCGACACCGGCCTGGATCTGCCGACGGTGCCGCGTGGCGGCGGCCCGGCGAGCCAACTGCCGGTCGAGCTTGGCCCGCGCCAGTTTGCGCTGCCGGTCCCTGCTGGAAGCCACAGGTGCTCCCCTTTCCTCTACCTGGTCGTCGCCGGCGGCCGGTCGCCCCGGCCCGTCCGGGCGTCACGTGTGCCGCGCCACACGCCCGCCAGAGTGTACGGCTAGTGACTGGGAATGTGGTGTACGAGG
This sequence comes from Micromonospora sp. NPDC049645, assembly GCF_040675155.1. Classification (NCBI taxonomy): domain Bacteria; kingdom Bacillati; phylum Actinomycetota; class Actinomycetes; order Micromonosporales; family Micromonosporaceae; genus Micromonospora; species Micromonospora sp. NPDC049645. Next base: position 187,222 of record NZ_JBFAOI010000009.1, read on the forward strand.
TCCACCCCATCCCGAGCAGCGTTTATCGGACGTTGTCACTGTGCCGTACGAGGCCCGAGGGACGGACGCGGCGAACTCGCTCGGCCCGACCGATAGGCTGCTGGGCAGGATGACAGCTGCTCGACGGAAAGGACAGCGCCCGTGCTCGTGGCCGGCTTTCCCGCGGACGCCTTCGGCACCAACTGCTACGTGGTCGCCACCGCGCCGGGGGAGCAGTGCGTGGTGGTCGACCCCGGCATCGGGGTGCTCGACCAGCTCGACGCGCTGCTCGCCGAGCACCGCCTGCATCCGGCCGCCGTGCTGCTGACCCACGGCCACCTGGACCACACCTTCTCGGTCGCGCCGGTCTGCGGTGCGCGCGGCATCACCGCGTACGTGCACCCCGGCGACCGGGAGATGCTGGCCGACCCGGCCAAGGGCCTCTCGAGCGACCTGAGGTCGCTCTTCGGCGGCCGGCTGAGCTACACCGAGCCCGAGGACGTGGCGGAGTTGACCGACGGCGCCACCCTCACGCTCGCCGGGCTGGAGATCGCCGTCGACCACGCTCCCGGCCATACCGGCGGGTCGGTGCTGTTCCGGCTGCCGGGCGCCGGGTCCGGCTGGGAGGCCGACGAGCTGTGTCTCTCCGGCGACGTCCTCTTCGCCGGTTCGATCGGCCGCACCGACCTGCCGGGCGGGAGCATGCCGGCCATGCTCACCAGCCTGCGCGACAAGATCCTTCCGCTGGCCGACGACACCGTCGTGCTGCCCGGCCACGGCCCCAGCACCACCATCGGCCGCGAGCGCGCCAGCAACCCGTACCTCATCGAGGTGGCCGGCACGTCGCCGGCCGCTCCCACCCGGGGCCTCTAGATTTCGTCCGCGCCGCGCGCGGACCCACGACACCACCGCGCCGCGGGCGCGGAACCGCAAGGAGTACGCCGATGAGCAAGCCCACGCCCATCTCCGGCTTCCCGGAGTGGACCCCCGGCCAGCGGATGATCGAGCAGTTCGTGCTCGACCGGATCCGGGCCACCTTCGAGCTGTACGGCTTCGCGCCGCTGGAGACCCGCGCCGTCGAGCCGCTGGACCAGCTGCTGCGCAAGGGTGAGACCTCGAAGGAGGTCTACGTGATCCGGCGACTGCACGCCGACGCCGAGGGTGCCGGCACGGACGACCAGCTCGGCCTGCACTTCGACCTGACCGTGCCGTTCGCCCGGTACGTGCTGGAGAACGCCGGCAAGCTGAACTTCCCGTTCCGCCGCTACCAGATCCAGAAGGTGTGGCGGGGTGAGCGGCCGCAGGAGGGCCGCTACCGGGAGTTCGTCCAGGCCGACATCGACATCGTCGACCGGGACACCCTGGCGCCGCACCACGAGGCGGAGATGCCGCTGGTGATCGGGGACGCGCTGGGCTCGTTGCCGATCCCGCCGGTGACGATCCAGGTCAACAACCGCAAGATCAGTGAGGGGTTCTACCGGGGCATCGGGCTGACCGACCCGGAGGCGACGCTGCGCGCCGTGGACAAGCTCGACAAGATCGGCCCGGCGAAGGTGACCGAGCTGCTGGCCGAGACCGCCGGGGCGAGCGAGGCGCAGGCCAAGGCGTGCCTGGCGCTGGCCGAGATCTCCGCCCCGGACGCCTCGTTCGCCGACGCGGTCCGGGCGCTCGGTGTGAGCGACCCGCTGCTCGACGAGGGCATCGAGGAGCTGGTCCGGGTGGTGGAGACCGCCGCCGAGCACTCTCCCGGTCTCTGCGTGGCGGATCTGCGCATCGCCCGTGGGCTGGATTACTACACGGGCACCGTCTACGAGACCCAGCTGCGCGGCTACGAGCGGTTCGGCTCGATCTGCTCCGGCGGGCGGTACGACAACCTGGCCAGCGCCGGCGCGGTCTCCTACCCCGGGGTGGGGATCTCGATCGGGGTGACCCGGCTGCTCGGGCTGCTCTTCGGCGCGGGGGAGCTGTCGGTGTCCCGTTCGGTGCCCACCTGCGTGCTGGTGGCGTTGGCTGACGAGGAGCACCGCCCGGACAGCGGTCGGATCGCCGCCGCGCTGCGGCGGCGCGGTATCGCCACCGAGGTCTCACCGAGCGCGGCGAAGTTCGGCAAGCAGATCCGGTACGCCGAGCGGCGCGGCATCCCGTACGTCTGGTTCCCGGGCCTCGACGGGGCGCCGGACGAGGTGAAGGACATCCGCTCCGGTGAGCAGGTCACGGCCGGTGCCGAGGACTGGACGCCACCCGTTGCGGACCTCAAGCCGACGGTCGGTTGAGTGTCTCCACTGGCGCTAACGGCCGCGGGGACCTACGGTAGCGTAAGTTACGCCACCGTAGGGAGTTTCTCGTGACCGTCAGCACCACATTGAGTCAGACCGCACTGCTCGTCGAGTTGGAGCCGGTGGTTGCCCGCAACCTGGACCGCCACCTCTCGCTCGCCAAGGAGTGGTTCCCGCACGAGTACGTGCCGTGGAGCGAGGGGCGGACCTTCGACGGGCCGCTCGGCGGCGAGGCGTGGTCGCCGACCGACTCCACCATCCCGGACGTGGCCCGCACCGCGCTGATCGTGAACCTGCTGACCGAGGACAACCTGCCCTCGTACCACCACGAGATCGCCACCCTGTTCGGCCGGGACGGCGCGTGGGGCACCTGGGTGCACCGGTGGACCGCCGAGGAGGGACGGCACGGTGTCGCGATCCGCGACTACCTGACCGTCACCCGGGCGGTCGACCCGGTGGCGTTGGAGCGGGCCCGGATGACGCACATGTCGGAGGGCTACACCAACGCCCACGGCGACGAGGTGCTGCACTCACTGGCGTACGTCTCGTTCCAGGAGCTGGCCACCCGGATCTCGCACCGCAACACGGGCAAGGCCACCGGCGACCCCGCCTGCGAGGCGCTGCTGGCCCGGGTCGCCGCCGACGAGAACCTGCACATGGTCTTCTACCGCAACCTGCTCGCCGCCGCGTTCGAGCTGGCCCCGAGCCAGGCCATGCGGGCCGTCGCCGACGTGGTGGCCGATTTCCAGATGCCGGGCAGCGGCATCGACGGCTTCGCCCGCAAGTCGGTGGCGATCGCCCTGGCCGGCATCTACGACCTGCGGCAGCACCGCGACGAGGTTCTGCAGCCGGTGTTGCGTCAGTGGGACGTCTTCAACGTGACCGGCCTCGACGCCGACGGTGAGGCCGCCCGCGAGCAGCTCGCCGCCCAGCTGGCGAACCTGGACCGCGCCGCCAGCCGTTTCGAGGAGAAGCGCGACGCCCGAGCCGCCCGCCTAGCCCTCCGCTAAACCCCACCCACCCACCCCACCCACCCCCACCCCCTTCGCTCGCGTTGATCAAGAGGTTTCGGTCACCGGAAGCCGGTTTTCTGACGCAAACCTCTTGATCAACCCCGAAGCGAGGGAGGGGCGGGTCAGGGTTGGGGGAGGAGGGGGAGGAGGAGGCAGGTGCTGGTGGCGTGGGCTATCAGGCGGGCGCCGGCGTCGGTGATGCGGGCCTCGGCCAGGGCCGTGCGGCGGCCACGTTGCAGCACCGTTCCCTCACAGCGCAGGGTGCCACTGTCGACGGTCACCGGGCGGAGGAACTTCACGTTGAGGTCCAGCGAGGTGTAGCCGACCCCGGCGGGCAGGGTGGTGTGGACGGCGCACCCGGCGGCGGTGTCCAGCAGGGTGGAGAGCACGCCACCGTGGACACTGCCGAGCGGGTTGTAGTGGAACTCCTGCGGCGTCAGCTCGACGACGACCCGGCCCTCGTCGGCTTCCATCCGGGTCATGTCGAGAAGATGCATCACCGGGGGCGCGGCCAGTTCGCCGGCGATCATCGCCCGGAGCATGTCGAGGCCGCTGCGTCGACCGACCTGGGCGGCGTTGACCGAGGGGTCCGCCCAGGTGAAGGTACGGCTGCGCGCCGGTTCCTGCATCTGCGTCATGGACGCAGCCTGGCAGCACGTTGCTGAGTCTGTCAATGAGACCTAGCCTGGTCCGATGAGACCCGCGGCACTGGACTGGTCGGTGGAGAACTGCACCATCGCGCGAGCGATGGCGATCCTCGGTGAGCGGTGGACCCTGGTGGTGCTCCGCGAGGTGTTCACCGGCGTACGCCGCTTCGACGACATGCGGGTGCGCACCGGCATCCCGCGTCAGGTGCTGACCAACCGGCTGGCCGGCCTGGTCGAGCAGGGTGTGCTGAGCCGCGAGCCGTACCGGGAGCCGGGCAGCCGGCTGCGCCACGAGTACCGGCTGACGGAGAAGGGCTTCGACCTGTGGCCGGTGCTGGTCGCGGTGCTCGGATGGGGCGACCGGTACCTCGCCGACGCGGAAGGACCGCCGCTCAGCGTCACGCACCGTGACTGTGGCGCCGAGGTGCGCGCCGAGCTGCGCTGCGCCGACGGGCATGACGTGACTCGGCCCCGCGACGTGGTTCCCGCCCCGGGTCCCGGCGCCCGTCGCCGTAACCCCTGACTCGGTGCGCGCGACGCGCGGCGCGACGAAGCGTCGATGACCGCGCGTTCCCGATGTGGATCGGCTGTCGTTGGGTGTGACGGTGGCTGTTCACCAGCGTGTCGGTGGTGTTGCGGCCGTGTGGCCGGCCAAGATCGCCAAATTCGGGCGAATCCAAGCCTTGTCAATGATCTTAAGTATGTGAATACTTCAGTCTCAGTCGGCCGGTTTCCCCAGATCGGCCGGGTTGCCCTCGGGTCAGCCGCCCCCGGCAGACCCGCTCCCCCGCCCAGGAGGTTTGTTACATGCGACCCACGAGGTCCTCATTCCGCGTTGCGGCTACCGTAGCCGTTTCCGGAAGCCTGGTTGTCGGCTCGCTCATCGGCGCGCCCGCCCAGGCCGCTCCCGCCGCGTCGCCCGACGCGGCCGCCGCGATCTCCGCGGAACTCGGTGACCGCTCCGCCGGCTCGTACATTGACGCCAGCGGCAAGTCCGTCGTGACCGTGACCGACGCGGCCGCCGCGAGCAAGGCGAGCAAGGCCGGCGCCGTCGTCCGCTACGTCACCCGCGGTGCCGCCGAGCTCAACCGGGCCACGGCCGACCTGGAGCGCTCCGCCAAGATCCCGGGCACCGCCTGGTGGAGTGACCCGGTCACCAACCAGGTCGTCGTCTCCGTCGACAGCACCGTCACCGGGGCGAAGCTGGAGCGGGTCAAGGCGGCCGCCGCGCGCGCCAACGGCGCGGTCCGGATCGAGGCCGAGGCCGGCGTGCTGAGCACCCGGATCTCCGGCGGCCAGGCCATCTACGCCGGTGGGGGCGGGCGCTGCTCGCTCGGCTTCAACGTGCGCAGTGGCAGCACCTACTCCTTCGTGACGGCCGGCCACTGCACCAACATCTCGGCCAGCTGGTACTCGAACTCCGCCCAGACCGCGCTGCTCGGCACCCGCACCGGCACCAGCTTCCCGGGCAACGACTACGGCATCGTGCGGCACAGCAACTCGGCCAACGCCGCCGGCAACGTCTACCTCTACAACGGCAGCTACCAGGACATCACCAGCGCCGGCAACGCCTCCGTCGGTCAGTCGGTGCAGCGCTCCGGCAGCACCACCGGCCTGCGCGGCGGTTCGGTGAACGCGACCAACGCCACGGTGAACTACGCCGAGGGCTCGGTCTCCGGTCTGATCCGCACCAACGTCTGCGCCGAGCCGGGCGACAGCGGCGGCTCGCTCTTCGCCGGCAGCACCGCCCTGGGTATGACCTCCGGTGGTAGCGGCAACTGCCGCACCGGTGGCACGACCTACTTCCAGCCGGTCACCGAGGCGCTCAGCCGCTACGGCGTCAGCGTCTTCTGATCCACGCACCGCTCGCGGGCCGTCGGAACACTCCGGCGGCCCGCGTCGCGTGCGCGATCCCGGGACTTGCGGTCGCGTGCGCGACCAGGAATTCCCGCCCGGACGCGGCGCTGCTCAGCCGGGCCCGGACGATCGCGACTGGCGTTGAGCGGCCATGGCGGTCAGTACGGCGGCCAGTGGTGCGACCGCCTCGGCGGCGGCGACCAGCCGCTCGGTCAGCCCGATCCACGCTCCGTCGGTGAAGAACTCGACGGCGAACCAGCCGATCAGCCCGAGGAGGACCGCCGCCGTCGCGAACCCCGCCCGGCGTACGCGAGCCGAGCTGTCCCGGTGAAAGGCCGGCGCCGCTCGACGGGGCACCGCCAGGGCCGGCCAGACGGCCAATGCTCCGAACGCCACACCGGCGGCCACGGCGTGCGTCGTCGAGTCACCGGTCGGGTTCTGCGGGAACGCGACCACGACCAGGGTCGCCAGCCCGCCCAGCGCGAGCAGCCCTCGGCCCGCCGGGGCGGCGCTGACCAGGCCGAGCGCGGTCGCCAGGTGACAGAGGCCCAGGCCGGCCAGCCCGATCGTCATGATCCAGCGATGGTCCGCGCCGCTGGCGGCGAGCGCGCTGATGGTCTGCCGCACCGGATCGAACCCGTCGGGCTGGGCCGCCTGCGCGAGTGTCCAGCCGCCGACGAGAAACAGGGGTGCGCCACCGGCCGACAGCAGGGCCCAGCGGGGAACGGTGGACATCGTGCGATCGTAGCGATGCGATTGGCGGGAGCGCCGGTTCGCGCGTTCGGCCCGACGGGCCGGCGTCGCGGGCTCCAGGCCAGGCGGGCCAGATCAGGCGGGGCGACGTCTCACGGCAGCCGGTCCGGTCGGCCGGGGGCGGGCCCGCTCGGCGGTCCGAGCGGATCCGGGGGCACCACGCCGATGGTCGGCAGGTCCGGGCCGACGCGGACGGTGCCGTCGGCCGACCACGCGAGGTGCGCCCGCCGGGCGGAGAGGACCGCCAGCAGCGGCCAGAGCGAGACCGCCACCGCGGTCACCCGCTCGGCCAGCCCGGTGCGGGATCCACCGGTCACCTCGAATGCGCACCACGCGAAGAGGGCGAGCAGTACCGCCGTGGCACTCAACCCCACCGCCCGGCGGAACGCCCAGGGCGGCTCCGGTCGGGTGGGGTGCTCGGTGTCGTGGCCGCGCGGCAGTCGCAGCGCCGAGCCGGCCGGCCACAGCACCAGCGCGAGGACGGCCACCGTCGCCGCGATGCCGTGGCTGAGCGAGCCACCGACCGGCGGCCGGGGAAACGCGACCAGCGCGATGGTGGCCACCCCGCCGATCGCCAGCAGGAATCGGCTGGGCAACCCGGCCGCGTGCAGGACGGCGGCGACCGACAGGTAGCAGCAACCGAGCAGCACCAGGGCCACCACCATGATCCACGCGTCGGTGGCGTCCTGCCCGGCCAGCTCGCTGATGGTGTCCCGGACCGGGTCGTACCCGACGGGCTGGCGGGCCTGCGCCACCGTCCAACCGGTCACCAGCAGCACGGGCGCGGCTGCCGCCGTGACGACGGCCCAGTTCGGTACGGCGCGCATTTCGCCACGTTAACCGGCACGGCTGTCGGGCGAGTCGGCTTCGCCGGTCCACCCCACCAGCGAATCGTGCCGGCCTGCCGGGTGCCCGGAGGCGGGGCGGCCACCCCTGACAGAATGCCGGTGAGGACTGTTCCACGATGAGGAGTTGCCAGCCGTGATCCGTACCCACAATGCCGGAAGCCTGCGCGCCGCGGACGCCGGCTCGACGGTGACGCTCGCCGGCTGGGTGGCCCGCCGCCGCGACCACGGCGGGGTCATCTTCGTCGACCTGCGCGACGCCTCCGGTGTTGTCCAGGTGGTGTTCCGCGAGGAGGATGCGCACGCGCTGCGCAACGAGTTCTGCGTGAAGGTCGTCGGCGAGGTGACCCGCCGCCCGGCCGGCAACGAGAACCCGGAGCTGCCCACCGGCGAGGTCGAGGTGACCGCCGCCGCGCTGGAGGTGCTCTCCGAGGCGGCGCCGCTGCCCCTGCCGGTGGACGACCAGATCGAGGCCGGCGACGACATCCGGCTCCGGTACCGCTACCTGGACCTGCGCCGCAGCGGCCCGGCGAACGCGCTGCGGCTGCGCTCGCGCGCCAGCCAGCTCGCCCGGGGCGTGCTGCACGAGCGGGACTTCCTGGAGATCGAGACGCCGACGCTGACCCGCTCGACGCCGGAGGGCGCCCGCGACTTCCTGGTGCCGGTGCGTCTGCAGCCCGGCAGCTGGTACGCGCTGCCGCAGTCGCCGCAGCTGTTCAAGCAGCTGCTGATGGTCGGCGGCATGGAGCGCTACTACCAGATCGCCCGCTGCTACCGCGACGAGGACTTCCGCGCCGACCGGCAGCCGGAGTTCACCCAGCTCGACATCGAGATGTCGTTCGTCACCGAGGACGACGTGATCGACCTCGGCGAGGCGATCGTCTCGGCGCTGTGGCAGGACCTGGCCGGGCACGAGATCACCCGACCGATCCCACGGATCACCTGGCACGACGCGATGGCCCGGTACGGCTCCGACAAGCCGGACCTGCGCTACGGCGTCGAGCTGACCGAGCTGACCGACTACCTGCGCGGCACCGAGTTCCGGGTGTTCGCCGGGGCGATCGACGCGGGCGGCTACGTCGGCGCGGTGGTGATGCCGGGTGGTGCGGCGCAGAGCCGCAAGGAGCTGGACGGCTGGCAGGACTGGGCGAAGGCACGCGGCGCGCGTGGCCTGGCGTACGTGGTGCTGGACGCCGAGACCGGCGAGGCGCGCGGCCCGGTGGCGAAGAACCTTTCCGCCGAGCATCTGGGTGGGCTCGCCGACGCGGTCGGCGCCAAGCCGGGTGACGCGGTCTTCTTCGCCGCCAGCGCCACCACCCGTGAGGCACAGGAACTCCTCGGCGCGGCCCGCGTCGAGATCGCCAAGCGGTCCGGCCTGATCGACGAGAGCGCCTGGGCGTTCTGCTGGGTGGTCGACGCGCCGATGTTCGAGCGTACGGACGAGGGCGGCTGGACGGCCGTGCACCACCCGTTCACCTCGCCGAACTCGGAGTGGGTCGACCGGTTCGAGGAGGCTCCGGACCGGGCCCTGGCGTACGCGTACGACATCGTCTGCAACGGCAACGAGATCGGCGGCGGGTCGATCCGTATCCACCGGGGCGACGTGCAGCAGCGGGTCTTCGACCTGCTCGGCATCACTCCCGAGGAGGCGCAGGACAAGTTCGGCTTCCTGCTGGAGGCGTTCAAGTACGGCGCCCCGCCGCACGGCGGCATCGCCTTCGGCTGGGACCGGGTCTGCATGCTGCTCGCCGGTGCCGACTCGATCCGCGAGGTCATCGCCTTCCCGAAGACCCGGGGTGGCTTCGATCCGCTGACCAGCGCCCCCACCCCGATCACCGCCCAGCAGCGCGCCGAGGCCGGCATCGACGCCAAGCCCAAGCCCGCCGCAACGGCCCACACGGGAACGGCCGGCCCGGCCGCCCCGGTGGCGGACCCGGTCTGACCGCACCCCGCCGCCCTTGCTTGGTTGATCAAGAGGTTTGCGTCATCGTCGCCCCGCGAGATGACGCAAACCTCTTGATCGCCTCCTCGTACGCCGGTTTGCTCAACGCGGGCGGCCTGGAGGCGGTCAGTCGGGGGCGGGGCTGGGCCTGTTGGTTGCGGGGAGCGACGGCCTTGACCCCGCCGGGCTGAAGACCGCCACCGGCGCGGCCACCGGTGTGGTCCGCCCCCTGGACGTACGCCAGGACTCCACCCGCGCGGCCGGCCTGTTGCGCACCGGCTGCGGGGGTGGGTGAGGTTCTCTCGTCAGGTACGGGGCATGCACACTTACGATGCATAACTCTTGTGCACAAGAGTTATGCAGAGATAATGTGCAGTCATGGAGAGCCCCCCACCCGACGGCAGCACCGAGCCGCGGCGCGTCGATCTGGACGGCCGGCAGGTTCGCGTGCTGGCCCACCCACTGCGGATGCGGCTGCTCGGCTCGCTGCGCATCGACGGCCCGGCGACCGCGACGGCCCTCGCCGAGAAGCTCGGCACCAACACCGGCGCGACCAGCTATCACCTGCGGCAACTCGCCGAGGTGGGGCTTGTGTCCGAGGATCCCGACCGGGGCACCGGTCGGCAGCGCTGGTGGCAGGCCGCGCACGACATGAGCCACTTCGACCCCACCGACTTCGACGACGACCCGGATGCCCGCGCCGCCGTGCAGTGGATCCAGGCGGACCAGGTTCGGCTGATGGGCGAGCTGGCCGAGCGTTGGATGGCCGTCGAACACCACCAGTCCCGGGCCTGGCGCGACGCCGCCGGGATGAGTGACCTGGTGCTGCCGCTCGGTCCGGACCGACTACGTGCCCTCAACGACGACCTGTGGGCAGTGCTGATGCGCTATCGCGACGAAGCCGCGACCGATGCCCCGGACGTCAAACCCGTGCACGTGTTCCTCGCCGGCTTCCCACGTCTGGACGAGCGCTGGTGAGCGCGAGGAGTGAGCGGGGTTTGCGAGCCCCGCAGTCGCGAACGGAGACGGTCTGGTGAGCGCGAGGAGTGAGCGGGGTTTGCGAGCCCCGCAGTCGCGAACGGAGACGGTCCGGTGAGCGCGCTGACCGTACGGCAGGTCCGGCGTCGTTATCTCACGCTCTACGGCCTGCGCTGGCTACCCACCGGCCTGATGATCCCGGTGATGATCCTGCTGATGCAGGAGCGTGGCCTGTCGCTGCCGCAGATCGGCCTGGTCAGCACGGCGCAGGGGCTGCTCGTGCTCGCGCTGGAGTTGCCCACCGGCGGCCTCGCCGACGCCCTCGGCCGCCGACCGGTGCTGCTCGCCGCCGGAGTGCTCAACCTCGCCTCCCTCGCGCTGTTCGCGGTGGCCGACTCGTTCGTGCTGTTCTTCGTGGTCTGGGCCCTTCAGGGGATCTACCGGGCGTTGGACAGCGGCCCGCTGGAGTCCTGGTACGTCGATGCGACCCTGGCCGCCGACCCGGAGGCCGAGTACGAGCGGGGCCTCGGCCACGCCGGCACCGTCATCGGCGGCGCCATCGGTGGTGGCGCGCTGCTCAGCGGCGGTCTCATCGCGCTCGGCCCGATCGGGCCGGTCAGCGCGCTCACGGTGCCCGTGCTGGCCGCCATCCTCGCGCAGGCGATCGCTCTGGTCGCCTTGGTGGTGCTGCTGGTCGAGGAACGGCCGGCCACCGGGGTCGCGGCGCTGCGGGCCTCGGTGCTCCAGGCGCCCCGAATGATCGGCCAGGCCGTCGGGTTGCTGCGCCGGTCCCGGGTGCTGCTGGCCCTGGTCGCGGTGGAGCTGTTCTGGGGCTTCGGCATGGTCACCTTCGAGTCGCTGCTGCCGGTACGGCTCGCCGAGGTGATCGGCGACCCGGAACGCGCCGCCGCGTTACTCGGGCCGGCGAACTCCGCCGCCTGGCTCGCCTCGGCCGCCGGCGCGGCCCTGACCCCGTTGCTGCTGCGCTGGTTCGGCGCCGCGCCGGGGGCGGCCCTGCTGCGCATCCTCCAGGGCGTGACGGTGGTGGGGATGGGGCTGTTCGCCGGGCCGGTCGGGGTGCTCGTCGCCTATCTGGCCTGCTACGCCGTGCACGGCGCGTCCAACCCGCTGCACAGTGGGCTGTTGCACCGGCAGGTCGACGGCCCGTACCGGACCAGCGTGCTCTCGCTGAACTCGATGATGGCGCAGCCGGCCGGCGCGCTCGGCGGGGTGGTGTTGACCGCGATCGCCGCGGCCGCCAGCGTCAGCACCGCGATGGTGGTCGGTGCGATCGTGCTGGCCGTCGCCGCCCCGCTCTACCTGCCCGCCTGGCTGGCCGGCCGTCGACCCGCCCCCGCCACCGAGTCGACCGCGGTTCCGGTACCCGCCGCCGACCGATAGAGAGGTCCGCCTCGCCCGACCGCCCGACCGGCCGGTCAGGCGAGGCGGATCGAGCTGAGCGGCAGAACGTTGGTGAAGCCGAGCCGACGGTAGAGCCGGGCGGCGCCGACGTTGAACGTGTAGACCCCGAGCGCCACGATGTCGTGGCGCGCCAGCAACGCCCGGGTCATCCCTGCCGTCAGGGAGGCGCCCAGCCCTCGACCCCGTTGGTCGGGGGCGACGGTCAGACCGGCGAGGAAGCCGACGTCACTCTGGCTGCGGTCCGCGCCGCAGGCCACCAACCGGTCACCGTCGCGGATGCCGTACCAGTCCACCACCCGTGGGTCGCCCGGGCGGGAGGTGGTGCGGGGAAAAGCCTCGTCGATCAGCGCCTCCAGCGCCGGACGGTCGGCGTCGGTGAGCCGTACCACCCGCTGCTCGTCCGGTTGCGTCGGCGGCGACGTGTCGCTCCAGTGGAAGTCCCAGTCGCTGTGCTCGGCCACCGGCAGCCGGTCGGTCAGCAGACCGCGGTCGTGCCGAGGTAGGTGCAGCCGGTGCCCCGGGTGCAGCATTCCGTCGGCAGCGAGCCGGACGCAGATCTCCAGCGCCGGCTCGGCCGCGCCGATCGCGCAGCCGGCCGGGCCGTGCTCGGGCGGCACCAACCACAGCACGGCGCCATCGCGCCGGTACGCGCGCGCCGGCACGGCCCGCCCGAGCGCGTGCCGGGCAAACGGGTGGTGGCCGACTGCGTCCAGGATGGTGACCCGGTCCGTGAGCTCCTGGTCTTCCACGATCATGGGCCCAGCCTAGGAGCCGACTGTGCGACGCCCCCTCCGGGCCGACCAGGAGGGGGCAAATCCACCGTGGAGATTGGCGAGTCGACCGATTGGGTACATCACGCGCCGACCTACTGGGAACCCCCACCGGAGGACCGACATGCTCGCCATTCTCGCGGCCATCGTCTTTGGCTTTGCCCTGCTGCTCGACCTGCTCAACACCGACTTCGGAGCGCCCGACCTGTTCAACTGGAACACCCTCGTACTCATCGGGTTGCTCCTTCTGTCGCTCTACCTGGCCGGCGTGGGCAGCGGCCCGCGCGGCGGTGGCGGCGGCCGTTGGTACCGGGGTCGGCGCCCCGGGCGTGGCTGACCGGAACCGATCACCGGTGGCGGGCCCGCGGCGCGATTCCGGCGTCGTGGGTCCGGCCCGGTACTGTCTTCGTGATGGAGTCCGACGCCCTCTTCTCCCTCGGTGAACCCGCCGGGTCGCGCAGCGCGCCCGCCGGTCCCGCCGGTGTCGACGGCTTCACCGCGGTGGCCGACGATTCGCCCCTGCCCGTGCGGATGCGCCCGGTGACCCTCGACGAGCTGGTCGGGCAGGAGCACCTGCTCGCCCCCGGCGCCCCGCTGCGGCAGCTGGTCTCCGGCGGGGCGCCGATGTCGGTGATCCTCTGGGGGCCACCGGGCAGCGGCAAGACGACCATCGCGCACCTGGTGGCCGGGGCGACCGATCGCCGCTTCGTCGCCATGTCGGCGCTCTCCGCCGGGGTGAAGGACGTGCGGGCGGTGATCGAGGCGGCCCGCCGCCAGCGCCGGTCGGGCGGCCCGCAGACCGTGCTCTTCATCGACGAGGTGCACCGGTTCAGCAAGACCCAACAGGATTCCCTGCTCGCCGCCGTCGAGGACCGTACGGTCACGTTGCTGGCGGCGACCACCGAGAACCCGTACTTCTCGGTCATCTCACCGCTGCTGTCGCGGTGCGTGCTGCTCACCCTGCAACCGCTTGACGACGAGGCGGTGCGGGGCCTGCTGCGCCGCGCGGTCGCCGACAAGCGTGGCCTGGACGGCGCCCTCACCCTGACTCCCGAGGCCGAGGACCACCTGGTCCGGCTGGCCGCCGGTGACGTCCGCAAGGCACTCACCGCGCTGGAGGCGGCGGCGGCCTCCGCCACGGCCCTGGGCGGCGGGCGGATCGACCTCGCCATCGCCGAGCAGGCGGTCGACGTGGCGGCGGTGCGCTACGACCGCGACGGGGACGCCCACTACGACGTGGTCAGCGCCTTCATCAAGAGCATGCGTGGCTCGGACGTGGACGCGGCCGTGCACTGGTTGGCCCGCATGCTGGTCGCCGGTGAGGACGCCCGCTTCATCGCCCGCCGCCTGGTCATCTTCGCCAGCGAGGACGTCGGCATGGCCGACCCCGGCGCGCTGAGCGTCGCGACCGCCGCCGCGCACGCGGTCGAGTACGTCGGGCTGCCCGAGGCTCAGCTCAACCTCGCCCAGGCGGTGATCCACCTGGCCACCGCGCCCAAGTCGAACTCGGCCACCACCGCCATCGGCGCCGCGATCGCCGACGTCCGGGCCGGTCGCGGTGGCCCGGTCCCGCGCGGGCTGCGCGACGCGCACTACGCCGGCGCCCGGGGGTTGGGTCACGGGACCGGATACCGCTACCCACACGACGACCAGCGTGGCGTGGTCACCCAGCAGTACGTTCCGGACGACCTGGTCGGCACCGACTACTACCAGCCCAGCCCGCACGGCGCCGAGCGGTCGGTGGCCACCCGGCTGCCGCTGCTGCGCCGGATCGTGCGGGGTCTGCCGGCACCGGCCGCCCGCCCGGAGACTCCGGGGTCCGAGTCGCCCGTAACGGCGCAGACCGCGCCGGCGCTATCCCCGGGGGCCGACCGTCCGACGACGGGCACCGGTGCCCCCGGCACGATGCAGGACAGCGGCACCGACGCCGCAGGAGAGGGTCAACAGTGAGATCGCGTGGTGGGGACCGCCCGGACGAGGGCCCGGACGAGCGGCGCGATCCCCGCGCCAAGACCCGCCGTTGGGGCCGCGGCCGGGCGGCGGAGCCCGAGCCGGAGGAGCCGGTCGCCGGCGAGGAGTTCGGCTGGATCGACGACCTGCGCTCGGCCAAGCAGCAACGCACCGAGCTGGGCCCGGACGGTGCACCGGCGGAGCCGAACCGGCCCCGCGGGGGCATGCCGCCGGCAGACCCCGCCGGGCCCCGTCCGGGTGCGCCCGCCCCCGGCGGGCCCCGTACGCCGGCGGGACCGGCCGGACCGCGTACGTCGGCGGAGCCGACCGGTGCGCGTACGCCGGCGGAGCCGACCGGTGCGCGCGCAGGTGGGCCCGAACCGTCGGCGCCGCCCGCGCCGCGCCCGGGTGACCCGGGCGAAGCCGCCGCGCGTCGACCGGTGGACGGCCCCTGGCCGGGGGATACACCGCCGGCGGGCCGCCGTCCGGATGATCGGCCACCTGCCGCCGGCCCCGGCGCCCCGGGGCAGCCGCCGCGCCGCGGCGTGCAGCCGGTGCCGGGCGCCCGCGCTGCCGTAGCACCACCATCGCCACCCTCCGGTCGTCCGGGCGGGGGCGACCCGGCCGGGCCGCAGGGGCCTCGCCCGGCCCCTGACGCGTCCGGCGGCCCGGCCCGTGCTCGTGCCACGGCGGCTCCTCCCGGCCCACCTGTCGGCCCACCGATCTCGGGCCCCCCGGCCGGTCGTCGTCCGGACGCCGCTGTTCCGCCCGGTCGTCGTCCGGAGGCCGCTGTTCCGCCGGGCCGTCATGTGGATGCCGCCGCGCCCGGCGGGCAACCGGACGCCATGCCGCGGCTGCGCCGTCCGGACGCTGGCGCGCCGAGCCACCGCTCCGGTCCGGACCCCGTCGAGCCCGGCCGTGCCCAGCCGCCCACCGACGGCGCGCCCGCCGGTCGACGCGCCGCCGGCCCGGCACCCGACCCGGCGCGGGCCGCCGGAACGACCGCCGCCGCCGGCCCGGCCCGCTTCGACGCCGCGCCGGTTGGCGTCGTGCCGCCGGTCGTGGACGGCCTGCTGCCCGACCCCGCAGTCGACCGTGACCCGCGCACCGCCCGGCGTCGCCCGGGTCCGGCCGACCCCGGTGCGCCGGAACCCACCGGGCGGCGGTCCGCCGAGCGCCCCCGTCCGGCAGCCGGCGGACGCCGCCGCGCCGCAGAACCCGACGAACCGCCGGTGCCCCGCTCGGGCAACGCGCCGCCGGTGCCCCGCTCGGGCAACGCGCCGTCGGTGCCGGAGGCGACCGGTGGTCACAGCGGCGCCACGCCCACCATCAGCCCGGCGGATGGCACCGGTCGCCGCCGCGTCGTCTCCGACGAACAGGAGCGCCGAACGCCAGCCGGCGGCGAACCCCGGCTGGACCGTCCGGAGCGGCCCGCGGACTGGCTCCGCCAGGCGGGCCGCCTGCCGCACACCGACCCTGGCCTGCCCGTGGTCAACCGCCGAGGTGGTGGCCCGCCGCCGACGGACCGCCGTCCGGCGCCGCCCACCGTGCCGGGGGATCTCGCCGACCAGACGTCCGGGCGGCTCGGCGTACCGGATCCGGCCGTAGAGCGCACCGCCGCCCGCCGGCCCGCCGGCCCGCCGGCCGACCCGGGCGCGGATCCACCGACCGGTCGTCGAGCCACCCGGCCCGACGCGCCGGGATCCACCGGAGAGCAGACGCCGTACCCGCCCACGCCCGGTGAGCGGCCCGCCCGCGGTCCGGGCGCTGCGGCATCCACTCCGGACCCCACCGGCCGGCGTGGCCGTGCCGTGGCCGGATCCGGCCCGGACGCCGCGCCCTCCCCGGATCCGACCGGACGACGCCGTCGTCCACCCGCCGAGGTCGGCCCCGACGGTGCGGCCGGCCCCGGTCGACCCGGGCCCGCGAGCGGCCACGGCGACAACCCCTACGCCGCTGGGCGACCCGCGCCCGGCGCCGGCCCCGCCGCACCGGCGCGTGGCGCCGCCCGCTCCGCCCCACCCGGCCGGGCCCGACCCATCCCCGGGGACGCGCCAGCACCGGGCGCCGGGCGTCGTGGCGCTGACGGCCCACTGCGCCCCGGCCTGGGTGCCGAGGCGGCACCCCGGGACCCGGCTCGCCCGGATGGTCCGGCCCGTGCGGCCGTTCCGCCGGGTGTGGACGGGCCACCGCGTTCGCGTCCGGATGGTCCGGCTCGCGCGGCCGTTCCGCCGGGTGTGGGCGGGCCACCGCGTTCGCGTCCGGATGGTCCGGCTCGCGCGGCCGTTCCGCCGGGTGTGGACGGGCCACCGCGTTCGCGCCCGGATGGTCCGGCTCGCGCGGCCGTCCGCCCACCCGGCGCGCAGCCACCGACCGACGAACGGGCGACCGGTGAACCGGGCTCGGCCGGGGGTGGTGCGCCGGCCGGCCGACCCGCGCCGGCCGACCGTGCCGCGGGGCGTGCCCTGCCACCGCACCGGGAGCCCGGCCGCGCCGAGCCGAGCGGTGTCGCGCCCGTGCCACCGCCCGGCCGCGTCGGCGAGCCCGTCGGCGTGGCCCGCGCCGCCGCCGCGGTGCCCTCCGCGACCGGCCCGGTGGACCGGCCGGCGCCGGAGCCCGCCGACGGGCCGGCGCTGCGCTCGGCCGGCCAGGACGCGCCGGACGACGACGCCGCACCGGGTGCCCGTTCCGAGGCACGCCGGCAGACGCGGGAACGACGTCGCCTGCGGGCGGCGGTGTTGGCGCTGGTCAGCGTCGTGCTGCTCGGCGCGGTGCCGCTCTTCTTCGGCATCCGGACGTTGAGCCGTGACCCGGTCTTCGACAACCTCGACCAGCTCAACGTGCCCGGCTGGGCGGCCGCGAAGACGGTCGACGACGTCAGCGGCAGCCGGTGGTGCCTGCTCGACTGCCGGCTGCGTGAGCGCACCGTGACCTCGGAGAAGGCGCCCAAGGAGACGGCGCAGGTCTACGAGGACGCGTTGCGCCAGGACGGTTGGCGGCCGTGGAAGGTCGACCGCTGCCCGGAGCAGCAGACGAAGGGCAGCTACACCTGCTGGCGCCGCGACGAGCTGACCCTCGACCTGTGGGTCCGTGAGCCGACCTGTGTGCCACCGCCGGTCGACGGCGAGCCGGCAGTGGTGCCGTCCGAGGATCCGTCGGCCGCTGCGACCGACTGCACCGGCTCGTTGGTGTCGGTGAAGGTACGCAACGCGATCGACGACGAGCGGACCAGGCCACAGCCGACCACCGACCCGTCACTGACCGGAGAGGACCCCTTCCCAACGGTCAGTGCGGATCCGCTGGGTGAGCTGACACCCTCACCGTCGTGAGCCGCTCTCCATCACGGACGGTAGGGTCTGGGGCTGGCGGGCACGCCCGCTACCGGTGACCGTCGACGGTTCGGCGGCCGGTACGGGTGCCATCGTTGTGCGTTCCGAGGACGTCGGGTCCTGCGGAACTCTGCTTGAGGAGGACAGGCGTGGGTGACATTGGAGCCATCGCGGCGCTGATCGCGGCGTGCGCGTTCGCGGTGCTGGTGCTCATCCTGACGCTGCCCATCCTGCGGTTGCGGCACACGGTCGACGCCACCACCCGCATGATCAACGATCTCAACGACCGGACCGCGCCGCTGCTCGGTGACGTGAACACCACGGTGAAGAACGTCAACACCGCCCTGGAACAGGTACAGACCTCGCTCGACGGTGTGAACCTCCAGTTGGCGAAGGTCGACACCATGACCAGCCACGCGCAGAACGTCACCGCCAACGTCGCCAACCTGGCCACCGTGGTTTCCGCCGCGGCCGCCAACCCGCTGGTCAAGGTGGCCGCGTTCGGCTACGGCGTGCGCAAGGCCGCCGCCGGCCGTCGACACGCCGAGACTGAGCGTGAGGTGCGCGACACCATCAAGCAGCAGCGACGGGCCGCGCGACGCGGCAACAGCTGACCGGCCGGGCACCAGGAGGTAGCGAGACATGAGGCGCTTGTTCTGGCTCGGTATCGGGGTGGCCGTCGGTGTGGTCGTGGTCCGCAAGGCGACCCGGACCGCGCAGGCCTACACGCCGGCCGGCATCGCCAGCTCCCTGACCGAATCCGCTGGCGGGCTGGTCGAGTCGCTGCGTAGTTTCGTGGAGGACGTCCGGGCCGGGATGGCCGAACGCGAGCAGGAGATCCACCAGGCGTTCGCCCAGGGCGAGGCGTTCGACGATCAGTTCGCCGAGCTGCGGGAAGACCCGCGCATCGGCGATCGAGACATCTTTCCGGAGGAACACCAGCGATGAAGACGGCGGAGATCAAGCGGCGGTACCTCGCGCACTTCGAGGCGAATGGCCACACCGTGGTGCCGTCCGCTCCGCTGCCCGCCATCAGCGACCCGAACCTGCTGTTCGTCAACGCCGGCATGGTGCAGTTCGTGCCGTACTTCCTCGGTCAGCAGACTCCCGCGTACCAGCGGGCGGTCAGCGTGCAGAAGTGCCTGCGCACCCCGGACATCGACGAGGTCGGCAAGACCAGCCGGCACGGCACGTTCTTCCAGATGAACGGCAACTTCTCCTTCGGCGACTACTTCAAGGCCGGGGCGATCCCCCTCGCGTGGGATCTGGTCACCAAGTCGCAGGCGGACGGCGGGTTCGGGCTGGACGCGGACCGCGTCTGGCCGACGGTGTACCTCGACGACGACGAGGCGTACGAGATCTGGCGCTCGGTGGGGGTTCCCGCCGAGCGGATCGTCCGCCGGGGCAAGGCGGACAACTTCTGGTCGATGGGCATTCCCGGGCCGTGCGGTCCGTGCTCCGAGTTGTTCTACGACCGGGGCCCGGAGTACGGCCGGGAGGGCGGCCCGGCGGTCGACGAGGACCGCTACATGGAGTTCTGGAACCTCGTCTTCATGCAGTTCGAGCGGGGTCCGGGCACGACCAAGGACGACTACCCGATCCTGGGTGACCTACCGGCGAAGAACATCGACACCGGCATGGGCCTGGAGCGGATGGCCTCGATCCTGCAGGGCGTCGACAACCTCTACGAGATCGACGAGGTCCGGCCGATCCTGACCCGGGCGGCGGAGCTGACCGGCAAGCGGTACGGCGCGCACTCCGGGCACGTGGCGAGCGAGTCGCACCCCGACGACGTCCGACTGCGGGTGATCGCCGACCACGTGCGGACGGCGCTGATGCTGATCGGCGACGGCGTGACCCCGAGCAACGAGGGTCGCGGGTACGTGCTGCGTCGGATCATGCGGCGGGCGATCCGGTCGGTCCGGCTGCTGGGCTGGCAGGACCGGGCGCTGCCCGAGTTGCTGCCGGTGGCCCGGGACTGCATGGCGCCGTCGTACCCGGAGCTGGCCACCGACTTCGACCGGATCGCGGACTACGCGTACGCGGAGGAGGAGGCGTTCCTGTCCACCCTGCGTGCCGGCACGACGATCCTGGACACCGCGATCGCCGAGACCCGCACCGCGGGTGGTTCCGCGTTGTCCGGAGCGAAGGCGTTCCAGCTGCACGACACGTACGGCTTCCCGATCGATCTGACCCTGGAGATCGCCGCCGAGCAGGGCCTCACGGTCGACGACGAGGGTTTCCGCCGGCTGATGGCCGACCAGCGGACCCGGGCGAAGGCGGACGCGCAGGCCCGCAAGACGGGCCACGTGGACCTGTCGGCGTACCG
This sequence comes from Micromonospora sp. NPDC049645, assembly GCF_040675155.1. Lineage (NCBI taxonomy): Bacteria > Bacillati > Actinomycetota > Actinomycetes > Micromonosporales > Micromonosporaceae > Micromonospora > Micromonospora sp. NPDC049645. The sequence goes on from NZ_JBFAOI010000009.1 coordinate 207,312, forward strand.
GTCGGTGTTGGACGCGGGCGGCCCGGTGACGTTCACCGGGTACAGCGAGGTGTCCCGTGAGTCGACGGTGCGGGCGCTGCTCGGCGTCGACGGCCCCCGTCAGGCGGCGACCGAGGGCGACACCATCGAGCTGGTGCTGGACACCACCCCGTTCTACGCCGAGGGCGGTGGCCAGCAGCCTGACCAGGGCATGATCACGGTCGGTGGCGGGCAGGTCGAGGTGCTCGACGTGCAGCAGCCGGTGCCGGGCCTGATCGTGCACCGCGCCCGGGTGATCCGGGGTGAGGTGCGCGCCGGTGAGGCCGGTTTCGCCGAGATCGACACGACCCGACGTCGGGCGATCTCCCGGTCGCACACCGCCACCCACCTGGTGCACCAGACCATGCGGAACTTCCTCGGCGAGTCGGCCACGCAGGCGGGGTCGTTGAACGCGCCCGGCCGGCTCCGGTTCGACTTCAACACCCCGACCGGGGTGTCGCCGAGCGTCCTGCGCGACGTGGAGCAGCAGGTCAACGAGGTGCTGTTGGCCGACCTGGAGGTGCACGCCTTCATCACCTCGCTGGACGAGGCGCGGCGGATCGGGGCGATGGCGCTCTTCGGCGAGAAGTACGGCGAGGAGGTGCGGGTCGTCGAGGTGGGTGACTATGCCCGGGAGCTGTGTGGCGGGACGCACGTGGCCCGCTCGGCCCAGCTCGGCCTCGTGAAGATCCTCTCGGAGTCGTCGATCGGTTCCGGTGTCCGCCGGGTCGAGGCGCTGGTCGGGATGGACGCCTTCGGCTTCCTGGCCAAGGAGCACCTGCTGGTCTCTCGGCTCGCCGAGCTGTACCGGGTGCCCAACGACCAGGTCGCCGACCGGGTGGAGCAGACCGTCACCCAGCTTCGGGATGCCGAGAAGGAGTTGGAGAAGCTGCGCGCCCAGCTGGTGCTGGGCGGTGCGGCGGCGCTCGCGGCGCAGGCCAAGGACGTGCGCGGGGTCGCGTACGTGGGCACCGAGGCGCCGGAGGGCGCGGCCGGCAACGACGTGCGCACCCTGGCGCAGGAGATCCGCGGCAAGATCGACCCGGCGCGGCCGGCGGTGGTCGCGGTGGCGGCTCGGTCGAACGGTAAGGCGTCCCTGGTAGTGGCGGTCAACGCGGCGGCGCGGAGCCGGGGGCTGGCCGCGTCGGATCTGGTGAAGGCGGCCTTCTCCGGGCGCGGCGGTGGCAGCCCCGACCTGGCCCAGGGCGGCGGTCTGCCCGCGGCCGAGGCGCCGAACCTGCTGCTCACCGTCGAGAAAGCGATCACTGAGGCGTAATGGTTCATCACTGTCAGTCAGGGCGGGCCGTATGGTCCGCCCTGGCTCGTACCCGGCCGGTGGTGACCGTCGGTGGCTGAGCTGATGCGCGGTGTGCGGATCGGGGTGGATGTCGGTCAGGTGCGGGTGGGCGTTTCCCGCTCGGACCCGGACGGGATCCTGGCAACGCCGCTGGTCACCCTGGCCCGTGATCTGACGGCGGCGCCGGACGCGGTGCCGAGCGACCTCGCCGAGCTGGCCGCGCTGGTGGCCGAACACGAAGCCGTCGGGGTTGTCGTCGGTCTTCCGGTCAACCTCGCCGGCAAACACGGCCCTGCGGCCGTCCATGTGAAGGCGTACGCTGACCGACTGGTCGATGTGATAGCGCCTGTCCCGGTAACGCTCACTGACGAGAGGATGTCGACCGTGGTGGCTTCTCGTAGGCTTGCCGAGCGTGGCGTCCGAGGTAAACGTCAACGTGCGGTTGTCGATCAGGCGGCCGCGGTGGAGATCCTGCAGAGCTGGCTGGACGCGCAGCGGAGGCGGACGTAATGATCGACGATCTGGACCTTGGGTTCGATGAGCCGGAGCGGGGGGAGAAGGGCCGGCACCGGCGTGGCTTCCGCAAGCGCAACGGCAAGTCCGGTGGCGGCCGGGGCAAGACATTCCTGGCCCTGCTGATGGCCCTGGTCCTCTTGGGCGGCATCGGCGGCGTCGCGTTCTACGGCTTCGACCGCATCCAGAACTACTTCGTCACCCCCGACTACGACGGCACCGGCACCGGTGAGATCACCGTCGAGATCAAGAACGGCGCGCTGCTCGCCGACATGGCCGACGCCCTGGTGGCGGCCGACGTGGTGAAGAGCCAGAAGGCTTTCGTCGAGGCGGCCGAGGCCAACGCGCGCAGCAAGAACATCCAGCCGGGCACGTACAAGCTGCGTCAGCGGATGAGCGGCGCGAACGCCGTGACCGCGATGCTCGACCTGAAGAACAAGATCGTCAACGGGTTGACCATCCCCGAGGGTCGTACCAGCTTCAACATCTACAAGCTGCTCTCCGAGAAGACCAAGATCCCGGTCAAGGACTTCCAGACCGCCGCGAAGGACCCGGAGGGGCTCGGCGTCCCGGACTGGTGGTTCAAGCGCGCCGACGGCAAGAAGAGCGTCAAGTCCGTCGAGGGCTTCCTCTTCCCGGACACCTACGAGATCCCACCGAAGTCCACCGCCGAGAGCATCCTCAAGCTGATGGTGAACCGCTTCCTCTCGGTGACCGGGGAGATGAAGTTCGCCGACCGGGTGCAGGAGGAACGGGGCGGCGTCAGCCCGTACGAGGCGCTGATCGTGGCCTCGTTGGCCCAGGCCGAGGCCGGCAACAAGGACGACCTCGGCAAGGTCGCCCGGGTGGCCTACAACCGGGCGTACGGCGAGTTCTTCTGCAACTGCCTGGAGATGGACGTCACGGTCAACTACTACCTGGAGTCGATCGGCAAGCCGACCAAGTCGTCCAAGCAGATGACGGCGGCCGAGTTGGACGACCCGAAGAACCCCTACAACCGCAAGCTGCGCGGCATGATCCCCACGCCGATCAACAACCCGGGCAAGCAGGCCCTGGAAGGTGCGATGGATCCGCCGCCGGGCAAGTGGCTCTACTTCGTGGCGATCGACAAGCAGGGCCACTCGGAGTTCGCCGAGACGTACGAGCAGCACCAGCGCAACGAGGCCAAGGCTCGGGAGGCTGGGATCATCTGATGTCGCTTCGACGGCGGGCCGCGGTGCTGGGCAAGCCGATCGCGCACTCCCTCTCCCCGGTGATCCACACCGCTGGCTACGCCGCCGCCGGGCTGACCGGGTGGTCGTACACCCGGATCGAGTGCGCGGCGGCGGAGCTGCCGGATCTGGTCGCCGGCCTGGGCCCGGAGTGGGCCGGGTTGTCGGTGACCATGCCGGGCAAGGAGGCGGCGCTCGCCGTGGCTGACGCCGCGTCGCCGGTCGCCGCCGCCGTGGGTGCGGCCAACACGTTGGTACGCCGACCGGACGGCTCCTGGTACGCGGACAACACCGACGTCGCCGGCATGGTGCGGGTGCTCACCGAGGCCGGGGTGAGCGCCGGTGCCGCCGTGACGGTCCTCGGCGCCGGTGGCACGGCCCGCGCCGCGCTCGCCGCCGCCGCGCAGCTGGCGTGCTCGTCGGTGACGGTGGTGGCCCGCCGGCCGGAGGCGGTCGACGAGCTGCGACCGGTGGCCGACGCGTTGGCTGTCGCGTTGACGCCCGCCGGTTGGGCGGACGCCCCCCGGTGCCTCTCCACCGCGGACGTGGTCGTCTCCACCGTGCCGAAGGGGGTCGCCGATCCGCTGGCCGACGCGGTGACCTGGCGACCGGACACGGTTCTCTTCGACGCGTTGTACGACCCCTGGCCGACGCCACTGGCGACGGCAGCCGACCGGGCCGGCTGCCGGATCGTCTCCGGTCTCGATCTGCTGCTGGCCCAGGCGATCGGGCAGTTTGAGCAGTTCACCGGGGTCACCGCGCCGAGGGCGGCGATGGCCGCCGCGCTGACCGCCGCGCGCGCTGGTTGACCCGCCTCATCGGACGGTGCCCTCGTGCCGGACGCGGAACCGGCCTCCGCGTGGCCCGCACGACTTTCTTAGCTGACGGTTAAGACGCGCTTACGGAAAACTGTCCTTCCGGCGACATGCCCTGGTCGTCGATACGCTGCTCACCGTTACGGCCGCAGACACAGGGAGTTTCCTTGACCAGGCACGGACTGCACCGCATCACCAAGCTCCGCAACGGCCCTCGGCGCAAGGCGATTGCCATCGGCGTGGTCGGTGGTTCGGTGGTGGCCGGCATCGTGGCGACGATGATGCCGCTGCTCGCCAGCGACGACCTGTCGATCACGGCGGCGGCGGACACCACCGCGACCGCGGTGCCGCAGGACGGTGACAACGCGGCCAAGACGACCCTCGCGACCTGCGCGACGCGCTGCGACGGCAACCCGCGCGGTGGCCGCGAGGCGGTCATCGAGTTCGCGGTGACCACGGTGCCGGCCGCCGCGGTGAACATCCGGGCGACGCTGCGGGTGCACGCCTGGCAGCGGTTCGCCGCCACGGTCACGGCGCACGCCTCGCCGTTGAGCGCCCGCGAGTCGCGGCCTCCGCTGACGCCGGCCGGCGCCGCGCTGGACAGCGTGACCAGCGTGTCTCAGGGCTTCAACGAGTGGGACATCTCCAAGCTGGTCACCGGCAACGGCACCTGGACGGTCTCGCTGGCCCAGAGCGGCCTGGAGAGCCGCATCTACTGGGCGTCGGCGGAGAACCGCAACCCGGACCTGCGGCCCAGCCTGCTGATCAGCTACGACCTCGGGGCCCGGCCGTCGCCGGTGACGACCACCCGGCCGGCGCCGCCGCCGAGCGCGCCACCGACCACCGCCGCGCCGAAGCCGTCGCCGACCGTCGCGCCGAGCAGGACGCCGACCCCGAGCGCCAGTGGCACCCTGCCGACCGGCAAGTGTGGGTCCGTCTCGGACAAGCTCGTCCCGTCCTGCGGCGCCTGGTGGGGCATGTACTCGCCGACGGTGGCGGCCGGCGGCTGGGACCACGGCAAGGCCGTCACCGACGTGGAGTCGCAGGTCGGGCGCAAGTTCGACATCGTGCACCGCTACCACGACTTCTCCAACTACGGCAGTAACGGCGCCTTCCCCGACACGTACGAACAGCAGCAGATGCGCGAAGGCCGGTTGATGTTCTTCGCCTGGGAGTCCCGGGACTTCTCCGCCGGCACCACGCTGAAGTGGTCGGATGTCTACGGCGGGCGGCAGGACGAGACCATCGACGCGGTCGCGGGCCGGATCCGCGCCGCCGGTGTGCCGGTGTTCATCGGCTTCGACCACGAGCCGGAGGACGAGCCCAACAAGGGCAGCGACGCCGACTTCGTCCGGGCCTGGCGTTACGTCCACGACCGGTTCGCCAGCGCCGGCGCGACCAACGCGGTCTGGGTCTGGACGATGATGGGCTGGTCCGGGCACTACTCGCGGTACGCCGGCCTGTACCCCGGTGACCAGTACGTCGACTGGGTGGCCTACGACCCGTACAACTTCCACGTCTGCAACGGCAGCACGGTGTGGAAGAGCCCGAGCACGACGATCGGTGGCTTCTACCGGTGGCTGGACGAGAACGGCCTCGGCGCCGGCAAGCCCCGGATGCTCGCCGAGTTCGGCACCAACTTCAATTCCGCCGACCTGGGCGCGAAACAGCGCTGGTTCCAGGAGTTCCCGGCGGCGCTGAAGGCGCACCCGAAGATCAAGGCGGCCATCTACTTCAACTCCGCCGGCATGACCAGCCGCACGCCGACCTGCGACATGACGATGAACCACGACGCCTCGGCGGTGGCCGGCTTCTCGAAGGCCGGGCAGGACCCCTACCTGCGGCAACCCACCGGAGGTAACCGCTGACGGTCGTTCGGGTGGGTGGCAGCTCGCGGCGTCCGGTGAGGTGGTGCTGCCGCCCGTTCCCGGCTCTGTCGCAATTCTGACCCGACCGCGTCGGGAAGCTCGGCCCTGGCGTAACTCCCGCACTTGCCCGGGGTCGCGACGCGGGGATGACGGAGAGTGGACAGATCGGCGGCTATCGCGCGGCGTCCAAGTCCCCTAACGTGTCACCTCGAATGCCATGTGGTGGTACCAGCCGGCCCTGAAATGGGTCGTTGCTCGGTGCTGGGGTGAGGGGGACCAATGACGTCGGCGGACATCAGGTGGCCGTGTGCCACGGACGTGGCGGGGTCAGCCGCCGGTCGACCGGATGGCGGTGTCCCGCTGTGGTCCTGATCTACGCTCTCGGGGCGTTGTCGGTGCTGGTGCCGGCGTTCCTGGTCCCGGTGCTGGCGACCCGGTGGGCGCCGGCAGTGCGGGAGAGCCGGGCGGCCGACCGGCTGCGCGTCGCGGTGGCCGGGCTCACCGAGGCTTTCGGCCGGTTGGGGGCCGCCCTGGTCGTGCTGCTCGCCGGGTCCGCGGCAGTGGTGGCGATCTGCTGGCCCCTCGGTGAGCTGCTGTCCAAACTGGAGCCGTCCGTCGACCATGCCGTCTTCGACTACGTGCACGCCCGGCGGGTCGACGTGTGGGCCGACATCAACTCGTTCGTCACCGCGATCGGCGACCGGTACCCGCTCAAGTGGGTGACGGTGGTCGCGGCCATCGGCTTCGCCATCGCCTGGCGACGTCGCCGGTGGTGGATTCCGCTGGTCGCGATGCCGTTGCAGTTCGTCATCGAGCAGTACACCCAGCAGATCCTGGCGCTGACGGTCAACCGTGGTCACCCACCGACGGACCTCGGCACCTACCCGTCCGGTGGCTGCGCCCGGGTCATGCTCACCTTCGGCACCATCGCGGTGCTGGCCGGGCTGACCTGGAAGATCCCGAGGCGCGGCCGAATTGCCATGGCGACCGCGCTGGCCGTGTTGGTCTGCGTGGAGGGATACACCCGGCTCTATGCCGAGCGGCACTGGTTCACCGACGTGATCGGCGGCTGGATCTTCGCCATCCTGTTGCTCGGCGTGATGGTGCTGACCGTCCTGGTGGCCGAGGGTCGCGTGCGTCCACCCGTTCGGTCCGTCGACGAGATGCCCGTCGAGGTCACGAGCGCCATCTGACCGGTCTTGTGCAGCACTGTCCAGGACGGTGTGTCGAGGTGGGCCTGACACCCGATACGGAAGCCGTCCGTCGCCGTCGCGCGGGGCTGGTGACAGCCCAATCGGCGGATATCGCAAATCATGATCGACGAGGCACGCTACGCGGGTTCTCGTCCAGCTTGGAGGCGCAGCGTGCCCAAAGTTCCGCTCTCTCGGTCGTCCGCCGGATTCCGCATTCGGGTGGCCGCGGTCGGTCTGATGACCGCCGCCACGGTGTTGATCGCCCCCTCTGCCGCCTCGGCCGCCGTGGTGCCGGCTCCTGAGACGGCGACCCTGGTGTCGACCAATCCCGCCGACAACACCCCGCACGGGCGCGACGGCGAGACCCGCGCCTTCGCGCAGGTCGGCTCGCAGGTGTACGTGGGCGGCAGCTTCACCCAGATCCGACAGAACGCCAGCACCGCGTGGGTCACGCAGAGCTACCTGTTCGCGTACGACCGGACCACCGGGACCATCTCGACCACGTTCCTGCCGGTGCTCGACGGTGCGGTCAACACCCTGCTCGCCGGCCCGAACGGCACGCTCATCGTCGGCGGCGCGTTCAAGACCGTCAACGGCGTCTCCCGGAAGAACCTGGTGGCGTTGGATCCCACGACCGGGGAGACCATCGGCAGTTGGGTCGGCCGCTCCGACGGCGGCATGGTCCGGGACATGGTGCTGCGCGGCAACTGGCTCTACGTGGCCGGCGCGTTCAACTGGTTGAACGGTACCGCGCATTCCGGTCTGGGCCGCCTCAACGCCACCACCGGCGCGATCGACCCGAACTTCAACGTCAACGCCACGGTGGGGCGGCACGGCACCGGCTCGTACGGCTGGACGATCGATGTCACCCCGGACGGGCAGACGATGATCGCCGGCGGCAACTTCACCCTGGTGAACGGCCTCTCCCGCAACCAGATGGTGATGATCGACCTGTCCGGCACGCCCACGGTGCTGGACTGGAGCACGGAGAAGTTCGCGCCGCCGTGCGCCGCGCCGGAGACCTTCGTGCACTACGTGCAGGATCTGAAGTTCGGCCCGGACGGCAGCTGGTTCGTTGTCGGCACCAACGGCGGCGCCGGTTGGCCGGCGGCCTACTGTGACGCACTTATCCGGTTCGAGACCGCGGACCGGGGCAGCGGCAAGCTGGGCACCTGGGTCAACTACACGGGCAACGACACCATCACCTCCGTGGAGGTGGCGGACAACAACATCTACCTCGGCGGTCACTTCCGCTGGTTGAACAACCCCAACGCCAGCGACGCCGCCGGCAACGGCGCCATCGACCGCCTCGGCATCGCCGCCGTCACCCCGGCGACCGGCCTGCCGGTCGCCTGGAACCCCGGCCGTCGGGGCAGCGCGTCCATGCCGGCGGGCACCAGCACCTGGGGCTCTCAGGTCCCCGTGCTCTGGCGGGGCAGCGACGGGCTCTACTTCGGGCACAACTCCGACGGAATGGGCAGCGAGTACCACGGCCGGCTCGGCATGTTCCCGCTTGCCGGCGGTCGCACCTTCGCCCCGAAGAACCCGCCGACGGCGGCGACCGGCTACCTCTACCTGGGCACCGGCGACGGTCAGCTGGCCAAGGCGTCGTTCGACGGCGCGACGGTCGGCGCCCCCACGACGGTCAGCCAGCCCGAGTACACCAACGCCGGAGCGACGTGGCGGGTCAGCGACCGCATCTACTGGGCGCACACGGTGGCCGGCACCCCCACCGGCAGCCGGCTCGACGTCTCGATGTTCAACGGCGGCGCCATCGGCGTCCCCTGGGAGTCGTCGGGTTTCAACGACTGGTTCAACGCCGCGAGCCTGACCGGTGCGTTCTACCTGAACGGCCGGCTCTACTACACCCGCAGTGGCGCCAACGCCCTCTACTACCGCTACTTCGAGATCGACGGCAACTACCTGGGCGCCACCGAGTTCACCCTGCCCACCACGGCGGTCACCTGGTCGTCCGTGCGCGGCATGGCCTGGGTCAACGGCCGGATCGTGCACGGCGCGACGGACGGTACGCTGCGGAGCGTGTCGTTCGACCCCACCGCCGACCTGGCGGTCGACGGCGCGACCAGCACGACGATCGCACCGGCGGGCGGCGGGCTGACCTGGTCCACGCCGCGAATGTTCTTCTCGGTGCAGTGACGGCAGGCCCGGTCGTCACGGACAATCGATAGATCACGATCGGGCCGGCGGCGGACCACGTCGCCGGCCCGAAGCGTCACAAGGGGATGTACGAGCCTGCCGCCGCAGGAGTCGATACGTCTTGGCAACTAAGAACAGACGGTGAAGTTTCATGGCTGATGCACCTCCCGGTTCCTGGCCCGCCGACGCCGTCGGCGGTGGGGGCACGCCGGCCCGTACCGTCACCCTGACGGACCTGCTCCGCGTCCCGCTGCACCGGATCCGGCTGGTGGGAGCGGTCGCCGCGTTCGGCTTCCTGGCCGCGCTCGGCTACGTCTTCCTCATGCCGGGCGCGGTCACCGCGAGCGCCGTGGTGGCGGTACGCCCGGTCGTCACCGACGCGTTCACCCCGAGCGGCGCCGCCGCGGACCGGGCGGTGAACATGAACGTGGAGAGCGGCATCGCCACCGGAACCGAGGTGGTGCAGCGGCTCGCGGCGGAGGGTCGGGATCAGCGCGACGTGCGCGACGCCCTGGAGGTGGAGGTACCGACCGGCGGGCAGATCCTGCGTTTCTCCTACACCGACCGCTCCACCGACGACGCGGTCCGCAACGCCAACCTCGCCGCGCAGACCTACCTCGACGTGCGCCGGGCGATGTACGAGAAGCAGCGGGCCGAGATGCTCAAGCGGTACGACGAGAGCATCCTGGACGTCGAGAAGCAGCGCGACGCCCTGCAACGGCGGATCGCGGGCGCGAAGGACGGCTCGTTGGACGCCGCCATCGCCGAGTTGGGCGGCACGAACAACCAGCTGACCCAGTTGAAGTCGTCCCGTACGGAGATCGCGGCGGTCGACGTCAACCCGGGCTGGATCACGCAGAGCGCGGAGAACGTCCTGGTGTCCTCCAGCGGGCACATTCTGCTCTACGTGCTGGCCGGGCTGCTCGGCGGCGCACTGCTGGGCGTGGTGCTGGCGTACGCCTGGGAGTCCGCGGACCGCCGGGTCCGCTCGGTTCACGACGGACGTGACGTCACCGGCCTGCCGCTGCTCGGTACGGTGCGCGGCCGGCGGGTTCGCGGCCGGCGGAAGGCGGTGGACGCCGACATCCGGTACGCGGCGATGGCCATCGCCGAACGGGTCCGCGAGCCGGCCCGGGTGGCGCTGCTGACCACCCGCGAGGACCAGACCGCCATCACCGCGGGTCTGGCGGTGGCGCTCGCCGCGACCGGCCGTGACGTCTACGTGGCCGACGACAGTGGCCGCCTCGACCAGCTCCGGGCCGCGGTGCTGGCGGACCGCGAGCAACTGCCCGCGGCGGCCAACCCGGCACGCCCGTTCGTCCCGAAGCCCCGGGCTGCCGATTCGGCCAGCGGGACCGACGCCACCGAGCCGATCCCGACCCGTCGGCCCTCGCCGTACCCGGTCGGCAGTTTCCCGTCGGGAGACCCGGACGCCACCATGACCCTGCCGCGAGCGAGCCTGAGCCCGGCGTCGAACGACATGAACATGGTCGGGAACAGCGCGGAGAAGGTGACCGTGGGCGCGGGCGGGGTGCGGTTCGGCACGTGGCGCCAGCGCACCGCCACCGGCGTCGTGCTCTTCAACGCGCCCCCCTCCGAGGCCGACGAGCGTGGCGTGGCGGCGGCTCGGCAGGGCACCGCGGTCGTGGTGGTGGAACAGGACAGGACCCGTCAGGTCGACCTGCGTCGGCTCACGGAGCGCCTGCTCGCGGCCGGCGTCACCCCGCTTGGTTTCGTCCTCACCCGTAGCGGGCGGGGCTGACGGTGTCCGTCGCTGTTGCCCTGGCCAGCAGCGAGCCGGACGGGTGGGGGACGTCGGTCCGCTCCGCGCCACCACCACCCCGGCTGCCACGGTGGCCGCTGCTGATCATGTTCGGTCTGGTGCCGGTGTGGTGGTTGGCCGGTGCGTTCTACCTGATCTGGCCGCTGTTCGGCGCGGTGCTGGTGGCGTTGCTGATCATTCGGGGGCGGGTGTCGCTGCCCCCGGCCACCGGCACCTGGTTGCTGTTTCTCGCCCTGGTGCTGCTCAGCGCCACCCAGCTGCCCTCACCGGTCTCGCTGCTGCCCTTCGGTCTGCGGCTGGGCTTCTACGTCACCGCACTCGTGCTCGGCGTGTACGTGTACGTGTACGTGCGTGAGCGAGCCGACGTGGCGGGCGCGCTGGTGCCGATCTGCGCGTTCTGGATCGGTCTGGTGGCGCTGGGGTGGCTGGGGGTGCTGGCGCCGCGGTTCGCGCTGACCACCCCGGTGGAGATCCTGCTGCCCGCGGGTGTGGCCAACCACCCGTACATGCAGGACCTGGTGCACGGCACGGCCACCGAATACAGCAAGTTCTCGCTCACCCCGATCTACCGGCCGGCGGCGCCGTTCCCCTACACCAACAACTACGGCAGCGCGTACGCGATGACGTTGCCCTGCGTCGTGGCCTTCACCATGTTGTGCCGTCGCGGGATCCTCCGCTGGGTGCTGCTGGTGTCGTTGCCGTTGTCGCTGGTGCCGGCCTTCCTCACCCTGAACCGGACCATGTTCGCGAGCCTGGGTGTGGGTCTGGCCGTGCTCGGCGTCCGAGCCGCGGTGCGCGGGAACGTCCGGGTGGGCGCGTCCGTCGTCGGGGTTCTGATCATCGGCGGGTTGACCAGCCTGTTGATCCCGGTCGCCGAGTTGATCAGCAATCGGGTCGAGTCGAGCGACACGAACACGGACCGGTTCTCCCTCTACGCCGAGGTCCTCCGTCGTATCGCGGACTCGCCGTGGCTCGGGTACGGCGCTCCGGTCAGCGTGGACACGGTCACCGCCGAGGTGCCGGTCGGCACCCAGGGGCAGCTCTGGATGGTGTTGTTCAGTCACGGCGTACCGGCGTTGCTCTGCTTCCTCGCCTGGTTCGTGATCGTCACGGTGAAGAGCGCCCGGGCCCGTTCGGCGCCCGGCCAGTGGCTGGCGGTGATCCCGGTGATCTGCCTGGTGCAGATCCCGTTCTACGGCATGGCCGACCCCACCACGACGATCGCGTACTTCGGGGTCGCCGTCGCGATGGCGCTCGCCGAGCGGGAGGCGGGGGCCGGTCCGAAGCACCCCCTCCGCAAGCCCGAGGCGTTGGCGGCATGACCGCCGGGACCCGCCCCACCGCCGGCACCGGCGCATCCGGTGCCGACGGCACGGCCGAGGCGCGGCGCAGCGCCCGCACCGGCCTCGCGGGGCTTGCCGGGGCCGCGACCAACGGGCTCTTCGGTTTCCTGCTCGCGGTGGTGATCACCCGTGGCTACGGCACGGTCGGCTCGGGTGCGTTCTTCGCGGCGATCGGGGTGGTCACGGTGACCGCCGCCATCTGCACCCTGGGTGCGGAGACGGGGCTCATCTGGACGCTTCCGCGCCGGCGACCCGGTCGAGGAGGCGACGCGGCACGGGTGCTCCCGGTGGCGTTGTTGCCTCCGCTGGTGGCCGCCGTCGCCGTCGCCGTCTGCGGGGTTCTCGCCGCGGACACGCTCGCGCCCCGGCTGTTGGACGCGTCGGGCGGTACCGGGACGACCCTGCTCGCGGTCAGCTTCGCCACGGTGCCACTGGTGGTGGTGATGACGCTCCTGCTGGCGGTGCTGCGCTGCGTGCGTCCGATCCGGGCGTACGTCGGCGTGCAGTCCGTGCTGGTGCCGGTCGCCCGGCCGGTGCTGGTCGGCGCGGCGGCCCTCACCAGCGGCGGGGTGCTGATCGGCATGATCGGCTGGGTGGTGCCGGTGGCGATCGCCGTTCTGGCCTGCCTGGTGTTGGTGACCGGGCCGCTGGGCATCGGCCGGGGCGCGACGGTGCGCCCCGAGCGGGCCGACTGGTCGGCGTTCTGGCGTTTCGCGCTGCCCCGCGCGGCCTCCGCCGCGATCGACGCCAGCGCCGTCTGGGTGGGCGTCCTGCTCACCTCGGTGCTCGCCGGGCAGGCCGACGCCGGCGTGTTCGGGGCGGTCGGCCGGTACATCCTGGCCGGGCAACTGGCCATGCAGGGTTTGCGGGTGGCGGTGTCGCCCCAACTGTCCCGGCTGCTCGGCTCCGGCGAGCGGGTTGCCGCCGCGACCGTGCACCGGCAGATGACCACCTGGGCGCTGGTGTTGTCGTGGCCGGTCTACCTCCTGCTCGCGGTGTTCGGGTTGGCGTTCCTGCAACTGTTCGGGCCCGGCTTCACCGCGGGAGCCACGGCGATAACCGTGCTCGCCCTGGCCATGCTGGTCAACACCGGTGTGGGAAACGTGCAGACCCTGCTGCTGATGAGCGGTCGCAGTGGCCTGCACCTGGCCGCGACGGTGGCCGGGCTGGTGGTCACCGTCTCCCTCGGACTGTGGTTGATCCCGCGGCACGGGGTGACGGGTGCCGCCCTGGCCTGGGCGGCCGGCATCGCTACCGAAAACCTGATCTCCTTCGTCTGCGCCCGGGTGGTGATCGGCCAGCCGCTTGTCGACGCGGCGCTGGCGCGGGCGGCGGCGGCGGTCGTCGTCGGGGTGGGGATCGCGGCGCTGGCCGGTGTCCTCAGCGGCGGTCGGGGGATCGCCGGCCTGGTGGTGGCGCTGATCGTGCTGGTCGCCGGCTGCGTCGGCTTGTTGACGGTGCCCGGGGTACGACGGCGTATCCGGGTGACCATGGGGCAGTTCCGTCGCGGTCGGACGGCGGCGCCGGTCGCCGCCGACGCCGCCGCGACGTCGACGAAGGGCAGGTGAGGACGCGGTGTCGTCCATCCGAGACCGGGTGAAGCAGCTCGTGCCGACCCAGGTCACCAACCGGTTGAAGGACTCCCTGGTCGACTACGCGGTGCGGACCAGCGACCGACGACCGCTGCCGGACTTCCTCATCATCGGCACCAAACGGGGCGGCACCACCTCGCTGTGGAACTACCTCATCCAGCACCCGCTGGTGCCTCGGCTCTTCCCGGCCTGGAACACCAAGTCGGCGCACTACTTCGAGGAGCACTGGGGGCGCGGCGAGGCGTGGTACCGGTCGCACTTCCCGACCGAGCGCCAGCGGGAGGCCCTGGCGAAGCGGCACGGCGGGCCGGTCCGGGTCGGCGAGGCCGCCCCGCTGTACATGTTCCACCCGCTCGCCGCGCAGCGGGTCGCCGGGCTGATGCCCACGGTGAAGCTGATCGTGCTTCTGCGCGACCCGGTGGAGCGGGCGTACTCGCACTGGAAGGAGCGCCGCACCCACGGCATCGAGCCGTTGGACTTCGCCGACGCGCTGGCCGCCGAGCCGGCGCGCACGGCGGGGGAGCGGGAGCGGCTGATCGCCGAGCCGGAGTACTTCAGCGAGCCGTACGACTGGTACACCTATCGGGCCCGCGGGCGCTACCTGGAGCATCTGGAGCCGTGGCTGGAGCACTTCGACCGGGGTCAGATCCTCTTCCTGCCCAGCGAGGGCCTGTACCGCGACGCGCGTGCCACCTACCGGCGGACTCTGGACTTCCTCGGGCTGCCGGCGTACGACCTGCCGGACTTCAAGGTCTACAACGACCGGCGCTCGGCGCCGCTGGAGCCAGCCGTGCGCGCCGAGCTGACCGAGTACTACCGGCCGTACAACGACGCGCTGCGCCAGCGGCTGGGGCTGGAACTCGACTGGGCGGACCGGGCGGCGTGACCGCGCAGGTCGACGCACCGGCGGATCCCCGGTCGCGGGCGGACGGACTGGGCTGGGTGACCCGGGCGGTCTTCCCCGACCGGCGGGTCGCGCTGACCGTGCGCGGTCCCGCACCGACCGGCCACCGCACCGTGGCCCGCTACGCCGTCGTGCCGTCGCTGGCGCGTGCACGCTTCCTGGTGCCGCTGGGCGCGCCCCGAGCCGGGGCGGCGACGCTGCTGGCGTACAACGCGCTGCGTCCGCCGAAGGTGCGGGCGGTGCGGGCCACGATCGGTGGGTTGGCCCGCCTCGGCCCGGTCGGCCTGGCACCGTTCCCGACACTGACCGTATCCGTGCCCGGCGGGGTGCCCGTGGCCGAGCTGCTGTTGACCGAGCGACTCGCCTCGGCGCTCGGCGGCACCCCGCTGCTGGCCGCGTTCGGGGTCCGGCCACCGGATCCCAATCACAAGCCCACTCTGCAACTGTTCGACAGCGACGGGCGCCCGCGCGGGTACGCCAAGATCGGCTGGAACGACGCGACCCGCGCGCTGGTCACCGCGGAGGCGGCCGCGCTGCGGGCGCTGCCGGCCGTTGCCGGCGCGGCCGATCATCCGGTGTCGCCGGGGCTGCTGACCGAGCTGGCCTGGGCCGACCAGGTGGTCGCCGTGATCGAACCGCTGCCGTCGGCGGTACGCGGGGTGCCGGTCGACGACCCGCCCCGGATCGCGGCGCAGCTCGCCGTGGCCCGACGCGGTGGACCGGGCACGCCACCCCGCCCACTGACCGGGTCGGCCTTCCTGGCGCGGCTGACCACGCAGGCCCGGCGGTCCGCCGCCAGCGGGGCGGCGGGTGACCGGGCCGTCGCCGCGGTCCAGGCGTTGGCGCGGCGGCATGGCGACGTCGAGGTGGAGTTCGGACACTGGCACGGTGACTGGGTGCCGTGGAACCTCGGCGAGCACGCGGGACGGCTGGTCGCCTGGGACTGGGAGCACAGTGGTCCGGACGTGCCGGTCGGCTTCGACCTGGCGCACGACGCGTTCCAACGGGCCCTGGTGCTGCGCGGCGATCCGGCCGTGGTGGCCGCCGGTGCTGTCGATGCGTACGTTGACCGGTACGGTGACCGGCTCGGTCTGGGCCCGGCGCAACGCCGGTTGGTGGCCGACGGCTACCTGGTGGAGATGTGGCTGCGGACCTGGCGGCTGGCGGACGCGGGCGCGGGTTGGAACCCCGCGCTGCATCCCGCGCTGCTGGACGTCATCGAAAAACGACATAGCGGCTGATCCAGGGAAATCGCCTGGGCGGTGGCACCGGGGGCGGTGCCGCAGAGTGACGAACAAAACGCAGGTCGTGACGAACGTCGATGGAGTTCGGGCGGCCGGCGGGACCGACCACCTCGCGCGGTGGGCAAACGATCGGCTGGTCGCGCTATTCAGCGACCGGCAAACGTGTGATCTGCTCATGCGTGGCGTGGACCATAATTCCAAGCGAACTTGTGGGGAGTCGCGTGGACAGGAAGATCGAGGCCGAGGAACCGCCGGTGCTGCTGCTGGTCGGTTCCAGCGGCGGGCACCTGGCCCAACTGTTGGCGTTGCGGCCCTGGTACGAGAGCCGCCGGCGCTGTTGGGTCACCTTCGACACGCCGGAGGCGGTGTCGCTGCTCGACGGCGAGGACCTGGTGCCGGCACACCATCCGACCACCCGTAACGTGCCGAACCTGTTCCGCAACGCGATGCTCGCCTGGCGGGTGCTGCGCGAGCGGCGGGTCGAGGCGGTGGTCACCACGGGCGCCGGAGTCGCCGTGCCGTTCGTGGTGTTGGCCCGGCTACGGCGTATCCCGACCGTCTACATCGAGGTGTACGACCGGATCGACACCCCGACGCTGACCGCCCGACTCTGCCGTCCGTTCCTGTCCGCGATGCTCGTGCAGTGGGACGAGCAGCGGCGGCACTACCCGGAAGCCACCGTCGTCGGGACGCTGCTGTGAGCGGCGAGGCGACGACCGGCACCGCCCGTCGTCCGCTGCCGACCCAACCCCAGCCTGACGTCGAGCACCGCCGCCTGCCGCGGCAACGCGACGCGGCGTCGACCGACCAACTGCGGGTGCTGGTCGCCGTCGGGACCGACAAACATCCCTTCGACCGGCTCGTCGACTGGCTGGAGCACTGGTACGCCGAGACCGCCAACCCGGTGGCCCTGACCCTTCAACACGGACACACCCGGGCGTCGGCGGTGCCTGGCGCGGTGCCGTTTCTCGGCCACGCCGCCCTACAGGAGGCGATGTCCGACGCCGACCTGGTCATCTGCCACGGTGGGCCGGCGACCATCCTGGAGGCCCGACGGCACGGCCACCTGCCCATCGTGGTGCCCCGCGATCCGGAGCGCGGCGAGCACGTGGACAACCACCAGCAGCTCTTCGCCCGCCGGCTCGGCGCGGCCGGCATGGTGGCGCTCTGTGAGACCCGGGAGGAGCTGTACCACGCACTGCGGGCCGGGCTGAGCGACCCGTCTCGGTACCTGGTGGCAGCCGACCCGCAGGCGCACCGGGCGCAGGCCGCGGCGGTGGCCCGGGTCGGTGCGATCGTCGAGGAGTTGGTGGCCCGATCGGCACGGCGCCCGCCGCGTCGGAGGGTGTGGGCGCGGCTCCGCCGCGGTGCGGAGGAGACCCGTTGACCCGGCAGTCGAGTGTCAGCGTCGTGGTGCCCACCCGGGACCGCCCGGAGCTGCTGCGGGCGGCAGTGCGCGCGATCCTGGCCCAGGAGTACGCCGGCCCGGTCGAGGTGGTGGTGGTCCACGACCAGTCGACGCCCGACGAGTCCCTCGCCGAGTCGACCGACCCCGACCGTACGGTCCGGGTCATCCGCAACGCGCGCACGCCGGGGCTGGCCGGGGCCCGCAACAGCGGCACCCTGGCCGCCGGCGGCGAGCTGATCGCGTTCTGCGACGACGACGACGAGTGGCTGCCCGGCAAACTGGCCGCGCAGGTGGCCGCGCTCGCCGCCGACCCGGCCGCGGAGTTCGTCTGTTGCGGCATCCGGGTCAGCTACGACGGCACCACCGTCGACCGGGTGCTGGACCGGGACCGGATCACCCTCGCCGACCTGCTGCGGGACCGGATGACCGAGCTGCACCCGTCCACGTTCCTGATCCGGGCCACCGCGCTGCGCGACGGGTTCGGGCTGGTCGACGAGGAGATCCCCGGCAGCTACGCCGAGGACTACGAGTTTCTGCTGCGGGCCGCCCGCAGCGCGCCGTTGCTCAACCTGCGCACCCCGTCGGTGCTGGTGCGCTGGCACAAGCGGTCGTACTTCGCGCAGCGGTGGGACACCATCTCCGAGGCGTTGCAGTGGCTGCTGGAGCGCTACCCGGAGTTCGCCAGCCAGCCGGCCGGCGAGGCCCGGGTGGCCGGGCAGATCGCGTTCGCGCGGGCCGCCTCCGGTGACCGGCGGGGCGCGTTGCGCTGGGCCCGACGGACGCTGCGGCGCAACCCCCGCGAGCCGCGTGCCTACCTCGCCCTCGCCGTGGCCGGGCGGGTCGTCCGGGCCGACGCGGTGCTGCGCACGCTGCACAGACGTGGCCGGGGCATCTGACCGAGCCCGGTAACCGCACCGCACCCCTGCAACCTCACCCGAGCCACCAGCAGATCAAAGGACAACCATTCCCATGGGACTTCACTCGCTCAGGTTCCGTCTCGTCGACTCGCCGACCTCGCTCGGCGCGAAACGACGTGCGCGGCGCGCGGCCTGGCTGTCGGACACCTTCCCGGACCTGGCCGACATGACCGTCCTCGACCTGGGGGGTCGGGTGGACAGCTGGGCGCGCGTCCCCGTCCGGCCGGCGCACGTGCACGTGGTCAACCTGGAGCCACTGCCGACGGAGTTGCCCGACTGGGCCGAGGCCGACCACGCCGACGCCTGCGAGCTGCCCAAGAGCATCATGAGCCGCAGGTACGACCTGGTCTTCAGCAACAGTGTGCTGGAACACGTGGGTGGGCACGAGCGCCGGCAGCGGATGGCCGACGCGGTCCGTGAGTTGGGGCGTGCGTACTGGGTGCAGACGCCGTACCGGTACTTCCCGGTGGAACCGCACTGGGTGGCGCCGGGCATGCAGTTCCTGCCGGTGTCGGCCCGGGTGGTGATGGCGCGCAAGTGGCCCCTCGCCTACAACCCCGGCAAGTCGTACGAGGCGGCGATGCGGCAGGTGCTCACCACCGAACTGATCGGTCGCGCCGAGCTTCGCTACCTGTTTCCCGACGCCACCATCCGCAACGAGCGCCTGGCGGGGCTGACGAAGTCGATTATCGCGATCCGAAACCGTTGATCGTCAATTGTTGTCGAGCAACTCATGGGTATGGCTCGATGGAGACAAGGGCGGATCCACATCGCGTGAAATCGGCTTCGCGTCCGCAGGGCGGGACGCCCCGGGCGGTGCGGCGGGCCGACCACCGGCCGTGACAGACTGACCGCTGTGTTGCGCTGGTTGACTGCAGGTGAATCGCACGGTCCCGCCCTCGTCGCGATGGTGGAGGGGGTGCCCGCCGGCATTGAGGTGACCACCACCGAGATCGCCGACGAGCTGGCCCGTCGGCGGCTCGGCTATGGCCGGGGCGCCCGGATGTCGTTCGAGCGGGACGAGGTCGAGCTGCTCGGCGGCCTGCGGCACGGCGTGACCCTGGGCAGCCCGGTGGCGATCCGGGTCGGCAACTCCGAGTGGCCGAAATGGCGCACGGTGATGGCCGCCGACCCGGTCGACCCCGACGAGCTGGCCCGGCAGGCCCGCAACGCCCCGCTGACCCGCCCGCGACCGGGCCACGCGGACCTGGCCGGCATGCAGAAGTACGGCCACACCGACGCCCGGCCGATCCTGGAACGCGCCAGCGCCCGGGAGACCGCCGCCCGGGTGGCCGTCGGCACCGTCGCCAAGGCGCTGATCCGTCAGGCGCTCGGCATCGAGATCGTCTCGCACGTCGTCGAGCTGGGGCCGGTGGCCGCGAAGCCCGGGTTGCGCCCCACCCCGTCCGACGCCGCCCGGATCGACGCCGACCCGCTGCGCTGCCTCGACCCGGAGGCCAGCGCGTTGATGGTCGCCGAGGTCGACGCCGCGAAGAAGGCCGCCGACACCCTCGGCGGTGTGGTCGAGGTGCTGGCGTACGGGGTGCCGCCGGGGTTGGGCAGTCACGTGCAGTGGGACCGCAAGCTCGACGCCCGGCTGGCCACCGCGCTGATGTCCATTCAGGCGATCAAGGGCGTGGAGATCGGCGACGGCTGGCAGCAGGCCCGGTCCCGCGGCTCGGAGGCGCACGACGAGATCATCCCGTCGGCCACCGGCGTCCGCCGGGTCACCGACCGGGCCGGCGGTCTGGAGGGTGGCATCACCACCGGTGAGCCGCTTCGGGTCCGCGCCGCGATGAAGCCGATCTCCTCGCTGAACCGGGCGTTGGCCACCGTGGACGTCACCACCGGCGAGCCGGCCACCGCGATCAACCAGCGCTCCGACGTCTGCGCGGTGCCCGCCGCGGCGGTGGTCGCCGAGGCGATGGTGGCCTTGGTGCTCGCCGAGGCGGCCACCGAGAAGTTCGGCGGCGACTCGGTTGTCGAGATCCGCCGCAACCTGGCCGGATACCTCGACGCGTTGGTCATCCGCTGATGGCACCGGTCGTCGTGCTGGTCGGCGCGCCCGGCTGCGGCAAGACCACCGTCGGGCGGGCGCTCGCCGCCACCCTCGGGGTGGAGTTCCGCGACACCGACACCGACATCGAGCAGATGGCCGGCAAGCCGATCCCGGAGATCTTCATCGACGAGGGTGAGGCGCACTTCCGTACCCTGGAACGGGCCGCGGTGGCGGCGGCGCTGGCCGCCGGCACGGGCGTGCTCGCCCTCGGCGGCGGCGCGGTCCTGGCCGAGGAGACCCGGGCGGCCCTGATCGGCCACCGGGTGGTGCACCTCTCGGTCGAGCTGCCCGACGCGGTCAAGCGGGTCGGGCTCGGCGCCGGTCGGCCGCTGCTGGCGATCAACCCACGGGCCACCCTGAAGCACCTGATGGACCAGCGCCGGCCGCTCTACACCGAGGTGGCCACCGAGACGGTGGTCACCGACGGCCGCACCCCGACGCAGGTCGTCGCCGAGATCGCCGCCCTACTCCCGCGCTAACCCCACCCCACCCCACCCACCCCACCCCGCGCCCCACCCTCCGACCTCGCCGATCTTGCACTTTCTGCCCCGACGTAAGGGGCATTTCACCGCATCTCGGCAACCGAAACTGCAAGATCGGCGCAGTGCCGGGTGTTGCTCAGTTGCGGGCGATGGTGTCGAGGACGTCGGTGAGCGCCTTCGGCTCGCTGAGCATCGGCCAGTGCCCGGTGGGTAGTTCGTGCAGTTGGCCGTTGGCCAGGCCGGTGAAGAACGGGTGCCCCTCGCTGATCATCTGCCGCACCACGCCGAGCGGGAAGGTGCTGGCGACCAGCGCGGTCGGCACCGGGCGTCCACCGGTGCGTCGTACCGGGTCGGTGGCGGCCCGCAACGGCTGCGGGGTCGCTCGGGCGCGCAGCACCGCCAGGGTCGGCTCGTCCAGGCCGGCCAGGTTCGTCGGGTCGGCGGCCGGATCCCAGGGCGGTGGGGGCAGCAGGTGCCCGGTGCCGATCGCGGCGCGCAGTCGCTGCTGCTCCGGTGGCGGCAGCGTGTCGAACTGCGCGGTGCCGTCCGGCAGCGGCCCACTCTCCACGTAGACGACCCGGGCGATCCGGTCCGGGATCCGGTCCGCCGCCTGGGCGACCGGCATTCCGCCGCCGGAGTGCCCGACCAGCAGCACGTCGTGCAGGTCCTCGACCTCGATCAGCCGGACGATGTCGCTGGTGTGGGTGTCCAGGCCGACCTCCGGGCCGGCGAGGTGGTCGCGCTCGGCCACCCCGGTCAGAGTCATCGGATAGACCTCGTGCCCCTGCGACCGCAGCGCGAGGGTCACCTCCCGCCACGCCCAGGCGCCCAGCCAGAACCCCGGCACCAGCACGAATGTCGCCATCTGTCGCTCCTTCTCTCGGCTTCCGACAGACCGTACGATCTAATCCGGACAGGAACCGCCCGGTTTTAAGGAGTGGCCCGTGTCACATCCCGCCGGTCGGGTGCTGGCCCTGCTCGAACTGCTGCAGACCCGGCACCGGTCGACGGCCGCCGAACTCGCCGGCCAGATCGGCGTGGACGAGCGGACCGTGCGCCGGTACGCGAGCACGCTGGTCGAGCTGGGCATCCCGGTGACCGCCGACCGGGGCCGCCACGGCGGCTACCGACTGCACCCCGGGTTCAAGTTGCCGCCGCTGATGCTCACCGACGACGAGGCGGTGGCCGTGCTGCTCGGCCTGGTCGTCGCCGAACGGGTCGGGCTCGCCACCGAGCAGCCGGCCACCGCCACCGCGCTGGCGAAGATCCGCCGGGTGTTGCCGGCGGCGCTCGCCGACCGGCTCGAAGCCGTCCAGGAGCACCTCGGCTTCACCCTGCGTCGCCCGGCGCCGGAACGCGGACCGGCGTCGGGCACCCTGCTCGCGCTGGCCTCGGCCACCCGGCATCGGCGGCGGGTGGCGCTGGAGTACCGCTCCTGGCGGGGCGAGCAGTCGCATCGCGAGCTCGACCCGTACGGGCTGGTCTTCCACGCCGGCCGTTGGTATGTCACCGGCCACGACCATCGGCGCGGGGAGATCCGCACCTTCCGGCTGGACCGGGTCGGGGCGGTGACACCCGGCGCGGCGACGTTCACCGTGCCGGATGGTTTCGAGGCGGTGACCTGGGTGACCCGGTCGCTGGCCGGCGTGCCGTACCCGCACGAGGTGGAGGTGCTGCTGGAGACCGACCTGGTCGCCGCCCGCCGTCGCATCCCGGCCAGCGTGGCCGAGCTGACCGCCGGCACCGACGGGGTGCTGCTGCGGGCCCGCGTGGAGAGTCTGCCCGGGATGGCCGCGCTGCTCGCCGGGCTGGGCTGCCCCTTCACCGTGCGGCATCCGGACGCGCTGCGCGTCGCGGTGGCCGAGCACGCCCGCCGGCTGGCGGACTGGGCCACCCGGCCAGCAGGTGGACAGCCGCCGTCGCCGCGCCGTCCGCTGGACTAGGCTGCCGGCGATGGACGAGGTGACCCGGATTCCGGTCGGCGGCGAACGGCCGTACGACGTGCTGGTGGGACGCGACCTGCTGGCTGCGCTGCCTGGCCTGCTGCCCGGCGCGACCCGGGCGGCGGTGCTGCACGCGCCTCCGCTCAAGGCGCTCGCGGACGCGCTCGGCGAGCGCCTGCGCGCCGCCGGCGTGGAGCCACTGCCGATCGAGGTGCCCGACGCCGAGTCGGGCAAGCACATCGACGTGGCCGCCGGCTGCTGGGACCGGCTGGGCGCGGCCGGCTTCACCCGTACCGACGCGGTGGTCGGGGTGGGCGGCGGCGCGGTCACCGACCTGGCCGGGTTCGTCGCGGCCTGCTGGTTGCGTGGGGTGCGCTGGGTGCCGGTGGCGACCTCGCTGCTCGGCATGGTGGACGCCGCGGTGGGCGGTAAGACGGGCATCAACACGTCCGCCGGCAAGAACCTGGTGGGCGCGTTCCACCCGCCGGTCGGGGTGTTGGCCGACCTCACCACGCTGGACAGCCTGCCCCCGGTGGACCTGGCGGCCGGGTTGGCCGAGGTCGTCAAGTGCGGTTTCATCGCCGATCCGACGATCCTGGATCTCGTCGAGGGCGACCCGTCGGCCGCCACCGACCCCCGTGGCCCGGTGAGCCGGGAGCTGATCGAGCGGGCGATCCGGGTCAAGGCCGACGTGGTCGCCGGCGACCTGCGCGAGTCGGGCGTACGGGAGGTGCTCAACTACGGGCACACCCTGGCCCACGCCATCGAGCAGAACGAGGGCTACCGCTGGCGGCACGGCCACGCCGTCGCCGTGGGCCTGGTGTACGCGGCCACGCTGGCCCGCCTCGCCGGCCGGCTGGACGCGCCGACCGCCGACCGGCACCGGGTGACGTTGAGCGCGTTGGGCCTGCCGGTGAGCTACCCGGCCGACGCCTGGCCGCAGCTGTTGGCCGCGATGCGGGTGGACAAGAAGGCCCGGGGCAGCCGGCTGCGTTTCGTGGTGCTCGACGCGCTGGCCCGCCCGGCCATGCTGGAGGGCCCGGACGACGCGCTGCTGGAGGCCGCCTACCGGGAGGTGGCCGGCACGTGAGGGTCTACGTCCTGAACGGGCCGAACCTGGGTCGGCTGGGCACCCGCGAGCCCGAGGTGTACGGCGCGACCACCTACGCGGACCTGGTGGCGCTCTGCGAGACCACCGGTCGGGAGCTGGGGCTGGACGTCACGGTCCGGCAGACCGACGCGGAGCACGAGCTGCTCGGCTGGCTGCACACGGCGGCTGACGAGAACGCCGCGGTGGTGCTCAACCCGGCCGCCTGGTCGCACTACTCGTACGCGGTGCGGGACGCCTGCGCGATGCTGCGGGGGCCGCTGGTGGAGGTGCACATCTCCAACATCCACACCCGCGAGGAGTTCCGGCACCATTCGGTGGTGTCGGCGGTGGCGACCGGGGTGATCTGCGGTCTCGGCATCGACGGCTATCGCCTCGCGCTGCACCATCTGGCCGCCCGCTGAGGGGCCGCCCGAGCGGGGGACCGGCCGATTCGACGCAGCTAGTAGACTCGCAGGGTCTGTCCGCCAATTGATGATCAAGGCAGGAAATGGCCTCCACCAACGACCTCAAAAACGGCCTGGTACTCAACCTGGACGGCGAGCTCTGGGCCGTCGTCGAGTTCCAGCACGTCAAGCCCGGTAAGGGTGGTGCCTTCGTGCGCACCACGCTGAAGAACGTGCTGTCCGGGAAGGTGGTCGACAAGACCTTCAACGCGGGCACCAAGGTCGAGACCGCGACCGTCGACAAGCGCACGATGCAGTACCTGTACGCCGACGGCGAGGACTTCGTCTTCATGGATCTGGAGACCTTCGACCAGATCACCGTGCCCGGCGGCACCGTCGGGGAAGCAGCCAACTACCTGCTGCCCGAGGCGGAGGCGACCGTCGCCCAGCACGAGGGTGTGCCGCTCTACATCGAGCTGCCCACCAGCGTCGTGCTGGAGGTCACCTATACCGAGCCGGGCCTGCAGGGCGACCGCTCGACCGGCGGCACCAAGCCGGCGACCGTGGAGACCGGCGCCACCGTGCCGGTGCCGCTGTTCATCACCACCGGCGAGAAGATCAAGGTCGACACCCGCGACGGCCGTTACCTCGGCCGCGCCTGATGGCTGAGGGTTCCAAGCAGCAGATGCCGGCGCGCCGCAAGGCGCGCAAGCGGGCGCTGGATGTCCTCTACGAGGCCGATCTACGGGACAAGCCTCCGGTGGAGGTGCTGGCCGGCTACGTACAGCGCATCGAACAGCCCCGACCGGAGCACCTGGGCTACGCGGTGGGCCTGGTCGAGGGGGTCGCCGAGCACCTCAGCCGGATCGACGAGCTGATCGCCAGCTACGCCGAGGGTTGGACGCTGGAGCGGATGCCGGTCGTCGACCGCAACCTCGCCCGGATCGCCGTCTACGAGTTGCTCTACGTCGACGAGATCGACGACGCGGTGGCGATCAGCGAGGCCGTGGAGCTGGCCCGGCAGATGTCGACCGACGATTCGCCGCGCTTCCTCAACGGGGTGCTCGGCCGGATCGCCGAGTACGCCACCCGCTGAGCGTTCCCACCGAACACCGCACCACGAGAGGGCCCGTGCCAACCGGCACGGGCCCTCTCGGTGAAGCGGCAGATCAGGTGCGGCGGTAGATCAGGAGGCGAAGAACGCCCGGGGGTCGGCCACCAGCACACCGTGCTCGGTGAGCCGCTCGATCAGGCCCGACGGTGAGGCGTCGTAGACGATCGCGAGCGCCCGCAGGTCGTCGGCGCGGATGGAGAGCACCCGGCCGTTGTAGTCGCCGCGCTGCTGCTGGATCGCGCGGGCGTAGCGGGCGACGTAGGCCAGGTCCTCGGAGGCCTCGTCGTAGAGCCGCTCCAGGTCCAGGACAATCTTGCTGGTGGGCTCGTGACGGACACCACTGCCATCAGGCAGCAGCTCCGAGACGGGGACGCGGTAGAACTCGGCCAACTCGGCCAGACGGGACACCGTCACGGCCCGGTCGCCACGCTCGTACGAGCCGACCACCACGGCCTTCCACCGCCCGTTCGACTTCTCCTCCACACCCTGCAGGGAGAGACCCTGCTGCTGGCGGATGGAGCGCAGGCGGGCGCCCAGAGACTTGGCGTATTCAGAGGGCATTCGGACACTCCCAGTGCTGCTCGGGGTTCTCCCGTCGATCGCTACGGAGCGTGACGGTACGGGGAATGCGACACCTGGTCAAGTGGTCGTGACCCTACCGTTGGGGAGCGTCCGGGAAGTTATCCCCTTTTCGGGTGCCTGACCCGGTGGTCAGCGGGCGCCGTCCATCGGCCCGGTGACCACTGGTAACGTGGCGGAAGCCCCGGCCCAGGTCCGCTGCGCGGTCCGGCCGGAGGTGCCCGACATCCTTTAACGACCCGTCCCGTGAGGCGGGGAAGGAGGTCCGCCGTGGCATACCCACCGGCTGCCCGCTCGTCACCACCGCGACAACCCTCGGTGAAGGTGATCCTCGCCAGCGCCGACGTGCAACGCGTGGTCGACCGCATCGCCCACCAGATCCTGGAGAAGACCCAGGGCGCCGAGAACACGGTGCTGCTGGGGATTCCCACCCGGGGCACCCCCCTCGCCCGGCGGCTCGCCGACCGGATCAGCACCTTCGAGGACGTCGCCGTTCCGGTCGGTGTGCTCGACATCACCCTGTACCGCGACGACCTGCGTCGGCACGCCACCCGCGCGGTGGGTCCGACCGAACTGCCCTCCGGCGGGATCGACGGCAAACGGGTCATCCTGGTCGACGACGTGCTCTTCTCCGGCCGCACCGTCCGGGCCGCGCTCGACGCGCTCAACGACGTCGGCCGTCCGGCGTCGGTGCAACTCGCCGTCCTGGTCGACCGGGGCCACCGGGAACTGCCGATCCGCGCCGACTACGTCGGCAAGAACATTCCGACCTCGCTCGCCGAGAGCGTGAGGGTGACGCTCGCCGAAATCGACGGGACGGACGAGGTCAAGCTGTACGGGGGACCACTCTCATGATCAAACACCTGCTCTCCGGTGGGGACCTGGACGCCGACACCGCCACCGAGATCCTGGACACCGCCGCCGAGATGGCCACCGTCGCCGGCCGGGAGATCAAGAAGCTGCCCGCGCTGCGCGGGCGGACCGTGGTGAACCTCTTCTACGAGGACTCCACCCGCACCCGGATCTCGTTCGAGGCGGCGGCGAAGCGGCTCAGCGCCGACGTGATCAACTTTTCCGCGAAGGGCTCCAGCGTCACCAAGGGCGAGAGCCTCAAGGACACCGCGTTGACCCTGCAGGCCATGGGCGCCGACGCCGTGGTCGTCCGGCACCCCGCCTCCGGCGCGCCGCACCGGCTGGCCAACTGGGTCGACGGGTCGGTCGTCAACGCCGGTGACGGCACCCACGAGCACCCCACCCAGGCGCTGCTGGACGCGTACACCATGCGGGCCCGGCTGGGTCGGCTCGCCGGCCTGTCGGTCGCGGTGGTCGGGGACGTGCTGCACTCCCGGGTCGCCCGCTCCAACGTGCTGTTGCTCTCCACCCTCGGGGCCAAGGTCACCCTGGTCGGCCCGCCGACCCTCATCCCGGTCGACATCGCGGGGGCGCTCGCGCCCGGCACCGACGTCTCGTACGACCTCGACTGCGTCCTGCCGAACGTGGACGTGGTGATGATGCTGCGCGTGCAGCGGGAGCGGATGAACGACTCCTACTTCCCCTCCGCGCGGGAGTACGCCCGCCGCTACGGGCTGGACGGTCCGCGGATGCGCCGGCTGCCCGAGCACGCGATCGTCATGCACCCCGGCCCGATGAACCGGGGGATGGAGATCACCCCCGAGGTCGCCGACTCACCCCGCTCCACCATCGTCGAACAGGTCACCAACGGGGTCTCCGTGCGGATGGCTGTCCTTTACCTGCTACTCGGAGGGAACAACCGGTGACCGCGTACCTGATCACCAGCGTGAGTGTCGTCGGCGCCGCGCCGACCGACCTGCTGATCCGCGACGGCGTCGTCGCCGAGGTCGGCCCCGGCCTGTCCGCGCCGGACGCCACCGTCATCGACGGCACCGGTCTGGTCGCCCTGCCCGGCCTCGTCGACCTGCACACCCACCTGCGCGAGCCCGGCCGGGAGGACGCCGAGACCGTCGAGTCCGGTTCCCGGGCGGCGGCGCTGGGCGGCTACACGGCGGTCTGCGCGATGGCCAACACCTCCCCGGTGGCGGACACCGCCGGCGTGGTCGAGCAGGTCTGGCGGCTCGGCCGGGAGGCCAACCTGGTCGACGTGCAGCCGATCGGCGCGGTCACCGTCGGGCTGGCCGGCGAGCGCCTCGCCGAACTGGGCGCGATGGCCGACTCGGCGGCCCGGGTGCGGATCTTCTCCGACGACGGGCACTGCGTCGCCGACCCGAAGCTGATGCGCCGGGCCCTGGAGTACGTCAAGGCGTTCGACGGGATCATCGCCCAGCACGCCGAGGAGCCCCGGCTCACCGAGGGCGCCCAGATGCACGAGGGCGAGGTCTCCACCCGGCTCGGCCTGATCGGCTGGCCGGCGGTCGCCGAGGAGGCGATCATCGCCCGGGACGTGCTGCTCACCGAGCACGTGGGCAGCCGACTGCACGTCTGCCACGTCTCCACCGCCGGCAGCGTCGAGGTGCTGCGCCAGGCGAAGGCCCGGGGGGTACGCGTGACCGCCGAGGTGACCCCGCACCACCTGCTGCTCACCGACGAGCGCGCGGAGAGCTACGACCCGGTCTTCAAGGTGAACCCGCCGCTGCGCACCGCCGCGGACATCACCGCGCTGCGTGCCGCGCTCGCCGACGGGGTGATCGACGTGATCGCCACCGACCACGCCCCGCACGCCGTGGAGGACAAGGAGTGCGAGTGGGCGTACGCCCGGCCGGGAATGCTCGGCCTGGAGACGGCCCTCTCCATCGCGCTGGACGTGCTCGGCCCCGAATGGGACCTGATCGCCGAGCGGATGTCGCGCACCCCCGCCCGGATCGCCGGGCTCACCGGGCACGGCGTGGACCCGGCGCCGGGTGTGCCGGCCAACCTGACCCTGATCGACCCGGCCGTCCGGCGCACCATCGAGCCGACGGAACTGGCCAGTCGCAGTCGCAACACCCCGTACGCCCGCATGACGCTGCCAGGTCGCATCGTGGCGACCTTCCTGCGTGGCGAGCCGACGGTTCTGGACGGAAAGGCAGTCAAGTGACCCGCAGACGTTCCGCGATTCTCGTTCTCGAGGATGGGCGCACGTTCCCCGGCGAGGCGTACGGCAGCGTCGGGGAGACCTTCGGCGAGGCGGTCTTCAACACCGGCATGACCGGTTACCAGGAGACGCTGACCGACCCGTCGTACCACCGGCAGGTGGTGGTGCAGACCGCACCGCACATCGGCAACACCGGCGTCAACGGCGAGGACGACGAGTCCGGGCGGATCTGGGTGGCCGGTTACGTCGTCCGTGACCCGGCCCGGATCGGCTCGAACTGGCGGGCCACCGGCTCTCTGGAGGACCGCCTCGCCACCGAGGGTGTGGTGGGCATCAGCGGGGTGGACACCCGCGCGTTGACCCGGCACCTGCGCGAGCGGGGCGCGATGCGGGTGGGCATCTCCAGCATCGACAACGACCCGCAGAGCCTGCTGGCCCGGGTCCGCCAGGCGCCGCAGATGGTCGGCGCGGACCTGTCCGCCGAGGTGAGCACCCCCGAGCCGTACGTCGTCGAGGCCCTGGGCGAGCACCGGTTCACCGTGGCCGCCCTGGACCTGGGCATCAAGCGCAACGTGCCGCGCCGGCTGGCCACCCGCGGGGTGACCACCCACGTGCTGCCGGCGTCGTCGAGCATCGAGCAGATGCTCGCCACCGGCGCCGACGCGATCTTCCTGTCGCCCGGTCCGGGCGACCCGGCCACCGCCGACGCCCCGGTGGCGCTGGCCCGGGAGGCGCTGCGGCGGCAGGTGCCGCTGTTCGGCATCTGCTTCGGCAGCCAGATCCTCGGTCGGGCGCTCGGCTTCGGCACCTACAAGCTGGGCTACGGCCACCGGGGGATCAACCAGCCGGTGCTCGACCGGGCCACCGGCAAGGTCGAGGTGACCAGCCACAACCACGGCTTCGCCGTCCAGGTGCCCGGTGCTGGCGCCGGCGCGGTCGTCCCCGACCAGGTGATCGACACCGACTTCGGTGGTGTCCGGGTGTCGCACGTCTGCCTCAATGACAACGTGGTCGAGGGGCTGCGGGCCGTCGACCTGCCGGCCTTCACCGTTCAGTACCACCCGGAGGCGGCGGCCGGCCCGCACGACGCGGACTACCTCTTCGACCGATTCGCCGAGCTGATCGAGGGCCGCGCCCTCGACCGGCGGCCCAGCGAGGGCCGGACCCACAGCAAGGGGCGCAGCAATGCCTAAGCGGACCGATCTCAAGCACATCCTCGTGATCGGCTCCGGGCCGATCGTCATCGGGCAGGCCTGCGAGTTCGACTACTCCGGCACCCAGGCCTGCCGGGTGCTGCGCAGCGAGGGGATCCGGGTCAGCCTGGTCAACTCCAACCCGGCGACGATCATGACCGATCCGGAGTTCGCCGACGCGACCTACGTCGAGCCGATCACCCCGGAGTTCGTGGAGCTGGTCATCGCCAAGGAACGCCCGGACGCGATCCTCGCGACCCTCGGCGGGCAGACCGCGCTGAACACCGCCGTCGCCCTGCACGAGGGCGGCGTCTTGGAGAAGTACGGCGTCGAGCTGATCGGCGCGAACATCGACGCCATCAACCGGGGCGAGGACCGGCAGCTGTTCAAGGAGATCGTGGCGAAGGCCGGCGTACGCCTCGGCGTCGACGACCCGACCGCCCTGGTGCCCCGCTCGAGGGTGTGCCACTCCATGGAAGAGGTCGAGGCGACCGTCGCCGAGCTGGGCCTGCCGGTGGTGATCCGGCCGTCGTTCACCATGGGCGGCCTGGGCTCCGGCATGGCGCACACGCCGGAGGACCTGGCCCGCATCGCCGGTGACGGCCTGTCCGCCAGCCCGGTGCACGAGGTGCTCATCGAGGAGAGCGTGCTCGGCTGGAAGGAGTACGAGCTGGAGCTGATGCGCGACCGGCACGACAACGTGGTGGTGGTCTGCTCGATCGAGAACATCGACCCGATGGGTGTGCACACCGGCGACAGCGTCACCGTGGCCCCGGCCATGACGCTCACCGACCGGGAGTACCAGCGCCTGCGTGACCTGGGCATCGCCGTGCTGCGCGAGGTCGGGGTGGACACCGGCGGCTGCAACATCCAGTTCGCGGTCAATCCCGTCGACGGCCGGATCGTCGTGATCGAGATGAATCCCCGGGTGTCGCGCTCCTCGGCGTTGGCCTCCAAGGCGACCGGCTTCCCGATCGCGAAGATCGCCGCGAAGCTGGCCATCGGTTACACCCTCGACGAGATCCCCAACGACATCACCCTGAAGACCCCGGCGGCGTTCGAGCCGACCCTCGACTACGTGGTGGTGAAGATCCCCCGGTTCGCGTTCGAGAAGTTCCCCGGCGCGGACCCGGAGCTGACCACCACGATGAAGTCGGTGGGCGAGGCGATGAGCCTCGGGCGTAACTTCACCGAGGCGCTGAACAAGGCGATGCGCTCGATGGAGACCAAGGCGGCCGGGTTCTGGACGCAACCTGACCCGGCGGGCGTCACCCTGGCGGACACCCTCGCGGCGCTACGGATTCCGCACGACGGCCGGTTGTACACGGTGGAGCGGGCGCTGCGCCTCGGCGCGTCGATCGCCGAGGTCGCCGAGGCGTCCGGTGGGATCGACCCGTGGTTCCTGGACCAGATCGCCGCGTTGATCGAGCTGCGGGCCGAGATCGTCGACGCGCCGGTGCTCGACGCCGACCTGCTGCGCCGCGCCAAGCGGGCCGGTCTGTCCGACCGGCAGCTCGCCGCGCTGCGTCCGGAGCTGGCCGCCGAGGACGGCGTACGGACGCTGCGGCACCGCCTCGACGTGCGGCCGGTCTACAAGACCGTGGACACCTGTGCGGCCGAGTTCGAGGCGACCACGCCGTACCACTACTCGACGTACGACCTGGAGACCGAGGTCGTGCCGTCGGACCGGCCGAAGGTGCTGATCCTGGGCTCCGGCCCGAACCGGATCGGGCAGGGCATCGAGTTCGACTACTCCTGCGTGCACGCCGTCCAGGCATTGCGGTCGGCCGGTTACGAGACCGTCATGGTCAACTGCAACCCGGAGACGGTCTCGACCGACTACGACACCGCCGACCGGCTCTACTTCGAGCCGCTGACGTTCGAGGACGTCCTGGAGGTCTGGCACGCCGAGGACTCGTCCGGCCGGGCGGCCGGCGGGCCGGGCGTGGTCGGGGTGGTCGTGCAGCTCGGCGGGCAGACCCCGCTGGGGCTGGCGCAGCGACTCAAGAACGCCGGTGTGCCGATCGTCGGCACCTCCCCGGAGTCGATCCACCTGGCCGAGGAGCGGGGCGCGTTCGGCGCGGTGCTGGCCCGCGCCGGGCTGCGCGCGCCGGCGCACGGCATGGCCACCTCGTACGACGAGGCCAAGACGATCGCCGACGAGATCGGTTACCCGGTGCTGGTCCGGCCGTCGTACGTGCTGGGCGGGCGGGGCATGGAGATCGTCTACGACGACCCGACGCTGCGCGACTACATCGGCCGGGCCACCGACATCTCGCCGGACCACCCGGTGCTGGTGGACCGGTTCCTCGACGACGCCATCGAGATCGACGTGGACGCGCTCTGCGACGCCGACGGTGCGGTCTACATCGGCGGCGTGATGGAGCACATCGAGGAGGCCGGCATCCACTCCGGTGACTCGTCCTGCGCGCTGCCGCCGATCACCCTCGCCGGTTCGCACCTGGTCGAGGTGCGCCGCTACACCGAGGCCATCGCCCGTGGCGTCGGCGTCCGCGGCCTGCTCAACGTGCAGTACGCCCTCAAGGACGACGTGCTCTACGTGCTGGAGGCCAACCCGCGCGCCTCGCGGACCGTCCCGTTCGTCTCCAAGGCCACGGCGGTGCCGTTGGCCAAGGCGGCGGCCCGGATCGCGCTCGGTGCGAGCATCGCCGAGCTGCGCGCCGAGGGCCTGCTGCCGGCGACGGGGGACGGGGGCACGATGCCCGCCGACGCGCCGGTCGCGGTCAAGGAGGCGGTGCTGCCGTTCAAGCGTTTCCGGACCCGCGCGGGCAAGGGGATCGACTCGCTGCTCGGGCCGGAGATGAAGTCGACCGGCGAGGTGATGGGCATCGACACCAACTTCGGGCACGCCTTCGCCAAGAGCCAGTCGGCCGCGTACGGGTCGCTGCCGACCGCCGGGAAGATCTTCGTCTCGGTGGCCAACCGGGACAAGCGCGGCATGATCTTCCCGATCAAGCGGCTTGCCGATCTGGGCTTCGAGATCGTCGCGACCGCCGGCACGGCGGAGGTGCTGCGCCGGCACGGCATCGCCTGCGAGCAGATCCGCAAGCACTACCAGGCCGGCGCGGGTGACGACGCGGTGTCGCTGATCGGCGG
Source organism: Micromonospora sp. NPDC049645 (assembly GCF_040675155.1). NCBI lineage: Bacteria > Bacillati > Actinomycetota > Actinomycetes > Micromonosporales > Micromonosporaceae > Micromonospora > Micromonospora sp. NPDC049645. The sequence goes on from NZ_JBFAOI010000009.1 coordinate 240,605, forward strand.
CGGCCACGTCGCGCTGGTGATCAACACGCCGCAGGGTTCGGGTGCCAGCGCCCGCTCCGACGGCTACGAGATCCGCAGCGCGGCCGTCACCGCGGACATCCCGTGCATCACCACGGTCCCCGGCGCGGCGGCGGCGGTCATGGGCATCGAGGCGCGGATCCGCGGCGACATGCAGGTCCGTCCCCTGCAGGATCTGCACGCCATCCTGCGGGCGGCCCAGTGACGGTGTTCGAGCGGGCGGTACGGCCGTGGCTGTTCCGGCTCGGGGGCGGGGACGCCGAGGCGGCGCACGAGTGGACTCTGCGGCGGCTGACGGCCCTGTCGCGGCGGCCGGCGGCCCTCGCCGCGCTGCGGGCCCGGTACGCGGTCGACGCGCCGCGCACGGTGTTCGGGGTGCGGTTCCCCAACCCGGTCGGGTTGGCCGCCGGCATGGACAAGGACGGCGCGGCGCTGCCGGCCTGGCCGGCGCTCGGCTTCGGGTTCGTGGAGGTCGGCACGGTCACCGCGCACGCCCAGCCGGGCAACCCCCGGCCCCGGCTGTTCCGGCTGCCGGCCAGCGAGGCGGTGGTCAACCGGATGGGCTTCAACAACGCCGGCGCCGCCGCGCTGGCCGCCCGGCTGGCGGCGCTGCCGCGCCCGCTCGGGGTGCCGCTGGGCATCTCGTTGGGCAAGTCCAAGGTGACACCGCTCGACGAGGCGGTCGAGGACTACCTCGCGTCGTACCGGGCGCTGCGCGGGCACGGCGACTACTTCGCGGTGAACGTGTCCTCACCGAACACTCCCGGCCTGCGCTCGTTGCAGGACCGCGCCCATCTGGACGCGCTGCTCGGCGCGCTGGTGGGGGAGAGGCCGGTGCTGGTCAAGATCGCACCGGACCTGAGCGAGGCGGCGATCGCCGAGCTGTTGGAGGTCTGCCTGGCCCGGGGCGCCGCCGGGGTGATCGCCACCAACACCACCCTGTCCCGGGACGGGCTCGCCAACGTCGACGCCTCGCGTGGCGCGCAGGCTGGTGGTCTGTCCGGTCGGCCGCTGACCGGACGGGCCCGGGAGGTGGTCGCCTTCGTGCACCGGGAAACCGGCGGCCGGCTGCCGATCGTCGGAGTCGGCGGGGTGCTGGACCCGGACGACGCGGCCCGGATGTTCGATGCCGGCGCGGCGCTGGTGCAGCTCTACACCGGCTTCATCTACCGGGGCCCGGCCCTGGTCCGCGCCGCCGCCCGCGCGACTGCCACGTCAGCGGCTCCGGACCCCGTCGCGGGTCGGTGAACCGCCCCGACGCGGTGTTGGCGGCGGCAGGGCAGGCCGGGACGCTGCGCCCGGCCGCCGCCACACGCTCCAGGGTCGCGCGACCCGCACGGCGCGCGGGACGCCGCCGCCGGATATCCGCCGTCCGGACGGCTTGAGGCGCAGAGGAGTTACCCGTGACACCCGAGGAGATCCTGGCCACCGACCGGGCGCACGTCTGGCATCCGTACGCCGCGCTGCCGCCGGCGAACCCGCCGTACGTGGTGCGCGGCGCCGAGGGCGTACGCCTCACCCTGGCCGACGGGCGGGAGCTGGTGGACGGGATGTCGTCCTGGTGGGCGGCGATCCACGGCTACCGGCACCCGGTCCTGGACGCGGCGGTGACCGACCAGCTCGGCCGGATGAGTCACGTGATGTTCGGTGGGCTCACCCACGAGCCCGCCGTGCAGCTCGCCCGGACGTTGGTCGAGCTGACACCGGATGGCCTGGAGCACGTCTTCCTGGCCGACTCCGGCTCGGTCAGCGTCGAGGTGGCGGTGAAGATGTGCCTGCAGTACCAGCGGGCCGTCGGGCGGCCGGAGCGGCGCCGGCTGGCGACCTGGCGGGGCGGCTACCACGGTGACACGTTCCACCCGATGAGCGTCTGCGACCCGGAGGGCGGGATGCACCACCTCTGGGGCGACGTGTTGCCCCGGCAGGTGTTCGCTCCGGTCCCGCCGGGCGGCTTCACCGACCCGCCCGACGACGCGTACGTGGCGGCGTTGGTGGACACGGTCGAGCGGTACGCCGACGAACTGGCCGCCGTGATCGTCGAGCCCGTCGTCCAGGGCGCCGGTGGGATGCGCTTCCACCACCCGGGTTACCTCCGGGTGCTGCGCGAGGTGACCCGCGCGCACGGAGTCCTGCTGATCTTCGACGAGATCGCGACCGGCTTCGGCCGTACCGGGACGATGTTCGCCGCGGAGCACGCCGGGGTGACGCCGGACGTGCTGTGCGTGGGCAAGGCGCTCACCGGTGGCTACCTGACCCTCGCGGCGACCCTGTGCACCCCGGAGGTCGCCCGGGGCATCTCGGCGACCGGCGTGCTGGCACACGGGCCCACGTTCATGGGCAACCCGCTGGCCTGCGCGGTGGCCAACGCCTCCATCGGGCTGCTGCGGGCCGGGGACTGGGCCGGGCAGGTCGCCAGGATCGGCGCTGGCCTGCGCGCCGGCCTGGAGCCTCTGCGCGGGGCGCCCGGGGTGGCCGACGTACGGGTGCTCGGCGCGATCGGCGTGGTCCAGCTCGACCACGAGGTCGACCTCGGCGCGGCGACCGTGGCGGCGGTCGACCAGGGCGTGTGGCTGCGCCCGTTCCGCGACCTGATCTACACGATGCCGCCGTACGTCACCGACGACGTCGAGCTGGCCCGGATCGCGGCCGGAGTGGCGGCGGCGGTGGCGGCCGGCTGAGTCGGCCGGCTGAGTCGGCCCGGTCACCGGGTCGACGGTTACCCGGGCGGGGCAGCCGCCCGGCCGAGAAGAGGGGAACACTCCGATGGAAAGCTTCGGCACCCGGCTGCACCGGGCGATCACCGAGCGGGGCCCGCTCTGTGTGGGCATCGACCCGCATCCCGGTCTGCTGGCTCGGTGGGGCCTCCCGGACGACGTCCAGGGGCTTGACCGGTTCAGCCGAACCGTCGTGGAAGCGCTCGGTGACCGGGTTGCGGTGGTCAAGCCTCAGTCGGCCTTTTTCGAGCGGTTCGGCTCCCGAGGTGTGGCCATTCTTGAGTCAACTATCCGACAGTTACGCGATGCCGGCTCGCTCGTTCTCCTCGACGTCAAGCGCGGCGACATCGGCTCGACGGTGAGCGCGTACGCCTCGGCGTATCTCGATCCATCCAGCCCCGTGTATGTCGACGCGGTCACGGCGAGCCCCTACCTCGGAGTAGGTTCACTGGCGCCGATGTTCGAGCTCGCCGCCGAGCACGGCGGCGGAGTGTTCGTGCTGGCCCTCACCTCGAACCCCGAGGGCGCGGCCGTGCAGCGGGCCGTGACGGCCGACGGCCGCACCGTGGCGCAGACCGTGATCGACGAGATTTCCCAGCTCAACAGGGGTGCGTCCCCGCTCGGGAGCTTTGGTCTGGTGGTGGGCGCGACCATCGGTGACACCGGTCACGACCTCTCCGGTGTGGGGGGCCCGCTGCTCGCTCCGGGGCTCGGCGCGCAGGGTGCCGGCGCGGCCGATCTGCGTACCGTCTTCGGTTCGAGCCTCGCCTCGGTGCTTCCGTCGTACTCCCGGGAGGTGCTCTCGGCCGGCCCCGATGTGGCCGCCCTGCGGGCCGCCACGGACCGCGTTCTGGTCGACTGTCGGGCCGTTCTGCCTGCCCGGTGACTGACTGACGGGTCGGTCACTCTACGGTGATCATGCGGCCCCCACGTTGCCGAAAGCTCCGTTGGCCGCTAGTTTTCCCCGCGCTGGGAACCATGGACCCCTTGGTTCACAGCGACACCACGTTTCACAGATGCGGCGGTGCGCCCCGCCCGCCGCGATAGGGACCTGAGGAGAACTGGTGCCGCTCCCGTCACTGACCCCCGAACAACGCGCTGCCGCGCTCGAGAAGGCCGCGGAGATCCGCAAGGCCCGTGCTCAGCTGAAGGAGCAGCTCAAGCAGGGCAAGACCACTCTCGGTGCCGTCCTTGAGCGGGCCGAGAGCGACGACGTCGTAGGCAAGCTCAAGGTGTCGGCCGTCCTGCAGGCCATGCCGGGCATCGGCAAGATCCGGGCTACCCAGATCATGGAGAAGCTCAAGATCGCCGACAGCCGTCGCCTGCGTGGCCTCGGCGAGCAGCAGCGCAAGGCACTGCTTGGAGAGTTCGCCGCCAACTGAACCTGGCAGCGTGTAGAAACAAGCAGTGAGCACGGATGACGAGGCGCGCCCGGCGGCTCGGCTCACTGTCCTGGCTGGACCTTCGGGTTCCGGCAGGGAGAGTGTCGTCGAGCTTGTCCGGGCGCGTTCTCCGTCCGTGTGGATCCCGGTCGCGGCAACCACCAGGCCGCGCCGGGAGTCGGAGATCGACGGGGTGGATCGCGTCTTCCTCGCCCCCGCCGAGTTCGATCGCCGGGTCGTCGACGGCGAGCTGCTGGAGTGGTCCCGGATCGGCTCGCACCGCCGGGGCACCCCGTACCCGCCGCTGCGGGCCCGGCTCGACGCCGGGCAGCAGGTGCTGCTCCCGCTCGACCTGCGCGGCGTCCCCCTGGTGCGTGCGCGCCTGCCCGACTCCCGGCTGGTGCTGCTGAGCCCACCCGGGTATCACCCCGACACCACGGTGGCCGCCGCCGTCGCGTACACGCTGACCCACGACCACACCGAACGGGTGGTCGAGCAGCTGGTAGGCTTACTCGGTTCTTCTTATCCGGACCCGGCCTGGTCGCGCGTGCGTGGCTGACGGTCGGCCGCCGTTGAGACTCAGCACCGCGTCCGCGCGGCTCGAAAGACGCAGAGGTTAATTCGTGGGATCCATCGCCAACCCCGAAGGCATCACCAACCCGCCGATCGACGAGCTCCTCGAGAAGACGACGTCGAAGTACGCGCTGGTCATCTTCGCCGCCAAGCGTGCGCGCCAGGTCAACGCCTACTACAGCCAGCTCGGTGAGGGTCTGCTGGAGTACGTCGGCCCGCTCGTCGAGACCACTCCGCAGGAGAAGCCCCTCTCGATCGCCATGCGCGAGATCAACTCGGGCCTGCTCACCGCCGAGCCGACCGACCAGCCGTAAGCCCTCGCTGGCCGATGTCCGCCTCGATCGTCCTCGGGGTCGGCGGCGGCATCGCCGCCTACAAGGCGTGTGAGCTGCTGCGACTCTTCACCGAATCGGGTCACTCGGTTCGGGTCGTGCCCACCGCGTCGGCGCTCCGCTTCGTCGGGGCGCCGACCTGGGCGGCGCTCTCCGGCCAGCCGGTGGCCGACGACGTCTGGACCGACGTCCACGAGGTGCCGCACGTCCGGCTCGGCAAGCAGGCCGACCTGGTGGTGGTCGCGCCGACCACCACCGACCTGCTCGCCAAGGCCGCCCACGGCCTCGCCGACGACCTGCTGACCAACGCCCTGCTGACCGCCCGCTGCCCGGTGCTGCTGGCCCCGGCGATGCACACCGAGATGTGGGAGCACCCCGCCACCGTGGCCAACGTCGCCACGCTGCGTTCCCGGGGTGTCCTGGTCCTCGACCCGGCCGTCGGTCGGCTCACCGGCGTCGACACCGGCAAGGGCCGACTGCCCGACCCGGCGGAGATCTTCGCCGTCGCTCGCCGGCTCCTGGCCCGGGGCGGCGCCGACTCCGCCGACCTGACCGGCCGCCGGGTGGTCGTCACCGCGGGCGGCACCCGCGAGCCACTGGACCCGGTCCGCTTCCTGGGCAACCGCTCGTCGGGCAAGCAGGGTTACGCGTTCGCCCGCGCGGCGGTCGCCCGGGGTGCTCGGGTGACGCTGATCGCCGCCAACGTCGACCTCGCCGACCCGGCCGGTGTCGACCTGATCCGGGTGGGCACCACCGCCGAGCTGCGGGAGGCGACGCTCAAGGCCGCCGTCGAGGCCGACGCGGTGGTGATGGCCGCGGCTCCGGCCGATTTCCGGCCCGCGACGTACGCGCCTGGCAAAATCAAGAAGTCGGACGACGGCGTGGCGCCGACCATCGAGCTTGTCACGAATCCGGACATCGCGGCGGAGCTCGGCCAGCGGAAACGACCGGAGCAGCTGCTTGTGGTGTTCGCCGCCGAGACCGGCGATGCCGAGGTCAACGGCCGGGCGAAACTGGCCCGGAAGCGGGCCGACCTGATCGTCATCAACGAGGTCGGCCAGGACCTGGTCTTCGGCGCCGACACCAACACCGTGACGGTCATCGGCGCGGACGGCTCGGTCAGCCGGCTGCCCGAGCAGACGAAGGAGGCGGTGGCCGACACGGTCTGGGATCTCGTCGTGGCGCGGCTGCCGGGCCGTTCCTCATAAGTGCTAAAGAACGCGACCGATCCCGACAGCGACCGCAACGGTGATTACACTGCCGCGGAACGACCTCAACCGCTTAGGAGTGCCGTGACACGCCGCCTCTTCACGTCCGAATCGGTCACGGAAGGCCACCCGGACAAGATTGCCGACCAGATCAGCGATGGCATCCTCGACGCGCTGCTGACCGAGGACCCCCACAGCCGCGTGGCCGTGGAGACCATGATCACCACCGGTCAGGTGCACATCGCCGGTGAGGTGACCACCAAGGCGTACGCCGATATCCCGGCGATCGTCCGCCGGACCATCCTCGACATCGGGTACGACTCGTCGAAGAAGGGGTTCGACGGGGCCTCCTGCGGGGTCAGCGTCTCCATCGGGGCGCAGTCCGAGGACATCGCGCAGGGCGTGGACAACGCCTTCGAGTTGCGGACCGGGGCGTCGGAGAGCGCCCTGGACGCGCAGGGCGCCGGCGACCAGGGCATGATGTTCGGCTTCGCCTGCTCGGAGACGCCCGAGCTGATGCCGCTGCCGATCGCGCTCGCCCACCGGCTGGCCCGCCGCCTCTCCGCGGTGCGCAAGGACGGCACGATTCCGTACCTGCGGCCCGACGGCAAGACCCAGGTCACCATCGAGTACGAGGGGCTGCGTCCGGTCCGGCTGAACACCGTGGTCGTGTCCAGCCAGCACGCCGCCGACATCTCACTGGAATCGCTGCTCACGCCGGACGTGCGCGACCACGTGATCGCCCCGGAGCTGGAGAGCCTCGGTCTGGACACCGAGGGCTACCGGCTGCTGGTCAACCCGACCGGCCGGTTCGAGATCGGTGGCCCGATGGGTGACGCCGGGCTGACCGGCCGCAAGATCATCGTCGACACGTACGGCGGGTACGCCCGTCACGGCGGTGGCGCGTTCTCCGGCAAGGACCCGTCCAAGGTGGACCGTTCGGCCGCGTACGCGATGCGCTGGGTGGCCAAGAACGTGGTCGCCGCCGGCCTGGCCGAGCGGTGCGAGGCGCAGGTCGCCTACGCCATCGGCAAGGCGCACCCGGTGAGCCTGTTCATCGAGACGTTCGGCACCGAGACCGTGCCGGTCCCCTCGATCGAGAAGGCCGTCTCCGAGGTGTTCGACCTGCGTCCCGCCGCGATCATCCGGGACCTCAACCTGCTCCGCCCGATCTACCAGCAGACCGCCGCGTACGGCCACTTCGGCCGGGAGCTGGCGGACCTGACCTGGGAGAGCACCGACCGGGCCGCCGACCTCAAGTCGGCCGCGCGAGCCTGACCGCCACCAGGCGCAGCGACCGGCGACCCGCGGATGGGTCGCCGGTCGCGCGCGTCTGCGTGGACGTCGGACTGGCCCACCTGGACCGGCCGTTCGACTACCTGGTCCCGGCGGAGCTGGACGAGGTGGCGGTGCCCGGCACCCGGGTGAAGGTGCGCTTCGCCGGGCAACTCGTCGACGGCTGGCTGCTGTCGCGCGCCGACGACTCCGGGCACACCGGCCGCCTCGCGTACCTGGAGAAGGTCGTCTCGCCGGAGCCCGTGCTGGCCCCCGAGATCGCCCGGTTGGCCCGAGCGGTCGCCGACCGGTACGCGGGCAGTCTCGCCGACGTGCTCCGGCTCGCCGTGCCACCCCGGCATGCGCGGGTGGAGAAGGAACCCCACGACGACCAGCCCGTCCCGGCGCCCGCCACCGAGACGGTCGACCCGCGCGGCTGGCGTGACTACCCGACCGGCCCGGCCCTGCTGCGCGCCCTCGCCGACGGCCGAGCGCCCCGCGCGGTCTGGTCGGCGCTGCCCGGCGAGGACTGGGCGGCCCGCTACGCCGACGCGGTGGCGGCCACCGTCGCCGGCGGGCGCGGTGCGGTGGTCGTGGTACCCGACGCCCGCGACCTGGACCGCCTCGACGCGGCGCTCACCGGCGTGCTCGGGCCGGGGCGACACGTCAGCCTCTCCGCCGCGCTCGGACCGGCCCGGCGTTACCGGGCCTTCCTCGCCGCCCGCCGGGGACAGGTGCCGGTGGTGATCGGCACCCGGGCGGCGATGTTCGCCCCGGTGCGGCGGCTCGGCCTCGTCGCCGTCTGGGACGACGGCGACGACCTGCACTCCGAGCCGCGGGCACCCTACCCGCACGCCCGCGACGTGCTGCTCACCCGAGCCCACCTCGCCGAGGCCGGCGCGCTGGTCGGCGGGTACGCCCGTACCGCCGAGGCGCAGCTGCTGGTGGAGACCGGCTGGGCCCCGGAGGTGGTCGCCGACCGGGCCACCGTGCGGGCCCGCATCCCGACCATCGCGCCGACCGGTGACGACCCCCAACTGGCCCGTGACCCGGGCGCGGCCACCGCGCGGCTGCCCAGCCTGGCCTGGACGGCCGCCCGGGACGCGCTCCGGGAGGACCTGCCGGTGCTGGTGCAGGTGCCCCGACGTGGCTACCTGCCCTCGATCTCCTGCGCCGAGTGTCGTACCCCGGCCCGCTGTGCGCACTGCGCCGGCCCGCTCGCGCTGCCCTCGGCCGGTGGCACCCCGGCCTGCCGGTGGTGCGCCCGGGTGGCGGCGGCGTACGCCTGCCCGGAGTGCGGTGGGCGGCGGCTGCGGGCCGCGGTGACCGGCGCCCGGCGGACCGCCGAGGAGCTGGGCCGGGCGTTCCCCGGGGTGTCGGTGCGGACCTCGGGGCGCGAGGAGGTGTTGACCGAGGTGCCCGGCGGCGCGGCCCTGGTGGTGGCCACCCCGGGCGCCGAGCCGGTGGCCGAGGGCGGCTACGGTGCGGTGTTGCTGCTCGACTCGTGGGCCCTGCTGACCCGGGCCGACCTGCGCGCCGGTGAGGAGGCGCTGCGCCGTTGGCTGGCGGCGGCGGCCCTGGCCCGCCCGGCGCCGGCCGGTCGGGTGGTGGTGGTCGCCGACGGCGCGCTCGCCCCGGTGCAGGCGCTGCTGCGCTGGGACGCGGCCTGGTTCGCCGGTCGGGAGCTGGCCGAACGCCGAGAGTTGGGCTTCCCTCCGGCGGTGCGGATGGCGAGCGTCACCGGCCCGGCCGAGGCGGTGGCGGACCTGCTCGCCGCGGCCCGGCTGCCGGACGACGCCGAGGTGCTCGGGCCGGTGCCGGCCGAGGAGGGTCGGGAGCGGATGCTGGTCCGGGTGCCCCGGGCGCGGGCTGCCGCGCTCGCCGAGGCGCTGCACTCGGCCGCCGGTGCGCGGGCCGCCCGCAAGGCCGCCGATCCGGTTCGTCTCCAGGTCGATCCGCTGAGCCTGTTCTGACCGTTTCGCCCCGGCTGCCGACGGTGGCGGACCGGGGCTGTGGCGGAGGCCCTCGCACACCGCGTCCGGCAAAGCGGTGGCGTCCGAGTGGTAGCATCGCCCGTCATGCCGAGGCGTACGACGGGCTTCAGGTCGAGACGGAGCGTCAGACGCGCCGAGCTGGGGCCGCCGCGGGATGGCGCGACGAGGCCGGGAACGCGTCGGTCGGGCGCCAGGTCGATGATGTCAATGAGCCGGTGATCAGGGGTGGACCAGTCGTGACCGTTGGACAATCGATCGTCTTCAACGGCGACCTCGGCAGCGGCAAGAGCACCGTGTCGGTCGAGATCGCCAAGCGGCTCGGTATGCGCCGGGTCAGCGTGGGGGACCTCTACCGGGAGATGGCGCAGCAGCGGCAGATGACCGCCCTGCAGCTCAACCTGCACGCCGAGCTCGACCAGGCCGTCGACGGCTACGTCGACCAGTTGCAGCGGGACATCGCGGCCTCCGGTGAGCGTCTGATCATGGACTCCCGGCTGGCGTGGCACTTCTTCACCGACGCGCTCAAGGTGCACATGATCACCGAGCCGGGTGAGGCGGCCCGCCGGGTGCTCGCCCGACCGTCCGGTCCGGCGGAGAGCTACGCCTCGCTGGAGGAGGCCAAGGCCAAGCTCCGGGAGCGCAGCGCCAGCGAGCGCAGCCGGTTCATCATCCGGTACGGGGTGGACAAGGCCCGACTGCGCAACTACGACCTGATCTGCGACACCACCCGGGCCTCCGTGTCAGAGGTGATCGAGCACATCGTGGCCGCGTACGAGGGCACCCTCGGCGCCGAGGTGCTGCGCGACGCGCCGCCGCTGCTGCTGCTGGATCCGGCCCGCGTCTACCCGACCGAGGACATCGCCACCCTGCGGGGTCTGTGGGACACCGATTTCGTTGGTGGCGTGGCCGAGGCCGGCGACGAGGCCCTCGAACCGTTGAAGATCGGGTTCACCGGCGAGTACTTCTTCGTGGTCGACGGTCACCGCCGTCTCAGCGCCGCCCTGCAGAACGGGTTCTCCCTGGTTCCCGCCCAGCTGGTCGCCGAGGTCGACGAGCCGGTCGTGGGTGGGATGACCGCGATCGACTATTTCGCCGCCCAGGTGCGCCCCGGCCTGATCTACGACTGGGAGGCGGCTCACAAGATCCAACTGCCGCTGCCCGAGCCCGCGCTGCTCCGTGGCGACGCGGTGCTCGCGGGAGACCCGAGCGCCACCGTCTGAACCCGCGAGGGACCGGGCCGACGCGCGGCGGACGCGCGCCGACCCGGTCGTCGGGTCGTACGGACGGCTCTCAGCCGAGGATGACGCCCGATGCGCCGACTCCGGCCATGCCGGAGAAGATGTCCTCGTAGTACATCCGCCACGCGCAGACCCGACCGGTGGTCACGTAGCCGGTGCAGGCGACCGCGGTGTTGGTGTCGTCGATGGCGGTGTTGGTGCCGGTGGCCCAGACCTGGAGGGTGTTCGCGGCGTTCACGATCTCCACCGGACCGCCGCTGTCACCCTGACCGACGGCGTTGGTGCGGGTGGTGTTCTCCGCCTGTACCTGACCGCAGACCGTGCCGAAGTCGCGCACGTTGATGCAGAGGTTGCGGGCCTTCACCTGGATTGAGCACCGGGTGCCGGAGTACGCGCCGGAGGTGCACACGAAGTTGCCGACCTGGCTGGCCGTCGCACCGATCACCTGGTTGCTGAACTCGCTGACCACGCCACCGGCCGCGTTGGTGCTGTTGTTGAAGACCCGGCCGCCGGAACTGCCCGCGATGAGCAGGGTGTCGCTGCCCACGTTGCGGGTTCCGACGATGCCGATCGTCTGCCCGGTCGGGTCGGTGGCGGTGACGTTGAGGTTGGCGCAGTGCGCGGCGGAGAGCATCCGCGCCACCCCGCCCTGGAACACCCCGAAGCCGGTCGAGCAGCCACCGCCGGTGGCGGTGTTGCGCCACGCGGCGCCACCCCACCACGGCGCGGTGTCGTCCCAGCGGGTCGCGGGCGCGGCGGCGACCCCGGTCTGCACGGTCACCGGTACGCCGGCGAGCGCCGTCGCGCCGAGCAGCCCGTTCTGCGTGCCGACGAGCAGGCCGGCGCCGTCGGCGCGCGGACCGACCGTGGTGATCTTGTGGCCGGCGGTGGCGCGCAACCGGTCCGCCGCGGCGAACAGTTCCCGCTGGGAGTACGCGGCCGGCAGGACCTGGGTGGCGACGGTGGCCCGGGCGGTGGCCACCAGGTTCGCCGGCGGCTCGCCCTTCCAGTAGACCTGGAGCTGCCGGGTGGTGGGGTCGGCGACGATGCCGGCGAAACCGGAGTTCGGGCTGCGCTGCGCGGCGTTCGTGATCCGGGCGGCGGCGGTGTTCATCCGCTGCTGCAACCGGAGCAGATCCGCCCAGGAGGCGAAGCCACCGGGCACCGGTGTGCTGTCGACGAAGGATCCGGTGGCGGCGGCCTTGCCGCCCGGTGCGGCGGCGGCCTTGCCGCTTGGCGCGGCGGCGGCCGGTGTGGTGGTCACGCCCGTGGCGAGCAGTGTGAGACCGATCGCGGTGACGGCGACGCGACGCAGCATCGTTGCGGAGCGCCGGGTGGTCGGGTGTGGACGGATCATCGGGTACCTCTTCCCCCAGGTTTCGTGGAGCGGGCCGAGCCCGCACCGAGACGGTGGCAGGGGCATCGGCCGTGCGGGGCGGATCCTGGACACCGCTGGACACCGCTGGACACCGCTGGACACCGCTGGACGAGGAGAGGGTCCGCAGTGGAACTGTCGTGCATTGGCGGCTGTCTATCGAGTCTCGTGCGGCCGGAATTACCCTGCCCGTGCGCATCCGGGGCGGCCGGATGACCGGGGTGGGGGCCGCATGTCTGACCAATGGGTACCTTCCGGAACTCATCAGACGTCACATCAGTCGCACGGAGTGGTCCGTGCCGGCGCCGAGGCGCAGACGCTGCCGGAACTGGCCGGGTTGCTGCGTCAGCTGCGCCGCCGCGAGGCCCGGCAGCAGGGCGAGACCCTGCTGACGTACCGGCAGTTGGCCGCGAAGACCGGCTGGTCGCGCGGGATCATCGGCGAGTACTTCGCCGGGAACATCCTGCCGCCGCCGGAACGGTTTGACGTCCTCATCCGACTGCTCGGGGCGACCCCCGCCGAGCAGGGGGTGCTGGCTACCGCGCGGGACCGGGTCGAGGAGCGACGTCGACGCGCCGGCCGGGACCACGCGACCGCCGGACGGGCGGCCGTGCGGGCCAGGGGCGGCGGTCCGTGGGCCGGTACGACGTCGGCCCGATTCCCCGTCCCCCGTCAACTGCCGCCGGCGCTGCCCGGGTTCGTCGGACGTACGGCCCAGCTCGCCCGGCTCGATGCCGAATGGGCCGGCCCCGGCGGGTGCGGGAAGGACGACGTGGCGCCGGCCACCGTCATGACGTTGTCCGGCACGGCCGGAGTCGGTAAGACGACGCTCGCGGTGTACTGGGCGCACCGGGTCGCCGACCACTTCCCGGACGGCCAGCTCTACGTCGACCTGCGGGGGTTCGACTCCACCGGAACGGTGGTGACGGCCGTCGAGGCGGTCCGGGGCTTCCTGGAGGCCCTGGAGGTGCCGCCCGAACGAATTCCCACCCACCCGTCCGCGCAGGTGGGTCTCTACCGCAGTCTGCTCGCCGGCCGTCGGATGCTGGTGTTGCTGGACAACGCCCGCGACGCCGACCAGGTACGGTCCCTGCTGGTCGGCGGCCCGAGCTGTCTGGTCCTGGTCACCAGCCGCAACCGGCTGGCCGGCCTCATCGCCGCCGAGGGTGCCCGGCCGATCGGCGTCGACCTGCTCAGCACGGCAGAGGCGTGGCAACTGCTGGCCCGGCGGCTCGGCGCGGACCGGCTGGCGGCCGAGCCGCAGGCGACGGACGAGATCATCGAACGCTGCGCGCGGCTGCCGCTGGCGCTTGCCGTGCTGGCCGCGAGGAGCGCGGAGAAGCCGGGCTTCCCCCTGGCCACCCTCGCCGCCGAGCTGCGGGCGGCGCCGCGACCACTGGACTCGTTCGACGGAGGGGACGCCGGCACCGACGTGCAGGCCGTCTTCTCCTGGTCGTACCGGAGTCTGACGCCGATGGCGGCCCGCCTGTTCCGGTTGTTCGGTTGTCACCCCGGGCCGGACATCGGGTTCGCCGCGGCGGCCAGTCTGGCCGGCCTGCCCCGGGCCCGGGTGCCCCGACTGTTGGGCGAGCTGGCCCACGCGCACCTCGTCACCGAGCACGCCCCCGGCCGCTTCGGCGCGCACGACCTGCTCCGGGCGTACGCGGCCGAGCAGGCCGAACGTCTCGAACCGGCGCAGGCCCGGCGGGCCGCGATCCAGCGCGGGCTGGACCACTACCTGCACACCGCCCACGCGGCGGCGCTGCTGCTGCAACCGGGCCGGGACCCGGTCAGCCTCGCCGCCGCCGCACCGGGGGTGGTGCCCGAGGAGGTCACCGACCACGGGCAGGCGCTCGCCTGGTTCACCCTGGAGTACCCGGTGCTGTTGGCGGCGGTCGCGCACGCGAGGCGGACCGGGTTCGACGGCCACGCCTGGCAGCTGGCCTGGACGCTCGTCGACTTCCTGCAACGCCGGGGGCGCTGGCCGGACCTCGTCGTCGCCCAGCGCGACGCCCTGGCCGGGGCGCAACGCGCCGGCGACCGCCTCGGGCAGGCGAACGCCCACCGCGACCTGGCCCGGGTGTTGTCCCGGCTGGGCCGGGTGAACGAGGCGGCGAGGAACTACCGCCAGGCCCTGGTGATCTTCGGGGAGCTGGGTGACCACACCGGGCAGGCGCGTACCCACCGGGCGTTCGGGGCGATGCTCGACGGGCTCGGCCGGCACGCCGAGTCGCTGGAGCAGAGCGAGCGCGCCCTGGCGCTGTACCGGGCCGCCGGACACGTCGCCGGGGAGGCCAGCGCCCGCAACGCGGTCGGCTGGGCCCACGCCCAACTCGGCCAGTACCAGCCGGCGCTGGCGCACTGCGGAGAGGCTCTGGCGCTGCTGCGCACGACCGGTGACCGGCACGGTGAGGCGAACACCTGGGACAGCCTCGGGTTCATCCACGCCCGGCTGGGTGACCACCGTGCGGCGATCCGCTGTTTCCAGCGGGCGCTCGGGCTGTACCGACGGGTCAGCGACCGCTACGACGAGGCCGACACCCTGTCCCGGCTCGGTGAGAGCCGGCAGGCGGTGGGAGACCCGGGCGGTGCCGCGCGTGCCTGGCGGCGTGCCCTGGGCATCCTCGACGATCTCGGCCACCCGAACGCGGAGCGGTTACGGGACCTGCTGACCGGTTCGCGGGAGCCGCCCGGTGACGCTGGGCACACCGCCGGGGGTTGATCGAGGTGCGGCGGCCGGCGCGCGGCCGGGCACTCCGTAGACTGGTACGGCACCGCTCATCCCGCCCCACGAAGGAGCCGTCCCGCGTGACCGTCCAGCCCATCCGTCTGTTTGGGGATCCGGTGCTGCGCACGCCGGCCGATCCGGTGGTCGACTTCGACGCCGAGCTGCGTCGGCTCGTCGCCGACCTCACCGACACGATGCGTGAGCAGAACGGCGCCGGCCTGGCCGCGCCGCAGCTCGGTGTGAGCCTGCGGGTGTTCACCTTCGACGTCGACGACGTCCTCGGGCACCTGATCAACCCGGTGCTCGAGTTCCCCGACGAGGAGGAGCAGGACGGCCCGGAGGGCTGCCTGTCCATCCCCGGTCTCTACTTCGACACCAAGCGTCGGCAGAACGTCGTCGCCAAGGGCTTCAGCTCGTTCGGTGACCCGATGCAGATCGTCGGCACCGGTCTGATGGCGCGCTGCGTGCAGCACGAGACCGACCACCTCGACGGGGTGCTCTTCCTGGACCGACTGGATCCGGAGGGCCGCAAGGAAGCCATGAAGGCGATCCGCCAGGCTGAGTGGTACGACGCGGCGGCCCCGCCCACGGTCAAGCTCAGCCCGCACATCAGCGACCCCTTCGGTCTGGGGCGCTGACCCGGATGCGCGTGATCTTCGCCGGTACGCCGGCCGTGGCCGTGCCGGCCCTGGCCGCCGTCGCCGCCTCCCGACACGAGCTGGTCGCCGTGGTCACCCGGCCCGACGCCCCCGCCGGTCGGGGGCGGGGCCTGTCCCGCTCCCCGGTCGCCGAGTGGGCCGACGAGCACGGCGTCGAGGTGCTCACCCCGGCCCGTCCCCGCGAGCCGGAGTTCCTCGACCGGCTGCGCGAGCTGGAGCCGGCCTGCGTGCCGGTGGTCGCCTACGGCGCGTTGGTGCCGCCGGCGGCCCTGGAGATCCCCCGGCACGGTTGGATCAACCTGCACTTCTCGCTGCTGCCCGCGTGGCGTGGCGCCGCCCCCGTGCAGCACGCCGTGCTGCACGGTGACGAGCTGACCGGGGCCAGCGTCTTCCAACTGGAGGAGGGCCTGGACACCGGCCCGGTCTTCGGGACGCTGACCGACGAGATCCGCGCCACCGACACCTCCGGTGACCTGCTGGAGCGGCTCGCCGAGTCCGGTGCCGGGCTGCTGGTCGCGGTGCTCGACGCGATCGCCGACGGCACCGCCCGGGCCGAGCCGCAGCCGGCCGACGGGGTGTCGCTGGCGCCGAAGCTGACCGTGGACGACGCCCGGGTGCGCTGGGGTGACCCGGCCTTCGCCGTGGACCGGCGGATCCGGGCCTGCACGCCCGCGCCGGGCGGCTGGACCACCTTCCGCGACGAGCGGGTGAAGCTCGGCCCGGTCGTTCCGGTGCCCGACGGCCCCGGGCTGAAGCCGGGGGAGTTGCTGGTGGAGAAGTCCCGGGTGCTGGTCGGCACGGCGACCGTGCCGGTGCGTCTCGGCGAGGTCCGCGCCGCCGGCAAGCGGGCCATGGGCGCGACCGACTGGGCGCGCGGCGTCCGGGTCGGCACCGGAGAGGATTTCGCGTGACGGCACCGGAGGGAACCCGCCCGACGCGCTCCGGCCCGTCGGCCGGCCGTGGCGGGGAGCGCCGGCCGGTCCGGCCACCGATGGACCGACCGCGCCGCGCCGCGTACGAGGCGGTGGCCGCGGTGCACCGCGACGACGCGTTCGCCAACCTGGTGTTGCCCATCATCCTGCGCGAGGAGGGGCTGTTCGGCCGGGACGCGGCCTTCGCCACCGAGCTGACCTACGGCACCCTGCGCCACCTCGGTACGTTGGACGCGATCCTGACCGACGCGGCCGGCCGGGACGTGGCCCGGATCGACCCGCCGGTGCGCGACGCGCTGCGGCTCGGGGCGTACCAGCTGTTGCACACCCGGGTGCCGGCGCACGCCGCGGTGTCGTCGACGGTGGACCTGGTCCGTTCGGTCGCGCCCGGCGCCACCGGCTTCGCCAACGCGGTGCTGCGCGAGGTGTCCAGCCGGGACGCGGACGCCTGGGTGGCGAAGCTCGCCCCGCCGATGGAGACCGACCCGGTCGGGCACCTCGCGTTGGCGTACAGCCATCCGCAGTGGATCGTGCGGGCCTTCTCGGAGGCGCTCGACGGCGATCTGGGCGAGACGGCCCGTCTGCTGATCGAGGACAATGAACGTCCGCCGGTGCACCTGTGCGCCCGGCCCGGGTTGATCGACCCGGTGGAGCTTGCCGACCAGGTCGGCGGGGCGCCCGGCGCCTTCTCCCCGTACGCCGTCTATCTGCCCGGCGGCGCGCCGGGCGACGTGCCGGCGGTGGTCGACGGACGGGCCCACGTTCAGGACGAGGGCTCCCAGCTGGTGGCGGCGGCGCTCGCCGACGCGCCGCTGGACGGCCCGGACGGGCGGTGGCTGGACCTGTGCGCCGGGCCGGGCGGCAAGGCCGGGCTGCTCGGCGCGTTGGCCGCGCAGCGGGGTGCCCGGGTGACCGCTGTCGAGGTGGCCGAGCACCGGGCCCGGCTGGTCTCCCAGGCGACCCGGGGGCTGCCGGTGGCCGTGCTGGCCATGGACGGCCGTGAGGTCGGCGGCGACCCGAAGCTACCGGAGCAGCACTTCGACCGGGTGCTGGTGGACGCTCCGTGCACGGGGCTGGGTTCGCTGCGTCGCCGGCCGGAGTCGCGCTGGCGTCGTCAACCGTCCGACCTGCCGCCGCTGACCCGGCTGCAACGGGAGTTGCTCGGCGCGGCGCTGCGGGCGGTCCGCCCGGGTGGCCTGGTCGCCTACGTCACCTGCTCGCCGCACACGGTCGAGACGCACGTGACGGTGACCGAGGCGGCGCGCCGCAGCGGAGTTCCGGTGGACTTCGTGGACGCCCGGCCGCTGCTGCCGGCCGGGATGCCCGGTCTCGGCGACGGGCCGACCGTGCAGCTCTGGCCGCACCGCCACGGCACCGACGCGATGTTCCTCGCCGTGCTGCGCCGAGGCTGATCCGACCCACGCGCCCGGCCGGTCACCCGACCGGCCGGGCGCGTGGGTGGCGCACTCAGGTGACCGGAAGGCCCTTGATGCCGGCGTTTTTCATCGAACGGGTCAGGTCCCGGTCGGAGATCCAGAGGAAGCACTGCACGCCCCGGTTACCGTTGCGCCACTCCTCCTCGTACGGCTGGTAGTAGATCGTTCCGGCGCGGAAGTCGAGCTGGGAGTTGTCCGGGACCTTGGCGTACCTGGCGATCACCGTCTGGCAGGCGCGGTGGGTCCGCTTGACGGTGCGGGAGAACTCGGCGTAGCTGACGTCCGGGGCCTGCCAGACCCCGACGAACTCGGCGTGGTGCTTGGCGGTGCAGGAGACCGGCACCATCTCGTCGATGTCGTCCTTGACCAGCTTGGGGTTGAAGCAGCGGTAGGCCAGCGGCGCCGCGCCGGACAGCGCACCGCGCAGGCTGCCGGTGCGCAGGTCGACCGCCGTGTCGTCGATGCCGGCGATCTCGGTGACGTCGCAGCGGTACCAGCGGGCTCCGCCCGACCAGGCCGGCGGCGACGGCAGCACGACGGTCAGGCCGAGCCGCCCGGAGCGCCAGTCGGCGCCCAGCGCCTTGTTGACCGCCGTGTCGCACGCGGCCTGCGCGGCCCGCATACCCGCCGAGCCGGGCTGCGGGGGAGTGCCGGCCTCGGCGCCCGGCCCGGTGAGCGTGCCGACGTGCATGGTCTCCACCCGGTGCGCCTCGCTGCACGCGGTGGGGTTGTAGCCGCTCAGGAAGCCGACCTGTTGGGAGGAGTGGTGGCAGACGCCGGCGGCGGGGACGAACTGCTGCGCCGCGACGGGCGCCGGCCAGTCGTCGACGAGGTCGCGGTCGACTCCGGCGGGTGCGCCGCACCCGGTCAGCGCCAGGGCCAGCGCCGCACCCCCGGCGACCGCCGCCAACCACCGTCGCATTCCGACCTCCCGCCGCTGGTGGCCTCCGGCCGGACCCAGCCGGTCGGTAGCGCCACGGCGCAGCAGCATACGGCACCGATGCTCAGATGGCGGGCAGTCCCTCGGGGCCGACGCCGCGCATCGAACGGGTGAGTTTGCGGTCGTCGCTCCACAGGAAACAGCGCACTCCACGGTCGCCCTCCTCCCACTCCCGCTGCGACGGTGGGTAGTAGATGGACCCGGCCCGGTACGGCAGGTCGCTGTTGTTGGGCACCGCCGCGAACTGGGCGATCAACGCCATGCAGCGTTTGTGCGCCTGCTCGGCGGACTTGGCGAACTCCGCCCAGCCCATGTCGCCCCGTTCCGTGTAGACGCCCACGAACTCGGCGCGGTGCGGTTCGGTGCAGAGCACCGGCGCCATGTAGTTGAGGTTGTCGCCGATCAGCTTGGGGTCGAAGCAGCGGTGCGTCAGCGGAGTGTCGCCGATCAACGCGCCGCGCAGGCTGCCGGTGCGGTTCACCGCGCGGGTGTTGTCGATGCTGCCGGTCTCGCTGAGATCGCAGCGGAACCAGCGTGCGCCGCTGGCCCAGGCGGGCGCGGAGGGCAGCGCCAGGGACAGCGCGAGTCGGGCCGTGTGCCAGTCACCGCCGAGCACCTCCCGGGCCCGCTGGTCGCACTCGGCGCGAGCGGTGCGCAGCGCCGACGATCCGGGCTCCGGGCGGGCCTCGGTCAGCGCGTCGGGCCCCACGAAGGTGCCGACGTGGATGGTCTCGGCCAGGTGGTTACGTGCACAGTCCACCGTCTCGTACGTGCTGGGCTGCACCACCGAGGCGACCCGGGGCAGGCAGGTGTCGGTGGCGGGGGCGAACGGCTTCGGAACCCGCAGCGCCGGCCAGTCGTCGGTGAGATCACCGTCCGCGCCGCGCGCCGGCGCGCAGCCGGCCAGCAGCATCGTCGTGACGCCGGCCAGCACCAGCGCTGGAAGCCACCGTCGCATCGTCCGCCTCCCGGGAGCTGGCGGCCGGTCACCGCGTCCCGCGGCGAGACCCCGGCGGGCGTGCAGCCTACGGCACCGTCCCGCTTGGAGTGTCGTCGCGTTTCCGTCGATCGGCCAGCCGCTGATGTCTGTTCGTCCGGATTCGTTGGTCCGGAGCGTTCAATTCTGCACCACTGGTCACTGCCGGGTCACAGCGCGTCGGAGTTGGTGCCGCGATGCGGGTGGCGGGTGGCCACGTTCGTACACTGGCCCGGTGACCGTACCGCCGCCGATCGTCGCGCCGAGCATCCTGGCCGCCGATTTCGCCCGCCTCGCCGAAGAGGTCCGTGCCGTCGAGGACGCCGCGGACTGGTTGCACGTCGACGTGATGGACAACCACTTCGTGCCGAACCTGACCATCGGGCTGCCCGTGGTGCAGAGCCTGCGGGCCGTCACAGCGATGCCGTTCGACGTGCACCTCATGATCGAGGACCCGCGCCGGTGGGCTCCCGGGTACGCCGACGCCGGGGCGTACAACGTCACCTTCCACGCGGAGGCGTCCGACGACCCGGTGGCGTTGGCCAAGGATCTGCGCTCGGCCGGCGCGAAGGCGGGCCTGGCCATCGACCGGGACACCCCGATCGAGCCGTACCTTGACCTGCTGCCCAGCTTCGACACCCTGCTGATCATGACGATCAAGGCGGGCTTCGGTGGCCAGCGGTTCATTCCGCAACTGCTGGACAAGGTGCGTACCGCCCGCCGGCACGTGGCGACCGGGCACCTGGAGCTGCGCATCGAGGTGGACGGCGGGATCGCCGCCGACACCATCGAGCAGGCCGCCGCCGCGGGCGCCGACGCGTTCGTGGCCGGCACCGCCGTGTACGGCGCCGCCGACCCGGCGGAGGCGGTACGGCACCTGCGGACCCTGGCGGAACGCGCGGCGCCCGGGGCCTGAGGTGGAACCCGAGGTCGACCGCAAGGACGTCATTCTCGTCGTTGACGACGACGAGGACATCGCTCGTTTCGTCGAGTTCAACCTGCGGTTGCACGGCTTCGAGGTGATCCACGCCAGCGACGGCCAGGAGGCCCTGGAGGTCATCGAGCGGCAGCGGCCGGACCTGGCGGTGGTCGACCTCATGATGCCCCGCATCGACGGGCTGGAGCTGACCCGGCGGCTGCGCGCCGACCCGATGACCTCCGCCCTGCCGGTGATCATGCTGACGGCCAAGGGGATGACCGTCGACAAGGTGCACGGGCTCAGCGCCGGCGCGGACGACTACCTGGTCAAGCCGTTCGACACCGCCGAGCTGGTGGCCCGGGTCTCGTCCACCCTGCGTCGCAACAAGGAGTTCCGGGAGGTCTCCCCGCTGACCGGGCTGCCCGGCAACAGCCGGATCCGGCGGGAGATCAGCGACCGGGTCCGGCAGGGCGTGGACTACGCGGTCGGCTACATCGACATCGACCGGTTCAAGAGCGTCAACGACCGGTACGGCTTCGTGCGCGGCGACGACTTCATCTCCGCGCTGGCGCGCAGCCTGCACCGGGCGGTGGTGGCGGTGGGTCTGCCACCGGCCTTCCTCGGCCACGTCGGCGGCGACGACTTCGTCATCGTCTGCGCCCCGGATCAGGTCCGCCCGCTCACGTCCCGAGCGGTGGTCGACTTCGAGAAGTCCGCCGACACGCTCTACGACGCCACCGACCGTGAGCGCGGCTTCGTCGAGCTGAAGGACCGGCGCGGCAACATCCGTCGCGCCGCCCTGGTCACGCTGTCCATCGGGGTGTCCCTCTCCGACGCCGGCAAGCGGTTCACCGACCCCCTCGAGGCGATCGCGGTGGCGTCGGAGATGAAGACGGTCGCCAAGAGCCAGCCGGGTTCGTACGTGGCGGTGGACCGGCGGCGTGGCGTGAAGTGAGCACGATATCGCTGTGAAGTAGCTCGCCCAGGTGGCGGCGAAGCCGGATCGGCGTGTAAGACTGCGAAGTACCCACCACGCGCTGGCGGGACTCGGTGAAATTCCGAACCGGCGGTGATCCACGGTCCAACCGTGGTAAGCCCGCGACCCGGACGGCTCTGCCGTCCGGTGGACCTGGTGAAAATCCGGGGCCGACGGTTGGGGGCGGTTCGTCCGCGCCCAGACAGTCCGGATGGGAGACAGCGCGCGGGACGGACGGGTCCGAGCCGGCCGCTGGCTTCAGCGTGCCGTCCCGACCCTCCCGGGGCGGCTGTGCCGTTCCCGGATCCGCCACCGCCTGCCCGTGGCCCCATGGCCACCGCCTCCCTGACCGCCCGCGCGCGGACCGGCGAGTGAGAGGGCAGGGGCAGGGCGATGGCCAGCGTCTCCGTCGATGAGGCGATGCGGCGTGCGATCGAGTTGGCGGCGCGCGGGCTCGGCACCACCAGCCCCAATCCGGTGGTCGGGTGCGTGCTGCTCGACGAGGACGGCCAGGTCGTGGGCGAGGGCTTCCACGCGTACGCCGGTGGTCCGCACGCCGAGATCGTCGCCCTGGCGCAGGCCGGGCAGCGCGCCAAGGGCGGCACCGCGGTCGTCACTCTGGAACCGTGCGACCACACCGGCCGCACCGGCCCCTGTAGTTCCGCGCTCGTCCAGGCCGGGGTGGGCCGGGTGGTCATCGCCGTGCCCGATCCGAACCCGGTCGCTTCCGGTGGCGCCGCCACCCTGCGCGCCGCCGGGGTCCGGGTCGATCTGGGGGTACGCGGTGAGGAGGCCGAGGCCGGCAACGTCGCCTGGCTCACCTCGATGCGTCGGGGCTGGCCGTACGTGATCTGGAAGTACGCCGCCACGCTGGACGGGCGCTCCGCCGCGATGGACGGCACCAGCATGTGGATCACCTCCGAGGCGGCCCGGATGGACGTGCACGCGCTACGCGGCACGGTCGACGCGGTCATCGCCGGGGTGGGCACGGTGCTCGCCGACGACCCCCGGTTGACCGCCCGAAACCTGCGCGACGGCAGCCTGGCCATCCGGCAGCCGCTGCGGGTGGTGGTGGACAGCTCGGGGCGTACCCCGGCCGACGCCCGCGTCCGCGACGGCGCCGCGCGGACGTGGATCGCGACCGCCGACGAGGTCGGCGCCGACCCGCACGGCCGGGTCGACCTGCCGGCTCTGCTCGCGGCGCTGCACCAGCGCGGGATCCGCGCGGTGCTGCTGGAGGGCGGCCCCCGACTGGCCGGCGCGTTCCTGGAGGCCGGCCTGGTCGACAGGGTCGTCGGGTACGTCGCGCCGCGGTTGCTCGGCGCCGGTCCGACCGCTCTGGTCGACGCGGGAGTGACCACCATCGCCGAGGCCATCGATCTGGAACTCGTCGACGTTACGCAGATCGGTCCGGATCTCCGGATCACCGCTTTGCCCCGAAAGAGGGAGGGCTGACATGTTCACCGGCATCATCGAGGAACTGGGCGAGATTGTCCGGGTCGCGCCGACGGCGGGCGACTCGGCGCTGCTCGGCGTACGTGGCCCGCTGGTCACGTCCGACGCCCGGCACGGCGACTCCATCGCGGTCAACGGCGTCTGCCTGACCGTCGTGGACGTGGCCGACGGGGTCTTCACCGCCGACGTGATGGGCGAGACGCTGCGCCGCTCCGCGCTGGGCGCGCTGCGCCCCGGTGACCCGGTCAACCTGGAGCGGGCCGCCGCGCTCGGCAGTCGGCTCGGCGGGCACCTGGTGCAGGGCCACGTGGACGGCGTCGGTGAACTGATCTCCCGGGAGCCGGCCGAGCAGTGGGAGACCGTCCGGTTCCGGCTGCCCGCCGCGCTGTCCCGGTACGTCGTGGAGAAGGGCTCGATCACCATCGACGGCGTCTCGTTGACCGTGGCCGCCGTCGGCGCGGACGAGTTCGCCGTCGGTCTGATCCCGACCACGCTCAAGCTGACCACGCTCGGCGCGAAGGGTGTCGGTGACCCGGTCAACCTGGAGGTGGACGTGCTGGCCAAGTACGTCGAGCGGCTGCTCGGCGACCGGCTCGCCGACACCCGCGGGGCGGCCTCGCACACCGGCGGGGTGGCCTGATGGGCCCGCTCGGCTGGCTGCTGGACGCCCAGGTGCAGGTGGCCGGCTCGCCGGTGCTGGCCCGGGAGATCGTCGGCAACGTGTTCGGGCTGGTCTCGGCGCTGCTCGGGCTGCGTCGGCTGGTCTGGGCGTGGCCGGTCGGCATGATCGGTAACGCGCTCCTGCTCACCGTCTTCCTCGGCGGGGTGTTCGCCACCCCGCAGGCGCACGACCTGTACGGGCAGGCCGGACGGCAGGTGTTCTTCTTCGCGGTCAGCGTCTACGGCTGGTGGCGCTGGCAGCGCAACCGTCGCGCCGCCGCCGGGCAGGCCGCGGTCGTCCCGCGCTGGGCCACCGGCCGGGAGCGGCTGATGCTGTTGCTCGCCGCCGTGGTCGGCACCGCCGCGGCGTACCCGGTGCTCAAGGCGCTGGGCTCGTGGGGCCCGCTGCCCGACGCCTGGATCCTCACCGGCAGCCTGCTCGCCACGTACGGCATGGCCCGCGGCTGGGTGGATTTCTGGCTGCTCTGGATCGCGGTGGACGCGGTCGGTGTGCCGCTGCTGCTGCGCGGCGGGTTCTACCCGTCGGCGGCGATGTACCTGATCTACGGCGCCCTCTGCGCCTGGGGCTTCGCCTCCTGGTGGCGCACGTCGCGTGCCACCCGGGCGACGCCCGTCCGCACGTCCATCTATACGGAGGCCGTAGCGTGACCAGCTTCGGAGACATCGAGGAGGCGATCGCGGAGATCGCCGCCGGCCGCCCGGTCGTCGTGGTCGACGATGCGGACCGGGAGAACGAGGGCGACCTGATCTTCGCGGCCGAGCTGGCCACGCCGGAACTGCTGGCGTTCATGGTGCGCTACACCTCCGGGTACGTCTGCGTGCCGCTGACCGAGAGCGAGGCCGACCGGCTCGACCTGCCGCCGATGCACCACACCAACCAGGATCGGCGGGGGACCGCGTACACGGTGACCGTGGACGCCCGGGAGGGGGTCAGCACCGGCATCTCGGCGGCCGACCGCGCGCACACCATCCGGTTGCTCGCCGACGCGGCGACCGACCCCACCGACCTGGCCCGGCCCGGGCACGTGGTGCCGCTGCGGGCCCGCGAGGGCGGGGTGCTGCGCCGGCCGGGGCACACCGAGGCGGCGATCGACCTCACCCGGCTGGCCGGGCTGCGGCCGGCGGGCGTGCTCTGCGAGCTGGTCAACGACGACGGCACCATGATGCGCCTGCCGGACCTGGAGAAGTTCTCCGCCGAGCACGGCCTCACCCTGATCACCATCGCCGACCTGATCGCCTACCGGCGGCGTACCGAGAAGCAGGTGGAGCTGGTCGCCGACGCCCGGATGCCGACACGCCACGGCGTGTTCCGGGCGTTGGGCTACCGCGCCCAGCACGACCCGGCCGAACACGTCGCGATGGTGATGGGCGACCTCGGCGACGGGCAGGAGGTGCTGGTCCGGGTGCACTCGGAGTGCCTGACCGGGGACGTGTTCGGCTCGCTGCGCTGCGACTGCGGGCCGCAGTTGGACGCCTCGCTGGCCCGGGTCGCCCGCGAGGGCCGGGGCGTGGTGCTCTACGTCCGGGGGCACGAGGGGCGTGGCATCGGGCT
Source organism: Micromonospora sp. NPDC049645 (assembly GCF_040675155.1). Classification (NCBI taxonomy): domain Bacteria; kingdom Bacillati; phylum Actinomycetota; class Actinomycetes; order Micromonosporales; family Micromonosporaceae; genus Micromonospora; species Micromonospora sp. NPDC049645. The sequence continues at coordinate 265,968 of NZ_JBFAOI010000009.1, forward strand.
GCTGCGCAAGCTGCAGGCGTACCAGTTGCAGGACCGGGGTCGCGACACCGTCGACGCCAACCTCGACCTGGGCCTGCCGGCCGACGCCCGCGACTACGGCACCGGCGCGCAGATCCTCTACGACCTGGGCGTGCGCTCGATGCGGCTGCTGACCAACAACCCGGCGAAACGCGCCGGGCTGGAGGGGTACGGGTTGACCATCACCGGCCGCGAGGGGCTGCCGGCGGGGGCGCACCCGGAGAACCTGCGCTACCTGCGCACCAAGCGGGACCGGATGGGTCACCTGCTGGACGAGTTGGACGAGGTGTCCGAGGCGCCGCTGGGGCGTCCGGTCGCCAACGACGAGATCGGAGCATGACGATGGCGGGTTTCGGCGAGCCGGGAGTCGAGGCGGTCGACGCCGCGGGGTTGACCGTCGGGGTGGTCGCCGCCCGCTGGCACGGCGAGCTGACCGACCACATGCTGGAGCGCGCGGTGGCCGCCGCCGAGGCGTGCGGGGCGCGTTCGGTGGTAGCCCGGGTCGCCGGTTCGGTGGAGCTGCCGGTGGTCGCGCAGGCCCTCGCCCGTCGCTGCGACGTGGTGGTCGCGCTCGGCGTGGTGGTCCGCGGCGCGACCGCCCACTTCGACTACGTCTGCCGCTCGGTCACCGACGGCCTGACCCGGGTGGCGCTCGACGAGGGCAAGCCGGTGGCGCACGGAGTGTTGACCGTGGAGACCATCGAGCAGGCCCGGGACCGCGCCGGTCTGCCCGGCTCGGCGGAGGACAAGGGGTGGTCCGCCACCGTCGCGGCGCTCGACGCGGCGCTGGCCGTGCGGACCGTGGCGGCGGGTAACGCCCAGCGGGTCGGCTTCGGCGGCTGACGCCGGTGTCGCTCCGGTCGGCTGTGACGGCGGGCGCCGTCGCCGCCGCCCGGGGCGCGCGCCGGGCGCGGGCCGCCGCCGTCAGAGCCGACCGGCCTCGATGATCCGGCTCAGGAACTGCCGGGTCCGGGGCTGCGTCGGCTCGCCGAGCACCTGCTCGGGCGGGCCGCTCTCGACGACCCGCCCGGCGTCGAGGAAGCACACCTCGTCGGCGACCTCCCGGGCGAAGCCCATCTCGTGGGTGGCCAGCACCATGGTCATGCCGTCGGCCTTCAGGTCCCGGATCATCGTCAGCACCTCGCCGACGAGTTCCGGGTCCAGTGCGGAGGTGACCTCGTCGAGCAACATCAGGCGCGGTGAGTTGGCCAGCGCCCGGACGATCGCCACCCGCTGCTGCTGCCCGCCGGAGAGCCGGTCCGGGTAGGCGTCCGCCTTGGCGCCGAGCCCCACCCGGTCGAGCAGCTCCCGGGCCTGGGCCTCGGCCTCCGCCCGGTCCCGCCGATGTACGCGACGCGGCGCGAGGGTGACGTTGTCCAACACGCTCAGGTGCGGAAAGAGGTTGTACGCCTGGAACACCATGCCGATCCGGCGCCGGACCTGATCCGGGTCCACCCGGGGATCGGAGATGTCCTCCCCGTCCAACTCGATGGTCCCGTCGTCGAGCTCCTCCAGCAGGTTCACGCACCGCAGCAGGGTCGACTTGCCGGACCCGGACGCACCGATCAGAGCCACCACCCGGTGCTCGGCGACGGTCAGGTCGAGCTGGTCGAGCACGGTGTGACCGGCGAACTCCTTGCGCAGGCCCCGACAGCGCAACAACTCCATCATCAGCCTCCCGACTGCCGGCGGGCCGCGCGCAGCGTCACCCAGTCGGTGACCGCGATCAGCGGGATCGCGAGCAGCACGAAGAACACCCCCGCCACGACGTACGGCGTGTAGTTGAACGTCTGGGCGGTGGCGATCTGGGCGGCGCGGACCGCGTCGATCGGCCCGGCGAGCGAGACCAACCCCACGTCCTTCTGCAACGCCACCACGTCGTTGAGCAGGGGAGGCGCCACCCGGCGGACGGCCTGCGGCAGGACCACGTGCCGCATCGTCTGCCGGTAGGTCAGGCCCAACGAGCGGGCCGCCGCGAGCTGACTGGGATGCACCGACTCGATGCCGGCCCGGAACACCTCGGCGAGGTAACCGCCGTAGGTGAGGACCAACGCGATCCCGCCGAGCACCAGCACCGGCGGCATGCCCTGCAACCGCAGCCCGGGTACGCCGAGCGTGAGCAGGTAGAGCACGATGATCAGCGGCAGGCCGCGAAAGGTGTAGGTGTAACCGGCGGCCAACGCGCGGACCGGGAAGAAGATCGGGCCGCGCAGCGTCCGCAGCACGGCGATCACCAACCCGAGGGCCAGCGCGCCGGCCGCACAGCACACCAGCAGCCGGACGTTGAGCCAGAGCCCGTCCAGCACCGCCGGCAGCGCGTCGCGGGCGATCTCCGGGTCCAGGAACGATTCCCGGACCCGGTCCCACCCCGGCGCGCCGGTCACCGCGATGACCAGCAACGTGCCCAGCGCCGCGGTGGAGGCCGCGGCGACGAACACGCTGTAGACGGTCTGCCGACGCCGGTACGCCGATCGCCGCAGCTGCGCCTCGGACGGAACGTGATCCAGGAGCGTCACCGCAGCTCGGCCGCCCCCGCCACCTGCGCGAGCCACTTCTGCTCCAGTTGCCTCAGCGTGCCCGCCTCGCTGAGTTGACCGACCGCGCCGGTCACGCAGGAGGTCAGTGGGGAGTTCTTGTCCAGCAGCAACCCGAACGCCTCGGGCGTACCGACCTGCGGCACCTGCCCGACGATCACCGCGTCGGTGAGCTCCGCGCCGGTGATGTAGAAGGCGGTCGGAAGATCCACCACGAGACCGTCCAACTGCCCGTTCTGCAGCGCCTTCTTGGCGTCGTCGTTGCTGTTGTAGACCTGCGGCTTGGCGGTCGGCTTGAGTACGTCGGTGATCGCCTGGTAGCTGGTGGTGCCGACCTGCGCGCCGAGGCGGGCGTCGCGGAGGTCGGCCAGCGACGTCTTCCCGGCGATCTTCGAGGACTTCAACGCGATGACGGTCTGCCGCACCAGGTAGTACGGCGCGGAGAAGTCGACCGCCCGCTTGCGCTCCTCGGTGATGGAGAACTGGTTGATGTCGAAGTCGAACGTCTTCGGCCCGGGTGCGATGGCGGTGTCGAACTTGACCCGCGTCCAGGTGACGTCGGCGCGGGCGTACCCGAGCTTCTCGGCCACCGCGTACGCCACGGCGGACTCGAAGCCCTCGCCGTTGTCCGGCTTGTCGTCGGAGAACCACGGCGCGTACGCGGGCTGGTCGGTGGCGATGGTCAACTTGCCCGGCGTACGGGTGGGCAGGCTGTCCTTCGCGCAGGACGGCGACGCGGTGACGGTGGGGGTGGGTTCCTCGTCCTGCGGGGCGCATGCGGCGGTGGCAACGACGACGGCGCCGGCGAGGGTGAGCGCGAGGAGACGTGAGCTGCTGGCCATGGCGGACAGCGTAGAGCTCCATCGGCGTCGATCGGCAATTGCCCCACCATGTTGGTAGGGAATTGTCCGCCTGCTGGGTACCGGTGGACCCGGAATCGGGGCACCGGTCGGGCGGCTGGAAGAATCGTTGCTCGTGAAGACGTTCGAGGAGTTGTTCGCCGAGCTGCAGGCCAAGGCCGCCGCCGGCACCCCGGGCTCGGGCACCGTCGCCGCCCTGGACAAGGGGGTGCACTTCATCGGCAAGAAGGTCGTCGAGGAGGCGGCCGAGTCGTGGATGGCCGCCGAGCACGAGGGGCCGGAGCGTACCGCCGAGGAGATATCCCAGCTGCTCTACCAGGTGCAGGTGCTGATGCTCGCCAGTGGCCTCGACCTCAAGGACGTCTACCGACATCTCTGAGTGCCCCCACCCCGTTGATCGCCATCCGGATCGAAGGAGCACTCCGTCATGCTGCGTGTCGCCATTCCCAACAAGGGCACCCTGGCCGAACCGGCCGCCCAGATGCTGCGCGAGGCGGGCTACCGCCAGCGCACCGACCCCAAGGACCTCGTCTGCCGGGACGAGGCCAACGACGTCGAATTCTTCTACCTGCGCCCGAAGGACATCGCCACCTACGTCGGCTCTGGTGACCTCGACCTCGGGATCACCGGCCGGGACCTGCTGATCGACTCGGCCGCGCCGGCCGAGGAGGTCGTCGACCTCGCCTTCGGCCGGGCCACCTTCCGCTTCGCCGCCCGCCCCGACGACATCGCCTCCGTGCAGGACCTGGGCGGTCACCGGATCGCCACCGCGTACCCGGGGCTGGTCGAGCGGCACCTCGGCGAGGTGGGGGTCAAGGCCGACGTGATCCGCCTCGACGGCGCGGTCGAGAACGCCGTACGCCTCGGCGTCGCCGACGTGATCGCGGACGTGGTGGAGACCGGCGCGACCCTGCGCCAGGCGGGTCTGGTGGTCTTCGGTGAGCCGCTGCTGCGCTCGTCGGCGGTGCTGGTCCGCCGCGCAGGCGCGCCGGCGCACCCGCAGGCCGAGCAGCTGCTGCGCCGCCTGCACGGGGTGCTGGTGGCCCGCCGCTACGTGATGCTCGCCTACGACGTGCCGGCCGGCCTGCTGGACCGGGCCAGTGGGCTCACTCCGGGCATCGAGTCGCCCACCGTCTCGCCCCTGCACCGCGAGGGCTGGGTGGCGGTGCAGGCGATGGTGCTCCGCGACGACGTGCACCGCATCATGGACGAGCTGTACGAGTTGGGCGCCCGCGCCATCCTCGTCACCAACATCCACGCCTGTCGCCTCTGACGCCGCCCCCATCCGTTGGTCTCGGCCGCTGGCTCCCTCGGTTGGCCTTGGCTGCCGGCCCTGCCGCTTGATCGACTCGGGTTCGCGGAAACGGGGGTTTCCCTCGCCCGGGAGGCCCCCGTTTCCCTGCACCCGGGTGGCGCCGTCGCGGGGTCGCGGGCGCGGGCGGTCCGTGGCGGGTGGCGGGGCACTCGGCGGGTGGTGCGTTTGCTGGGCCAGTGCGGGTGGCAGACTGGTGGGGTGAGTGAAACCGAGCTGGTCCGCCTGAAGCCCCGCCGCATCCGGGTGGTCTGCTGGTCGGCGGCGGCTGCCCTGGTGGTGGTGTTCGGTCTGGTCGCCACGTCGTTGAGCGGGCCGACCGGCGATGGTTATGGCAGCTTCCAGCGCGGCGACCAGATCGCCATGATCGGCCTGGGCGTCTTCGGGGCCCTGGGCTTCCTGCTGTTCACCCGTCCACGGGTGGAGGCGGACGCGCGGGGCGTCCGGGTGCGCAACGTCATCAGCTCCTACGACCTGCCCTGGGAGGTTGTCCGGGGCGTCCGGTTCGACCGGGGCGCGCCGTGGGCCAGCCTGGAGCTGCACGACGACGACCTGCTGCCGATGGTCGCCCTACAGGCCGCCGACAAGGAGCTGGCCGTGGACGGGGTCCGTGCGCTGCGCCGGCTGCACGAAGCCCACCAGGCCCGCCTCGCCGAGCGCGCCGTCGGCCGCTGACCCAGCCGAACCACCCGTCGGCCTGGGAGCGGCACCGCCCCGCGTCGCCGCCCCCTCGCCAAGATCCGGACAACTTCCCTGAAACTGCTGCCTCAGCGCGCAGCGAGGCAGCAGTAACAGGGAAAGTGCGCGGATCTTGACGAAGCGAGCGCGCGGCGGCCGGTGACGCGGACGCCCGGCCGCAACCGACGCCCGGTCACGCCGGTGGCCGGTCACGCCGATGCCCGGTCACGCCGACACGCGGCCGCAGGTCGTGCCCGGTTTGGGGGTGGCCGGGGCGCCGGTGTAGTGTTATCGAGTCGACCAGGCTGTCTCCGCGTGCGAGCAGACAGCCTTGAAAGCGGAGCGCCTGCTCCCACCCGAGTCACCGCTACGGTGTCCGGGTCCGGTCACCGGTTCCGGGCATGTCCCGGCGCTGGATGCGCGATCCTTGATCGTGCTGGCCGGTCGAGCGGGCCCTGGCATGCGCCGGGGCCTTCTGCTTTTCGGGTCGGTTCCCTCCTGGGAGCCGCAGGGGTCGGCACCTGAGCAGAAACGACTCGAGGAGGCCCCATCAGCGTCGAACCACGCGTGAACGAGCAGATCCGGGCACGTGAGGTCCGACTGGTCGGCCCAGAGGGTGAGCAGGTGGGCATCGTCCCGCTGGAGCGCGCTCTTCAGCTGGCCGCGGACGTCGATCTGGACCTGGTCGAGGTTGCGCCGATGGCGCGCCCGCCGGTGTGCAAGCTCATGGACTTCGGCAAGTTCAAGTACGAGAGCGCACTCAAGGCGCGCGAAGCGCGGCGTAATCAGCAGCAGACCGTCATCAAGGAAATGAAGCTTCGGCCGAAGATCGACCCGCACGACTACGAGACCAAGAAGGGTCACGTGGTGCGGTTCCTCAAGGCGGGCGACAAGGTCAAGGTGACGATCATGTTCCGCGGTCGCGAGCAGAGCCGCCCGGAGCTGGGTTACCGGCTCCTGCGCCGGCTCGAGTCCGAGATCACGGACCTGGGATACGTCGAAGCCGCTCCGAAGCAGGACGGCCGAAACATGATTATGGTTCTCGCTCCGCACCGGGCCGTGAAGGCCTCCGCGGTCGCCGCCACGGCGTCGCGCGGTGGGCCTCGGGACCGGGCAGCGGACGAGTCCGCCGCTCCGGCAGCCGATGAGACCGCGGCGGTCGGCGAGACCGCAGCAGCCGGTGACACCGGCCTCGCCGCCGACACCAGCGGCGAGTAACAGGGGAGAAGACGTTCCACATGCCGAAGATGAAGAGCCACACGGGTATGGGTAAGCGGGTCAAGGTGACCGGCAAGGGCAAGATCGTTGCCCAGCAGGCCGGCCTCCGCCACAACCTGGAGAAGAAGCCCTCCACCCAGACCCGCCGGCTGACCGGCACGGTCGTGCTGGCCAAGGCCGACGTCAAGCGCATCAAGAAGCTGCTCGGCCGCTGACGCGCGCCACCTTTACGTAAGAAGGAGTTGAGATGGCACGCGTCAAGCGGGCTGTAAACGCCCAGAAGAAGCGTCGTACCCTGCTGGAGACCGCGAGTGGTTACCGCGGTCAGCGCTCCCGCCTGTACCGCAAGGCCAAGGAGCAGGTGCTGCACTCGATGCAGTACGCCTACCGGGACCGTCGCGACCGCAAGGGTGACTTCCGGCAGCTGTGGATTCAGCGGATCAACGCGGGTGCCCGGGCCAACGGGATGACCTACAACCGTCTGATCCAGGGCCTGCGTCTGGCCGGCATCGAGGTCGACCGCAAGATCCTGGCCGACCTGGCTGTCAACGACGCCGCGGCCTTCGCGGCGATCGTCGAGCTGGCCCGGGCCGCGGTCGCGGCCGAGGGCACCGGCGGCGCGGCGGCTCAGGCCGCCTGATCCCCACGCACCAGAGCGAGGCGTCTCCCGTGTCGGCACCGCCGTCCGGGGGGCGCCTCAATCGTGCCGGAGGAACGCACACCATGGCCTTCACCCCGCGTACCCCCAGGGTCGTCGCCGCCCGCCGTCTGCAACGCCGCCGGGACCGCGACGCCACCGGCCGGTTCCTGGCCGAGGGCCCGCAGGCGGTCCGCGAGGCCCTCGCGCGGCCGGGGGTGGTCACCGAGTTGTTCGGTACGCCCACCGCGCTCGACCGGTACCCGGAGTTGGCCGCCGTGGCGGCCCGCGCCGACGTGCCGGTCTCCGAGATGACCGACGACGCCCTCGCGGCGCTGGCCGAGACGGTCGCCCCGCAGGGGCTGGTCGCGGTCTGCCGGCACCTGGACGTGCCGTTGGAGCAGGCCCTCGCGTGTGCGCCCCGGCTGGTGGCGGTGCTCGCCGAGATCCGTGACCCGGGCAACGCCGGCACGGTGTTGCGCACCGCCGACGCGGCCGGTGCGGGGGCGGTGATCTTCGCCGGTGACGCCGTCGACCCGTACAACGGCAAGTGTGTGCGGGCCTCGGCCGGCAGCCTCTTCCACGTCGACGTGGTCCGCGCGCCGGACCCGGTCGCGGTGGTCGAAGCGCTGCGCGCCGCCGGCCTGTCGATCTTCGCCACCACCGGGTACGGCGACAGCGACCTGGACGACCTGACCGACTACGGCCGGCTCGTCGGGCCGACCGCGTGGTTGTTCGGTTCCGAGGCGCACGGGTTGCCCGAGGAGCTGACCGCCGCCGCCGACGCCCGGGTGCGGGTGCCGCTGTACGGGCGCGCGGAGAGCCTCAACCTGGCTGCCGCCGCCGCGGTCTGCCTGTACGCTTCAGCGAGAGCGCAGCGCTGAGGGTGACCACCTCCGGCGCGACTGACAGCAGGGGAGAGCGTCCGCCCATGAACGCGACACGGCGTTCGTTTAGCCAGCCCGCCGGTGTCGGCGGGCGGCGGGCCTGACCTGCTCCCTGCGCAACTCCTACCGGCGGGCTGCGGCACAGCCGCGCGTCCGTAGACTCGCTTAGCCGCCCCGGTGAGGGCTGGCGCCGCCGTGAGGGAGTGCCCGTACGCCATGAGCTACCGCAACGATCCGTACGACCCGAAGCAGGTTGCCCTGCTCGACCCCGCCGCCCTGGCCGAGGCCGTCGCGGACGCCACGAAGGCGTTCGAGGCCGCCGCCGACCCGGACGCGCTGACCGCGCTGCGCCCGGTGCACCTGGGTGACCGGTCACCGGTCTCCCTCGCCCGCCGGGAGATCGGCGCGTTGCCGCCGGCCGCGAAGTCCGACGCCGGTAAGCGGGTCAACGAGGCCCGCCGGGCGATCGAGTCCGCGTACGCCGAGCGCGCCGAGGTGGTGGAGCGCGAGCAGGCCGAGCGGGTGCTGGTCGAGGAGCGGGTGGACGTCACCCTGCCCTACGACCGGCGGCCGCGGGGCGCCCGGCACCCGTTGAGCACCCTGATGGAGTCGATCAGCGACCTGTTCGTCGGGATGGGCTACGAGGTGGCCGAGGGGCCCGAGGTCGACCTGGAGTGGGTCAACTTCGACGCGTTGAACATTCCCGCCGACCACCCGGCGCGCGGCCTGATGGACACCTTCCACATCGCACCGGAGGGCTCCGGCCTGGTGCTGCGTACGCACACCTCGACGGTGCAGACCCGCACGATGCTCAGCCGCAAGCCGCCGATCTACGTGATCGTGCCGGGCCGCGTCTACCGCACCGACGAGATCGACGCCACGCACAGTCCGGTGTTCCACCAGGCCGAGGGTCTGGTGGTCGACAAGGGCATCACGATGGCGCACCTGCGGGGCACGCTGGACCACTTCGCCCGGGCGATGTTCGGGCCGGAGGCGAAGACCCGGTGGCGGCCGCACTACTTCCCGTTCACTGAACCGTCGGCGGAGTTCGACGTGTGGTTCCCGGAGCACCGGGACGGCCCTCAGTGGGTCGAGTGGGGTGGCTGCGGCATGGTCAACCCGCGGGTGCTGCGCGCCTGCGGCGTCGACCCGGAGGTCTACTCCGGATTCGCCTTCGGCATGGGCATCGACCGGACCCTGATGGTCCGGCACGGGGTCAGCGACATCCGCCATCTCTTCGAGGGCGACGTGCGGTTCAGCCGCGCGCTCGGGACCGGGGCGTAGGCGATGCGGGTACGAGACACGGGAACGGTGGTCTGAAGTCATGCGAGTTTCTGTCAGCTGGCTGCGGGAGTACGTCGACCTCCCCGCCGACCTGCCCACCGGTGACCTGGAGCAGGCCCTGGTCGACCTCGGCATCGAGGTCGACGCCGTGGTGGACCTGGCCGAGACCGTCACCGGCCAGCTCGTCGTCGGTGAGGTCCGCGAGATCGAGGAGCTCACCGGCTTCAAGAAGCCGATTCGGTTCTGCCGGGTCGACGTCGGTGCCGCCAACGGCACCGGCGAGCCGCAGGAGATCGTCTGCGGGGCCCGTAACTTCGAGGCGGGCGACCGGGTGGTGGTGATCCTGCCCGGCGGCGTGCTGCCCGGCGGCTTCGCCATCGGTGCCCGCAAGACGTACGGGCACAACTCGGCGGGCATGATCTGCTCGGCCAAGGAGCTGGGCCTGGGCGACGACCACTCCGGCATCATCGTGCTGGGGCCCGACGTGACGGCCAAGCCCGGCGACGACGCGCGCCCGGTGGTCGGCCTCGACGACGTCGTGCTCGATTTGGAGATCACTCCGGACCGGGGGTACGCGCTGAGCCTGCGCGGCCTGGCCCGGGAGTTGTCGCACGCGTTCGACGTGCCGCTGCACGACCCGGCCCTGGCGCCGGCGCCGGGCGGCACCGAGACGCCGGCGTACCCGGTGGAGGTCCGCGACACGGTCGGCTGCGACCGGTTCACCGCCCGCCTGGTCCGGGGGGTCGACCCGACCGCGCCCACCCCGTCCTGGATGGCCCAGCGGCTCGTCACCGCCGGGATCCGCAGCATCTCGCTGCCCGTCGACATTACCAACTACGTGATGTTGGAGCTGGGTCAGCCGATGCACGCGTTCGACGCCGACCGGATCGTCGGGCCGCTGGTGGTCCGCCGCGCCGAGGCGGGGGAGAAGCTGACCACCCTGGACGGTGTCACCCGGGTGCTCACCGCCGACGACATGGTCATCTGTGACGACACCGGGCCTATCTCCCTCGCGGCGGTGATGGGCGGTGAGACCAGCGAGGTCGTCGCCGGCACCACCACCGTGCTCTTCGAGGCGGCGCACTGGGACCCGGCGATGGTCGGGCGCACCGCCCGCCGGCACAAGCTGTTCAGCGAGGCCGCGAAGCGCTGGGAGCGGGGCGTCGACCCGGCCGTGGCGCTGGTCGCGCTGGAGCGGGCCGTGCGGCTGCTCACCGAGCACGGCGGGGGCACCCCGAGCGCGGAGATCCTGGACATCGACCACGTCCGGCCGCGTACCCCGATCAGCCTGCCGGCGGACCTGCCGACCCGGCGGGTCGGTGTCGAGTACCCGCCGGCTCGGGTGGTCGCCCTGCTGGAACGGGTCGGCTGCACCGTCGCGCAGGGCGCGGACCGGTTGTCCGAGGACCCGGGCACGGTCGGCGTGGCCGGCGGCGTCGGCGCGGTGCTCAGCGTCACCCCGCCGAGCTGGCGGCCCGACCTGACCGACCCGGCCGACCTGGTCGAGGAGGTTGTCCGCCTCGACGGGTACGACCGGGTGCCGTCGGTGCTGCCGACCGCGCCGCCGGGACGCGGTATGACCCCACGGCAGCGTCGCCGCCGGGCGGTCGCCGTGTCGCTGGCCGAGCGGGGGTACGTGGAGGTGCTCGCGCACCCGTTCGTGTCGCCGGAGCTGGCCGACCAGCTCGGCCTGCCGGGCGACGACCCGCGCCGACCGGCGGTGCGGCTGGCCAACCCCCTGTCGGAGGAGGAGCCGCTGCTGCGCACCACGCTGCTCGGCCCGCTGCTCGGCATCCTCAAGCGCAACCTCGGTCGGGGTCACCGCGACCTGGCTCTCTACGAGATCGGTGCGGTCTTCCACCCGCGCATCGGTGCCGGCAGCCCGCCGGCGATGGGCGTCGACCGGCGTCCCACCGACGCGGAGTTCGCGGCCGCCGACGCGGTGGTGCCGGCGCAGCCGGTGCACGTCGCGGTGGTGCTCTCCGGCGACATCGACCCGGCCGGCTGGTGGGGTGCGGGTCGACCGGCCGGTTGGGCGGACGCGATCGAGGCGGCCCGGGACGTGCTGGCCGCCGCCGGGATCCCGGACGAGCGGGTCGAGGTGCGCGCCGCCGAGTACGCCCCATGGCACCCGGGCCGTTGCGCCGAGCTGCGGGTCGACGACTCGGTCGTCGGTCACGCCGGTGAGCTGCACCCGGTGGTGGTCGCGGCACTGGAGCTGCCGCGGCGCACCAGCGCGATGGAGCTGAACCTCGACGCGCTGCCGTCGACCCCGGTGACGCCCGCGCCGACGGTCTCCGGCTTCCCACCGGCACTGATCGACGTGGCTCTGGTGGTGGACGACTCGGTGCCGGCGGAGCAGGTGCGCCGAGCGCTGGAGGCGGGCGCCGGGGAGCTGCTGGAGGACGTGCGGCTGTTCGACGTGTACTCCGGCGCGCAGCTCGGCGAGGGCCGGCGGTCGCTGGCGTACAAGCTCACCTTCCGGGCACCGGACCGGACGCTGACCGTCGAGGAGGCCGTCGCGGCACGGGACGCGGCGGTCGCCGTTGCGGCGGAGCGTCTCGGCGCCACCCTGCGCGGCGCCTGACGAAGTCGAAGGCCTCCTCCTGCGAACGGCAGGAGGAGGCCTTCAGTCTTCGCTGGATTCGAGGTTGCCGAGCGTGCGCAAGCTCGACAGATCCCGGACGGTGATCCGCCGGTAATCGGTGTCGACGAGTCCCTCCGTGCGTAACTCCCGCAGCGCCTTTTGAATGGCTGTCTCGGAGGCGCCGCAAATGGTGGCCAGGTCGGGTTGGGTGAGTCGGACGTCGATGACGATGCCGTCAGGCGCCTGTCGACCGTGGGTTCGGCAAAGTTCCGCGACCACTCGCGCGACACGCAGTTTCACCGGGTATGAGGTGAAGTCGATCCGCCGTCGATTGGACCAGCGCAGCCGGTCGGACACCATTGCGGCGAGTTCGAGGGCGGCATCGGGATGTTCCTTCAGGAAGCGCTTGAACCGGTCCGGCTGGATCACGCTGTACCTTGCGGGCCCACAGGTCGTGACCGTGGCGGAGCGGGGCGCGTTGTTCAGCGCGGACATCTCGCCCACGAGATCACCGCCGACCCGGAGCGACAGCAAGGCGGACCGGCCATCCGGCAGCGTGGCCGTGATCTTGGTCAGGCCCTCTTCGAGGAGCACCAGATGAGACTCGCGTATGCCTTCGTGGATCACAATCTGCCCGGCGGGTACCTGGCGACGGACGCCCAGCCCCAGTAGCGTCATCCGAACTGGCGGCGCGAGCCGTTGCAGGAACGTACCGTAGGGCCACTCGCCGCCGGATAGCTCGCGTAGTCGTCGCATCTGCGGCCTCAGCCTCCTTCGCCATTCACAGCTGCCGAAGCGTAGCCGCTCCTGTGCGCAGCGCGATGCCCCTGTTGCGACGACGATTTCGACCAGCAGGCGGACGGCTATCAACACCAGTACGGCCATCGGTGACCATTCGAGGGCTAGCAGCAGCTCAAACAGATTCGTCCTCATGCGACAAGGACACCGTCCGGGTGTGCGGCTGACTCCCGAACAGGACGGGATGACCGTTTTTCGACAACCCGAGACGATGCCGTACTTCTACGGGATCCCGATCAGCCCTCGACGGTTCGATGGCTCCTGCGGCGCTCGCCCGTTGGGCGAGCCGGGTGACGAAGGGCGGGAGCTTGATGCAACATCCCGAACGGCGACTGTTGATCTCTGTGGATATGGAACGGTACAGCCGACGTAGCAACCTGCAGCAGTACGAGGCGCAACGGCATTTTCGAGAGTTGCTGCACGAGGCCGCTGGCGCTGTCGGCCTGGACCGGGTGGCCTGGACCACGCAGCAGGCGGGCGACGGTGAGCTGGCGATCGTGCCCCGCGAGGTGTCCGAGTCTCGTGTCATCGGTAGGTTCGTGCCGGAGCTGAACCGGCGGCTACGCAACCACAACAGCAGCCGCCTCCCCGTTGCCCGAATCCGACTCAGGGTGGCTGTACACCAGGGTTTGGTGCACCTGGACGGCGCGAATGGATTTCCCGGCTCCGCCGTCGTCTTCGTCTGTCGCTTGTGCGAGGCCGATTCGGTCAAGAAGGCCCTGGCCGCCTTTCCCGAGGCCGGAGTCGCGCTCGTCGTCTCGACCGACATCTTCCGGGACGTGGTCAGCGAGTACCCCGAAGAGATGCGGCCTGAGCGTTTCGTACGGATCGAGGTGGCCCATCCGGACAAGGAATTTCGCGACTACGCCTGGCTCTGTGTGGTGGACGAGGATCTCAGCGGCGCCTCGGTCCCGGGCGTCGTGCCGACCGATCCGGAAGGCCGCGCCGACGCGGCGGAGAAGCCGATGGACAACCCGGAGGCAAGGGCAGCGAACAGCGAAATAGGTCAAGGCGGTATTCGTACCGGCGACATCCGCGTCAAGGGGCAGAACGCGATCGGCCAGGGTGCGACGGCGATCGGCTCGGTTGGTCGCGACGCGAACTTCGGCACGAGGCAAGGCAATCCCCGATGATCGATCGGTATCCTCCGGCCCCCGCTGGCATTGAACGGGATCTGGACAATTTCCCGCACGACGTGTCGGAGGAGCCCTCCGTCGACGACCCGCTTGGCGACGCCAGCGATGGAGTGCTCGGCGGATCGCGGGACGGATCAACAAGGACTGGTTCCGGCGATGGCGATGGGGAGCCGGGCTCGGCGAACGAGCTGCCCGAGGGGCCACCCGAGGAGGCGGACGATCCTGAAGACCTTCTTGACCCTAGAGACGTGCTGCGCCGGCTCACCGGCCTCCTGGGCGGCTCAGGCATCGAAGTCGGCGATGTTCAGGTTCAGGGTCAGAACGCCACCGGTCATGGCGCCGTCGCGATCGGAACGGTCAACGTCACCACCGCGCGCGACGGCGCTGGGCGCGTATGGTTCGAAACACTGATCGAGGCCAGCGTCCGGGAGATTGCCAGCGGGTACGCCTACACGCCCAGTGATCAGCGGCTCGACCACCATCTCCAGCATCAACATCTGGTCTGCCTCTCCGGTCCGGTCGGGACTGGACTCATCACTTCGGCCACCCTGGCGGTGGCCCGAAAACATGGCTTCGACCGGGTCCGCGTGCTCGGTGTCGAGCAGCTGTCCGATCTGCTCGGCGCGGAGGCGCCGTTACCCGCCGGGCACGGCTACGTGCTCCGGCTGAGCGAGGCTGCCCTCCGCGAGGTCGACGGATTCACGCTCGTGGCGCTGTCTGCCAGGGCTGCGACGTCAGGTACGACGGTGGTCCTGGTGGGGGACTTCTCCCAACGGAGACACGACCTCGTCGGCCACGTCGTGGAGCACCGCAGAGCCCCGGCAACAGAGGTGTTTCGGGCGCAGCTTCGCTATCACCTCAGAGGGCAGTGTGTCGGCTGGTGCGTGGACAGTTGCGACGGGCGGTGCCTCGAACGATATGTGGATGTGGATTGCGTCGGACATCAACTGTTGTCGGCTTACCTGGCCGGAGAGCCTCGACCCAGCGAGGTCCTGAAGGTCGTCGCGATGATCGCTCGGACCGTTCCCAAGGCAGCCGCCCTGGCCGAACGGCTGGAGCAGTTTCTGCCGCTGCAACTTCGGGAGCGGGCTGTCGAGATCCTCGAAATGCGACCCGACGGCGAGGAGGTCGGCGGGTTCACCAACGAGGAGGTGCGAGCGTTCCGCCTCTCCTGCGCTGTGCTTGCCGGACAACCCGTAGCCGAGATACACCAGGCAGCTCGCCGTCTGGCCCGACCGGACCTCGAAGAGATGACATCGACCGGCGCACCCCTCCGTGGGTCGGCGATCGACGCGCTGCTGGGGTCGACACTGGGTCAGGCCGTCACTCGCTTGAACGACGTACGAGCGCCGGGCGGGTGCCGGATCGACTTCCCTGCCGGCACGGAGCCGCTCAGGTCGGCGTTGCTGGAAGTCGCGTGGACCGAATGGTGGTCGCCTGGTCAGCTCCTCGACTGGCTGGCAGACCTGATCCGCGGGGACCTTCCGGCGGTCCGGCAGGCCGCCGCTGGGGCCATCGGCTGGTCGGCGACCCGCGACGTGCAGGCGGCCCTCGACATTGTGGGAGTACTGGCCCGGGAACGGCGCGCCGGGGTTCGGCAGGCCGCAGCGATCGTGCTGGTTGCCATGGCGATGCAGCCGACGCTGCACCACCGGGTCCGAACCGAACTCGGTCGGTGGACCGCCGGTCCGGCAGCTCATCTACGCGACACCGTGGCGCGGGCGTACGGGCTCGGACTGGCCCAGCTCTGGCCGGACGCGGCGTTGGTCCAGTTGCGTCAGGTGGCGCAGGCCCGGATGCAGCGGTGGAACAACTCCGTCGTCCGGGGGCTGGTGGAGGTGTATCGCAATGGTCACGCGGCGAGCGTCGTGCCGGCGCTGGTGGAGTGGACCGCGTCCGTCGACCCCGAGGTGCAACTCCACGCCGCACGGACTCTGCGGGTGCTCGCGGACCGCTGGGCGGAACCGCCGAGAGAGCACTGGCCGGAGCTGTTGCACCTGCTCGATCAGGGAACGATCCGGTTGGCCGATCTGGCTGTGCTCTGGGCGACCGCTCTCAGCCTGCCGTGGACGGCATACCGCTCGTGGCGGACCCTCGGATTCTGGCTGGACCGGGCGGACCGGCAGTCAACCGTTGCCGGCCACTGCCTTGAGCTGGTGCGGCACGTGATCGCTGGGCAGCCGGCGCTGCGTCATCGCTTGGACCATCAGCTCCACCACGTCTGGCGTCCGGTAATGCCCCATAACGACCTGCTCGACGACGTACAACGAATGATCGATGAGGAGACGCGATGATCACAAATCCGCCTGGCGGTCCCGGCACAAGACCACCCGTACCCAGGCAGGTGACACCTCGTCGTTGGTGGCACGTGCTCTTTTCGCCAGCGGAGCTTCCCCTTCCTCCGCCCCCACCACCGCCAGTTGTCCCCACCACGGCGACGTTCCGTCAGGAAGCCCCGGGGCCGATCCTGGTGCCGGCCAAGGGGGACGCGTTCGATTTCCGGCTGCACGTCGTCTACAACTGGACCGCGCAGAACATGACGTACGAGGAGCTTCGGTTCCGCGCCGACCGCTACCTGGGGTGGGCCGCCGGGATTGTCCGGGAACGGGCAGTAGATTTGGCACGCGAACATGAACCCCACCGCTCGCATGACCTTGAGCGTGCGCTGAACGGCCGTCTCGGTGGACAGCGCTGGCCACGCGAGGGTGCGGTGCCGCACTTTGGCGTACTCGTTCGCGTCAGCCCGGACGAGCGGGTCCGGGATCGGCTCCGGCCGTACTGGGAGGATCGGATCAGGCTTGAGTGTGATCACGAGCTGCAGAAGATCAGGGCGGCCCAGGCGGATGAGCTGACCCGCCGCTGGTGTGCGGTGCTGCAGAATCTGGAGGACGATCCGGTGACCTCGCATGCGGCACGGTTGACCGGTGAGCAGTTCGCCGAGGTGTTCCGCCGGTACGTGGAGGAACGTCGCGAAACCGTTCCCGACCTCGTCAAACTGCTCCGTGAGGCGGTGCGTGGACATGGCGACCTGGGCATGGGGCCGAGCGAGTACACGGAGGCATGGGATGCGGCCCTGAGGACATATGAGCGTCAGCACGGGCTGTCCGAGCGGGTGAACTGACACGGGTGTCCTCTGCCGGATTCGTCCGGCCGGGGACACCCCTCGCATGGCCGCTGCTCTCGCGCGCTCATTACCATGCACTAGGCTGCATGAACTTGCACTCCTGAGTCGCCCTTGTTAATCTTCGCTGCATAGTCATGCGGAGGTGGGTATGGGGATTCGAGTCGCGGTCGCCGGTGCGAGCGGGTACGCCGGGGGTGAGTTGCTGCGCCTGATCGCCGGGCACCCGGAGTTCGACCTGGTCACCGCCACCGCGCACAGCCAGGCCGGGCACCGCGTGGACGTGGTGCACCCGCAGCTCACCGGCCTCGACCTGGTGCTCGGCGAGACCGATCCGACGACCCTGGCCGACGCGGACCTGGTTTTCCTGGCCCTGCCGCACGGCGAGTCGGCGGCCCTCGCGGCCCAACTTCCGGCCGGGGTGCGGATCGTCGACCTGGGCGCCGACCACCGGCTCGCCGACCCGTACGCCTGGGCGCAGTACTACGGCGGCACGCACGCCGGGCAGTGGACCTACGGCCTGCCCGAGCTGCCCGGCCAGCGCGAGTTGATCGCCGGCTCGACCCGGGTGGCGAACACCGGCTGCTACGCCGCCGCGATCACCCTGGCGCTCGCGCCGCTGATCGCCGACGGCGTGGCCAGCCCCGCCGACGTGGTGGTAGTCGCCGCCTCCGGCACCTCCGGCGCGGGCCGGGCGGCCAAGCCGCACCTGCTGGCGAGTGAGGTGATGGGTGACCTGTCGCCGTACCGGGTGGGCACCCACCAGCACGTACCCGAGATCAAGCAGGCCACCGGCGCGACCGGCCTGTCATTCACTCCGGTCCTGGCGCCGATGCCGCGCGGCATCCTGGCCACGGTCACCGCGGTCCCGGCGCGTGGCGCGGACCCGCAGGAGGTCCTGGCGCGGGCGTACGCGGACGCGCCGTTCGTACACGTACTGCCGGAGGGCCGCTGGCCGCACACCGCCGCCACAGTGGGCTCCAACTCGTGTCACCTACAGGCCACCGTCGACGTCGACTCGGGTCGTCTGATCGTGCTCAGCGCGCTGGACAACCTGGGCAAGGGCGCCGCCGGCCAGGCCGTGCAGAACGCCAACCTGATGCTCGGTCTGCCGGAGACGACGGGCCTGTCGATCTGGGGGACCGCACCGTGAGTGTCACCACCCCTCGGGGGTTCCGGGCGGCCGGGGTGGCCGCCGGGCTCAAGGCCAGCGGCGGCGCGGACGTCGCCCTGGTGGTCAACGACGGCCCGGACGCCGGTGTGGCGGGTGTCTTCACCACCAACCGGGTCAAGGCGGCGCCGGTGCTCTGGAGCCAGCAGGTCGTGCAGGGCGGTGTGATCCGTGCCGTGGTGCTCAACTCCGGCGGTGCCAACGCCTGCACCGGCCCGGCCGGCTTCCAGGACACGCACGCCACCGCCGAGCACACCGCCGCGGCGCTGACCTCGGTCAGCCCACGGCTCATCCTCGGTGCCGGTGAGGTCGCGGTCTGCTCGACGGGCCTGATCGGTGAGCGGCTGCCGATGCCGAAGCTGCTTCCGGGGGTCCGCGCGGCGATCCGGGCGCTGTCCCGCGACGGCGGGCCGGCCGCCGCCGAGGCGATCATGACCACGGACACCCGGCCGAAGACCACGGTGGCCCGGGGCAGCGGCTGGACCGTCGGCGGCATGGCCAAGGGTTCCGGGATGCTCGCGCCGGGGATGGCGACCATGCTCTGCGTACTGACCACCGACGCGGTGGCCGGGCCGGCGACGTTGGACGAGGCGTTGCGAGCCGCCACCCGGGTCACCTTCGACCGGGTCGACTCCGACGGCTGCATGTCCACCAACGACACCGTGTTGCTGCTGTCCAGCGGCGCGAGCGGCATCGAGCCGACCCCGGCCGAGCTGGCCGCCGCCGTCACCGCCGCCTGTCACGATCTGGCCCAGCAGTTGGTGGCCGACGCCGAGGGTGCCACCAAGCAGGTCGCGATCGACGTGGTCGGCGCGGCGACCGAGGACGAGGCGGTGGAGGTGGGCCGTACGGTGGCCCGCAACAACCTGGTGAAGACGGCGCTGTTCGGAAACGACCCGAACTGGGGCCGGATCCTCGCCGCTGTCGGCACGACCGCCGCCGCCTTCGAGCCGGACGAGGTGGACGTGGCGGTCAACGGGGTGTGGGTGTGCCGGCGCGGCGCCGCCGCCGAGGACCGCTCGAAGGTCGACCTGACCGGGCGGGACGTGACCATCCGGATCGACCTGCACGCGGGCACCTCGGCCGCGACGATCTGGACCAACGACCTGTCCCACGCGTACGTCCACGAGAACTCGGCGTACTCCACATGAGTCTCAGTAGCGATCTGGCTCGCGCGCAGGTCAAAGCGGAGACGCTGATCGAGGCGCTGCCCTGGTTGGCGCGCTTCTCCGGCTCGACGGTCGTGGTCAAGTACGGCGGCAACGCGATGACCGATCCGGAGTTGCAGCGGGCGTTCGCCGCCGACATGGTCTTCTTGCGCTACGCGGGCCTCAAGCCCGTGGTGGTGCACGGCGGTGGTCCGCAGATCTCGGCCATGCTGGGTCGCCTCGGCATCGCCAGCGAGTTCCGGGGTGGTCTGCGGGTGACCACCGCCGAGGCGATGGACGTGGTGCGGATGGTGCTGGTCGGGCAGGTGGGCCGGGAGCTGGTCGGTCTGATCAACTCGCACGGCCCGTACGCCGTCGGGCTGTCCGGCGAGGACGCCCGGCTGTTCACCGCGGTGCGCCGCCCGGCGTTTGTGGACGGGCAGCCGGTCGACGTCGGCCAGGTCGGTGATGTCGAGTCGGTGGACGTGTCCGCGGTGACCGATCTGATCGAGGCCGGTCGGATTCCGGTGATCTCCACGGTGGCACCGGACGTGGAGGGGGTGCTGCACAACCTCAACGCGGACACCGCCGCCGCGGCCCTCGCGATCGCGTTGCGGGCCCGAAAGCTGGTCGTCCTCACCGACGTGGCGGGTCTGTACGCCGACTGGCCGGACACCACCAGCCTGGTCTCCGAGATCACCGCGGACGACCTGGCCAAGCTGCTGCCCGGCCTCGAGTCGGGAATGGTGCCGAAGATGGAGGCGTGCCTGCGGGCGGTGCGTGGGGGAGTGCCCGCCGCGCACGTCGTGGACGGCCGGGTGGCGCACTCCACGTTGCTTGAGGTGTTCACCTCGGAAGGGTTCGGAACGATGGTGGTGCCGGGAGACGGGACGGACGCGACATGAGCACGTTGGCGCAGCGGTGGAAGCAGTCCATGATGGACAACTACGGCACGCCGCCGATGGCGTTGGTCTCCGGCGCCGGTGCCGTCGTGGTCGACGACGCCGGCCGGGAATACCTCGACCTGGTGGGCGGTATCGCCGTCAACGCTCTGGGGCACGCCCACCCGGCCGTGGTGGCTGCGGTGTCGAAGCAGGTCGCGACCCTCGGGCACGTCTCCAACCTCTATGTGGCCGAGCCACCGGTCGCCCTGGCCGAGTTGCTGTTGGCGCTCGCCGGTCGACCCGGGCGGGTCTTCTTCGCCAACTCGGGCGCGGAGGCGAACGAGGCGGCGTTCAAGCTCTCCCGGCGGACCGGCCGCACCCACGTGGTGGCCACCCGGGGCGGCTTCCACGGTCGCACCATGGGCGCCCTCGCGCTGACCGGCCAGCCGGCCAAGGCTGACCCGTTCCGGCCGTTGCCCGGAGAGGTGACCCACGTCGACTTCGGCGACGTCGCCGCCCTCGACGCGGCGGTCTCCGACGACACCGCCATGGTGATCCTGGAGCCCGTCCAGGGTGAGAACGGTGTGCTCGTCCCGCCGGCCGGCTACCTCGCCGCGGCCCGGCGGATCACCGCCCGGCACGGCGCGCTGCTGGTCCTCGACGAGGTGCAGACCGGCGTCGGGCGTACCGGGCACTGGTTCGCGCACCAGGCCGAGGGCGTGGAGCCGGACGTGATCACCCTGGCCAAGGGGTTGGGTGGCGGGCTGCCCATCGGTGCCACCCTGGCCTTCGGTCCCGCCGCGGATCTGCTCACCCCCGGCTCGCACGGCACCACGTTCGGCGGCAACCCGGTCAGTTGCGCGGCGGCGCTCGCCGTGGTGGCGACCATCGCCAACGAGGGTCTGCTCGACAACGTCAAGCGGGTCGGTGAGCGTCTGCGTCGCGGCATCGAGGCGCTGGGTCACCCGCTGATCGCCGAGGTACGCGGTGCCGGGCTGCTGCTCGGCGTGGCGCTCACCGCGCCCGTGGCGTCGGTGCTGGCCGAGGCGCTGCGGGAGGCCGGTTTCCTGGTCAATCCGGTGCAGCCGGGGGTGGTCCGGTTGGCTCCGCCGCTGATTCTCACCGCCGCCCAGGTCGACGCCTTCCTCGCGGCGTTGCCCGACGCGCTGGACGCCACCGCCCCGGTGGCCGCCGGCGCGACTGTCGCACCATCCACCCTGACCACCACGACGGGAACGACTCGATGACCCGGCACTTCCTACGCGACGACGACCTCTCGCCCGCCGAGCAGTCGGCGGTTCTCGACCTGGCGGCGCGGATGAAGGCGGACCGGTTCGCCCACCGGCCGCTGGTCGGCCCCCGCTCGGTGGCGGTGCTCTTCGACAAGCAGAGCCTGCGCACCAGGATCTCGTTCGACGCCGGGATCGCCGAGTTGGGTGGGCACCCCCTCGTCGTGGACACGCAGGTCACCCACTTCGGCCGGGGCGAGTCCCTCGCGGACGCCGGGCGCGTGCTGTCCCGCTACGTCGCGGCCATCGTGCTGCGTACCCATGGTGACGAACGGATCGCCGAGGTGGCGGGAGGCGCCACCGTGCCGGTGGTCAACGCGCTCACCGACGGTTTCCACCCGTGTCAGCTGCTGGCCGACCTGCTCACCATCCGGGAGCGGTGCGGCGGGACGGCCGGTCGCACCCTGGCGTACGTCGGGGACGGCGCGAACAACATGGCGCAGTCGTACCTGCTGGCCGGGGCGACGGCCGGGATGCACGTCCGGATCGCCGGCCCCGCCGGGTTCACCCCCGATCCGGCCGTGGTGGAGCAGGCGGCCGGTATCGCCGCGCAGACCGGCGGGTCGGTGCGGGTGTTGACCGACCCGACCCAGGCGGTACGCGACGCCGACGTGCTGGCGACCGACACCTGGACGTCGATGGGGCAGGAGGCCGACGGGTTGGACCGGATCACCCCGTTCCTGCCGTACCAGGTCAACAAGGAGTTGCTCGGTCAGGCCGCGCCGGACGCGATCGTGCTGCACTGCCTGCCCGCGCACCGGGGCGAGGAGATCACCGACGAGGTGTTGGACGGCCCGCAGAGCGCGGTCTTCGACCAGGCGGAGAACCGGCTGCACGCCCAGAAGGCGCTGCTGGCTTTCCTGCTGGACCCCGATACCGGGCAGCTGCGATGACCGCGCCGTTGACCCGCGCGGCCCGGCACGCCCGGATCGTGGAGCTGATCCGGGACCGGGCGATCCGGTCGCAGACCGAGTTGGCCGACCTGCTCGCCGCCGACGGCGTCGGCGTCACCCAGGCCACCCTGTCGCGGGATCTGGAGGAGCTGGGCGCGGTCAAGGTGCGCGGCGGCGACGGCCCGGCCGTCTACCTGATTCCCGAGGACGGCCAGCGACCGTTGCGCGATGCCGAGGCCGCGCCGGCCCGGCTGGTACGGCTGCTGCGCGAGTTGCTCAACGGGGTCGACTCCAGCGGCAACATCGCGGTGCTGCGGACGCCACCGGGCGCAGCCCAGTACCTGGCCAGCGCGTTGGACCGGGCGGGTCTGCCCGAGATCGTCGGCACCATCGCCGGTGACGACACCATCCTCGTCGTGGCCCGTGAGGCCGTCGGCGGGGCCGCGCTCGGGGACAAACTCGCCGGCTGGGCCCGCCGGGAGGACACCGTTGACGGAAACACCGCGCCGTGACCGACATTTGGCCGGGCGGTCGCGGACAGTGACACCGGCGCGGATGAGCAGTGACCGAGCGCGGCGGAGGAACCCCGCAGTCGCGAGTGAGAGGCGAGCAGAGCAATGATGAGCGGCGTGGACGACAAGAGCCTGACCGAGAACAGCGCCGCCACCAACCGGACGAGCCTCTGGGGTGGCCGGTTCGCGGGCGGCCCCGCCGAGGCGCTCGCCCGACTGTCGGTGAGCGTGCAGTTCGACTGGCGCCTGGCCCCGTACGACATCGCCGGTTCCCGAGCGCACGCCCGGGTCCTCGCCGGCGCCGGCCTGCTCGATCCGGAGGAGCTGGGCCGGATGCTGGCCGCGCTGGACGACCTGGAGGCGGCCTGCGCCTCCGGATCGTTCCGCCCGACCATCGACGACGAGGACGTGCACACCGCGCTGGAGCGTGGTCTGCTGGAGCGTCTCGGCAGCCTCGGCGGCAAGTTGCGCGCCGGCCGGTCCCGTAACGACCAGGTCGCCACCGATCTGCGGCTCTACCTGCGTGATCACGCCCGGGGTGTGGCCAGCCGTCTGGTCGAACTGGCGGAGGCGCTGGTCGAGCAGGCCGAGC
Source organism: Micromonospora sp. NPDC049645 (assembly GCF_040675155.1). NCBI lineage: Bacteria > Bacillati > Actinomycetota > Actinomycetes > Micromonosporales > Micromonosporaceae > Micromonospora > Micromonospora sp. NPDC049645. The sequence goes on from NZ_JBFAOI010000009.1 coordinate 289,527, forward strand.
GGCACGTCGACACCGCGGCGCCGGGCATGACCCACCTCCAGCACGCCCAGCCGGTCACCTTCGGGCACTGGCTGCTCGCCCACGTGCAGCCGCTGCTGCGCGACCTGGAGCGGCTGCGCGACTGGGACCACCGGGCGGCGATCAGCCCGCTCGGCGCGGGCGCCCTCGCCGGTTCCGGGCTTCCGCTGGACCCGATGGCGGTGGCGAAGGAGCTGGGTTTCCGGACGTCGTTCGCCAACTCGATGGACGCCGTCGCGGACCGGGACTTCGTGGCCGAGTTCCTCTTCACCACCGCCCTGATCGGGGTGCACCTGTCCCGCCTCGGCGAGGAGGTGGTGCTCTGGACCTCGCACGAGTTCGGGTGGGTGGAGCTGGACGACTCGTTCGCCACCGGCTCGTCGATCATGCCGCAGAAGAAGAACGCGGACATCGCCGAGCTGGCCCGGGGCAAGTCCGGGCGACTGGTCGGCGGTCTGATGACGGTGCTGACCATGCTCAAGGGCCTGCCGATGACGTACGACCGGGACATGCAGGAGGACAAGGAGCCGGCGTTCGACGCGGTCGACACCCTGGAGCTGCTGCTCCCGGCCCTGGCGGGAATGATCTCCACGATGACGGTCCGGGTGGACCGCCTCGTCGCCGCCGCCCCGGTCGGCTTCTCCCTCGCCACCGAGGTCGCCGACTGGTTGGTCCGGCGGCAGGTGCCGTTCCGGGACGCGCACGAGATCACCGGCCGGTTGGTGGCGCTCTGCGCGGCCCGGGAGTGCGAGCTGGAGGACGTCTCCGACGAGGATCTGGCCGCGGTCAGCGAGCACCTCGACCCGTCGGTGCGTGACGTGCTCTCGGTCCGTTCGGCTCTCGCGGCCCGCACGACCCCCGGCTCCACCGGCCCCGGTCCGGTCGCCGACCAGCTCGCCGCCGCGGCGGACCGGCTGGTGAGCTGGCGGGAGTGGGCCACCGAACGGGTCGTTCCGCGCTGAGCCGTGCCGTGGCGTCGGCACTCGCCGCCGGCGCCGCGGTGGGTTCAGGCCGTCGGGCGCTCCCGCCTGGGCAGCTTGGCCACCACCATGTCGTACGACGCGTCGACCGCCTCGGTCAACTCCTCGTCGTCGATTCCGCCGTCGAGGCGCAGCGTGTTCCACCCGGACCGGCCGATGTAGGCCATCACGCTGGCGTCGTCGGGGTGCCGGTGCAGCCACTCGTCGGCGACCTCCCGGGTTTGCCCGCACTTGATGCCGACCGTCGGTTTGCCCCCGCCGTTGCCGAGGAACGCGAAGATCCGGCTGCCGACCTTCACCACCTCGTCGCCCTCCCATGGCCGGTCCAGCCATGCTCCCGGCTTGGCCAGGCAGTACGCCAGCATGTCCGCGCGCTCCATGGGTGCCTCCTCGTCGTGCGCACAGTGTGCCCGTCCAACCGTCGTCGCACCCGCGCCCTGCCGATCGGGCCTCTGTTCGCGTCGCCGGATCCGGGCGGCCGGTCGGCTGGGCGAGGTCCTGCCGATCAGGACGTCTGTTCGGAGGAGCGGGCGGCGACCCGTTCGTAGCGCTGCCGGGCCGCCTGGGCGCTGCCCAGCCCCAGCCCGTACGCGATCGCCTGCCAGGTCAGCCCCCGGTCGCGGGCCAGCGTCAACAGCCCGGCCTCGAGGGCGTCCAGCTCGGCGCGGACGTGTGGCAGCAGGGTCAGCGCGGCGGTGAGGTCGGCGGCGTCGACCGGCTCCTCGGCGGGCTCCCGCTCGGCCCCGCCGGCGGCGAGCGCGGTGACCAGGGCCACCGCCTCCCACGGGTCCAGCACGTACGGGTGGGCCCAGCGCCCCCGTTGGCTGTCGCTGCCGGCGTGCCGCTCGCTGATGCGTTGCAGCGCCTCGTGGGTGCGGTGGGCTCGGGCGCGGGCCGGGTGGGGCGCGGTGAACGGGTCGTCCGTGGTCATGTCCCCAGCACACACTCTAAATGTCCCGTTGTCAACACAACGTTTAAGAGTCGCGGGGTGGATTTGCCGATTCCGGTTCGTCGACGTTTCCTGGACCGGTGGACTACTCGTGGCTGCACGCCCCCGCCGGTCAGGTGGCCGAGACGGCACAGAGGCTGCTGGGCTGGGAGATCACGGCCGGTGCGGTGCGGATCAGGCTGACCGAGGTCGAGGCGTACGCGGGCACGGGGGAGGACCCCGCCTCGCACGCCCATCGGGGCCCCACGCCCCGCACCCGGGTGATGTTCGGTCCGGCCGGGCACGCCTACACCTACTTCGTGTTCGGCGTGCACTGGTGTCTGAACATCGTGTGCGGTCCCGAAGGGGAGGCGTCCGCCGTCCTGCTGCGCGCCGGCGAGGTCGTCGACGGTGTGGACCTCGCCCGAAAGCGCCGGGGGGAGAACGTGGCTGATCGTGACCTCGCGCGCGGGCCGGCGCGGCTGGTGGTCGCGCTCGGGGCCACCGCCTCCGCCAACGGCACGTCCCTGCTCGACGGGGAGGGGCCGCTGAGGTTGACGCCGCCGACCCGCCCGGTCGAGAGGTCGGCCATCTCCGCCGGGCCGCGAGTCGGGGTGGCCGCCGCGCATGATGTGCCGTGGCGCTTCTGGATCACCGGTGACCCCACCGTCAGCAGCTACCGGCGGCACGCGCCGCGTCGGCGGGCCGCGAGGGCAGCCGGCGCGTAGCCCGCTCCCAGGCCCCTGCTCGGCGGGCCGGCGTGTGCCTCGTCGAATGTGTCGGAGGCTGTGGCCATAATCACCGCACCTGCTCACCGACGGTCGGAGGTCGTCATGGCAACGCTGCTCGCGATCGGCACAGCCAAAGGATTGTTTCTCGCCACCAGCACCGACGACCGGCGCAGTTGGGAGATCACCGGTCCGCACTTCCCGATGACCGGTGTGTACGCGGTCGCGGTCGACACCCGTCGTCCTACCCCGCGGCTGCTCGCCGGCATGACCAGCTCACACTTCGGGCCCAGTGTCGCCACCAGCGACGACCTCGGCGCCTCCTGGGACGAGCCCGACCAGGCGCCGGTCGCGTTCCCGGCCGACACCGGCGTCTCCCTCGGGCGGGTCTGGCAGCTGATGCCGGCCGGCCCCGACGAGCCGGACGTGGTCTGGGCCGGCACCGAGCCTTCCGCGCTGTTCAGGTCCACCGACGGTGGCCGCAGCTTCGAGCTGGTCCGTTCCCTCTGGGACCACCCGCACCGCCCGCAGTGGGAGGCCGGCTTCGGTGGTCAGGCCGTGCACACCGTGCTGCCCCACCCGCGTGACCCGGCTCGGCTGCTGGTCGCCATGTCGACCGGCGGGGTCTACCGCTCGGAGGACGCCGGGGCGAGTTGGGCGCCGGGCAACACCGGCATCCGCGCCTACTTCATGCCCGACGAGTGGCCGGAGTTCGGCCAGTGCGTGCACAAGGTCGCGCGGGACTCCGGCAACCCGGAGCGGCTGTACGCGCAGAACCACCACGGCGTCTACCGCTCCGACGACGACGGCCGCACCTGGTCCTCGATCGCCGAGGGGCTGCCCAGCGACTTCGGCTTCCCGATGGTGGCCCACCCGGGGCGCAGCGGCATGGTGTGGACCTTCCCGTTGGTGGCCGACGGTGAGCGTTTCCCGACCGACCACCGCTGCCGGGTGTTCCGGTCCGCCGACGCCGGCGCCAAGTGGGAGCCGCTGTCGGTCGGGTTGCCCGAGGGCCCGTTCTATCCGGCGGTGCTGCGCGACGCGATGTGCGCCGATGACGCCACCCCCGGCGGGGTCTACTTCGGCACCCGTTCCGGCTCGGTCTTCGCCAGCCGCGACGAGGGCGACTCCTGGTCGTCGGTGGCGGCGCACCTGCCCGACGTGCTCTGCGTTCGCGCGGCGGAGGTCTGATCGTGGTCACCGTGCTGTTGCCCGGCCCGCTGCGCGGCGAGGCCGGCGGCGCGAGTCGGCTGAGCGTCACCGCCGCCGGGACGCTGCGGGCGGTCCTCGACGAGATGGCCGTCGCGCATCCCCGCCTGGCGCGCCGCATCCGCGACGAGCGCGGCGAGTTGCGCCGCTACGTCAACGTCTTCGTCGACGGGGAAGACTGCCGGCACTCCGGTGGTCTGGCCACCCCGGTCAACGACGGCGCCGAGGTGCAGGTGTTGCCCTCGGTGGCGGGCGGCTGAGCGAGCCGCGGCCACCGCGCGGGGCCTTTATCACCGGATGTCGCGTTGTGGGAGGTGACCGGCGCCACTGGGAGGCATCCCGCCGACGGAATAGTTGACGCGTCAAATAAGTTGAGAGCTGCGTCCGGGTACCACGACGGCACCCGGTTGACACGCGAGGAGCTGGTCATGCAGTTCGGAATCTTCACCGTCGGTGACGTCACGGTCGATCCGACCACCGGTCGGGAGCCGACCGAGCATGAGCGGATCAAGGCGATGGTCGCGATCGCCCTGAAGGCCGAAGAGGTCGGTCTGGACGTCTTCGCCACCGGCGAGCACCACAACCCGCCGTTCGTGCCGTCGTCCCCGACGACCATGCTCGGCCACATCGCGGCGCGCACCGAACGGCTGCTGCTGTCCACCGCCACCACGCTGATCACCACCAACGACCCGGTGAAGATCGCCGAGGACTACGCGATGCTCCAGCACCTCTCCGACGGCCGGGTGGATCTGATGATGGGCCGCGGCAACACCGGCCCGGTCTACCCGTGGTTCGGCAAGGACATCCGCGCCGGCATCCCACTGGCCATCGAGAACTACGACCTGCTGCACCGGCTGTGGCGCGAGGACGTGGTCGACTGGAAGGGCAAGCACCGCACTCCGTTGCAGTCGTTCACCTCGACGCCGCGGCCACTCGACGGTGTGCCGCCGTTCGTCTGGCACGGCTCGATCCGCAGCCCGGAGATCGCCGAGCAGGCCGCGTACTACGGCGACGGCTTCTTCGCCAACCACATCTTCTGGCCCAAGGAGCACACCCAGCGGATGGTCGGGCTCTACCGCCAGCGCTACGCGCACTACGGCCACGGCTCCGCCGACCAGGCGATCGTCGGCCTCGGCGGGCAGGTGTTCATGCGCCGCAACTCGCAGGACGCGGTCCGGGAGTTCCGGCCCTACTTCGACAACGCCCCGGTCTACGGGCACGGGCCGTCGCTTGAGGAGTTCACCCGGGAGACCCCGCTGACCGTGGGCAGCCCGCAGCAGGTCATCGACCGCACGCTCGGCTTCCGCGAGTACGTCGGCGACTACCAGCGGCAGCTGTTCCTGATGGACCACGCGGGGCTGCCCCTCAAGACCGTGCTGGAGCAGCTCGACCTGCTCGGCGAGGAGGTCGTGCCGGTGCTGCGCAAGGAGTTCGCCGCGCTGCGTCCGGCGCACGTGCCGGAGGCGCCCACGCACGCCTCGCTTGTCGCCGCGGCGGGCGGTGCCAAGGACAGCACCGTGCACGCCGTCGACGACGTGACGGGCAAGGCGCCGGAGGGGGCGACCCGATGACCCACCGCACCCTGGCCGTGATCTCGGCGGGGCTGAGTCAGCCCTCGTCGACCCGGCTGCTCGCCGATCAACTCGCCGCGGCCACCCGCGACGAGTTGGTCCGGCGCGGCGCCGACGTGCAGGTGCACGTCGTCGACCTGCGGGAGTACGCCCACGACGTGGTCAACAACATGCTCACCGGGTTCGCGCCGGCAGCGCTGCGTGAAGTCATCGACACGGTGACCGGGGCGGACGGGATCATCGCCGTCACCCCGATCTTCAGCGCCTCGTACAACGGGCTGTTCAAGTCCTTCTTCGACGTGTTGGATTCCGGGTCGCTGGTCGACCGGCCGGTGCTGATCGGCGCCACCGGCGGCACCGCCCGGCACTCGCTGGCGCTGGAGCACGCCGTCCGCCCGATGTTCGCCTACCTCCGGTCGGTGGTGGTTCCGACCGCGGTCTTCGCCGCCCCGGAGGACTGGGCGGACGGCACCGCCGACGGCGCGTTGCGCGGCCGGATCCGGCGCGCCGCCGCAGAGTTGGCCGACCAGATCGAGCGCCGGCCACCGGCCAGCGGCCCGGCCGACCCGTTCGCCCTCACCACCGATTTCCTCCAGATGCTCGGCCGGGGTGACGACAGCCCGGTCAGCTGACCTGATGGGCGACCAGCACCGGGCAGTGCGCGTGCTGGACCGCCGCCTGACTGACCGACCCGAGTAGCAGACCGGCGAACCCGGCCCGGCCCCGGGTGCCCACGACCAGCAGCGACGCCGAGCCGCTGGCCTCGATGAGCCCCTGGGCCGCGCCGGCTGCCCGAACCGGATGCTCCCGCACCACCAGGCCGGGGTGCTCGGCGCGCACCTCGGCCGAGGCGTCGGCGAGGAGCCGCGCCCCCTCGGCCTGGTACGCGGCCTGCGACTCCTCGATCTCCTCCGGCACCGTCCGGCCCTCGCCCGGCGGCCCGACGTGCACCAGCACCACCGGCACGTCCCGCAGCGCCGCCTCGTCGGCGCCGTAGCTGACGGCCCGCCGGGACGGCTCGGAACCGTCGACACCGACCAGCACCGGGGCGTCCACCGGGATCGGCTGCTCGTCCGGGCGGACCACCAGCACCGGGCAGTGGGCGTGCGCGGCCACCTGCGCGCCGACCGAGCCGAGCAGCAGCCCGGCGAACCCGCCCAGACCGCGGCTGCCCACCACGACCAGCTCCGCCCGACGGGACTCCTCGATCAGGGTGGCCCCCGGACCGCCGGCGACCTGACGCACCTCCACGGTGAGGCCGGGGCACCGGTCGACCAGCTCGGCCGCCGTGCGCTCCAACATCTGCTGCGCCTCCTCCGAGGGCACCGGCACCCCGAGGTCGTACGGGTTGAGCGGCACGCCGTAGCCGAACGGGTGCAGGTAGGCGTGCACCAACAGCAGCGGCCGGGACCGGAGCAGCGCGACCCGAGCCGCGTGCTCGGCGGCGACGAGGCTGGACGGCGATCCGTCCACGCCCACCACGACAGGTCGGTTCATCGGCGCTCCCAGAGTCGGCCTGCTCATTGTCGACCGCCCGACCGCACCGGCGGGGCCGGACGCGCCGACTCGCGGCGCTCGCCGCCCGACTCCACGCCGCCGCTTCGTGTCACCCCGGTTGCATACCCTCGTCCGATGACTTCCGATGTGCGGCTGCGCCCGGTCCGCGAGGACGATCTCGTCGAGTTCTTCCTGCACCAGCAGGACCCGGAGGCCAACCGGATGGCCGCGTTCGGCCCCAAGGACCCGTCCGACCGTCGGGAGTTCGCCCAACACTGGGCCCGGGTGCTCACCAACCCGGCGAACCTGGTCCGCACCGTCGAGGTCGACGGCGACGTGGTCGGTTACGTGAGCGCCTTTCCGGTCGACGACCAGACCGAGGTCAGCTACTGGATCGACCCGGCCCGCTGGGGCCGGGGTCACGCCACGGCGGCCCTGGCCGCTCTGCTGCGCGAGCTGCCCCGGCCGGTGCGCGCCCGCGCCGCCAAGGACAACGCCGCCTCCCTCGCGGTGCTGCGCAAGTGCGGGTTCGTCGTGATCGGCGAAGACTCGGGGTACGCCAACGGCCGCGGCGAAGACGTCGAGGAGTGGCTGCTGGAGCTGCCCGCCGACGCCGCTGACCTGGGCGGGCACTAGTCTCGCGGGGTGAACTGGTGGGATCTCGTCGGCTGGGCCGGCTCCGCGGTGCTGGTCTGGTCGCTGCTGCAGTCGCGCATCCTGCGGCTGCGCGCGTTCAACCTCGTCGGCTGCTTCGTGCTGATCGGCTACAACGCCGCGATCGAGGTCTGGCCCGGTGTCGGGCTCAACGTGGTGCTCGCGGCCATCAACATCTGGTATCTGCGCGGGATGCTCGCCACCCGGCACGACGAGAAGACCTACCAGGTGGTGGAGGTCGGCGTCGGCGACCAGTTCCTCGCCCACACGCTGCGGGTACACGCCACCGACATCGCCCGGTTCAACCCCGGCTTCCACTGGGACCCGGGCGCGTCGGGGTGCTCCGCGTTCCTGGTGGTCACCGCCGACGAGGTCGTCGGCGTGGTGCTGTCGCACGCCGAGGCGCGCGGTGTCGCCCAGATCGACCTGGACTACGTGACCCCGAAATTCCGGGACTTCACGCCGGGCGAGTTCGTCTACCGGCGCAGCCACCTGTTCACCGAACGAGGCTTCCACCGGGTGGTCAGCCCACCCCGGATGGTCGCCCCGTACTACCACCGCCTCGGCTTCCGCCCGGAGGGCGACTCGTACGTCCTCGACCTGCCCGTGTCGGTGACCACCGATTCGGCGTAGCGTCGCCGGGCAGGATTCGGCCGGCGCCGGACGGGGCAAAGACAACGCCTGACGCCGGGCGGGCTCGCCGACCGGCGGGTGCCGCGCGTACCGGCCGGTGCCACCACCGCAGAGGGAGCGAACCGGGCGTGCAGAGCTACGGGAGCCAACTGGCCCTGGTCGGAGTCCTGGTCGTGATCAACGCGCTCTTCGCCGGCAGCGAGATGGCGCTGGTGTCGCTGCGGGACAGCCAGATCCAGCGGTTGGAGCGCACCAGCCGGGCCGGGCGGGTGCTGGCCCGCCTCGCCAAGGACCCGAACCGTTTCCTGGCCACCATCCAGATCGGCATCACCCTCGCCGGTTTCCTGGCCTCCGCCGCCGCGGCGGTCTCGCTGGCCAAACCCCTCGTGCCGCTGCTCGGGTTCTTCGGCGGCGCCGCCGAGACGGTGGCGATCGTGGCGGTCACCCTGGCGCTGACCTTCGTCACCCTGGTCTTCGGCGAGCTGGCGCCCAAGCGGATCGCCATGCAGTCCGCCGAGCGGTGGGCGCTGCTGGTGGCCCGCCCACTCGACCTCCTCGCCAGCCTCACCCGGCCGGCCGTCTGGGCGCTCGGCGCCACCAGCGACGTGGTGGTGCGCCTGGTCGGGCTCAACCCGAAACACCAACCGGAGGAGATCGGCCCGGACGAGCTGCGCGACATCGTCGCCGGCAACCACGGGTTCACCAAGGAGCAGCGGACGATTATCGCGGGCGCCGTGGAGATCGCCGACCGGCGGTTGCGGGCTGTCCTCGTACCCCGGTTGCAGGTCTTCACGCTCGACAGCGGGACCACCGCGGAGGCCGCGCGGCTCGTGCTGGCCGCCACCGGGCACTCCCGGGCTCCGGTCGTGCGCCACGGCGGCCTGGACGACACGGCCGGGGTGATCCACCTGCGCGACCTGGTGGGCGTGCCCGACGACCGCCCGGTCGACGAGATCGCCCGGCCGCCGATGCTGCTGCCGGACTCGCTACCGGTGGTGGACGCGCTGCGTCAGTTCAAGGCCGAGCGGCAGCACATCGCGCTCGTGGTGGACGAGCGTGGCGCCGTCGACGGCATCGTGACGCTGGAGGACATCCTGGAGGAGATCGTCGGCGAGATCTACGACGAGACCGACCGGGACGTGCGCTCGGTGCGGCGCGACCCCGACGGCGCGTTGCTGCTGCCCGGCACCTTCCCGGTGCACGACCTCCCGGACATCGGAGTCGAGCTGCCGTCCCGCCCGGCCGGCGACTACACCACCGTCGCCGGGCTGGTGCTGGCCCGGCTCGGGCACATCCCCACCGTCGCCGGGGAGGACGTCACGCTGGACGGCTGGGTGCTGATGGTGGCCGGCATCGACCACCGGGCGATCACCGAGGTACGGCTCAGCCGCGTACCCGATGAAACCGACGGCGACGCCGACACCGACCCGGCCGCGGAACCGGTGCTGGACCAGGCCCGCGGTTGACCCGTCCGGCGATCGGTGGCGCTCAGGCGGGCGAGAGGTTCTGTAGCCGGACCTGACCACGGGCGACCAGTCGCTCGTCGGCGTCGGTGATCTCCACCTGCCAGAGCTGCTGGCTGCGGCCCCGGTGCACCGGGGTACCGACCGCGGTCAGCTCGCCGTCCCGGACGGCCCGCAGGAAGTCGGTCTGGTTCGACACCCCGACCACGGTGCCCCGGTCGGCCAGCCAGAGGGAGCCACCCACGCTGGCCGCGGTCTCCACGACCGAGCAGTACACCCCGCCGTGCTGGATGCCGAACGGCTGGTGCAGCTCCGGGCGCACTCGCCAGCTGATGACCACCCGGTCGGCGCTGGCCTCCTCGAACGTGAGGCCGAGCAGGGCGACGAAACCACCCATCAGATCCGGCATCTCCATGGCAAGGCCCTCCTCGATCAACGAGGCGCAAGCCTAGCCGGGGCGGATTGCGGCAAACCCGGTACGGGTCGACGCCGACGATGGGGGAGAATCGGTGACCGTGACCGACAGCAGCCCCCCGCCGTCCGGGCGGGACTCCCTGACCGACGACCTGCTCTGGCGTGGCCTGATCCAGGACTCGACCGGCCTCGACGAGCTGCGCGAGCTGCTCGACGGCGGAGGTGCCGCCACCTATTACGTGGGCTTCGACCCCACCGCGCCGAGCCTGCACGTCGGCAACCTCATGCAGGTCCTCATGGCCCGCCGGCTGCAACTCGCCGGCCATCGCCCGTTGCTGCTGGTCGGCGGGGCCACCGGGCAGATCGGTGACCCGAAGGAGAGCGCCGAGCGGGCGCTCAACCCGACCGAGGTGATCGCCGGCTGGGTGGAGCGGATCCGCGAGCAGCTCGCGCCCTTCGTGTCGTACACCGGCGACAACGCGGCGCAGCTGGTCAACAACCTGGACTGGACCGGCGAGATGTCAATCGTCGAGTTCCTCCGCGACGTCGGCAAACACTTCCCGGTGAACAAGATGCTGGCGCGGGAGGTGGTGCGGGCCCGACTGGAGACCGGCATCAGCTTCACGGAGTTCAGCTACCAGCTGTTGCAGGCCAACGACTTCTTCGAGCTGCACCGACGGCACGGCTGTCAGCTCCAGTTCGGTGGTTCCGACCAGTGGGGCAACATCACCGCCGGCGTCGACTACGTCCGTCGCCGGGGCGCGGGGCCGGTGCAGGCGTTCACCACGCCCCTGGTCACCAAGGCCGACGGTACGAAGTTCGGCAAGAGCGAGGGCGGCGCGGTCTGGCTCGACCCGACGATGACCAGCCCGTACGCGTTCTACCAGTTCTGGCTCAATGTCGAGGACCAGGAGGTCGACCGCTACCTGCGGTACTTCAGCTTCCGGACCCGCGACGAGCTGGAGGAGCTGGCGAAGGCGACCGCCGAACGGCCGGCGGCCCGGCTGGCGCAGCGGGCGCTCGCCGAGGAGCTGACCACCCTGGTGCACGGCGCCGACGAGACCCGACAGGCGATCGCCGCCAGTCAGGCGCTCTTCGGCCGCGGTTCCTTGGACGAGTTGGCGCCGGAGACGCTGCGCGCGGCACTGACCGAGGCGGGCCTGGTACGCCTCTCCGGCGAATTGCCCGATGTGGCGGGTCTGCTGCGGGATTCCGGGCTCGTCAGCGGCCTCAAGGAGGCTCGGCGGGTGATCGCCGAGGGCGGCGCCTACGTCAACAACAACCGGGTGACCGAGGTGGACGCCGGGGTGTCGCCAGCCGATCTGCTGCATGGCCGATACCTGGTGCTGCGCCGGGGGAAACGTTCGTTCGCGGGCGTTGAGCTGGGTGAATAGCCTCCCGTCGACGATGTGACGGGGGACGCGTCCGGCGGATTTGACGATCATCCCGCCGGACGCGTAACTTTCTCTCTGCCAGCGCGGAACGGACGAAACAGGCGAAAGCCTGAAACGGCCGGAGCGCCGGCCAACGACCTCGGAGGTCGGGCGGGCTTGCTCGCCGGAACTCCAACCGGGAGGTGCCGCCAGAAACGCCGCGAGGCGGATTTGGTGCGGCGAAACCGACCGGGTATGGTTACGAACCGGCAGGGCACCGGGCGGGTCGCGAGAAATCGCGACGGCCGGCCTGCCGAATCCATGACGAGGGCGGCGCAAGCCGGTCGAGACATGGTGCCCGCATTATCGGATGAAGCACGACGAACCGCGAAACACCGGTTTGACACGGCCGAAACGAGCGGGTAACGTAGTAAAAGTGCCTGGCGCTGGAAAGCGCTACGGACACGGTACGGAAAAGCCCCGGTTGGGGTTCCACTGAGGTGGGGCTTCTGGTCGGTGTGTGGTTGTTCTTTGAGAACTCAACAGGGTGCTTGTAAAGCCAGTGCCAATTATGATTTATACCCCGGACTGGTCAGTTTTTGCTGGCTGGTTGGGATTCCTTTGGCAACATTTGTTTGTTGTCGGGATTGCTGTTCAACTAATTTTTTGTTGGAGAGTTTGATCCTGGCTCAGGACGAACGCTGGCGGCGTGCTTAACACATGCAAGTCGAGCGGAAAGGCCCTTCGGGGTACTC
>NZ_JBFAOI010000010.1:0-229099 GCF_040675155.1 Micromonospora sp. NPDC049645
GCGACGGTGAAGTCCTTCAACGACACCCAACCCGACCTCGGCGTCGCCAACTGGCCCGTCGACGACCAGCGGTACGTCGACGGAAGATCGCAGGTCTGGGTGGGCGGCGGCGTGGTCGGCGGCGGAGTCGTCGGAGGCGGAGTCGTCGGGGGCGGATCCGTCGGGGGCGGAGTCGTCGGCGTCGTGCCACCGGTGCAGGTGACGCCGTTCAGGGCGAAGCTCGTCGGTGCCGGATTGCTGCTCGTCCAGGACCCGTTGAACCCGAACGACACCGTGCCGCTGGTCGGGATCGCACCGTTGTAGCTCACGTTCCTCGCCGTCACCGCCGACCCGCTCTGGGTCAGCGACGTGTTCCAGGCCTGCGTGACCGTCTGCCCGGCGCCGTACGACCAGGTCAGCGTCCAACTGCTCAGTGGGTCACCCAGGTTCGTGATCGCCACGTTGGCGCCAAAGCCGCCCTGCCACTGCGACGACACGGCGTAGTTCACCGAACAACCCTCAGCCGCCGCGCCGGCGGGCAGCGCCGCGACCACTGTCGACGACACCAGTAGACCGACGCCGGCCGCAACCAGACCGACATTGGTGGCTCTGGATCTGGTCATATAGCACCCTCCTCGCGGGATGGCGGCCTACACATTGGTGGTGGTCATTTCTCGATGACCGATTGTGAGCGTTAACAGGCCGCGTCAGGTATGTTACGGGAGCGCTCCCATACCCTCAACAACATCTATCCCCTGGTTCGCGCTCACGGTCGACTCTCCGGCGCGGCCCGCCCGGAGCGACGCTCCTCAGACGACGGTCAGGGTGAGCACCCCGAACTGGTCGGCGCCCTGCACGTAGTGCGGCAGGTAGAACTTCCAGGTCACCGTCAACGTCCGCCCGGCGCGCATCGAGGCCGGCACCTCGGCGGCCATTTCGAACACCGCGCTGCCGCCGGCGGGGATCTGCGGAAGCGGACGGCAGTTCAGCCGGTACAGCTGGGAGGTGTTGACCGCGTCGTTCGTCGCGTCGCCGAGCGAGAACCGTTCCATCAGGTAGCCCGGGCAAGGGTCCAGCGCGAGGGGGCCGCCGGTCGGGTTGCCGAGCGTCACCCGGAAGGTGAGCCGCGACCCGGCGGCGGCGGTGGCCGGCCCCTGGACAGCCACGGTGAGCTTGTCCAGCGGCGACGACGGGGGCTTCGACACCGCCACCGGCTCGGTGAACCCGCTCGCGGAGAGCGTCCCCCGAGCGCGGGGGTGGACCCCCTCGCCCTGCGGACAGCCCGGCCGCTCATCGGCGGTGACCGGTGCGCGCAACGTGCCGCCGTCGTGCGGCAGCTCGATGGCGAGCTCCACCGGCCCGACGGTCGGCTGACAGAACGGCCCGGACCAGTCCAGGCGCAGGCTGGCGTGGCCACCGGCCGGCACGGCGACCACCCGGGCGCGCCCCTCCTCGTTGATGCCGTGGGTGTAGAGCATCGGGATCTCGCGGCCACCGGCGTGCATGGTGGTGGGCACCTCGCCCTGCAGGGTGCACTCCACCGTCGACGAGTTCCGCACGTCCACCTCGCCGATGAGCGTGCCGATGGCGGCGTCGAAGCCCCGGGGCGTCTCACCACCGGCGCCAGGCCGCGTCCACGTGCTGAGTCGACCGATCAGCTGCTCCGCCCGGCACGGCTCACTGCCGGCGGCCGGAACCCTCGGCCCGGCAGGGCGGCCGTTGAGGTCCTCGTCCGTGATCCTCAGGTCGGCCCAGGGAACGCTGCCGTCGGCGAGCAGTGCAGTGGGCGCCGGCTCCGCGACCGTCGGGCCCGGACGACCCGGTTGGGCGTCCAGGTCGGCGCACCCCACCGCCGCGGCGAGGACGATCAGCAGTGGCACCAGTAGTCGACGCATGCCGCCACCCTCACACGAACCGAGCGCACCGGACCTGAGTAGCGGTGCTCAACGACGATCAGTCTCCGGTCGGCCCGTCGGCCCCGGTGATCGAGACGGGAGTGCCGAGCTCGACGGTGCGGGAGACCGTGCACAACCGATCGTGCGACTGCCGCAGCGACCGGGGCAGCGCCGCGCGGGCCTGGTCGCCGTCCGCGCCCTCCGGGAACGTCACGGTGAACTCGACCCGCAGGTTCTGCATCCGGTTCCCGCCGGCGTCGTCGCGGATCTTGTCACCGGTCACGGCGACGGTGAACCCGGTCGGCTCGGCGCGACGGCTGGTGATGTGATCCACGTCCACCGCGGTGCAGCCGCCGATGGCGGCCAGCAGCAGCTCCACCGGCGTGAAACTGCCGTCCTCGCCCGTGCCCAACGACACCGACCCGCCCCGGACGTTCCGCACGACGTAATTGCCCAGGCTGGTGCGCTCGATCGCCACCGAGCGGAAGGTGTCCTCAGTCATGCCAGAAAACTACCGGCATCACGGATCAGACGTCGGCCTCGATGGCGAAGGTGTTCCCATCGGGGTCCTGAAACCAGGCGACGCGCCCGCCGCCGGCCCGCGCGGTGATCCCCTTGGCATCGTGTGCCAACCCCGGGTAGCGGACCAGCGCGACCCCCGCCGACGCGAGTTCGTCGACTGTCTGGTCGATGTCGTCGACATACCACGTCGCCAGCGTCGCCGGGGTCTTCCCGGCGGTGACCGACTGGTACACGTTGAGTGCCGGCCCGCCACCGGAACCATAGACACGGCTGCCGTCGACGACGGTCGCGCTCGGCCCGGACCGCAACACCGGTAGGCCCAGCTTGCCTTCGTAGAACGCGACCGCCGCCGCGATGTCCGACACCGCGACCGACGTTCTGAGGTGGTACTGGCTCAAGGGCATGAACCACCCTGGCACACAGGCGGGAGCGATCGGTCGCTCCCGCGATCAGGAGTACATCAGATGCAGCGTCATCCCGGCATCGGCGTGCGCCAGATTGTGGCAGTGGTTGGCCCACATCCCCGGGTTGTCGGCCCGGAACGCCACCTTCCACACCTCGCCCGGACGGACGTCGAACGAGTCCAGCCACAGCGGGCTGCCGGCCGCCGGCTCCCCGTCACGGGCCAGCACCAGGACGTGGTGGCCGTGCAGGTGCCACGGGTGCACGACCTGCGACCGGTTGACGATCGTGAACAGCACGACGTCGCCCAGGCGTACCACCTGCGGTGGGATGTCCGGGTCGGCCGCGCCGTTGACGGTGTGGGCGTACCGGGGCAGCAACCCGCGCAGGTCGAGGCCGCGATCGAGCACGAGGGTGAACGTCTTGTCGACCCGGGACCAGGGCACCGGAGCCCTCGCCCCGTAGTCGAGCGGATCGAGCACCGGCCAGGTGCCGGTCGCCGTCGACACCGGGCCGGTCGAGTAGACCGCCCGTCCGTCGACGAACAGCGCCACCGGGGTCGTTGGCGCGTTGAAGACGAGGTCGTAGCGGCCCCCGGCCGGGATCAGCACGGCGGTGTCCGCCAGCGGGGTCGGGCCCCGCAGGTCGACGCCGTCGATGGCGGCGACCCGGAACGCGGTCCCGGCCAGGGCGTAGCGGTGCGTCGTGCTGTCGGTGTTGATCAGCCGCAACCGCACCGGTGCGCCGGCCTCGACCCGCTCCACTCTCGGCGCGGGCAACGAACGGCCCGCCAGGGTGTGCACCGGCACGGTGACGTCGACGCCGGTCACCGGCCTGGGTCGCACCACCAGCACCCCGTAGAGGCCCATCCGTACGCCGACGTCGGAGGCCGAATGCGTGTGGTACCAGTACGTCCCGGCCTGGTCGGCGCGGAACCGGTAGACGAACTCCTGCCCGGGCCGCACCGCTGCCTGCGTCACCCCGGGCACCCCGTCCTGATCGTTCGGCACGTCGTACCCGTGCCAGTGCAGGGTGACGCCGCGCTCGATGTCGCGGTTGCGCAGCGTCACGTCCAGGACGTCGCCGACGGTGGCGGTCAACTCCGGTCCGGGTACCTGGGCGTTGAACGCCCACGCCGCGACGTTCCGGCCGCCCGCGTTCACCGTGGTGGTCCCGGCCGTCAGGGTGAACCGCCTGGTGGGTTCGGCGGCGATCCGGGCCACCGGATAGCCGTGATCATGGGGTACGACCGACGTGGCGCCGGCGGCGACGGTCAGCCCGGTTCCGGTCACCAGCGCCGCGCCCGCCACAACGACGGCCACCCGGGAGACCGTCCGGCGCGGGCGCGCGCCGAGAGCACGGCCCGTGATCACCGTCGCCGCCACGACCCCGGCGACCGCGAGCAGCCCGGCTCCGGCCGACGCCGGGTAACCGTGCAGGACCGTCACCAGCAGGGCGCTGCTCGTGGCGTACCCGGCGAAGAGCAGCGGCACCGCGACGGCCCGGATGTCGCGCGGGGCCTGCAGCAACCGCGGCCCGGCGACGCCCACCGCGGCGAGCGACAGGGGCGCGGCGATGAGGACCTTCTCCGCGGCGAACCACCAGCCGGCGCGGGCGAGCGCGGTGATCGTGATCGCGCGGGCGAGGGTGGCGACCAGCGCGAGGGCCGCCAGTCCCAGCGCGAGCGGACGGCGCCGGGCGGTCGACGCGGCGCCGCCACCCAACCAGCAGGCGGCCGCGAGGACCGCGATCACGAGGTCGGCCGCGAGCAGTGACCCGGTGCTCATGCCGGCTCCACTTCCCGGGCGGCCACCCCGTCGTCGGCCGGCACCGGGCCGGCCAGCCTTCGCGCTGCCCGATGGACACCGACCACCACGTGCACCACGATGATTCCGTTGAGCGCGTGCAGCCCGCCGATGGTCAGGCTGAGCGGAGTGCTGACCCCCGACGCGTCGGTGAACCCGTCGGCGAGCATGGCGATGAGCGCCTGCAGGACGACCAGGCCGATCGGCAGGATCGCGAGGCCGATGAGTCGACCCGGCGCCTTCGCCAGCGCGGCGACCAGGGCGGTGAGCAGGGTCAGCAACGGAATGACCACCATGCCGTTGACGCTGTGCAGGGTGTACGCGCCGTCCCCGGCGGGTTTCGTGAACCCGCCCACCGCGGCGAAGACGAACTGCAGGACGAACGCCCCGAGCAGGAGAGCGCTGATGACGACGAGTGCCCTACGCATCGGTGACCTCCTCGAGGTGCGCCGAGCTCAGGGCCCGGGCCACATGATCGGTTGCCGTGATCGCCCCGTACGCGACCAACCGCACGAGGTCGGCGTCGGCCGGGTGGGAGAGCCGCCAGAGGGCGACGTCGCCCGGACTGACCGCGCTCGGCGCGAACGCCGACAGCAACGCGATCCGCGTTCCGATGCGGTCCGCGCCCGGTACGTCGCGGACCAGGTCGACGGCCCAGTCCGTGGGCCGAGCGGGGAACCGCCCGTCCTCCCAGCGCACGGTGGCCTCGACGGTCCGGCGCGCCACGTCGCCCAGCAGGTCCGCACCCCGGGTGGCGGCGTCGCGCAACGACGCGTAGGCGACGCCGACCGGGCTGTCCCCCGCCCAGGCCGGTACCGCCGTCGCGCCGGTGTCGAGGAGGGAGAGGCTTCCGCCGGGTTCCTTCGGCTCCCGGGCCGCCCGGGCGTAGAGCCGGCCCCCCACCGAACGCACCAGCGAGGAGCGTTGCAGACCGCCGGGGAGCAGATCGGGGTCGAGCAACGCCGAGACGACCCGGTTGATGAAGTGGAAGGCGAGCAGGGTTCCGGTGATCTCGGGCCGGTACGGGCTGGTCCAGTCGGCGGATCTCGGGCTGCGGCTGGCCTGCGCCCAGCGGACCAACTCGGCGTGCCTCGGCTCCAGCGGCGTCACACCCCGGGCGACGGCCTCGGCCAGCTTCGGCTCGCCCAGTGCGTGCAGCAGCAGCACGTGGGCGTCGACGCAGAACTGGCAGCGGTTGGCCCGGGACACCGCGGCGGCGACGAGTTCGCGCTCGACCCGGGAGGCGTCCCCGGCGAGCAGCGTCTCACGCATCAGCGCCCAGGTCCCGGCCAGCACCTCCGGCACGGCCGAGAGCGCCTGGAAGGTGGGCAGGGGCCCGAGAAACTCGGCACGTAATTGCTGGTAGACGGCCGCGCTGCGGCCGGTGACCGACCTCGCGGGCGTGGGGGTGAAGAAGCGGTATGTCATGAGCTAGATGCTTGCCGTGGCGGGCTGGGAAAGCGTCGTTCCGCCGCAGACACTTGCCGCGCCACCGATACCGCGCCCGTGGTACGCCACAGCTACCACGTGCGCGGGATGCCGCACCGACGACGACCGCCCTACAGTGCGACCATGCGCCGCGATCTTCCGTACGCCGTCAGCGGTCTCGCCCTCGGCGCCCTGCTGCTCGGCAACGCCGCGCTCACTCCGGACGCCGCGACGGTGGGGGCGCTCGACGTCGTCCTGGTCCTGGCCATGGCGGTGGCCGTGGCGGCGTGCCGACGGCACCCGGTGGTGGCGCTGGGCGTGGTCACCGTCGCCATGCTGGCCCTGCACATCCGGGTGCACCCCGGGGTGTCCGCCGCGTTCCCCGTGCTCGGCGCGGTCTACGTCGCCGCCTGGCAGGGGCGCCGGTCGGCGGCTGCCGTGGCCAGCCTCGTCTTCCTGGGTGGCTTCCTCGCCCACGACATCTCGGTGGCGCCGCCCGGCCGGCCCGGCCAGTTGATCGTCGAGCGGACGGCCCTGCTGCTCGGCTGGTTCGTGGCGGCCAACGTCGCCGGGCTGGTCGGCGGGCAACGCCGGGCGTACCTGGAGCAGGTCGAGCAGCGGGCGGTGGAGGCCGAACGCACCCGCGAGGAGATGGCCCTGCGGCGCGCCGGGGAGGAGCGCCTGCGCATCGCCCGCGACCTGCACGACTCCCTGACCCACAGCATCTCGGTGATCAAGGTGCAGGCGGGCATCGCCGTGCATCTGGCCCGCAAACACGGCGAGGAACCGTCGGCGACCCTGCTGGCGATCCAGGAGGCCAGCGGTGCCGCGATGCGGGAGCTACGCACGACCCTCGGCGTCCTGCGCGCACCGGGCGACGACGACCGGCTCGGGCTGGCCCGGGTGGACGAGCTGGCGGAGCGGACCCGGGCGGCCGGCGTACCGGTGCAGGTGACCGTCACCGGTCAACGCCGGGACCTGCCCGACGAGGTCGACCAGGCCGGGTACCGGGTCATCCAGGAGGCCCTCACCAACGTGGCCCGCCACGCCGGCCCCGCGGCCGCGCGCATCCAGGTGCGGTACGCCCCGGCCGGGCTGACCGTCGCGGTCACCGACGACGGGCGGGCGTCGCCGGCTGAGCCGGTGACCCCGGGTGTGGGGCTGCGCGGCATGCGGGAACGGGTCACCGCGTTGGGCGGCACCCTGCACGCCGCCGCGCACGACGACCACGGTTTCACCGTCCGGGCCACGTTCCCGCTGGACGGTCCACGATGACCGGCCGGCGGCGGGAGCCGCGATGATCCGGGTGCTGCTCGCCGACGACCAGGCGCTGATGCGAGCCGGTTTCCGGGCTCTGCTCGATGCCGAGGACCACCTGGAGGTCGTCGGCGAGGCGACCGACGGCACCTCGGCCGTCGACCTGTCACGATGTCTGCGCCCGGACGTCGTCCTCATGGACGTGCAGATGCCGGGCCTCGACGGCATCGAGGCCACCCGGCGCATCGCCGCCGACCCCGAGCTTGCCGCGATCCGCGTGCTCATCCTCACCAACTACGGGCTCGACTCGTACGTCTTCGCCGCCCTGCGCGCGGGCGCCAGTGGTTTTCTCCTCAAGGACGCCGACCCCGCCGACCTGCTGCACGCCGTCACCGTCGTCGCGCGCGGAGACGCGCTGCTCGCGCCGACCGTCACCCGCACGCTGATCAGTGAGTTCGTGGCCGGTCCACCGCCGGCCGAGCCGTCGGCCGGACGGGACGTGTTGACCGCCCGGGAGCAGGAGATCGTCGAGTTGGTCGCCCGGGGGCTGACCAACGACGAGATCGCCGCACGCATGGTGATCAGTCCGTTGACGGCCAAGACACACGTCAACCGGGCGATGACCAAACTGCACTGCCGCGACCGCGCCCAGCTGGTGGTGTGGGCGTACGAGTCGGGGTTGATCACACCGCGCCGCCGGTGATCCCCGGCGGCGAGGGCGGTGTCGATGCGCCCCCTTGGGACACGACGGAGGCGGCACGCACTAGCATTGCCGCCGTCCGCGACGGCTCTGCTGAAACGAGGCGACATGCGTTGGCTCCGTCGGTTGCTGGGCGGTAGGCGGGTCCAGCTCGACCCGGGACGCCAGCAGGCGCTGCTGCACGACGTCCGGTCCCGCTACGGCACCCACGCGCGCATCCGGTTCGACGACCAGGTCGAGGCGCTCACCGGCTCGCTCGACAGCGACGACGGCCTGGTGGTGGCGGCCCGGATCGTCAGCCAGGTCGCCGACGAGGCCCATGTGGACCTCCAGGCCCAGGCTCAGGAGATCCACCGGCGAACGGGCCGGCGGCTGCTGGTGCACCGCCGGAACTACCGGCCGCTGTGGAAGGAGGCCGGTCCGGCCCTGCGCTGGCCGCTGTTCGCGTTGCCGTGTGGTTTCCACCCGTACGCGCAGGTGGCCGCCGCGGTCGCGGTGGTCGGCAGCCGGGCTCGCCGGCTCGACCGGGTGACCGACCCGCACCCGCTGCTGACCCGCGTGTTCGAGGTGCTCGACCTCACCACCTCCGGCTGGGAGTACGGCCGGGTGCGGGTGGACACCGACGCCGCGGCGCTGGCCGATCGGCTGATCTCCAGTGCCGGGCAGGTCCTCGTGGCGATGGAGGACCCGCCCCGACTGCCGCCCGCGGTCCGTGAGCTGATGCGTCGCAACAACACCGTCGCCGTGCACGACCCGGCCGGCCCCCGGGCGGTCGGCGGGATCAACCTGGGCGCGCGGATGCGCGAGGAGTTCCTGATCTGAAACGCTGGACGCGCACTCCGGCTGGCCCGCCATGTCGTCGTGCCGGTGAGCGGTGACCGATCACCGGCGACCGCCGGCTGCGCCCACCGCCCCGAAAGCCGTGACCGGGGCCCGTCCCCCGGTGGGACGGGCCCGGTCACGCTCCCCCAAGCAGGATCCGTTGCCGTCAGCCCCCGATCGCCATGGCGAAGATGTGCATGGTCGGCACGTTGGCCGCGGGCCGGGCACTGATGTTGGGCAACACGACCGAGGCCACCGCCTTGCTCTGCAACCCGACACCCACGTAGTAGATGCAGGCCGCGGTCGCCTGGCGGGCGTTGTTGGGCCGGTTCTGGTACGCGGACACGACGGCCGCGGTCGCACCGGATTGCGGCCCGCCATACCAGTCGGGCGAGCTGAGCGTGAACGTCTGGCGGGTGCCGTCGGCGTAGACCACCGTGCCGGTGCCCGACACCGCGCCGTAGGTCCCGGTCACCAGGAAGCCGAGCGTGCTGCCGGTGCCGCTGATGCCGATGGTCTGGCCGGAGGCGACGGCGTTGTCGGCGGTGCCGGGGCTGACGTTGGGCCAGCGGAAGTTGATCCCGTTGCGGCTGATCGTGCTGCCCGGGCTGGCACCGGCCTGCGCCAGCGCCTGCGCGGAGAGTGACGCCCCGTTGCCGTCGAAATTCCCGACGTTGGTGTTGCTGTCGTTGGTGATGCCGGCGTTGGTGAAGCTCTGCTCCAGCGTCGGCGTGGTCGCGCCCGTGCTGGTGACCCGGTAGGTGCGCCCGGCCTGCACGGTGACCTCGACCAGGTCGGACTCGATCCGGGTGACCCGGGGCGCCGAACCGTCGGCGGTGTCGACCACCGTGACGGTGCCGGTCAGGATCCGGGAGCGCAGGCGGACGGTGCCGGCCCGGTCCGGTCGGACGAGGATCTCGGTGGCCGAACCGCTCGCCCAGGTGATGCCGACCGTGTGCCCGCCCCGAGCGCGCAGGCCGGTCACCCGCCCGCTCGGCCAGGCCGGCGGCAAGGCGGGCAGGACGTGCAGCTCGCCGGTGTGGCTCTGCAGCAGCATCTCGGCGATGCCGGCGGTGGCGCCGAAGTTGCCGTCGATCTGGAAGGGCGGGTGCAGGTCGAACATGTTCGGCGCGAGTCGCGCGGTGGTGGCGAGGTAGCGGATCAGGTCGTGGGCCCGCTTGCCCTCCTCCATCCGGGCCCAGAAGTTGATTTTCCAGGCCAGTGACCAGCCCGTGCCGTCGTCGCCGCGCAACGCCAGCGTCTGTCGGGCCGCCTCGAAGAGCTGCGGGGTGCCGCGCTTGGTGATCTGGTTGCTGGGAGCCAGCCCGTACAGGTGGGAGATGTGCCGGTGGTTGGGCTCGGTCTCCACCCAGTCGTAGAGCCACTCCATGATGTTGCCGCGCGAGCCGATCTTCATCGGTGGGAGCCGATCCCGGGTGGCGCGGACCTGCGCCCGGAAGGTGCTGTCCACGTTGAGGATCTCGCTCGCGCGGGCGCAGGCGTCGAAGAGGTCCCGCAGGATCTGGTTGTCCATCGTGGGGCCGGCGCAGACGCTGGCGTTCGAGTGGTGGCTGAGCTCCGGCGAGTTCGACGGGTTGGTCACCAGGTAGCCGAGGGTCGGCTCGGTGACGAGGGTGTTGAGGAAGAACTGCGCCGCGCCCTTCATGGCCGGGTAGTTCGTCCGCAGGAACTCGATGTCGCCGTTGAACAGGTAGTGGTCCCAGATCAACGTGGACAGCCAGGCCCCGCCGGTCTGCCACATGCCCCAGAACGCGCCGTCCACCACGGCGGTGGCCCGCCACGCGTCGGTGTTGTGGTGGGTGACCCACCCACTCGCCGCGCCGTACTGCACCTGCGCGGTGCGGGTGCCGGTGACCGCGAGGTCCCGGACCATGTCGAACACCGGGTTGTGGCACTCGGCGAGGTTTGTCGTGTTGGCCGGCCAGTAGTTCATCGGCAGGTTGGCGTTGATCGTGTACTTCGAGTCCCACGCCGGGGCCAGAGAGTCGTTCCAGATGCCCTGGAGGTTGGCCGGCTGGGTGCCGGGGCGGGAGGACGAGATCAGCAGGTACCGGCCGTACTGGAACAGCAGTGTGGAGAACTGCGGGTCGTTGACGCTGTTGTGCTGGGCGATCCGGACATCCGTCGTCTGGTCGGCGGCGGACGTGCGCCCCAGATCGAGGGTGACCCGGCCGAACAGCGCCTGGTAGTCGGCCACGTGTCGGCTGCGCAGCTGGTCGTAGCTGCTGGCTCGGGCGGCGGTGAGACGCTGTCGGGCGATGCCCTGGTAGTCGCCGCCGACGTTGCGGTAGTTGACGTAGCTGGAGCCGATGGAGATCAGCAGGACCACGCTTGTGGCGTTGGTGACCCGCAGGGTGCCGCCGGAGCTGGACACGCTGCCGCCGCTGACGGTCGCGTTGGCCAGCGCGAGGAAGCGGACCGCGCCGGTGACGCCCTCCATGCTCCCGGAGATGCCGTCGAGGCCGATCGTGCTGCCGTCCGGGCTGGACACGGTGGTGCGCTGCGGGCTGTCGAAGGTGGCGGTGAAGCTGATCGAGCCGCTGCGGTCGGCGGTCAGTCGCATCGCGATGACCTGGTCCGGCGCGCTGGCGAAAACCTCCCGCTGGTACCGGATGCCGTTCAGCACGTACGACGTGGTGACGGTGGCGGTGGTGAGGTCGAGCGTCCGGTCGTACTGGGACGCCCCACTGGCGGATCCGAAGGCGAGCCGTAGGTTGCCCACGGTCTGGTAGGCCAACTGCCCGCCCGGGTTGCCCATCATGGTCTGGTTGATCAGATCCTGGGCCTGGGTCCACTGGTTCGCGTTGACCAGCCGCCGGATCTCCGGCAGCGCCGCCGCGCCCCTGGGGTTGCTGGGGTCGTGGGGGCCGCCGGCCCAGACGGTGTCCTCGTTGAGCTGTAGCCGCTCGGTGTCGACGTTGCCGAAGACCATGGCGCCGAGCCGGCCGTTACCGATCGGCAACGCCCGCAGCCAGTCGGTGCCGGCTCCTTCGTCGTACCAGAGCGCGAGGTTCCCGGCGGCCAACACCTGCGGCGGGGCCACCGAGTCGGCTCGGGCCACGGCCGTCCACGGCAGTGGCAGCAGCGTGCCGCCCGCACCGGCTGCGCCGATCTTGAGGGCTTGCCGTCGGGTCAGGTCTGACATCGATCCTCCAAACGGTGACCAGTCCGGCCACCCCGAAGCGTGACAACTGTGGGACCCGAGATGGGGATCCGCCTGGTGGGGCCAATCGGGACCGCTGAGCAGGCCGACGCCGAGCCCTGACGAGCCAGACATCTGATGTGTTTCGCGAAGGTTACTCCGAGGGCACAGAATAGGCAACGGTCGATCGATAGGCGGAAGCCGCACTCTCTAGCCGGTCAGCAAGATGTGTGGACGGGTGAGCAGCGGTGGATCGACGCCGCACCGCACGACGATCCGGCAGGATGACGCCGACAACCACCCACCTGGGTGGACATACATCAGATGTACGAGAGCAGCCCGTTGGCCGTCAGAGACCTCGCGCTTGCGCCATCGGGCCGCCATGCGGCTGGCTTGACCATCGCCTGGCACGTCTGCGGCCGGTGTCCGCGACGACCAGCAGACCAGGCGTGGCGCCGAGCAACCAGAGCGCGAGCAGCGGCCAGTGGATCAACGCGCCCACCGCACCGCGGATTCGCGGGATCTCCCCGACGGTGTACGACGCCTGCTGGTCGGTACCACGACAGGACAGCGCATAGATCCCGCTCGTGGGAGCGTCGAAGGAGGCGACCCAGGCGTAGGAGGCGAAATCGCCACCGTAGTCGCCGGGCGCGATGGTGACCACCGTCGCCGGCACGACCACCCGGTCGACGCCGGTGACCCGGCAGTCCGGGCTGCGGGGCGCGGAACCCACGGCGAAGATCGCGTACTCACCGGCCGCCGGCAGCCGCAGTTCACCCGACCGGCTGGCCGGGGCGGCGTACGGTCCCACCGCCCCGTACTCGACCGGGTCGTACCGCACCGTGGAGCCCTCGGCCCCGAGCCGCACCGTCGTCTGCCAGAGCAGCGCGCCCACCAGCGCGACGACGGTCCCGACGACATAGCCACGTCGGCCCGGCGGGTCGTCCCGCCGCGCACGACCCCGGGCGAGCAGCTGACCGATCGACGCGCCGCAGGCAATCAGGAGAACGCAGCCGAGAAGCACGCTCCGCCACGGAGCCGCGCCGCTGAGCGGGATGACCCACCGGTAGACGGCCAACGACGTACCGACGAACACCGCGCTGGTCAGCGCGGCCGCGACCAGGGCGGGGGTGGCGCGCCGCCGACCGGTGCGCCGCGCGGCGAGCACGGCGGCGAGCACGGGCGCCGCGGCCACGGTCCACCACAGCGCCGGCGCGACCGTGAGGTCCTCCTCCCACCGGTGCGTCCACTCGAAGAACACCAGCGGGGCCGGCACCGTCACCAGCAGCCACACCGCCAAGACCACCGGCCCGGCAGAGGACCGCCCCACCAACCGCCAGGTCGCCGCGCTCATGCGTCGATCATCGGGCAACGCGCGCCTCGATCACAGCGGCGTCCGTACACAATCGGGTTGTTCCCGGCGCGAACCCGGGTGACCATGGGCGCCATGGCGGGAGTTCGGCGGTGAGATCGCCGCTTCAGGGTGGACTACCGCCGAGCGACGCGGCGGTGCTCGGTGCCGTCGTGGAGATCGCCTGCGACGAGTCGGGATTCTCCGGCACGAACCTGCTGCACTCGACCGCCCCGGTGATCACGCACGCCAGCGTCGACCTGGTCGTCGACGAGGCCGTCACGCTCATCGCCGCCCTGCGGTCCGGGTTCCGGTTCGCACCGCACGAGCTCAAGTCCGGGCGATTCCTGCGCGGCCCGGGTGCGACCGAGGCCCTGGAGTGGTTCCTGGCGGCGCTGGCCGGCCGCGCGCACGTCCACCTCATCGACAAGGAGTTCTTCCTCGTCACCCGAATCGTCGACTTCCTGCTCACCGAGCCCTCGTACGCGGCCGGCACCCGCCTCGCACGCGAGCACCGTCCGGCCGCTCGGGCCCTGCACGAGGCCGGACGCTCGGCCGGCGGCGACTGGGGCGCCTTCCTGGCGGCGTTCGTCGATCTGGTCCGGATGAAGCGGCGGCAGCCGGTCGACCAGACGTTGCGGCGGTTCTTCCAGGCCCGCGACGCGCTGCGACGACACCGGCTCGACGCGACGGCCGACGCCGTCCTCGACGGGCTCGACCCGAGCCACGTGCGGGCCGTGGTGACCCGGCTCGACAACGACGACCGTTCGGTCCCCCCACCGCTGGAACCACTGCTGCCGGCGCTGGCGGAGACGGTGCTGTCCTGGAGCGGCGGCCAGCGGCAGGTGCTGGTGACCCACGACGAGCAGAGCGCCCTGACGGCCGACCGACTGACCCGCCTCCAGCGGGTGCTGGCCAACGTCTCGGCGGCCGACGCCGACCGGGCTGGGGAAGGACTGCCGACCGGGGTGTCAGCCCTGGCGGGGCTGGTGGTGGTCGACTCCCGCGACGATCCGCGGGTCCAGGTCGCGGATCTGCTCGCCGGAGTGGCCCGGCGGATGCCCGACATCATCGACGACGCGCTACGGCAGCCGCCGCCGATTCCGGCGGTCCGGCCGTAGTCTCGTCGACATGACGGACATCCGGACCCACACCCTCGTCATACCCGGCGTCGACCTGGTCTACGACGTCCGCGGTCCGCTACCTCCCGCCGCGGGCCACCGTGTGTTGCTCATGATCGGCCAGCCGATGCCGGCCGAGGGCTTCACCGCGCTCGCCCCGCACTTCACCGATCGCACGGTCGTCACCTACGACCCGCGCGGTCTGGGCCGCAGCGTCCGTGACGACGGTCGGTCCGACCACACGCCGCAGCAGCAGGCGGCCGACCTGCACGCGCTCATCGAGGCGCTCGACGCCGGCCCGGTCGACGTGTTCGCCAGCAGCGGCGGTGCGGTGACCGCACTCGAACTGGTCGTCACCCACCCCGGTGACGTCGCCACGCTGGTGGCGCACGAACCGCCGATCAACGCCGTGCTTCCCGACGCCACGGCCGCCGAGCGCGCCCGCGCCGGCTTCTACGAGGCGTACCAGGCCAAGGGCCGGGGCACGGGCATGGCCGCGTTCATCGCCATGACGTCCTGGCAGGGCGAGTTCACCGACGCCTACTTCGCCCAACCCGCTCCCGACCCGGCGATGTTCGGCATGTCCGCCGAGGACGACGGCAGCCGCGACGACCCGTTGCTGTCGCGGAACTCCTGGGCGGTCACCGACTACCGTCCCGACGCGGGCCGGCTCACCGCCGCGCCCACCCGGATCGTGGTCGCGGTCGGCGAGGAGTCGGCCGGCACGTACACGGCGCGCACCGCCCTGGGCCTCGCGGCGCTGCTCGGCCAGGAGGCGGTGGTCTTTCCGAGCCACCACGGCGGGTTCCTCGGCGGTGAGTTCGGCTACGCGGGCAAGCCCGCGGAGTTCGCCGCACGGCTGCGGGAGGTGCTGGACGCCGGCTGACGTGGCGGCTCGACAACCGGCCGCACACTGAGGCCATGCTGGTCGTGTTGGGCGTGCTCGCCGTCGCCGCGCCCGGTGCGCTCGGCTGGTTCGTCGGCGAGGCGCTGGGCGGCCACGGGGAGGTCGGCCTGGCCGTCGTGTACGGCGTCGGGGTGCTGCTGTGGGCGCTGCTCGACGAGCACACCGGCAAGGCCACGTCCATGGCGCTCCTCGCGTTCGTGGTCGGTCTGCCGATCGTGTACGTCGTGGTCGTCGCGGTCAAACTGCTCGTCCTGGCGTTCGGCCTCGCCGACCTGGGCACGCGTGACGTCCTGCTGTCCAGCCTGTGGAGCGCGCTGGCCGGCACGGGGATCAGCGTCGGGCTCTCGCTCGTCGGCGCGTTCAAGCGGGCCTTGGAGTCGCCGGCCAGCCGACCGTTGGCCGACCTGGAGGAATCGCTGCTGGCCGGGCTGTCGTTCCGGATGCCGCTGGCACTGCTCGTCGCCGGGCTGATGGATCTGCCCGAGACCACGGCGGCACGGTTGGTGACCGGTACGGCGTGGGGCGTCGCCACCGCGGTCTGCGCGGTCGTGTACACCGCGCTGGTAGACCGGGAGCCGATCCGGCGCGCGTTGATCCACATTGTCGTGGCGCAGTTCATCCTGCTGGCCTGCGGCGTGTTCGCCGTCCTGCAGAGTCTCGGTGAGGCGAACCTGGTCGACGAGGCGGTGCAACTCGTCGTGCCCGCCAGCGTGGCGTGCGGCGCGACCTACCTGCTGATGCTGCTCGGTGTCACCGCCGCCGGTCTGCTGCCCCGGCGCGGACGCGGCGCAGCCGGATCGACACCGCCGGGTGCCGCGTCGACGGTCCCCGACAACGAGTAGCACCGGTCGCCCGCTCGTTACCACCGGGGCGAAGAAACGTTGCGCCATCGCAGGAGTGGACCTGCGTCGACGGTGGTTCTCTGCGGCGATAAACGCCTCAGCCGAACTCGCAAGAATTCATACGCATTGACCAGCATCTTTGCCGCCCATTGCGGCCTTCAACGAAATAGCTGTTACGGAAACGATGCGACCTGCTAGTTCGTCACCTATGCTGCCTCATGCCCGCTCGACGGCCCGCGTCCCACACCGGGTCATCCCCGGCCACCACGCCGTCGACCACCCCGTTTACGCAATCATCGACGCCGATTGGAGTATTCGATGACCTGGCGTCCAACCATCGCCGCGCTGGCCGGTCTGTGCCTCGCGGTCGGCACCGCGACCGTCCCCAGCGGTGCCGCCGCAAAGCCCCCGGGAGTTCTGAACGCTGCGCTTGTTAGCGCTCACGCCGCGCTCGCCGGCCCGCCCGGCGCACCGCCCGGGGTCTGCCCGACCGGGACCAGTTACGGCCCGCCCCTGCCGACCACATCCGTGTCGGCCACGAAGATCCGGGGTGGATTCTCCTTCCTCGAAGGGCCGGTCTGGGTCGCCGACGGCAGCTACCTGCTCTTCTCCGACATGGCCGCCGGCACCGGGCCGTACAACGTCCAGCCGTCCACGATCCGCCGGTTCACCCCGCCGGCCACCTTCGACACGTTCATCGCCAACGCCGGCAGCAACGGCCTGGCGCTCAGCGCCGACGCCCAGCAGATCGTCGCGGCCACGCACGACCAGCGCAGCGTGTCCGCGTACCGGTTGAGTGACCGGACCCGAAGCACCGTCGCGGGTAACTACCAGGGCCGGGCGTTCAACTCGCCCAACGACGTCGCGGTCCGCTCGGACGGCGTTGTCTACTTCACCGACCCCAACTTCCAGCGCGGTAACCGCTCGGACCAGATGAGCGGACGCACCAGCGTCTTCCGCGCCTCGGGTGGTCAGGTGTCGCTGGTGGACGACCAGCTCCGGCAACCCAACGGCATCTCGCTCTCGCCGGACGGGACCGCGCTCTACGTGGGCGCCTACTCCGAGAACAAGATCTACCGGTACGCGGTCCAGCCCGACGGCAGCATCGGCACCCGCAGCGTCTTCGTGAACTACATCGGCGGTCCGGACGGCGGCACCATCGACTGCGCCGGCAACGTCTACTGGACGTCGGGCTCGGACGCCCTCGTCCACGTCTACTCCCCCGCGGGCACCCAACTCGGCACGATCCGGTCCGGCAACTCCGGTACGACGAACGTCGCCTTCGGCGGCACCGACCGGCAGACCCTCTTCGTCACGTCGGGCCCGAGAAACGACTCCGGCCTGTACAGCGTTCGGCTCAACGTCCCGGGATACCCGTACTGATCGAGGCGTTCCACGCGACCTCGTCGGCCGGCGGAGCCGCCGAGTGGCCAGGTACCACAAGCCTGGCCACTCGGCGGCCGGCGTCGGAAGCGGTCGGGACAGGCGCCCTGCCGCCGAGCTATCCGGTGGTCGCGGCGATGAACACCACCGCCCCGACCACCACCAGCGCGGCGGCCAGGAAGGTCTGCCGACGGGCCCGGCGCAACGTCTCGCGGACCTGCCAGGCGTGCGCGCTGGCGAGCAGCCACCGCAGGTACGGGTCGGTCCGGACGATGTTGCGACGCGCGGTGGCGAGCCCCTCGCGGAGGGCGGCCCGCTCCTGCGGCGGGGCCGTCCGCAGACGGCCGGTGATCACGGCGGCAATCCGGCGATGCCGCAGCAGGCCCTCGACGTCATCGGCGTACCCGCCGAAGTGGTACCAGGGCTCGGCCTCCAACCGCTCGCGCAGCCCGCGCAGCTCCGGCCCGGTGAGCGAGGCCGGCGTGGTCATCGGCGGCACGAGCACCTCGCTGGTCCGCCAGATCGCCCAGGCCACGCCGAGCAGCGCCACCAACAGTCCGCCGCCCGCCCAGGTCGCGTGGGCCCAGTCGGTGACCTTGCCGGCGGCGATCAGCGGGCCACCGCCGAGCAGCAGCGCACCCACCGCACCGGCCGAGGAGATGATCCACCGAGCGGCCGCCCGGCTGTCCGCGACCGAGTCCAACGGCGAGGGCAGCGCGTCCAGCCCTCCGCCGCTGCTCGGCGGCTCCCCGGTCATCGGCTGTCGTCGCCGCGAAAGACCACACCCAGCGGGCCGGTCTCGTCGTCGGGCAGATCGGTGTACGGCACCCAGCGCTGGCCGTCGAAGAACTCCAGCTCGCCGCTGTCGTTGATCCGCACGGCGTTGACCTGCACGAACTCCTCAGGATCGTCAGCCATGGATACAGTATCGGTCAGTCCGGCAATCCGCCCCGGCGTCGGGTCGTCCGCCGGGCGACCGCAGGGGGCCGCTGTGATCCGGTTGACCGTCAGCGCGACCGACGTGGTGCTGGCCGTTCGGGGCCAGCAGCAGCGGCACCCGGTGGGCCCGGCCGATCAACGCACCGCCGACCTGCTCTGGCGGTTGCGTGCCGACCCCTCGATGGAGTTGTCGTTCCAGGTCGGCGCGGCACTCGGCCGCCGCTTCCTCGACGCCGCCGGCGCGGCCCTGGGCGCGGAGCTGGCCCGGCCCGGTCGCCATCGGATCGGCATCGAGGTCAGCGATCCGGCGCTGGCCGACCTGCCATGGGAGACCCTGGTGCCGCCCGGCGAGGACGTGCCGCTGGCGTTGCGCCCCGACGTCGACGTCTGCCGGACCGGCCCGGACGCACCGGTGCCCACGGTCCGGGTGGACGGACCGCTGCGCATGCTCGCGGCGATCGCCAGCCCGGACGACTCCACCCAGCCGTTGCTGGACCACGAGCGGGAGCTCGGACGAATCCTCGGCGCGGTCGAACCCGGGCACCGGCACGGGGTGCGGGTGCGCGTCCTGGAGTGGGGCAGCACCACCGCGATCCGGGCCGCCCTCACCGAGGAACCGTTCCACGTCCTGCACGTCTCCAGTCACGCGCGGCCCGGCGCGTTGCTGCTGGAGACCCCCGCCGGCGCGGAGGATCGGGTGGACGCGGCGCGGTTCCTGG
The DNA here is from genome assembly GCF_040675155.1 of Micromonospora sp. NPDC049645. Classification (NCBI taxonomy): domain Bacteria; kingdom Bacillati; phylum Actinomycetota; class Actinomycetes; order Micromonosporales; family Micromonosporaceae; genus Micromonospora; species Micromonospora sp. NPDC049645. Next base: position 19,236 of record NZ_JBFAOI010000010.1, read on the forward strand.
CCGAGGTGCTGCCGCCGGGCCGGACCGTACCGTTGATCGTGCTCGCCGGCTGCTCCACCGCCCGGCAGGATCAACGGGAGCTGCCCGGCCTGGCCGGCGCGCTGCTGGCCCACGGCGCGCCGGCGGTGCTGGCGATGAACGGAACGGTCAGCGACGCGTACGCCATCGAGTTCTGCGCCCGGCTCTACGAGCGGTTGGCCGCCCAGCCCGAGCCGGAACTGCTGGCCGAGGTCTCCGCCGTACGCCGCGAGCTGGCGTCGACCGCCGCCGAGTGGTGGATGCCCACGCTGTTCCTGGCCGACCCGACGCTGCGGCTGGCCGGTGGACGGGGCGGCCCGCCCGTCGCCGCGCGGCCCGGCCAGTCGGTCGTCGGTGACGGCGTGCTACGCGCCCCCACGGACTTCGTGGGCCGCCGGGAGATCCTGCGCCGGCTGTCCCGGAACAGGCTTCGGGTCCTGGTGCACGGCATCGGCGGGATCGGCAAGACGAGTCTCGCCGCCGAACTCGCGCAGCGGTTCCGCGACGCGGGCGGCATCGTCGTGGCCAGCGGCGGCGACGCCACCGTCGACGGGATCCTCGACGAGCTGCGACGCCAGGTGGAGATCCGGTGCGGCCAGTCCGCGACGGCCCCGGACGACCCGCTGCGGCAGTGCCTCGTCGCCCTTGCCGAGCCGGGCCACGACTGGCGACGACGGCTGGCCGCCAGCGCCGCCGCTGGCCCGCCGCTGCTGCTCGTCCTCGACAACGCCGAGGACGCCCTGGACGCCGAGCACCGGTTGGCCGACGCGGACCTGGCCGCGTTCCTGGCCGACTGGGCGGCCCGGCACGAGTTGGTTGTGACCAGTCGGCACCCGTTTCCGGTGGCCGGTGTCGAGACCTGCCACCTCGGTCCGCTGTCCTGGCAGGAGACCCGCAAGCTGCTCTGGCGGCTGCCCGGCGTCGGGCGGCTGGCTCCGGCGGAACAGCAGCGGATGTGGCACCGGCTGGGCGGCCACCCGCGCGCGTTGGAGTACCTCGACGGCCTGCTGCGCGACGGCGGCGTCCGATCCGACGAGGTGGCCGCCCGACTGGCGGCGACCGGCCGTGGACGGGACGCGGAGTCGGCTCAGGTCGGCGTACCGCTGGCCGAGGCCGGCGCGCTGGCCGCCGAGGACGTGCTGTTGCCTCGGCTGCTCGCCCGCCTGGAGGCCGTTCCGACGGCCCGGCGGTTGTTACTCGGCGCGGCGGTGTACCGCACCCCGGTGGATCGAAGTGGACTCTCCTGGCAGCTCGCCGACCCGGCGGACGGCGGCGACCCGCCGCCAGAGCCGACGGGGCTGGACGAGGCGGTCGAAACCCTGTCGCGGCTGGGGCTGCTCGCCCCGGTGACCGGGGGTCACCTGGTGCACCGGTGGACGGCGGCCAGTCTGCTGAGGATCGCCGGCCGCGACGCGGTGGCCGAGTCGCACCGCCGGGCCGGCCGGTACTGGGGCTGGCGGGCCCGGTCCACCACCGACCAGCACACCTTCATCCGGCAGGCCGTCGAGGCGCGGTACCACCACCTGTCGGCGGGTGACACCGAGGAGGTCGTCGCCTACTCCGAGCTGGCCTGCCAGGAGTTGCACGCGGCCGGGCACTGGGCCTGGGAGGAGAAGATCTGGCGGGAGTTGCTGCCGATGGCTCCGCCCGGCTCGGCGCGCGCGGCGAGCTTCCTCAAGGGGCTGGGCGACGTGCACCTCGATCGCGGTGAGTACCGGCAGGCGACGGAGCGCTACGAGGCGGCGCTCGCCGTCTACCGGGACCTCGGCGACGACGACGGAGTCGGCAAGCTCCTGCATCAGCTGGGCCTGGTGGCCGGCACCCGGGGCGACCGGGCGACGGCGGAGCGGCTGTACCAGGAGGCGTTGCGGATCCTGAGCCGCCTCGACGACCGCACGGCGATCGCCAAGACCCTGCACCAGCTCGCCGGCGTCGCGCGCGGCAACGGCGACGCCGAGTTGGCCATGTCGCGATATCTGGAAGAGCTGGCGATCGCCCGGGAGCTCGACGACCTGGAGGGGATCGCGGCGAGCCACCACCAGATTGGCGTACTCGCCTTCGAGGCCCGGGATCTCGTGAAGGCGGAGCAGTGCGTCCAGGTGGCGATCGCCGCGTACGGGCGGTTGGGCGTCCGGGTCCAGCAGGGCAGCGGGCTGGTGATGCTCGGGCGGATCGCCCTCGCCCGCTTCGCCTACGACCTCGCCGAGTCCCGGGTTCGGGCCGCGCTGACGATATTCGAGGAGATCGGCAGCAACGGTCACATCGCGGAGTGCACGCTGCTGCTCGGTCACCTCTCCCGCGACCTCGGCGACCTGGAATTCGCCGAGAGCTGTTTCGCCCGCGCCCGGGTGATCGTCGCGGCCCTCGGTGAGGACCGGCTGTTGCGCCGCTGCGACGAGCTGCTCGGCGGCGTCCGGACCATCCTCGGGCGGGCCGCCGAGGCGGTGCCGCACACCCTGAACGCGATCGGTGGAGCCGATGAGCCGCCGCACCAGCCAGCCCTGGACTGGCTGACGATGCAGCGCCTGGAACTGGGCGCGTCGCCCTTCTCCGACCTGCTGGCCCGGCACCTCGACCCGGACCAGGCGGCGCAACGGGCCGAGTGGGTCGAGGCGTACCTGCGGTTCCGGTTTCCGGATTCCCATCCGACCCCGCGGGGCAGCGGGTACGTCCTGCTCGCCATCGCCGCCGCCCAGGCGGGCGAGTTCGGCACCGCTCGGATGTGCCTTCTGCGGGCGTTGCCGATCTGTGCCGCCGTCGGCTACCAGGCCGGCGTTGCCAAGTGTCACGAGGACCTCGGCCAGGTGGCGCTGGAGACCCGCCGGCTGGCCGAGGCCCGGTCCCGCTACGAGCAGGCGCTGGAGGTCTACCGGGCGCTGCGCCACGAGCCCAACCAGGCCATCGTCCTGCACCAGCTCGGCCGGGTCTGTGAGGAGCAGGAGGACCTCACCGGCGCGGACCGGTTCTACCGTCGCTCCATCGCGATCAAGGAACAGTTGGGAAACCGGTCGGGCGTGTCCAACAGCACGTTCCACCTCGGCCGGGTGGCCGGCCTGCGCGGCGACCGGGCCCTGGCCGAGCGGTGCTACCGGACCTGCCTGCGCATCGACCGCGAGCTGGGCAACTGGGAGGAGGTGGCGTTGGACCAGGCGGCGATCGGGCAGCTCCGGGTCGAGCAGGGCCACCCCGCGGAGGGCATCCCGCTGATCGTCGAGGCACTGCGCATCGACCGGCGGATCGGGTCGACGAACGCGGCGCTCGACCTCAACGCGCTTCGCGAACTGCGGGCCAGGCTCGGCGACGAGGCGTTCCAGGCGATTCTCACAAACGCCTTCGGCCCGGCCCAGGCCGTCGAGGTGCTCGACCTGATCGCGGTGCTACCGAGCCCGGCGGGACCGACCTGACCCGCCCGGCCGTGTCGAGGCCGGCCGCCCATGCCCAATCGCGGTGGTGCCACTGTCGCTGGACCGCTGGCAGACGATGACCCTCTGCCGGAGCGGCCCAGCGACCCCCCACCAACAAGCGGCGGCCGGGCAGAGGTGACTGCCCTACGCGCCAGCCAACGCCGCGGGAGGAGTCCCCCGTTTGCGCTCCCTGCGGAGCTGACCCCTCCCACCGATGGCTCCCCCGGGTTCGGCCAGCCGGAGCACACCCTCACCCGCCGCGCAACGGGCGTTGAGCCGAATGAGTTCACCCTCAACGCACGTTGCTCCAAGCAGGAGCGAGCATACGCTCACTTTCCGTACGGGTGTCAACAGCTGTTTTGCCGTGCACCGCATCTGCGACACTGTCGTTTCGGCCGCTGGAGGGTGAAGAACCATGGTTGACGATCGGCACGCGCAGCAGGAGATGCCGCCCCTCGACACGCTGGCCGCCAGGTTGGAGTACCTCTTCGACAAGATCCGCCCGACGCCCGACGAGCTCAACGACTCCGACGAGCCTGGGCGCCGGTACACCAACAGAGAGATCGCCGACAAGATCAACGAAGTGGCGGCCGAGACGGGCGTGACGATCAGCGCCGCCTACATCGGAGAGTTACGCCGGGGCGTGGCCAGCGATCCCCGCACCTCACACGTCCGCGCCCTGGCCGCCGCCTTCGGGGTCAACTCGGGCTACTTCGTCGACGATGCGGCGGCACGACGTATCGCGGACCAGATCACCCTGCTCAACGAGCTGCGCCGGATGGATGTCAAGCAGGTGGCGCTGCGCCAGGTGCTGGCCGACAACGGGCTCTCCGCGACGGACACGCGGCTCATCGAGCAGATGGTCGCGCGACTGCGCGCCGTGGCGGCGGGCGTCGCCCCGAATACGACCAGTTCCGCACCGGTCGATCGCGGATAGCCATGCAGATCCTTCGGTGGCAGTACACCGACGAGCGGGGGTACGCCGACGTGAAGTTACACCGACTACGCAGGCGCTGCGAGCAGATCGTCGCCGAGCTCGAGGTGCCCGAGCCGTTCGACATCCGGAAGCTGTGCGACGTCCTCGCCGAACGGCGGGGCCGGCCCATCCACCTGGTGCCGATCAAGTTGCCCGCACAGACCGTCTGCGGGATGTGCGTGCCGACCGGCGACTTCGACGCCATCTTCTTCGAGCAGGACACCTCGCCCCTGCACCAGATGTTGATCATCGGTCACGAGTTGGGTCACCTGCTCGCCGGCCACCGGGCGACCGAGGTGCTGGACGCGGACGCCTCCCGGCTGCTGCTGCCGGACCTCGACCCGCGGTTGGTCCAGCGCACTCTCGGTCGCAGCAACTACGCCGCAGCCGAGGAGCGTGAGGCGGAGATGATCGGCTCACTGCTCCTGCGGCGGGTCCGCGGCCACCGCGGCGAGGTGGACGACGAGCCGGTCGACGGCCCGGACGTCGAGCTGTACGGTCGGCTGCGGCACTCCCTCGAACACCCCCACCGGTAGCCGCCGAGATGGACACCATCCTCTACGCCGTGTGCGCCGCCGCCGGCTGGATCGCCCTCGGGTACATGGTGCGACTCCAGCGCCGGCACCCCAGCCACGCCCGCCGCGCGATCTGCGTCGGGCTCGCCGCGTTCGCGGCCGGGATCACGGTCGCCATCCCGCCCGTCGCGACCACGATCGACCAGGCGTCAGGGCTACCCAACCTGGCCAAGGTCATGGCCCACGCCGGCGCGCTGACCATCTCGGTGAACGCCGAGATCATGCTCCTGCACTTCGCGCTTCCGCCGGCGACGGCCACCGCCCGCGCCCGCAAGTGGATCTGGGTCACCGGGGCCGCGTTCCTCGTCATGGTCGGCCTGTTCGCCCACACCCTCACGTACGACCAGCCCGTGCTCCTCACGGTCGAGTACGCGACCGATCCCGTGGTGACCGCCTACCTGCTGATCTTCCTGTTGCTCGGCTTCTTCGCCTACTGCCTCGACATCACCCGGCTGTGCTGGAGCTTCGCGAAGATCTGCGGGCGCCCCTGGCTACGCCGTGGCCTGCGCATCACCGCGGTCGGTGCCGCCGTCGCACTGCTCTACAGCACCAACAAGATCGGGTATCTCGTCGCCTACTGGGCTGGCTACCAACCGGCCGGTGAGCGCCAGATCGCGGCGGTCCTGGTGACCATCGGCGCGTTGCTCATCACGATCGGCCTCACCATGCCCGCGTGGGGGCCCACCCTCAAGATCACGCGACGGTGGGAGGACTACCACTCCTACCGACGACTCGAACCGCTGTGGCGCGACCTCATCACGGCCCTTCCCGAGCTGGAACTCGACCCCGCCCTGCGCCGACGCCTGGCGGCCGTGCGCGACACCGACTACGCGTTGACCCGCCGGGTGGCCGAGATCCGCGATGGCCGGCTGGCGCTCCGCCCGTACATGGACATCAGTGTGACGACGCTGGCCGAGCAGTTCGCCGACCGGGCCGGGCTGACCGCCGAGCAGCGGCAGGCGGCCGTCGAGGCCGCCCAACTGGCCTGCGCGCTGCGTCGCCGCGCTGCCGCCCTGGTGGCCACCGCCCCGCAGCCAGCCGACGAGTTGCACCGCCCGGACGGCGGCTACGCCGGGGAGGTCGCCTGGCTGACGCTCGTCACCGACGTCTACGCCCACTCGCCGGTGGTGGCGCAGACGATCGCCGCGACCCGAGAACTCACCACTGGAGACGCCCGCCGATGAGAGGCCGCTACGAGAACCTCACCCGTACCCGTGCTCTCGACCCCGAGCGCGACTACCTGGACATCTACCAGACCATGCTGCGCCACGAGTTTCCGTGGGACATGAAGCTCGGGCTCAACCTCGCCTTCAACCGGTCCTTCTCGATCCCCGCCATCGCCACGGTGCACACCGCCACCGGCGAGCTGACCGAGCGCACCCAGAAGCGGATCGACGACACCGGCCTGCTGATGTACGAGATGGTGCTCAACGGCTTCGAGCAGCCTCGTGGCCGCGACGCGCTGCGACGCGTCAACCAGATCCACCGCCGGTACGACATCAGCAACGACGACTTCCGCTACGTCCTCGGCTGCCTGGTGGTGATTCCAACGCGGTGGTTGCAGGAGTACGGCTGGCGCCCACCCTGTTGCCATGAGCGTCAGGCCACCTACCTGTTCTACCGGGAACTCGGCCGGCGGATGGGTATCACGGACATCCCCGGGTCGTACCAGGAGTTCGAGACGTGGTTCGACGCGCACGACGCAGCTGAGCTGCAACCCAACGACGACGCGGCGGCCATCGAACGAGCGACCCGCAGCCTGATGCTCAGCCGGATCCCCCGGATGCTCGCGCCACTCGGAAACGCACTGGTCAGCGCCATGTACGACGCCCCGCTACGGCGCGCGACGCGGGTCGACACGCCGGCCTGGCCGATCCGGGTGGGGTTGCACCTGGCGTTGAAGACACGTTCGCGGCTGCAGCGGTGGTTCGGCGCGCCACGGACGACGGCGCTGTTCGCCGATGGGATCAGGACCAGGAGCTACCCCGACGGGTACGAGATCAGCCAACTCGGCCCGCACCAGGACCGCGTGCCCGAGTAGCACCCGCGGCTGCCGACACCGCGACCCCGCGACGGCGGTTGTCGTACCCCACTGCGAGGCTCTGGGCATGGCGACGTTCGTTCTGATCCACGGCGGTGGAGGCAGCGCATGGGACTGGCACCTCCTGGCCCCTGAGTTGACCAGCCGCGGCCACGACGTGGTGGTGCCGGAGTTGCCGATCGAGGACAGCTCGGCAGGGTTCGCCGAGTTCCGCGAGACGGTCGTCGACGCGATCGGTGAGCGGCGCGACCTTGTCGTGGTCGGGCAGTCGTACGGCGCGTTCACCGCGCCGCTGATCGCCGACCGGCTGCCGGTGCGACTGATCATCCTGCTCACACCGATGGTCCCGAGGCCCGGTGAGAAACCCGGTGACTGGTGGGCCAACACCGGCTACCGCGGCGTCGAGGGGCTCAGCGAGGAGCAGCAGTTCTTCAACGGCGTGCCGGCCGCGATCGTCGCCCAGGCGGCGGCACACAGTCGCAACCAGGTCAGCGCGGAGTGGCAGGAGCCGTGGCCCATGGCTGCCTGGCCGGACGTGCCGACGAAGGCGCTCATCGCCCGCGAGGACCAGTTCTTCCCGGCGGACTTCCAACGCCGGGTCGCCGTCGACCGGCTCGGCGCCGCTCCGGACGAGATCGCCGGAGGTCACGCCGTGGCCCTCAGCCACCCCCGGCAGCTCGCCGAGCGCCTGACCGCGTACCTGCGCGACTGACGCCAGCCGCGGACCCCGCGCCGCCGACGGTCCTCGCCGGCCACGCTCAGCGGCCCTCGACCGCGGCGGCGATCGTGGCTGGGGCGTGCAGAGGCGCGAGCTGGTCCTCGCCCAGTCCGTAGCGCTGGGCGAGATACGCGGGGTCCTGCCAGGTGACCAACGAGCCGGGCTGGCCGTCGTCCCGCACCATGAGTCGCATGGGCAGGTCGATGGCGATCTCGGGTCGGGCCTGCATCAGCGGGGTGCCCGCCTGCGGGTTCCCAAAGATGATCACCTGGGTGTCGGGCATACTCAGCCCGGCTTGCGAGCGGCCGCTGCGTGGTCCACCACCGCCGCCACCGCAGCGCCCAGGCGTTCGGCCTCAGCGCGCAGCGCCGAGACCGTCTCTGCGACGTTGTGCGCGCTTCGCCTGGTCATCAAACCGTCGTTCACGGCCGGCCCCCGCTCACCGTCATCGGGCGAATTCATCTCATCCTGCCCCTGACCCGGCCCCGGCCGGGGAGTTTTGCCGCCCTTGCCGACCCGACACCCCTGCGGTCACCCCTGCCGACGGCGAAGCGCCTGGCCGTCCACCTCCGCGTCAGTCCAGGCGGGAGCTGGCGAGGGCAGCCGTTGGCCGGCCTCGGTTCCTGGGTGACTCGGCGCGGAACGCCGCCCGGATGGGTCGTTTGAGGGGAGGCCCACCCGGGCTCAGCTCAGCTCGACCGTACCCAGGATTCGCGTGGGGGCGACGGAGCCGCCTACCGGCTCGTTGGACACCCCGAACGTGCCCGCCCGCGCCACCGGGCCGATGACCGTGGTCGTCGCCCTGGCCCCTTCGGGGAGACGGCCCACCGAGCGGGCCGGCTCGGCGCCCCGGATGAGCCACAGCTGGTAGATCCGACCGGGGCCGGCATCGGGCAGGTCGCGCAACAGCACCACCCCGCGGTCGCGGTCGCGGGACACCACCACGGTCGCGGCGCCGCCGGGCTGTAACGGCCGCTCGAACACCCGGGCGTCCGGGGCGTCGAGTACGGCGGCGAGCTGCCGGGCCTGGTCGCTGCTGGCCTGTTCGTTGCTGATCCGATCGTTGCTGACGCTCCAGGTGACCGCACTCGCCCCACCGGCCACGAGGACGACAGCGGCGGCGGCCACGGTGAGCTGACGCCACCTGCCCGTTCGCCGTGTGTCGCTGGCACCCGCGGCGCTGACGCGCAGCTGCGGGGTCCGGGCCGCCTGGGCGAGGGTCCGCTCCCGCAACCCCGGCGGTGTGGCCTCGACGACGGTGTCGTCGGCAAGTCGGGCGACGGTCTCCCCCAACTCGGCCACCTCGACACGACACGACTCGCACTCGGCCAGGTGCCGCTCGAACGCCGTCCGCTCGAGGTCGTCGACCGCGTCGAGGACGTACGCACCCGCGAGGGTGTGAACATCGGCGTTCATGCCCGTCCCTCCATCTCGATGCCCAGGCAGTCGCGCATCCGGATCAGCCCGTCACGCATCCGGGTCTTCACCGTCGGCAGCGGCGTCTGCAACTTCTCGGCGACCTCGCGGTAGGTGTGGCCGCCGTAGTAGGCCAGGGTCACCGCCTCCCGCTGGACCGGCGTCAACCGGCCCAGGCACCGGCGGACCTGCTCGCGCTCCAGTCGAGCGGTCACGTCCTCGACCACCTCGTCATAGGGAACGTGCGCCTCGCTCGCGGCGACCCGCGAGGCGCGTTTGGTGTGGGCCTGCTCGGAGCGCACCCGATCCACCGCCCGGCGGTGGGCCATGGTGAGGATCCACGCGGAGGCCGAGCCGCGAGCGGCGTCGAAGCGTCCGGCGGTGCGCCACACCTCGACCATCACCTCCTGCGTCACCTCCTCCGCCTGCGCCGGGTCTCGCACCACCCGGCGGGCCAGCCCGAGGACCCTGCCCGCCACGGCGTCGTACAGCGTCGCGAACGCCGCCTCGTCACCCCGCGCCACCCGCGGCAACAGCTCGTCGGCGGTCGGCGGGGTCGCGGTGTCGGGGGGCACTGCACGCAGCCGGCGCCCCTGTTCGGGCTCACCGCTCATTCTCGACATGTCCTCTCCTGTGCTGGCGACGTTCGGGTGCGTCGCCGACGCGTACTCGGCGTTTCAGGCGGGATGAGCGTGAGCGAGGCGGGCGTAGACGATGACATTGTCGCGGTAGTGCCGCGTGGTGTCGTCGAACTCGCCGCCGCAGGTGATCAGGCGCAACGCCGCGTGGTCGGTCGCCCCGTACACCTCGTCGGTGGGGAATCGGTCCTTGGGATACTGCTCGACCTTGGTGACGGTGAACATCGCGGTGCCGCCGTCCTGACGCTCGACGGTGATCCCGGCGCCGACGGTCAGCTTGCCCAGGTCGAAGAATGTTCCCCGGTGCCCCTTCCAGTCGACGTGGCCGGCCAGCACGGCCGGGCCGAGCGCCCCGGGCGTCGGTGCCCTGGTGAACCAGCCCACGTCGGCGGCGCTGTCGGGCACCTGCATCGCGCCGTCCGCCCGCAGGCCGAGGGCGACGATCGCGGCGCTGGCCCTCAACGACGGGATCGACACCCGCGTCGGCGGCGAGTTGGCCATCAGCGGTCCCGAGGTCAACTCACCCGGCCGGGTCACCGGGACGGGCGGCGCGTTCGCGGCTGGTGCGGCAGCGGACGCGTCGGGTCGGGTCGGGTTGCCGCCCCGGTTGGCGACCGCCACACCGATCGTCAGGACCGCCGTGACGGTGAGGATGCCGGCCGCCGCCAGGAGCGCGTAGCGCCCCGGGCGGCGGCCGGCCGGCACTTGTGGGTCACCGGTGTCCATCACGATCGCCTCCGGCTCAGCGTTCGCCGGCGAACCGGCGTCGCGCGACGACCGCGCCGGCGGCACCGAGCAGCGCGAGGCCACCCATGGTGTAGATCATCGTCGGCGATCCACCGGAGGTGCTGCCGTCGCCGGTGGCGACTCCCCCGGCGGGTACGGACCCGGCGGCCGCACCGCTGACCATGCCGCACGTCGCGGGGTCGGTGGCCTCGGCGGGGATGCCGTTGACGCCGATCGACTTGGCGAACGTCGACTCCCCGAGAGCTTCCATGTCGTACTTACCGTTCTTGTTGGCGTCGATGCCGTGCTGCACGAGGTGCAGGTCCTTCAGGTGCTCGATCGTGCCCTTGGGCAGGTCCGAGGCGGGGATGGTGCGCTCGTAGCTGAGGTTGCCCCGGGCGTCGGCCTTCGGCATCCGGTCCACCGCCAGGCCGCTTGCCTTGGTGGTGTCCCCGGTGGTGGTCAGGGAGATGAAGATGTCGCCGTACATCGGCAGGCCCTCTTCGGTGCTGACGTAGCCGTTGCCGTTGGTGTCGGCGGACTTGTCGGGGCAGTGGAAGTCCATGCCGTTGGCCGCGCCGTGCACGTGCTGGGCGTGCGGCGAGTTCGGCGTCATGCCTCTCGACCGGATCATGACCTTCAGGTCACCGCCGCTCGTCGCGGTCAGCGTCGCGGTCCCACTGGCGCCGGTCTCGTTGAGATCCTGCAACTGGACCTGCACGCTCTCGTCCGCGTGGGCGACGCCCGGGAAGGCGAGGAACAACGCGGCCGCGGGCAGGGCGAGCAGGGCTCGGGACATTCTCACAACAAATCTCCGTCTCCGCCGGAACGGCGTCGGCAATCGGGTGCTGTCGAGAGGGATTCGTGGCGGGGCGTCCGCCGGATTGGTGCCGGACCGGAATCTTCGCGGACCCGGGTGGCGAGCCGCTGACGCGTTCGTCGCGTCAGGCTCCCGTCGAAGGCGCAAGCTCCGGATCAGGTGATCGTGACGGTGGTGCTGTGCCAGCCGGTCGCGCCGTCGGGGAAGGGGGTGGCCCGTTGGCCGGTCTGGGTGGCGTTGGTGCCGTCGGTAGCCCGGACGCGCAGGGTGTGGGTGCCGACGGTCGCATCCCAGCGGTAGACCCACTGCCGCCACAGATCCGGTGACGGGCCGTCGGCGAGGCGGGCCCGCTGCCACGGTTCGTCGTCGATCTGCACCTCGACAGCGGTGATCCCGCGGCGTTGTGCCCAGGCGACGCCGGCGATCATGACGGGTCCGGCGCGGCGTCGGGCGAAGGGTTTCGGGGTGTCGATCCGGGATGCGGTCTTGACGGGTGCGTCGGCGGCCCACCCGCGTCGTACCCAGTAGGGGTCGAAGGCGTCGAAGGTGGTCACCGTCATGGAGGTGAGCCACTTGCAGGCGCCCACGTAGCCGTAGAGGCCGGGGACGAGCATGCGGACGGGGAAGCCGTGTTCCAGCGGCAGGGGTTCACCGTTCATGGCCACGGCCAGGAGCGCGTCGCGGCCGTCGAGGATCGCCCCGAGTGGGGTGCCGATGGTCATGCCCTCCACCGAACGGCTCACGAGCTGGTTCTGCCCGGCGCGGATGCCCGCCTCGCGTAGCAGCGGGGCCAGGGGAATCCCGGTCCAGCGGGCGGTGCCGATGTAGGGGCCGCCAACCTCGTTGGAGACGCAGTTGAGGGTGATGTCGCGCTCCACGAGACCACGGGCGAGGAGATCCTCGAAGGTCCAGGTGCGGGGCCGGTCGACCGTCCCGTCCAGGGTCAGCCGCCAGGTGTCCAGGTCGACCTGCGGGACGGCGAGGGCGGTGTCGACCCGGTAGAAGTCGCGGTTGGGGGTGAGGAACGCCGGGACCCCGTCCACTCCGGCGGACACACCGGCGGGTAGTGGGAGCGCGGGACGCGCGGGCGGTGGAAGACGAACGGCGGCGCGGGACCGGGCGCCCACGGCGCTGCGGCGTCCGGCGGCCTGACCGATGGCGGCCGCGGCGCCGGCGGTGAGCGCCGTTCCTGCTGCCGTGGTCAGGAACTGACGGCGGTTGAGCAGTCGCGGCCGGCTCGACGCGCTGACCGGGACCGTCCGGGCGGCGTGCGTCAACACCAGCATCGCGGCCATCCCGATGCCGACGCCCGCCAGTACCGGCAGGGTGTCCACCGGCGTCGCGACCGGGCGGGACAGGACGGCGGCGACGCCGAGCGCGGCGAACGCGGCGAGGCCGGCCGCGCCGTAGCGACGCCGCCGCAACGCCGCCGCGCCGAGCAGCACGGCGGTCAGGGCCAGGAGGGTGTAGACGCCGGCGAGGAGGGCGATCTTGTCATTGGTGCCGAACGCGCGGATGGCGAATGCCTTGACCGGTTGCGGCGCCAGGTCGACGGCGACGCTGCCGACTGCCAGCACGGGGTCGGCGGCCGGATTGACCAGGGCCGCGACGAGATGCGCCACGCCGAGGGCGACCCCGGCGGTCAGCACTCCGACGACCAGGCAGCGCGCGGCGATGCTACTCCGGGATCGCCCCGGCCGGCGGGTCGCCGGCCGGGGATCGGTGGCGGTCGACACCATCAGCTCTTGGGCATCAGAACGCTGTCGACGATGTACACGGTGGCGTTGGCCGTCGACACGTTGCCGCACACCACCATCGAGGCGCCGTCGACGGTGAACGACGTGCCACTGCCGGTCACCGTGACGTCGCCGCCCTGCAGCGTCTCGTGGGTGCCGGCCAGGGTGTCCGGGGACAACTGCGTCTTCACCACGTGGTAGGTCAGGATCTTCTTCAACATGGCGTCGTCGGCCAGGACCTTGTCCAGGTCGGCCTTCGGGATCTTGGCGAACGCGTCGTTGGTCGGCGCGAACACCGTCACACCCTGCGCGCCGTTGAGCGAGTCCACCAGGTCGGCCTTCTGCACGGCCGTCACCAGGGTCGACAGCAGCGGGTTACCGGACGCGGCGGTGGCCACCGGCACCTTCGCCATCGCCTCGAAACTGCCCGGGTTGGCCGGATCGGTCGGCACCGCCGCACACCCCGAGCCGAACTGTCCGGTCATCATCGACGGTGACGCCGAGACCATCGGTGGGCTGGCCGACATGCTCGGCGCGGCGCTCGCGCCGCTGGCGGTGTCGTCGGTGTCGGAGCCGCCGCAGGCGGACAGGGCCAGCACGGCGACCACGCCGACCGTGGCGAACAGGCGTCGCTTCATTCGAACTCCTCAGATGTCCGTACTCGAATGCTGTTGTCATGGGGCATTCGCGCCTGACCGACGGACGGATGGGTGCAAGATCGGAGAAGTTTGCTGAAGCCACGCCGGGGTTGGTGCGGTGGCCTGTCGAGGTGTCGCCGCGGCGGAACCGGTCAGGTCGGGTCCGCGGCCCGCAGTCGTGGCCACCGCTGCTCGGTCCAGGCCCGCAACAGCCACTCCACCGGCCCGTACCGGAACCGGGCCATCCACACGGCGCTGGCGGCGAGCTGCACACCATAGATCGCGACGGCGATGAGTACGACGACCGGAGGTGCGACGGCACCGGCGAGGCCCAGCCCGACGCCGGTGAAGACCAGCACGCAGAGCAGTGACTGACCCAGGTAGTTCGACAGGGACATCCGGCCGGCCGGCGCGAGTACGGCCACGGCTCGCCGCCCCTGGTCGGTCTGGAAGAACTGGAGCAGGGTGGCGGCGTACGCGGCCGCGAGCAGCGGCGCGGTGAGCACGCCCGCCGTCAGCCCGGTCAGGTTGGCGGTGCCGCCGCCCGATGCGAAGATCACCGCACCGGCCAGGCCGATCGGGTAGCCCAGCTGTTGCACCCGGCGCAGCAGCAGCCGGTTCGCGGCGACGTCGGTGAGCAGCCGCCGCCGCCCGGCCGCGTAGCCGAAGAGGAAGGCCGAGAGGGCGAGCGGCCCCTGCACGAGAAGCGTGCCGAACATCGCCGGCAGTTGCCGTACGTGCTCGGCGATCAGCGAGCCGATCCCGCCCTGTAGTGCCTCGGTGGACCGCTGCGCCGCCGCGAGTGCGGTCGCCGGATCGGCGACCAGCTGGGTGCCGCCCGTGGCGGCGAGCGCGAGGACGAAGCCGATCCCGCCGGTCAGCAGTACGGCGACGCGCAGCGCGGTCCCGACAGCGACTCTCCGCATGGCGAGCAGGATCAGACCGAGCGATGCGTACGTGGTCAGGATGTCTCCCTGGAACAGCAACACCGCGTGCAGGATGCCGAGCACGAAGAGCCCGGCCAGCCGTCGCCGGAACCGTGGGACGAAGTCGACGCCGCGCCGCGCGGCGGAATCTATCTGGAGCGTGAAGCTGTAGCCGAACAGGAAGGCAAACAGCAGGTACGCCTTCATCGTGAAGAGCAGTTCGACCAGCCACCGAACCGCCTGGTCGCCCCACGAGTCGTGCGCGGGATCCACAACCAGGTGGAACGGGTAGCCGGAGGCGAAGAAGGCGATGTTGACGACCAGGATGAGCAGCAGTGCCACGGCGCGTAACGCGTCGACGTCGGCGATCCGGGCGAGCGTCCCGGGCGGTGCCTGATTCTCGACTGGCGGGTTTTCGATGGAAGGATTTTTCACGTGACAACCTCCGGAACGGACAGGAGTCGTGTTCGATGCCTCCTGTGACCGTACGAAGCGACCTGTCCAGGTGACAGCCAGTGAGCGGGAAGATCGCCGGTAGGGCAGGCCCCACCCGGGGCTTCGAACCGTGCGGCACGCGACAGTGTGGCGGAACGTGAATCTCCCCCAAATCGACACTTCTCCCCCTAGGTTCGAGTTCGATGCGCAGGACGCAGCCGAACCGGGGAGAGACGTGGACACCTATCCGGCGATCGAGGACCACGGACTCATCGGCGACCTGCAGACCGCCGCGCTGGTGACGTGCGACGGGACGGTCGACTGGTTCTGCGCGCCGCGGTTCGACTCGCCGAGCATCTTCGCCGCGCTGCTGGACAAGGAGAAGGGCGGTTACTTCCGCATCGCGCCGCACGATGTGCGGTACGTGACCAAACAGCTCTACCTTCCCGGCACACCCATCCTGATCACCCGGTTCATCAGCGCCGACGGTGTGGCCGAGGTGATGGACTTCATGCCGGTCACCGGCGAACGGGCCACCGACGCGCACCGCCTGGTCCGCATCGTCACCATGGTCCGGGGCAGCATGCGCTTCCGGGTGGAGTGCCGGCCGCGGTTCGACTACGCCCGCGAGGAGCATCGGCTGGAGCCCCACCGCAACGGCTACGTCTTCCGCGGCCGGTCGGCGACGCTGACGTTCAACCCGGTGGACCCGGTCCGGAAGTTGATCTCAGAACGTGGCGACATCCGTCTCGAGGGCGGCGACCTGGTGGCGTACGGCACCCTGAACGAGGGCGACACCGGCGGGGTGGTCCTGGAGACGAACGGCACCGAGCCGCGCATCATCGCCCCGGAAGAGATCCAGGGCATGTTCGAGTGGACCCGCGACTACTGGCGGCGGTGGGTCGAACGCTCGCGCTACACCGGCCGCTGGCGGGAGATGGTCGAACGCTCCGCGATCACCCTGAAACTCATGACGTACGCGCCGACCGGTGCGATGATCGCCGCGCCCACCGCGGCGCTGCCCGAACTGGTGGGCGGAACCCGGAACTGGGACTACCGCTACACCTGGGTACGGGACACCTCGTTCTCGGTGCACGCCCTGCTCGGCCTCGGTTTCACCGAGGAGGTCAGCCGGTACATGGACTGGCTGGACGAGCGGATCCGCGAGGCCGGCGACCTCCAGGACCCACTGAAGATCATGTACCGGGTGGACGGCTCCTCCGACCTGCACGAGGAGGTCCTCGACCACCTGGAGGGCTACCGGGGCTCGCGGCCGGTGCGGATCGGCAACGGCGCCGCCGACCAGCTCCAGCTCGACATCCACGGCGAGGCGCTGTACGCCATGCACCTCGCCGACGAGCAGGGCATCCGTGTTTCGCACCAGGTGTGGAAGAGCACCGTCCGGCTGGTCGACTGGCTCTGCCACCACTGGGACCGGGCCGACGCCGGCATCTGGGAGAGCCGCCACCACCCCCGTAACTACACCTTCGGCCGGGTGATGTCCTGGGTCGCGCTGGACCGCGCGATCCGGCTGGCCACCCGCACCGGCCGCCCCGGTGACCTGTCCTGCTGGACGGAGCAGCGCAACCGCATCTACGACCAGGTCATGGCCCGCGGATACAGCCAGGTCCGCGGCAGTTTCGTGCAGGCGTACGACGAGAGTGTGCTGGACGCGGCGTTGCTCGCCATGCCGTCGGTCGGTTTCGTCACGCCGAGCGACCCCCTGTGGCAGTCGACCCTGGCCGCCATCGAACGTGAACTGGTCTCCGACAGCCTCGTCCACCGGTACGACCCGGTCCACTCCCCCGACGGCCTCCCCGGCCACGAGGGCACCTTCAACATGTGCACCTTCTGGTACGTCGAGGCGCTGGCCCGTTCCGGCCGCCTCGACGACGCCCGACTCACGTTCGAGAAGATGTTCACCTTCAGCAACCATCTCGGCCTCTACGCCGAGGAGATCGCGGCGACCGGGGAGCAGATCGGCAACTACCCCCAGGCGTTCAGCCACCTGTCGTTGATCAACTCTGCGTTGACGCTCAACGACCTGCTCGACGCCGAGGCCGACTCCCGCCGCCGCCGCTAGCGCGGGCACCCACCGACCACCGTCGTCGCGCGGGCCCGTCCCCGGTTCGGACCGGCCCGCGCCGCTTCGTCGGCGACCAGCGTCGGCCGGCCGTGCGATGCCGACGCTGGGAAGGGCTTGACGTGCCGAGGCCCATCACGGAAGGTCGAATCAATCGACTGATCCGAATGTATCGACACGGGGAGAACTGATGAAGGCCCTCGTCACCGCCGCCTCGGCAGCCGCCCTGCTACTCCTGGCCACGGGCAGCGCGTCCCACGCCCGGCCGGCCGCCGACGCACCCTGCTCCGGGCAGATCCACCCCAACCCCGGGTTCGAGCGCGGCACCACCGGCTGGACCGCCGGCCCCCGCATCGTCGTGTTGGGCGACACGACCCGGCCCGCACACACCGGCCGTGCGTACGCCACCTTCGCCGGGCTGGACGTGACGCGTAGCGACCTGCTGCGCACCACCGTCACCGTGCCCGCCAACTGCGACCTGACGGTCCGCTTCTGGGTCCGGACGACCACCAGCGAGACCAGCCGTGGCGACTACCTGAACGTCGGGCTGGCGGTCACCGGGATCCCCCCGAAGACGAGGTTCTCGCTGGCCTTCGACGGTGGGTCGCAGTGGCGGCAGTACGCCATGTCGACGGGGACGGCGACGACCGAGCGCACCGCCACGATCAGCTTCTTGGCCAGCGAGACGGCCGGCAACGGCGTCACGGCCTTCGACGTCGACGACGTGACCCACACGTTGAGTTGACGGGTCCGTCAGCTGTCGAACGACTGCGTCCAACCTCCAGCGACGCAGGTCGGTGGCGGCTCGCCTGCCTCGGCCGGCAGACGTGTCGCGGTCAGGTCCGGGCGTAGCGCGGCACGTACTCCTGGCCGCTGAGGGACTGGATGGTGGCCATCAGGGTGTCGGTGAGGCGGCGGACGTCCGCGGGCGCGTCGATCCGCACCGGGATCGCCGGCCCGAAGGTGATGCTGATCGGGTGGCGTCGGGGAAGGCGGGCACCGGGCGGACGTACGCGGTCGGTGCCGCGGATGCCGACCGGAATGATCGGGACGCCGGCCTGGTGGGCGAGGCGGACCGTGCCGGTGCGACCACGGTAGAGGCGGCCGTCGGGAGAACGCGTGCCCTCGGGGAAGATGGCGACCAGGCCGCCGGAGCGGAGTACGGGGATGGCGGCGTCGAACGCCGAGAGGACCGCGCGGCCGCCGCCCCGCTCGACCGGAATGGCGCCCAGGCCGGTGACCGCCCGCCGGGTGAGGTGACCGAGGGGCCCCGGAGAGCGGAAGTACTCGGCCTTGGCCCAGAAGGCGACGTGTCGGGGGGTCAGGATTCCGAGGAACAACTGGTCGGCGATCGACAGGTGGTTGGCGGCCAGGATCGCGCCTCCGGATTCGGGGAGGTGACCGAGGCCGGTGACGGTGGGACGCCAGGAGTGGCGGAGGTATCGGCCGATGGTGCGCTGGGCCACTGCGTACAGGGGTGGGGTCTCGGTCATGCGGCGGGTCCAAGGTGGGCGGTGAGGGTGGCGTCGAGGAGGACGTCGGGATCGGTGGCGCCGGTTGCGAGGGTGAGACTGCCCCAGTTCCACAGTTGGGCGAGGCCGTGCAGGTTGGCCCAGAGTGCTGCGGCGACGACCTCGGCTGGTGGCTCGGGCTCGGGCCGGGCCTGCGCGACCAGGTCGGTGAGGAGGCGGAACAGCGGCAGGCTGAGCTCGCGCAGTCCCAGGTGGCCGCTCTCCAGCAGGTCGTGGCGAAACATCAGCTCGTATCGGCCGCGGCGGGTGGCGGCGAAGTCGAGGTAAACCCGGGCGAGCGCGGCAAGCCGGGCGCGTGGGTGGTCGCCAGTCGTCCCGGTCAGGGTGGAGTTCGCCCGGGCGGCGAGGTCGGTGAAGCCGTCGCGGGCGATCGCCGACAGCAACTCCAGGTGGGTGGGAAAGTAGCGGCGCGGCGCGCCGTGCGAGACGCCGGCGTGTCGGGCGATCTCTCGCAGCGACACCCGGGACGGACCCTCGTTGTCGAGCAGTTCGCCACCGACCCGGATGAGGCGTTCGCGGAGACCCTCGTCAGCGTGCACAGACGCTGTCTACCAGAGGTGAGTAGACAACGTCTACCCTGCTGCTGCCGGTCGCCACGTCGTCCCGGGTTCGTCCGGGGCCGCTATGGTCTGCGGTGGCACAAACGTTGCGAGGTGCCCCGCGCGAGTGGGGAGAATCGGGAAGCCGGTGTGAATCCGGCACGGGCCCGCCGCGGTGACCGGGGAGCTGCCACCCACGCGTACCAGACGCAGCCACTGGCCCTGAGGGGCTGGGAAGGCGGGTGACCAGCGTAGATCCGGGAGTCCGAAGACCGGCCTCGCGTCATGGGCCCCGTGAGGGGCACGAGCGCAGCGGGAGCCTGCCTTGAACACCGGACTCTACGAGACCATCCACCGCCGCCGGGACGTACGGGCCCAGTTCACCGGGGCGCCGATCCCCGACGAGACGTTGCAGAGGATCCTCACGGCGGCGCACGCCGCGCCGAGCGTCGGTCTCTCCCAGCCCTGGGACTTCATCCTGGTCCGCGATCCGCAGCTGCGGCAGGAGTTCCACCGGCACGTGGAACAGGAGAGAGACACCTTCGCGGCCACCCTCGACGCCGCGGCGGCGGAGCGCTTCGCCCGGATCAAGATCGATGGTGTACGCGAGTCGACGGTGTCGGTCGTGGTCACCTACGACCCCGAGCGGGGCGGACCGGCCGTGCTCGGCCGTCACGCGATCGCCGACGCCGGCCTCTACTCGGTCTGTCTGGCGATCCAGAACCTGTGGCTGGCCGCGACCGCCGAGCAGCTCGGCGTTGGTTGGGTCTCGTTCTACCGGGAGCCGTTCCTACGCGACCTGCTCGCCATCCCGGCCAGCATCCGCCCCGTGGCGTGGCTCTGCGTCGGCCCGGTCACCCATCTGGAGCAGACGCCGGACCTGGAACGGCACGGCTGGCGCCAGCGACGCCCGCTGTCGTCGGTGATCCACCACGATCGGTGGACAACCGGGTGACCGGGTGACCGGGTGACTGGCGCGGCGCAGCCGGCGGACCGTACCCGTCGGCGGAGTTCAGTGGCCACGGAACGCCTCCTCAAGCCACCACGAGCCGCGCGCGGCGGACACCTTGGCGTCGACCACCATCGGCCGCGTCCGGGGTCCCGCGAGCCACGTGCGTAGCGGTCCGAGATCGTCCACGGTCCGCACGGTCACCCCGTCGCAGCCGTAACCACGGGCGATGGCGGCCAGGTCGGTCTCGGGGAAGGTGACCGTCTCCAACGGGTGCCCGTCCGGGCCGAAGTGGTGCACCTCGGCGCCGTACGCCGCGTCGTCGTAGATCACCACGAGCAGGGGTAGCGCCAGGCGGACGGCGGTGACCAGCTCGGTCGCGGACATGACGAAGCCACCGTCGCCGAGCGCGGCGACGGTGAGCCGGTCCGGCCGGGCCACCGCCGCGCCGAGCGCACTGGCCAGGCCGAGCCCGACCGACTGGAACGCCTGCGTGAAGCAGAATCCGGCCACGTCCGGCACGTCGAGCCACATCGACGGGTAGCCCATGAAGTTGCCGGAGTCGACCGCCACCGTCCGGTCGGGCGGCAGCAGGTCGTCCAATGCGGCGGAGAGCGTCCTCGGGTCGATTCTCGCCGGGGCGTCGGCCCGCGCCGGGGCGCTCTCGTCCCGGTACGGGACCGTCCGCCACCGGCCGTGGTCGCGGATCCGTTGCGCCAGCTCCGGCGTACGCCAGCCGCCGGCCCCGCCGCCCGCGGGCCCCCTGCGGGCGGCGGCGCCCAGTCGCGCGAGCACCTCCTCGGCGACCGCCGCCACCTCGCCGGTCACCGCCACGTCCACCGGGCGGTTCACCCCGAACGCGGCCGGGTCGCGGTCCACCTGGACGACGACGGCCGAGGGCGCAATCAGTTCCCCGTGCCGGGTGGTCCACATGTTCAGCGTGCTGCCCCACGCGACGACCAGGTCCGCCGCGCCGATCAACTCGGCCGCGAGGGGGGTGGCAAAGCCGCCGGCCACATCGAGGTTCCACGGATTCCCGGCGAACAGTCCCTTCGCCGCGGCCGAGACCGCGAGCAGCGCGCCGCACGCGTCGGCGAGCCGGGTCAACGGTTCCCGGGCCGCGCGGGCACCCCGACCCGCGATGAAGACCGGTCGCCGTGCCGCCCCAAGCGCGGCCAGCAACGGCTCGACCTGCGGGGCGACCTCCGGGGGCGGCGCGACCGGGAGGGCCGGGCCGGACCATGCTTCGGTCACGGCGTGCTGCACCTCCAGCGGCAGGCCCAGCACCACCGTCGCGCCCCGGGCGGCGGCCCGGTACGCCGCGTCAGCGTCCTCGGCCGCGTGCGTCGCGCGTACCCGATGGAAGTCGGCCCCGACCGACGCGGCGAGCGCCGGCAGGTCGATGAAGAAGTTCGACCGCGGCGCGGTCGCCTCCGGGGCCAGGAGCAGCATCGGGGTACGACTCTTCGCGGCCTCGGTGAGGCCGGTCAGCGCGTTGGTGACGCCCGGACCCTGGTGCACCGACAGCAGCCCCACCGTCCCGGAGGTGCGGGCGTACCCGTCGGCCATGCTCGCCGCACCGCCCTCGTGGGCTGCCGCGACGAACCGGGCGCCGGCCGCCACCAGCGCGTTCGTGACATGGAAGTTGCCGCTGCCGACGACACCGAAGACGTACCGTGCGCCGTGGCCGTGCAACACCCGCCCGACCACCTCGGCTACCCGCATCGGCGACCTGGCCTACCGTTCGACAAGCGCGAGGACGCGGCACGGGCTGCCGGACCCGGAGACGATCGGCAGCGGTCCGGCGATCACCACCGCGCCGGTCGGCGGCAACTGCGCCAGGTTGCGGAGTTGGGTCAGGCCGTACTTGTCCTGGCCGAGCAGGAACGAGTGGCACGGGAACGGCGGGTCGAACGAATGGGCGGCGCCCGCGTCGGTCCCGACCGTCTCCACCCCGACACCCTGGATCGGCGACTCCTCGGCCAGCCAGCGGGCGCACTCGACGGAGATGCCCGGGGTACGCCCCGAGTTGGCGTAGCGCTGCGGGTCGTCGCCGTACGCGTCCCAGCCGGTGCGGTAGAGCAGCCAGCCAGCCGTGGGCAGGGCGCCGTGTTCCGCCTCCCACGCCTTGACGTGCTCGACCTCAAGCAGGAAGTCAGGGTCGTCGGCGGCGTCGGCGGCGTGGTCGATCACCACCGCCGGCGCGATCAACTGGCTCACCGGCACCTGCGACACGTCCGCGCCCTGTTGACCGCTGACCCAGTGCACCGGGGCATCGAAGTGGGTGCCGGTGTGCTCGCCGGTGGAGAAGTTGTTCCAGTACCAGGCCGGACCACGGTCGTCGTACCGGCTGATCTCGCTGAGCCGGAACGGCCAGGTCTGGCCGAACTGCTCGGGCAGACCCAGGATCGGGGTCTGGTCCGAGAGCGGAGCGGTGAGGTCGACAACCTGGATCCGGCCGCTGGAGAGAGCGGCGACAAAGTCCTGCAGCACCGTCATGCGGCGACCGTACACCGCGCTGAAGCTCCATGATGGGCCGCCGAACGGGCACATCAGCGGCGCCACCCGCCGGACCGAGCGCAGCTGTCGTCGCCAACCAGATTCCAACATTCGTTTGGCACGATCGGCCCCGATCGATGCCGCTCGTTCCGAGCTGGCACGCAGTCACCGGCGCCGCTGCGGTGCCGCGAAGACGAAGGGACCCGAATCTTGTCTCTGTCGAAGAAGGCCGCCGCGGTGGGAGCGGCCCTGGGCACGGCGGCCACACTCGCCGTGGCCGCCCCGGCCGGCGCCGCGTCGAACTACATCCTCAACGCCAGCAACCTCGGCCTGGGGGTCATCCACGTCCAGGACGGCAACTAACGCACGGCAACTACGACACGATCCTGCCCGCGGGCCGACCGACGACCGACTTCTGGGCGAACGCCGCCGGCTACTACATCGGTACCGGCTACTGCGGATGGGTCTGGACCCTCAGCGGTGGCGGGTGGCTCCTGACCGACGACAGCGTGGCCCCCGGCAAGCACTTCATCCCCACCACCCGCACCATCCGGGTGGACGTGAGACGTTGCTGACCGGTCACTGACCGCCCGGGCACCGCACCAGGGACCGCGGTGGGGTCTGTTCGAAGCCCCACCGCCGTCCGGATCACATGGTTTGATCAAGGCCTCGATCCGAAGGGGGCGTGGTGGCACGCAGAGCGATCATCTTTCACGGCACCGGCGCCAACCCGGACGTGTGCTGGTATCCCTGGCTGGCGGAGCGGCTCGAGGCCCGGGGTTACGAGGTGGAGGTGCCGCACCATCCCGGCATCAACATCGAACCGATCGCCACGTTCCTACCGAAGGTGCTGACCGGGCACCGCTTCGATCAGGAGACAGTCCTGGTGGGCCATTCCGGCGGCGCGGCTCTCCTCCTGGCGCTCCTGGAACACGTCGAGGTGCCCGTCGCTCAGGCAATCCTGGTCGCCGGCTACTGCACCCCGCCCAACGAGGCGGAGGAACCGGTCCTACAGCAGAGCTACGACTGGGCCGCGATCCGGTCGCACGTGCGGGACATCTACTTCATCAACTCGCGCGAGGATCCGTACGGCTGCGACGACCGCCAGGGACGCGCCATGTTCGAGCGGCTCGGCGGCACCCAGATCGTGCGCGACGATGGGCACTTCGGTGACTACGACCAGCCGTACGAGCGGTTCGAACTGCTCGACCGACTCATCCCCTGAGGTGACTGGCGCGACTCGCCCAGCCTCAGCACCTTGACCGGCGGACGCTGCGGACGCCCGGTCCCCCGGTCATCGCCCCGCTCGTTCACCGACCGCGACCGGCTTGCCGGGAACAACCGGGAAAGATGCTTGTGAATGCGTTGAGTCGAGTGCCGACAAGCTACGCCGCCCTACCGAGGTGAACGGAACGCCGTCGACTCGTCGACGGACCAGCGGGCGACGTGTCGACCGCGACCGGAACCGAAACCGCCAGGATCACGGGAGCTGGTTGCCGGCCGGACGACTTGTCGTGGGGCGTCCTGTCCGGGCCTCTGTCCGGGACGGCCGCCACGCCGCTGGTGACCCGCTGCGGCGCTGTCCTGGACAGGATGAGGCGATTGCCGGCCTCCACCCACGGATATCTGATGGGTGTCAGCGAGGCAGTCACAAGGATCGCCTCAATTCACCGATTAAGAGGTGAACAGCATGAACGAGAAGACGATGGGCTACGAGCCCCCCGCGCTGGTCGAAGTCGGCGACTTCACCGACCTCACTCGCATCACCAACGCTGGCGAATGGTCCGACCTGTGGGGCGGCTGGTTCGACCTGTAAGTCGCCGCGACCCACCTACTGGTGGACGACTGTCGCGTGACATCTGACGCACGTCGAACACCGCATCAACGCGCCGGGGTGGTCGGCCAGCCGCACCAGGGCTGGCCACCCCGGCGCCATGCGTTTCAGGTGAACATGCCGAAGGGAGCGGGCATGCGGTTCATCATCCTCTCCGACCACGAGGCATCGGAGGCCCTGGCCCGACGCCACGGCGGCGGGCACACGATCCGGCATCCGTCCGGACGGCCGTGGATCGTCGGTCATTGGGAGCACGACGAGGTTGTCGTGGCGCGTGCCGGTGACCGGGCCCTGGTGCTCCTCGGCCGGACCGCCGAAACCAGCGAGAGCCTCACTCGGCGGCTCGAAGCTGTCCGGACCGTGGCCGACCTGGACGCCGTCGCCAGGAGTGTGGCCGGCTGTTACCACCTCATCGCGTCGATCGGCGGCGTCACCCGGGCACAGGGCAGCCTGTCCAATCGCTACCAGCTCTTCAGCGGTTCCGTCGACAGGATCGCGGTCGCGGCGGACCGTGCCGACACGATCGCCGCCCTGGTCGGCGCCGGAATCGACGAGGAAGCTGTCGTGCTTCAACTCGTCGCGCCGTTCGGACCGCCGTGGCCGTTGCGCGAGCGATGTGTCTGGCGGGGTGTCGAGCAGTTGCCGGGCGGACGTTTCCTCATCCTGAACGGTGATGATCCGGTTGCCCGGGTACGCCGCTGGTGGACACCGCCGCAGCCGGAGCTGTCACTGACCGACGGCGCGCAAGCCGTACGGGCGGCACTGGTCTCTGCCGTAGCCGCGCGCACCCCGCGCGGCGGCGTCTCCTTCAGCGCTGATCTCTCCGGCGGTCTGGACTCGACCAGCCTCTGCTTCATCGCCGCCGCGGCCGGGGCCGACCCGACGACGTTCCGCTTCGCGCCGATGGACGAGTCGAACGAGGATGAGCGGTGGGCGGGGTGGTGCGAGGATCGGCTGCCGGGCAAGCACCTGGTGGTCCCGAGCGACGAGGCGCCCTCCTGGTACGAGGTCGCCGAGGACGACGACGTCGAAGGACCGTTTCCGTTCGTCCGCACCCGGGCACTGGCCAGCTTCATCGCCGCACATGTCAGCGCCCACGGCTCCCGGCGGCACCTTCAGGGGATCGGCGGCGACGAACTCTTCTCCGCCAGCACGTTGACCCTGCACGACCTGGCCCGACGCCACCCCGCCGCCGCGGGCCGACAGATCCTCACCACCAAGGCGATGCGCCGCTGGTCGGTCGCCACGACAACGCGGTTCCTGCTTTCCGGCGTGCCCTACCACCGGTGGTTGGCGCGCAGCGGCCGACTGCTGACCGCGCCGGCCGGTGAGCGGACACACGCGCACTGGGAAATCGCCACGGCCCTTCCACCGTGGATCAGCGCGGACGCCGCGGAGGTGGCACGAAGCCTCTACCGGCAGGCGGCAGCGAGCCGACCTCGGCCGGAGGCGACCCCACCCGCGCAGCACGAGATGATCCGGATCACCCAGTTCAACGGAGCCGCCGCACGGCGCAGCTCCCGGGTCGCGGAGCGCGACAGCGTCACGCTCGAGAACCCGTACCTCGATGACCAGGTGCTGAACGCGGCGCTGTCGGTGCGCTTCGCCGACCGGATGGTCGGCGGCCGGTTCAAGCCGGTGCTCGGCGAGGCGATGCGGGGCATGATTCCCGACGAGTTGCTCGACCGGCGGACCAAGGGTGACTACAGCGCGGAACAGTTCGCTGGGCTGCGTCGTCACCGCCGCGACCTGCTCGCGCTCTTCGAGGACGCCGAGCTGGCCCGGATGGGCCTCATCGACACCGACCGGCTGCGCGCCGACGTCTTCGGTGTCCTGCCGAGCTCAAAGCCGCTGATTCCGTTCGAACGGACCCTGTCCTGCGAGACCTGGCTGCGCGACGTGGCCCGGGCCGCCTGAAGGAGGAGAACAGATGATTCTCGCGCTGGCACCAGAGGTGACCACAGCCGAGACGAGCAACGGTCTTGTGCTGCTCGACCAGCGGTCCGGCCGCTACTGGCAGCTCAACGGCACCGGAGCGGTGACGGTGCGGATGCTGCTCGACGGCCGAACGCCCGACGGCGTGGCGGCCGCCCTGCGCGAACGGTTTCCCGACTGCGGTCAGAGCGTGGAAGCAGACGTGAAATCGCTTGTGGGCGCACTGCTCGACGCGAGGCTGGTGGAATCATGCCGGCCGGAGTGATGCTGGAGCGTCCCACGAAGCCTCCGCTGTCGCTCGTGCCGGGCGCGGTCGCCGCCGCCGGTGTGGGCCGGGTGCTGGCGCGGATCACACCACACCGGTTGCGCAAGGTGCTGGAGTTCGCCCGCCGCGGGGCCCGCCCGGCGACCGAGGCGGAGGCCGCCCGCGCCCGCAACGCGATCGTCGCGGTCAGCCCTCGCTGCC
This sequence comes from Micromonospora sp. NPDC049645, assembly GCF_040675155.1. NCBI lineage: Bacteria > Bacillati > Actinomycetota > Actinomycetes > Micromonosporales > Micromonosporaceae > Micromonospora > Micromonospora sp. NPDC049645. Next base: position 46,140 of record NZ_JBFAOI010000010.1, read on the forward strand.
GGGGCCAGTGGTGCCTGCAACGCGCCATCGCCACCGCGCTGCTGTGCCGGGCGGGCGGCACCTGGCCGCAGTGGTGCACCGGCGTCCGGACGGATCCGTTCCGGGCGCACGCCTGGGTCGCCGTCGACGGCCGGTCGGTCGGGGAGCTCGGCTCCGACATCGACTATTTCCGAGTGATGATGATGGTGCCGCCGGTCGGGCGGGACGCGTCATGAGGGTCATGTTGTGCACCTACGGAAGCAGAGGCGATACCGAGCCCTACGTCGCTCTCGCCTGTGCGCTCAATGCCGCCGGCCACGACGCGATCCTCGCCGCGCCCTCGACCTACGCGGGTCTGGCCGCCCGGCACGGCGTGGAGTTCGCGGCCCGTGACGCCGGGCTGCTCAACCTCATCTACGACCCCCGCCTGCGCCGGCAGATCGAGGATGGCAAGGCGACGGGGCCCAACCCCGCCCTGGCCCGGGAGATCCGCGATCGGCTGTTCCCCGCCCACCTCACCGGTCTCCGGGAGGCCGCTGCGGGCGCCGATCTGATCGTGCACCGCGCCGACCAGGGGCACCACATCGCCGAGAAGATCGGGGTGCCGAGCGTCCTCGGACTGCTCAACCCGCACGGGGTGACCTCGGCCTACTACCCGACCGTGGAGGCGCTGGGCACCGCGTCACCCCGCTCGGGCGATGACGGGCCCAGCCGTGCGAACCTGCGCACCCATATGCGGGCGCGGCTGCGGGGCGAGCCCGCGCCCACGCGGGAGTGCGTCGAGCGGTGGCGGGAGCGGGAGTTGGGGTTGCCGGCCAGGGCGGGCATGCATGACCGGTTCCATCAGGTCGACAACCGTCCGGTCCCGGTCCTGCACGCGTTCAGCCGGCACCTGGTCGAACCGGCGCCCGACTGGCCGCCCTGGGTCCACACCACCGGATACTGGTTCCTGCCGTCCGACCGGGCGGAGCCTGCGCCGAGTCTGGTGCGGTTCCTGGACCAGGGTGCGGCGCCGGTCTTCTTCGGTCTGGGCAGCCTGGTGGGGACCGACCCGCGACGGACCGGCCGGATGGTCGTCGAGGCCGCCCGCCGGGCCGGGGTTCGCGCGGTGGTCGTCGCCGGCGCCGGCGGCATCGTGATCGAGAATCCCGGTGCGACCGAGGATGTCCTGGTCGTCGACGACGTGCCGTACGACTGGTTGTTCCCCCGGGTCCGTGCCGCCGTCCACGCGGGTGGTCTCGGCACCACGCACCACGCACTCGCCGCGGGCCTGCCGCAGGTCGCGCTGCCGTTCCACGTCGAGCAGATGAGCTGGGCGACGCACCTGCACGCCCGGGGGGTCGCGCCACCGCCGATCTGGCAGCGCGACCTCAGCACGACCGCGCTCAGCACCGCCGTCCAAGCCTGCCTCACCGATCCCGCCCTCACCCGCGCCGCCCAGGCGTTGGGCCGGAACCTGCGCGGGGAGGGCGGGGCCGCCGCCGCGGTCGAGGTCCTGGAAGCCACCTACGGTCCGCGTCTTCGAAGAGCAGGAGAGGCAGCATGAGTACGCTCCGCGAGCCAACAGACCTTCGCGTGCTGATCCGCGCCGCGGCTGCCGGCGACGACGCGGTGGCGGAGGCCATCTGCCAGCTGGGCCCCACCCGGGTGGCGGCGACCCTGGTCGACGAGTTGGTCAGCCGGGCCGACCTCGACGGGGTCGGCCCGCTGCCGGGACCGGTGACGGTCAGGTTCGATCTGGACTTCGACGGTCGCACCGTGGCGCACTCGGTGTCCTTTCAGGAAGGACGTGTCCGGCACGGTGACGCGGGCCGCGACGGCACCAGGCCGGTGCTTGTCGAGCTGGAGCTCGTCGCGTTGGCCAGGGCGGTTTTCGGCGGGCCGACGGCTCCCCACACGGTGGGCCGAAGGATCGACTGGGGTGACGTCGATGACCCACGGGAGTTCATGATCGGCGTTGCCGCCGCTCCCGTGGTACAGCGGCTGCTGCGCGGCGCGGCCGGCGAACCCGCACGGCTCGACGAGCTCGCCCTGGTCAACGGCTCCGACAAGTGGGGGCCGCACTTCTACACGCCGATCTACGAACGACACTTCGCGCCCCTTCGCCAGCAGGAACTGACGATCGTCGAGTTGGGCATCGGCGGTTACGCCAACCCGGGCAGCGGCGGTGGCTCGCTGCGGATGTGGAAGCGGCACTTCCCGCGGGCGCTGGTCTACGGCGTCGACGTGTTCGACAAGAGCGCCGCCGCCGAACAACGCGTGTTCCCCATCCAGGGTGACCTGTCCGATCCCGACTTCGTCGGCGCCCTGGCGGGGAGGCTCGGTCCCCTCGACATCGTCATCGACGACGGTAGCCACGCCTGCGCCGACGTGATCCTCGCCTTCCACGCGCTGTTCCCGGCCCTCCGTGACGGCGGCCTCTACGTGATCGAGGACCTTCAGACCTCCTACTGGCCCTCCTACGGCGGCAACGCGACGAACCTCCACGACACCAGCACGAGCATGGGCTTCCTCAAGCAGTTGCTCGACGGCCTCAACCACCAGGAGCACGACGCCGGGCAGAGCTCCAGGCCCACCCGGTACGACACCACACTGGTCGGCGCGCACTTTTACCACAACGTCGCGGTGTTGGAGAAGGGGCGCAACGCCGACGGTCCGATGCCTGGTTTCGTCCGGCAGCGGCCGGTGACTCGGGTCGACCGGCGGGAGGTGCCGGCGTGAGCGCCATCGTCGTGGAGTCGCTACGCAAGGTCTATGGCGGCGTCGCGGCGGTCGACGGCCTCGACCTCACGGTCGCGACGGGCGAAATGTTCGGTTTCCTCGGTCCCAACGGCGCCGGCAAGTCCACCACGATCGGGATGCTGTGCACCCTGACTCGGCCGGACGGCGGACGCGCCACCGTCGCCGGGTTCGACGTCGTGCGATCGTCCGCAGACGTACGTCGGCGCATCGGCCTGATCCTGCAGGAGAGCACCACCGACGGCGATCTCACCCTGATGGAGAACCTGCGGCTCCACGCGCACCTCTACGGCCTGCCTCGTCGTACGTTTCCCGCCCGGGCCCGACATCTCCTCAACCTGTTCGGTCTGGACGAACGGCGCGACCGGCTCGCCAGGACCCTCTCCGGTGGCATGCGTCGGCGTCTCGAGATCGCCCGGAGTCTGCTGCACGAGCCGGCGGTGCTGTTCCTCGACGAACCGACCGCCGGCCTCGACCCGCACAGCCGGGCCGGCGTGTGGGACCACATCCACTCGTTGCGCCGTGATCGCCCGCTCACCGTCTTCCTGACCACGCATCATCTGGAGGAAGCCGAACGCTGCGACCGGATCCTGGTGCTCGACCGGGGCCGCGCGGTGGTGCGGGGCACACCCGCGCAGCTCAAGGCGACGGTACGCGCCGACGTCGTGCGGCTGAACACCGCGGACGACGCCCGCGCGGCGATGCGGATCCGGCGGGACTTCGCGTGCGACGCGACGGTTGACGCGCAGGGCGTCCGGGTGGTCACCGAGAACGGCGCGGCCCTCGTACCCCGGCTGTGCGCGGCGCTCGACACGCCCATCAACGCGGTACATGTCTCACCACCGACGCTCGACGACGTCTTCCTCCACCACACCGGTCGCGCGGTCCAGGAAGGTGCGTACCTGCCATGACACAGCAGACCGTCACGAGAGGCGGCACCGCCCCACCGGTCGACGACGCCGTGACCGTGGGTGGGTCGCTCACCCGCGAACTCCGGGCGGTCTGGGCCCTGTGGCAGCGGGAGATGCTGCGCCTCGCCCGCAGCCGGGCACAGGTGGCGATGGCCCTGCTGAGCCCACTGCTGTTCCTCCTCCTGCTCGGTCCCGGGCTCGACACCCTGCTCGACACCCAGGCCACGAATGCCGCAGGCGCGGGCCAGGGCAGCTACGTGCAGTACCTCTTCCCCGGAATCCTGATCATGGCCGTGCAGATGCCGGCGCTACGTGCCGGCGGCGCCATCGTCCGCGACCGGGAGGCCGGGCTGCTGCGCGCGACCCTCGTCGCGCCCGTGCGCCGCGACACACTGCTCGTCGGGCGGTGCATGGGCGGTGCGAGCGCCGCGGCGTTCCAAGCCGCGCTGCTGCTGATGCTCGGACCGCTGGTGGGACTCCCCGCCGACCCCGGCCTGCTTCTGCAGCTCTTCGGCGGGTTGTGGCTGGTCGCCATCTCCCTGACGATGCTCGGCGCGCTCGCCGCCGTGCTCATCCGCCGGGTCGAGACATTTCAGGCGATGCTCGGCATGGTGACTCTGCCGCTGGTGATGCTCTCCGGCGCGATGTTTCCGGTGGGTGCCCTGCCCGGCTGGCTGACGCCGGTCATCCTGGCCAATCCGCTGACCTACGCGGTCGACGCGATCCGCCGGACGGCCTCCGTGGAGAGCGTCGGTCCCGCGGCGAGCGGCCCGACGTGGGGTGGCTGGCAACCACCTGTCGCCCTCGAACTCGCCGTCATGTTGCTGCTGGGCCTGCTCGCACTCGTCGTCGCGGCGCGCCGCTTCAACCGGACCGACTGACTGGTCGTGTCACGTCCGTGCGGATAGACGCCGTCGTAGCCGTCGACATCGGTGGTCACGACGGCGTCTCTGACCCTGCTGTCACTGTTCGGGGATCAGGTCCCCACCGCACCAGCCCGTCATGTCGGCCACGGACAAGTGGCGAGGACACGTGCGACCGCCGGCCCTGTCGGCGGAAACCGGGGCGTGGCAACAGTTGCGCTTCGGTAGTCTCGGACACAAGTCCGGACAGGACAGTGTCGTCCCGCCGGCTCTCGCGGGCGCTCACGCCCGCACGCCAAACACGGGGGCGGCACATGTCCGACGATGACGTCGCTATCGACATGACGGGCGTCGAACAGATGCTCCTGCAGTTGCGTCGACTCAAGCAGGAGTCCCGGCTGACCTACCGCGAGTTGGAGAGGCGTGCCGCCGCGGTCGGTGACGTCCTGCCGCGCAGCACCCTCGCGACTGCCCTGCGCGGGCCGGGTCTGCCCCGCCGCGAGGTCGTCGCCGCCTATCTGCGTGCCTGCCTCAATCCGACCGACGCCGAACGCTGGCTACGGGGGTTCGACCGCCACGTCGCCGCGAATGGTTACGGGCCACGGGCCGCGCGGCCCTCGGTCGCGACCGACGTCGCGGTCCAGGCGAGCCGGGAGGCGCCGGTGCTCTCGCCGGGCACGCGAACCGCGCCGCTCCCGAGGCAGCTTCCGACGGTGGCGCGACACTTCGTGGGTCGGCGGTCCGAACTGGCCCTGCTCGACAAGGCCCTGCTGGCCGAGGACTGCCGCGTCGTCGTCGTGTCGGGAATGGCGGGCGCCGGCAAGACGGTGCTCGCCGTGCGGTGGGCCCACGCCGCCGCATCGGCGTTCCCGGACGGTCAGGTGTTCGTCAACCTGCGGGGGTTCGGGCCGCAGCCGGCGCTGACGGTGATGGCGGCCCTCGTGCACCTGCTGACCAGCCTCGGCATTCCGGCCGACCAGGTGCCATCGGACGAGGAACAGGCGGCGGCGCTGTTCCGGTCGGTGACCGCTGACCTGCGGCTGCTCGTGGTGCTCGACGACGCCCGTGACGCCGACCAGGTGCGGCCGCTGCTGCCGGGTGGCCGACACGCGCGGGTGGTCGTCACCAGCAGGGACCGCCTGCTCGGACTGGTGGTGCGCGACGGGGCGGGCACCGTCGACGTCGACGTGCTGCCGGAGGCCGACGCGGTGGACCTGATCGGTCGGATCGCCGGCACCGAGGTGCTCGCGGCCGAGCCCGCCGCGGCCCGCGATCTGGCCCGGATCGTGGGCTACCTCCCGCTGGCGGTCCGCATCGCCGCCGCCGACCTACCGAGCGGCCTCGCCGACCCGGTCGCGACCCGAGCCCGCCAGTTGACCGCCGGCCGCCGCCTGAGCCACCTCGAAACGCGCGGCGACCCCGGCAGCGCGCTGGCCACCGCGTTCCATCACTCCCACGGCCGGCTCGAACCCGTGGCACAGCGGCTGTTCGCGCTGATCGGGCTGCTACCCATGACCGAGTTCGACAGGTCGGTGGCGGCGGCGCTGCTCGGCGTCCCGGTCGGCGCGGCCGAGCCGATCGTGCTGGGGCTGGCGGACGCACACCTGCTCACCGTCGTCGGCTGTCGCGTATTCGTGCACGACCTCGTGCACGAGTACGCGGCAGACCTGGTGATCCGAACGGTTCCCCGGGCCCAGCGCGAGGCCGCGTTGCGCCGCGCCTACGGCCACTACCTGAACCGGCTTCTCGCCGCTGGGCGGCTCCTCGCCCCGCAGCTGATCCAACTGGAGAACCCCGGCGGTGAGGTGTTCGGCGATCCTGGTGACGCGGTCGCCTGGCTCGACCAGGAGTACGAGCACCTACGGTCCGCTGCGCTCCTTGCCGCCGACCGGGGCGTGCCCGACATGGCATGGCGGCTGGCCGCCGCGCTGCGGATCCGGTTCATGTCCCATCGGGACATGGACGGGTGGTTCGTCGTCACCCGGTCCGGGCTCGCCGCCCTGCGCGCCCACCGCGTTCGAACCGGTAACGTCCCGCGGGTCCGGGCTTTGCTGCGCACGAGTCTCGCCCTGGCCCACCTGTTCCTCGGTGAGCCGGCCGAGGCGATGGCCAACGCTCGGTGGGGGGTGAGGTCCAGCCGGCAGGCCGGGTGGCTGCGGTGCGAAACGGGGGCCCAGTCGATCCTCGCCGTGCAGCACTCCCGCATCGGGCACGTCCGGGCCGCCGAGCGGCAACTGATGCACGTACGCAACCGGCAGCGGGCGGCCGGCGACAGGTCCGGGGCCGGGATCGCGCTCAACAACCTTGGCGCCGTGCGGATCCTGACCGGCCGGCTCGACCTGGCCGAAGCCGACCTGGAACGGGCACTGGCGCTGCAGATCGCCAACAACGCCCGCCGCGGCACGGCCTCGGTGTTGATCAATCTCGGCCATCTCGAACTCGAACGGGGCCGGCTCGGCTCGGCCGGGGAGCGGCTGACCGGGGCCATCGACCTCTACCAGCGGCTCGGTGATGTGGAGGGACAGGCCGCCGCGTCCGGGTACCTGGCGGTCGTGCGCCTCTTCCAGGGTGAGGCGACCATCGCCCGGCGGATGGCGGTGAGCGGTCTGCGGGCCCTGCGCGGCCTGACCGATCCGCACGCGCAGGCGTTGCTGCTGTGCGGTCTGGCCACCGTCCGCCGAGCGACGGGGCAGCACGGGCTGTCGATGACCTACCTGCACCGCGCCTTGCGGCTGTCGCTGGTGGCCACCTCGGCGCAGCCGTACGCGGAGGCGCTCATCGGCCTGGCCCACGGCCACCTGCGCCGCGGCGAACTCGACCTGGCCGGTGCACGGGCGACGCAGGCGCTGGAGCTGACCCGCGAGGCTGGTTATCAGGGCTTCGAGGGGATGGCTCTCGGCGTCCGGGCCGCGATCGCCGCCGCCGCCGGCGACCGGGCAGGCGCGGCGCGGCTGGCCCTGGAGTCGGCTGACATTCTGCGCGAGCGGGGGTTCGCCCTGGCCCTGGCCTACAGCCTGATCGTTCGTTGCGAAGCGACCGGCGACAACCGTGACGCCGAGGAGATCGAGACCCTCCTGGCCGAGGCCGCGCAGCGTTTCCGTTCCAGCGCAGCGTGGTGAGCGCGGCGCGGCGGGGGCAGCCGTGCGACGTGGCGTGGTCCGCATCGCCACCGGGTGACACCCCGGGTGGCGCAGCCGGTCGGCCAGTTGCCGCCGCGCGCCGGTGTTGTTCGGGCCCAGAGGTGGGGCACCTGCGGAACAGGGGTCCGGCCCAGGGCGCGCCAACGCCCTGGGCCGGAATGGTGTCACAGCTGCCGGTCTTACCGATCAGGTGACGTTGATGTCGCTGCACCACATGTAGGTCTGGTCCAGGTGCGACGCCCTCCAGAGCACGAACAGGATGTGGTTCCCGCTGCGGGACGGGAGCGAGACGTTGAACGAGATGTTCTGCGCCGGCGCGTACCGCCCGGTCGTCGTGATCAGGTCGAGGTTGCCCCACCCGAGCCGCTGGGTGGATGGGTTGAACCCCTGCTTGGTGACGTAGACCTGGAAGTAGTCAGCGCCGTGGCTGGCCTGGTCGTACAGCTGGACCGTGAGGTTGCGGCTGACGGTGGTCGTCTTCCACGCCCCGGGCTGGTTCACGCTGTCGTTCCTGGACAGGGCGTTGCTGCACAGCTGCCCGTCCGGGGTCCGAGCCTGGTACTGGCCGGCGAGGCCGTCACGCAGCTGGCTCATCCAGTTCCACATGGTGTCGGGGTTGGCCTGGAACGCCTGCCAACACATGGGGTCCTGCTGCTGCATGGCCGGGTTCATGTGCTGGTTGCCCCAGGTCTTCCAGCACTGATAGGCGCGACTCATCGGGTTGATGATGGTGCCGTGCGCCTGGGCTGCCCCGGTGAAGGGCAGCGTGCCGACCACCATGGCGAACAGCAGAACGATCACTCGGAGGGACCGACGGACGGTTGACCGGGATCGTCCGCCGGATTGATCGGACGTGTGTGAACGCACTGTTCATCCTCCGCTCTTCGGTACTAAGGATCAGTATGGGAACGCTCCCAAACCAACTGTTACATCTATGAACGTAAATATCAATGCTGATCTACTTATAGTCGGATGTGGATGCGTAGGCTCGAATCCCCGGGCCGGGTGGGTACGCCCCCCGCACGGCTCAAAGCCCGGCCGCGGCGTCGTACCGGCGGCGCTGGTCGGCCATTTCGGACTCGGACAGCGCCTCCTTGAGCGCCAACTCCGCGTACTTGGCCGGGAACATCTGCCGCAGCCGGTCGACGTACCTGACGTCGGCGGTCGCCTCGACCACCTGGATGCCCGGAGGATCGGTCGACATGTCCATGATCAGCGGGCCGACCAGCTTGACCGCCACGTCCCAGGGGCGCTTCTGTTCGGCGACCCCGCAGAAGTGGTAGCCGTAGACCGTCCGCACCTCGGCGAGCGTGGTGACCTCGGCCGGCTCGTACCCGTAGACGTGGACCCCGCAGATCACCGCCGGTTTCTGCTGCTGGGTGCCCGCCTGCTGGACACCGCGTCCGGCGTGGTTGTGCTCCCCCGGGTCCGCCTTCTCGAGCGTGGTACGCATCCGGCTGATGATCTGCCCTCGCAGATCCTCCGGCTCGGCCTTCGGGCCAACCCGGTTGACCAGTACGGTCGTGCCGACCGCCACCGCCAACAGGATCACCGCCACCCACACGAAGCGGTTTCGGTACCAACCCGCGAAACTCCTTCGGGAAATCATGATTGCTTCTCACCTCGTCGCCGGTTCTGGCGCTGGCAGACCGAATCGGACGCCCCGGCGTGTCAGACGTCGAGCGCGTCGGCCGTCGGGGACACGCGCCGGGGATGACGTACGGCGGGCGGGGATGCCTGGCCGGCAACGAGCCCGTCGTGGTGGAACTGGCCCGGCGATGCGGCATGCAAGCGTCTGCCAAAGCGGCACGCTCTCGGCACTGCCATTGCTCCCGTGCTGGCCGTTCTCAGCGCGTTTGCCCCCGCGCTGCGGCGATGTAGGCCATTCCAACATGGTTGGAACCATTCTGGCAACATCGACGGCTCTCAACATGGATGGATGTGATTCGACCACCCTCCGCCGCCGCCGGGGTTTGCCATCGGCATGAGTCGATGTACGGTGGGAACGCTCCCAGACCGCGTCCACCACCCCCTTACCCGAGGAGCTGAACATGTCGCGACGGCGTCGTCGCCCCGGCACCATGCTGGCCGGACTGCTCGTTCTGGCCCTTTCCGCGTCCCTGTTGCCACCGGCATCGGCGGCCAGCACCGCCATGGCCGCAACTCCGCACACCCGCGCGGCGCCACTCGCCGAGCTGACCGTGGTATCCGAACAGGTGGCCTACGGTCTGCAACGCCCGATCGCGATCACCGGGCTACCCGACGGCCGGATGCTGATCGCGGAGAAGAACGGCACCGTCCGCGCCTACCACCCCGCCACCGGCCTGGCGGCCGAGCCGGTGCTCGACCTGACCGCCCGGATCGACACGTCGGACAACGAGCGCGGTCTCCTCGGGATCACGCCGGCGCCGAACTTCGCCCGGACCGGGATGCTCTACGTGGCCTACACGAGCCTCCCGGCCGGTGCGTTGACCCTGGCACGAGTGCCCATCGGCGCTCCCGGGCGGTTGCAGGTGCTCCTCACCCAGGAGCACGCGGAGTACGGCAACCACAACGGCGGACAGGTGGCGTTCGGCCGTGACGGCTACCTCTACTGGTCCCTCGGCGACGGCGGCTACGCGAACGACCCGTTCAAGAGCGGCCAGAACCTCGGCACCCTGCTCGGCAAGATCGTGCGGATCGACGTCAACCGCAGCTGCGGGGGGAAGCCCTACTGCGTGCCCTACGACAACCCGTTCGTCCGCACCGCGGGCGCGCGGCCGGAGATCTGGGTGTACGGGCTGCGCAACCCGTGGAAGTTCTCCATCGACCCGGTCGACAACTCGCTCTGGATCGGTGACGTCGGCCAGGGTCTGATCGAGGAGATCAACCACATCCGCCCGTCCCAGCGGGGCGCGAACCTCGGCTGGTCCTGCAAGGAGGGCACGCCGGTCTTCGACCAGACGCAGTGCCGGCCGGGCGCGCGGCTCACCGACCCGGTCGTCGAGTACGACCACTACATGACGGAGAACTGCTCCATCATCGGCGGCCTGGTGTACCGGGGGTCCGTCACCCCGGACGCGCGGGGGACCTACATCGCGAGCGACTACTGCTCGACCCGGGCGTTCGCCGTGCGTCCCACGTCCACCGGCGGCTACGAGTCCGCTGAGATCGGCACCTTCCCCACCCAGCCCACGGCGTTCGGCGCCGACGTGAACGGTGAGCTGTACGTGCTCAGCGACCTCCCGGGCTGGCTGAGCAAGGTGCGGTTCGAGCGCGTCCCGCCAGCCTCCAGCGGCGCGGCGAACCGCTGAACCTCGGAGCCATCCGCAACACCGGTGGGGACGGCCGCTTCCGGGCGGCCGTCCCCGATCGGTTGGTCAGAGGCCGGCGGCGTGCGCGGCGGCGGTGCCGCCCACCACCGGCAGGACGATGTTGCTGCTCTTCAGAGCGACCTGCAGGTTCGCGGCGGTGGTGTCCGCCTGGCTGGAATACTGCGGGTAGCTGGCCACGATGATCACACCGACCCGGTGGCCGGGCTTGAAGACGTAGTCCTCCGGCAACAGCGGGAAGCTGAAGTTGTACGACTCCCCCGGCACCAGCGGCACCGCGACGCGGACCGACTGCCGGTTCTGGGCATCCATGATGCCCTTGGTAACCAGCTCGTAGTCCGCCGTGGCCACTCGCTTGGCCGTCTGCTTGTAGCAACCGTCGTCCGTCGGGCTGCTCTCGCCCCAGCAGTCCTGCGTGGTCAGGGTGATGATTCCCTCGCCGGAGGCCCGGTGCGCGACCCGCTCGTCGGTGCCGTAGTCGACCAGGATCGCCCCGAGGTTGGTGTCGGTCTGGTCGGCGGAGGCCCGCAGTTGCACGGTCGGGGCCCCCGAGATGTGCAACGGCGCGGAGAGTGGCGCGGAGAGGAAGGCCAGCCGGTTGGGCTGCACCACGTCCGGGTCGAGGATCATCGTGTTCTGGCTCTGCGTCCGGCTGTCCTGGAACGCCCCGGTCACCGGCTTCGTGGTGGGCACCAGCCCGAGACCGCCCGCACCGGTGGTGCCGGGCTGGAGGAACACCTCGGTGTCGGCCTTGCCGGGGATCGGCCAGTCGGCGTGGGTCTCCCACACGTCGGCGGACCGCTCAAGGTCCACCCGCGGCTCGTCCATGATGCCGTTGGCGACGCCCTGCAGCCAGAAGTCGAACCACCGGTGCAGCGTCGACACCCACACCGCCCGACGTGAGTCGAACGGGTCGACGTGACCCTCCTGCGACAACCACAGCTTGCGCGGCACGTTGTTCTCGGCCAGGGCGTACCAGAACTTGCTGAAGTGGTCCGGCCGGACGTTGTCGTCGTTGAGGCCGTGGTAGAGCAGCACGCTGGCGGTGACGTTGGGGACCTTCTTGACGTAGCTGCGCTCGTTCCAGAAGGACGTGTAGTCGCCGTGCTCGTCGCCGTCGGCGGCGCCGATCGCGTCGCGCACCGGCTTGCAGTAGTCCCGGCGTTCGGGGTTGGTGACCGTGTTGGCCAGCGACGACACGTAGCTGTTGCCCCGGGTGACGACGCCGTTGCTGCGCACGTAGTCGTAGTACTCGGTCGGTCCGCTGATGGGCACGACCGTGGTCAGGCCCTTCACGCCGGTCACCGCCGTGGCCATCGCCAGCGAGCCGTCGTACGACTTGCCGATCATTCCGGTCTTGCCGTTGTGCCAGTCCGCCTTGACGACCTCGCCGGCGGCGTTACGGGCGGTGGCCCGGCCGTTGAGCCAGTTGATGGCCTGCTTGGCGCTCAGATTGTCCTGATTGGCGTTGGTGGTCGGGCAGCCGGTGGAGTTGTTGGTGCCGACCATGTCCAGCAGGATGACCGCGTAGCCGCGCGGAACGAAGTAGTTGTCGTAGAACAGCGGCCACTTGTCCAGCAGCCCGTCGCCGTCGAGGTCCGCCTTGCACTCGGACTCGTTGCCCCGGCAGACCGTCGAGTAGTAGGGGCTGGCGTCCATCACCACCGGGGCCTTGAAACCCTGGGCGGTGGCCGCCGGCCGCATCAGGTCGAACGCGATGATGTCGCGCAGACCGTCGTTGTCACTGTCGAAGGTCGAGTCGATGAAGAGGCGTTCCCGGATGGCGTCGGCGTAGCCGAACACCGGCTGGGTGACACCGTCCTGGACGACGATCGACGGCGGGCCGTCCGCCGCCTGCGCCTGCGGCGCCGCGCCGAGGGCGGCGAGCATTGCCGCGGACAGTACGGCCACGCCTGTGCGCCAGCGCGTTCCCACTGTAGCCATGCACTCTCCTTGATATGTCCGAGGCTGCGTACGCTACGAGCCGGTGGCCGCTGCCACCACCTGCACGTGTAGGAAGTTCGCCGGGTGTGGTTCGACGGGTGCGACCCTCGCCCGACGCCGTGTCGAGGTGCCGGGGCGGCGGTGTTACGGCTGGCCGGCCAGCACCAACTCCCGCAGCCGCTGGTCGAGCGTCGGGGCGTCCAGGCCACCCGGCCAGCCGCGCAGCAGTGCGCCGCCCTTGGCCACCAGCACGACGGCCGGCGGTTCCCGCACGGCGTACGAACGCCAGACCGTCTGCTGGTCGTCCAGGACGACCGGATACTCCACCCGGTGCGCGCGGAGGTAGTCCTGGACCTCGTCGGCCTGGTCCGTGCCGGCCACGCCGACGAAGACCACCCGGTCGCGGTAGCTGCGGGCAAGCTCGCCGAGGGCGGCCTGGCGGTCGGCGCAGGTGGTGCACCAGGAGCTGAAGAAGAGGAGCACGACGGGACGCTGCGCCCACAGCTCGGCGGCGTCGAACGGTGTGCCGTCGGTGAGCGCGCCGGTGAACGCCGGGGCGGCCGGGGCGGTGCCGGGTGCCGGGCGCAGCGCCAGGTCGGCGGGGACCGGCCCGGGCAGTGTCGCCGCCCCTCCGGCAGGTGCCGGCGCGGGCGCGGGCTCGGGCGTGCTGCATCCGCCCAGCAGCGCCGCCGCCAGCAACAGCGGCAGGAGTGCCCGCCTCATGACGGGACCACCGCCACCAGCGCCGGGCCCTCGCTGCTGTCCGGCGTCAGGTCGAGCGCCGGCCGACCGTCCACCTCCAGCCGATAGGAGGCCCGCTGTGGCACGTCCACACCGACGGCGAACTCGCAGTAGGTGGGCAGCCGCTCGACCCCGAGGTCCTCGGCGAAGGCGGCCACCGCGGTCCCCGCCGGCAGCTGTCCACTGGCCAGCGCCGCCCCGTCCGGGTCGAGCACGCGGAACGGCGCCCGGTTGTGGAAGTGCTGGTACGGGCCGGTGCCGGCGCAGTCCACGCCCGCGGCCCGGATGTTGATGTCGCGGACCAGGACCCGGACGGTCGTCGGGGAGACCGCCTCCCGGGTGGCGCCGACGGCGCCGCAGCCGGTCGCGCCGGCCAGCAGCAGGGGCAGCAGCGTCATGATGCTTCGCCGCACGTCGTCCTCCTCTCGCCGGCCTGTCGGTCCGCGGCGGTAGGCACCACCGCGGACCGACAGGAACGGGGTCAACCTCGGGCGTCGGTCAGGACTTCTCGACCCGGCACTGCTTGGTCACCGTCTTCGTCGGGTCGCTCTCCGAGGTCGCGGTGAGCTTGACGAAACCGGTGTTCGCGGCGGCGGCGGTGGCACCCACCGACACCGTGACCGTGGTGGCCTTGCCGAACTGGGCGGTGGCGAGCTGGTTGGGCAGCCAGGTCCGCCAGCCCTTGCCGGCCACCTCCGCCGACAGGCGGTAGACGTCCGACTTCAGGTACGCGCTGACGTTCTCCGGGTGCTGCTGCCCGCCGGCCGAGTACGAACCGGTGTTGGTCAGCTCGAACGAGCAGGTCACCCCGCGGTTGGTCGGCTTGCCGCCGCCGGTCACCTCGCCCTTGCCCAGCAGCACGCCGTGACTGCTCGGCCCGCCGGTGCCGTCCAGCGAACGCACCGCCACGGTGTAGGACAGCGAACCGGCGGAGTCCCGCTTGAGGTCGATGATGTAGAAGTGCAGCCGGTTGGCCTCGTCGACGTACTCGTACTGGCTGCCGGTGTCCGCGCCGGCGTGGAACAGCGCGTCGGAGAGCTGCCGGTAGTCACCCATGGTGATCTTCTGCGGGGTGCCGTCCGGCCGGTAGAAGTCGATCATGTCGATGTCCTGCGGGTTGGCGTCCACGACCCACTGGAACGGCGCGCTGTCGGCGTTCTTGGTCTTGCTCAGCAGCACGCCGCTGTCCGGGGTGAAGGAGTCCGCGCCCATCCGGTCGACGACCTCGACGGTGTAGTTGTTGTAGTTGCCGCCGTCGCACAGCGGGTCGGTGCTGACCCCGCACGTCGGCGACAGGTCCTTGTTCAGCGCGATGTTCACACCGGTCAGGCCCTTCGGGCCGGCGTCGACCGCCCGGGCCGTGACCTGCGCGACGACCAGGCCCGAGGAGGCCAGCGACTCCCGCGACAGCCGCAGCACGTGTTCCTCACCGAGCAGACCGATCTTGAGCTTGTCCCGCACGGTGTGCAGCGAACCCATCGAGCCGCCGTTGGTCGGTGGGATCTGCCAGCGGGTGTGCGGGCCGCCCGGGCCGTTGAACGACCCGCGCGACATCATGCTCCAGATCCCGGTGTACGCCCTGCGCAGCGGCTCGCCGTACGGGTTGTTGTAGTTGTCGCCGATGCCCAGCAGGTGGGTCAACTCGTGGGCGTAGACGCCCATGCCGGAACTCTCGCCCTGCGTCGAGGAGCCGCCGCCGGCGTTCGGCCACAGCGTCGCCGCGGCCTTCCACGAGGTCCAGTCCACGTACCGGGTCTTCGCCCAGTTCGGCAGGGCGGGGTCGGGCGGGCCCCAGGCGTCCGGCACGTCCTCCTTGTTCTGGAAGATCATCTGCCCGAACTCCTGCCAGGTCGACGACTCGTCCTGCCCGGCGCTGAGGATGAACACCAGCTCGTACTGGTTGGCGACCTCCTCGCCGACGGCCGCCCGCCAGGCGCCCAGACCGTCGGTGCGGATGTTCTTGCCGCACACGTCCCCGCTCGGACAGGCGCCCGGGTTGAACCCGTTGTCCAGCCCGTACTGGTACGACTTGGCCGGCATCTGGTACGGCCCGAACCCGGTGAGGTCGACACCGTAGCGGCCGTTGGAGTCCTGCATCCAGTACTCGTGCAGGGTGTGGCCCTTGTTGAGCGTGTTCGGGGTGTTCAGGAAGTCCTGATAGAACTTCGGCACGTCCGCCCGGGGAATGTTGGTCGCGACGGACTGGGGGTTGCCGAAGACCGTCGAGCGGGCCCGCTGGGAGACGGCGAACGTCTCGTCAGGATAGTCCAGCGCCACCAGGGCGATCTTGAAGTTGCGGACCGAACCCGACACGCTCGGGTCGGCCCAGTTCTTTCCGGGCACGGCCTTGAAGTCGTTCCAGGTCATCGTGTCCGGGTTCTGCCAGGCCTGCGGATCGAGGACCTGGAACGGCGCGGTACCGCCGGCCGGGTTGGCCGGGGCCGCGGCGGCCTGCGCCGCCCCGGTCGCCACGAGCGTGGTCACCACGGCTGCGGCCAGCACGGCCCGCCTCAGCCGGGTTCGGTGGGGGGTAGCACGGTGCACGGAACCACCTCTCGTCGGAGGAAAACGCGGCGCCGGCGTCCCGGTGGGGGTAACGCGGAACACCTGTCAGCAGGCCGCGCAGCGAATCTAGGAGGGTCGGCCGGTGCCGGTCACCGTGCAGATGTCGGCAGGTGGGCCGGCGACTTCCGACACCTGAAGGACCGGCGCCCACCGGCGGATCAGCCAGGGCCGGCTCCGGAAGCCGGTTCGGCCGTCGCCGCCAGGGCCCGCAGCACGTCCCGGCGCACCCGGTCGACGGCGGGCCCGGGCAGTGGTCCGCGCGGTGGGCGGCACCGCCCGCCGAACCGCCCGGCGCACTCCATGGCGAGCTTCACGGCCTGCACGGCTTCCGGGCGGGAGGCCCAGCCGAGAATCGGATGCAGCTCGGCGTAGAGCGGCAGCGCCCGGCCCAGATCGCGGGCGACGCACAACTCGTACAGGCGCACCGCCTGGCGGGGAAGCGCGTTGGGCAGGGTGGCGACCCATCCGGCAGCGCCGCACAGCACCAGTTCGAGCACCACGTCGTCGGCGCCGACCAGCACATCGACGTGCGGGCAGAGATCCCGCAGCCGATGCAACCTGCGGACGTCGCCGGTGACCTCCTTGACCGCGACGATCCCGTCGATCTCGGCGACGGTCGCCAGCAGATCCGGGGTGAGGTCCAACCGGGTGTCGTACGGGTCGTTGTGCGCGACCACCGGCAGGCCGACCGCCGCCACCTCCCGGTAGTGGGCGACCACGTCCGCGGCTCGGGCGGCGGGTCCGTCGGGTGGCCGCGCGAGCACGCCGTGGGCGCCGGCCTCGGCCGCCTGTTGCGCCCAGCGGCTGGCCTGCCTGCTGCCGTAGCCACCGACGCCGGGCACCACCGCGCAGCCGGGCGGCGCGGCCTGCACCGTCGCCGTCACCACGGCGGCCCGCTCGTCGTCGGAGAGGGCCCGGTACTCCCCCACCGACGCGCACGGGGCAACCCCGTGGCACCCCTCGGCGGCGAGCCAACGGACGTGTTCCTGGAGCTTGTCGAAGTCGACCGACAGGTCGGCGCGAAACGGAGTGGTGACGGCGACCAGCACACCCCGCCAGGGCCTACCAGTTCCCACTCGGAAACCCCCTCCCCGGCGGCACCGTCTGTCCTTCCACCCACACCGTGCGCAGCGGCGTCGGTGCGGTTCGTACCGGAACCCTAGGAACGTCTGTCGTCCCGGTCTTCGGACAGATGCCGGAACAGACGCGTCGTCGCCCGTCTTTTTGTCGTGACTTCGACAGTGGACCTTGCGCGATGCCCCACCCGCACCGGAGGGTAAGGACTGGCGGTCGCGCGCAAGCATTGGAGTTACATGCACGGTGAGCTCCAGCGAATCGTCGACGCCGTCGCCGCCCGGGTGGGGCGACCCGCTCTCATCGAGGACCGGCGACAGCGGGTGGTCGCCTACAGCGAGCACGACGGCCCGATGGACGACGTCCGCCGGTCGTCGATCCTGCGCCGGCAGACGACGCCGGAGGTGATCGCCTGGTTCCGGGGCATGGGCGTGCTCACGGCGCACGAGCCGGTCCGCACCCCGGCGTGCCCCGAGCTGGATCTGCTGGCGCGGGTCTGCGTGCCGATCCGGCACGACGACCTGCTGCTCGGGTTCGTCTGGTTCATCGACGCCGACGGCTCGATGACCGACGCCGACATCGCCACCGCGACCGGTCCCTTCACCGACCTGTCGCTGGCACTGTACCGGGAGAACCTGCTCGGTGAGCTCGCCTCACAGCGGGAGACCGAGGCGACCCGCACCCTGCTGGTGGAGAGCCGGCAGGCGCGCGAGCACGCGGCGCGGGCGCTGCTGGAGGAGGGCGTGGTGGCCGCCGACGGGTCGACCTTCGCGCTCGTCGCCCAGCTCGTGCCGGCCGGCGGGCGGCAACCCGACGAGGTGGCCCGGATCGCCCTGGAACAGGCCCTGGTCACCACCCGCCGCTGGATCGGCGTGCGGGAGACGCTGCACCTTGTCTGGCACGATCACGGGGTGCTGCTGGTCTGCGGCGACCGGGTCGCCGGCCGCCCCTCGCCGGAGGCCTCCGCCGGGCACCTCGACGAGGCGTTGAGCACCGCGACCCGGGGCCTGGCCTCGGTGGACCGGACCGTGACCGGGATCGGCCAGCCCCGCGCCGGGCTGTCCAGCGCGGTCGAGTCATACCAGGAGGCCGCGCAGGCCGCCCGGGTCGGCACGCAACTGCCCGCGCTGGGCCGGGTGGTCTCCTGGGCCGGCCTGGGCATCTACCGGGTGCTGTCCCAGCTCGACAGCCAGCACCTCGACGTCGCGGGCGTGCATCCCGGGCTGGAGCGGCTGCTGCGTGACGACGCCCACCAGGTGCTGCTGGAGACCCTGGAGGCCTACCTCGACCTCGCGGGTAACGCGCACGCCACCGCCGAGAAGCTGCGACTGCACCGGACCACCCTCTACTACCGGCTGCAACGGGTGGAACAGCTCGCCGGGACCGACCTCAAGGACGGCAACGAACGGCTGTGCCTGCACCTGGCCATGAAGCTCGGGCGGCTCAGCGGCCATTACCGCACGGGGTGACGCCGCCGGTCGGGCTCGGGTGGAGAACGAAGAAGGGCCGGCAGGGCGTCGAACACGAGGGGAAGGCCGCCCAGTTCGCTGATCTCGACCCAGGCGATGTCGTCGTGCTCCTCGGGTGCACGGTTGGTGGGAGAGCCGACCCAGTCCGCGATGTGCCAGACGCTCACGTGGACGGCGTCCTCGCCGCCGCCGGCACGCAGGTCACCCAGCCGTGACGAGGACTCCGCCACGATGTGAACCCCCAGCTCCTCGTGCATCTCACGCGCGAGGGCCGGTAGCTCGGACTCACCCGCTTCGACGTGCCCTCCGGGCAGGTCCCAGAGATCCGGGTACGCCCGGCGGGCCGGGCTGCGGTGTACCAGCAGGACCGCGCCGTTCTTCACGAGTGCGCCGCAGACGACGACATGCATGACGGGAGTAGAGCACAGGGATGGGACAAGCTCGCTCCACCTCCGGCGGCGGACGCCTCGTCGCCGTCAAACAACGCGAAGGAAGCCGGGATCGAGGCGCTAGGGTGGCGCGGTGTTCTGCGTCGCCAAGCGTGACTCGATCCGGGAGCAGTTGCTCGCCTTAGCCGAGGGTGACCCCAGTGTCGTCGGGGCCGCCATCACCGGATCGCACGCCGTCGACCAGGGCGACCGATGGTCAGACATCGACGTGGTGTTCGGTATCGAAGGTTCGCTGGATTCGGCGATGCACCGCTGGACCGAACTGCTCTACCGTGACTTCGCCGCCGTGCATCACTGGGACCTGCCGTCCGGCTCGGCGGTGTACCGGGTGTTCCTGCTTCCCGACATGCTCGAAGTGGACATCGGGTTCGCTCCGGCTGCGAGTTTCGGGCCGGACGGCCCGGCGTGGCGTACCGTCTTCGGGCATCCCGTACCGCCGACGCAGGACGATCCGTCCCCTTCTCGGCGGACCCTGGTCGGGCTGGGCTGGCACCATGCCCTGCACGCGTGGATATGCATCCAACGACACCGCTGGTGGCAGGCAGAGCAGTGGATCGGCGCCCTACGGGGCCAGGTTCTCGCCTTGGCCTGCTTACGCCTCGGTCATCCCACCAGCTACGCGAAGGGCGCCCACCTGCTTCCCGCGGAGGTGACCGCGCCGCTGAACGCCACCCTGGTCCGTGCGCTCGACGAAGTCGAGCTCACCCGCGCTCTCTACGCGACGATGGCTGCGCTGATCGCGGAACTCGCGCTCGCCGATGCGGCTCTCTCGGCCCGGCTCGCCTCCATCTTCAGCGACCTGCACGTCGGGTAGGCCGTTGGGAGCGGTACCAGCGGGGCAAAAATCCACCCTCCCGATCGTTACACTCGCCGCAACGCCGGGCACCGCCCGCAGACCTCAGCCTGCGCCGAACCCCCTTCGAATGGAGACGCCTGTGACCCGCGACAAGGCGGCACCCCCCGGCATCGACCCCAGCATTCCCAGCGTGGCCCGGGTCTATGACTTCTTCCTGGGCGGCAAGGACAACTTCGAGGTCGACCGCAAGGTCGCCGAGCACGCCCTGCGGATCACACCGGATGGGCCGGCAGCGGGCCAGGCGAACCGGGCGTTCCTGCGTCGGGTGATTCGCTTCCTCGTCAGCGAGGCGGGCATCGACCAGTTCCTCGACATCGGGTCGGGGCTGCCCACCCAGGGCAACGTGCACGAGGTCGCCACCGAGCAGAACCCGAAGGCCCAGGTTGTCTATGTGGACAACGACCCCATCGTCCTGACGCACGGGCGGGCCCTGCTCGCCGCGGAGGGCACCGCGACGGTGATCCAGGCAGACATTCGGGAGCCGCAGGAAATCCTCAACCATCCGGACGTACGTCGGTTCCTCGACTTCGACCGCCCGATCGGGTTGCTGCTCTTCGCGATCCTGCATCACCTCGCTGACGACGAGGATCCACAGGCGGTGGTGGCCGCGTTGATCGACGAACTGCCCTCCGGCAGCTATGTCGCGATCTCGCACTTCCGCGACCCGGGCGAGCGAGACCCCGAGGGCTCCCGCAAGGCCCGCGAGGTCGAGCGGATCTTCAACGAGTCGCTGGGCACCGGCCGCTGGCGTACCGACGAGGAGATCCTCTCGTTCGCCGAAGGGCTGACAGTGCTGGAGCCGGGGCTGGTTCCGCTGGCCGAGTGGCGCCCCGAGGCTGACGCGCCGGCTGCGGCGCAGACCGACACCTATCACACGTTCGTCGGGCTCCTCGCCCGCAAACCGTAAGCTCTCCAAGGATATTTGCTCGCCGACACGTCGCTGCCTGATCTGTGTCGATAATTCGGGGAACCGTGGTACGGCGATACGCCGACGGACACGTCTATGCGGGATATACGCCTGCATCGCGACGACGGCCGCGAGTCGCATCCGGACCCGCGAGCGGATTCGCTGGCACTCCTACCTGCACCTGTTCGACGTCGACGGCCGCCACCGCCGGAACCGTGCGAAAGGTTGCACAGCACCTGATCTTCGGGCGCTCACCGCCTCAGTCGCCCGGTGTGATCCCCTCCGCTACCGGGCTCGTTACTGCCCATCATCGAGCAATTCCCGCGTCAGGCGCAGTCCGCACGAATTGTTGCCTCACGGCCGGCCGTCCCAACCCCATGGATCGGTAGCCGGATGGGTCCGGTGAGACCGGGAGGCGTGGCGCCATGGGCGCAGCGTACGACTGGCCAAAGCACCCGCAGATCAGATTAGGACCGAATTGTCAATCACGATTGGGTAAGACCACAAGCCAACCGGAACTGCAAGGCATTGAGACTCCCATCTCTGCCGGCGGACTTCCTAGCCGAGGCGGGAAACGAACTCTATGCTTGCCGCCGAATGCGCTGCGGCTCATCCGGGCCGAGGGGGACACCAATACAAGGATTTGCGAATGCGTCGGAAGTCTGCTCTCAACAACGATACTGCCGGCGTCAGCGGAGTAACACCGGACGGCGAACCGCCGACCCCTACCGCAGGGGGCATCGCGCGCCGATCCGCGGTCGCCGAGGAACAGGCGTTTCTGGATTTGGCCACGGCCCGACGCGACAGGCTCGCCGACCACCTGCAGGCCGAGCTATCGGCAGAGGCGCTGGACGCGATGGAGCGGGCCCGGCAGCGCATGCTCCGCCAGCAGCACGATGAGCTACGGCAAGCACGGGAAGGTCTGGTCTTCGGCCGCCTCGACAGCCTTGATGGCACCGTGCGACACGTAGGCCGTGTCGGTCTCCGCAACGAGGGCGAGGACAGTGAGCCTCTGCTGGTGGACTGGCGCGCTCCCGCGGCTCGGCCCTTCTACACCGCGACGGCGGGCGACCCACAAGGTCAGGCACGGCGCCGGCACATACGCACGACGGGATCGACCGTCGTCGGCGTGGACGACGAGCCGCTGGACGGGACCATGACGGCGGACCTCGTCGGCGAAGGCGCACTACTTGCCGCCCTCGACCAGCGGCGCACCGGTCGTATGTCGACGGCGATTTCCACGCTGCAACGCGAACAGGACGACATCATCCGTGCTGAGGCGACCGGCCCGCTGATCGTTCAGGGCGGGCCCGGCACCGGCAAGACCGTGGTTGCTCTGCACCGTGTCGCGTACCTGCTGTTCGCTCACCGAAAGATGGCCGATCAGGCGGTCCTGGTCCTCGGCCCCTCGACGCGCTTCCTCCAGTACATCGGGCAGGTGCTTCCCGCGCTCGGTGAGACCGCAGTCGTCTCGGCGACCTGCGACACCCTGCTGAGTGACGTCCAGGTGGGCCGCGACGAGACCCGACTTCTCGCCGAAATCAAGGGCCGAGCCCTCTGGCAGCCCACGCTCGAACGCTACGTCGCGTCGCTGCTCCCCCAGCCGCGCGAGTTGAAGCTGCGGTGGGAGGGCGAGTACTACGTCATCGCAGCCGCAACGGTGGCGCAGGCGCTCGCCTCGGCGGTGCAGGGACGCCCGTACCACCGCGCCCGCGCGGCGTTCGCCGAGCAACTGCACCATCTCCTTGCCGATGTCGTCGCCGAGCAGCGCGAGGCGCTGATGAACGAGATGGAGGAGGGCTTCGAGGACATCCTCGCCCGCGTCGACCGGAGTATGGGGAATGACCACCACTCCACCCGGCCGTCCACCGGAAGCGAGATCGACGGATTGCTCTCCGAGGAGGAAGTCGAACACCTGCGTTGTCGTATCGCCGAGAACGCCACCATCGCCCGGTTCATCGAGGCATGGTGGCCAACCCTCACCCCCGAGACCCTGCTGGGTGATCTCCTGACTGACCGCACCCTGCTGGCCCGTTTCGCCCCACAGCTGTCCCCCGAGGAGATCACCGCGGTCTCGGCCGAGCCCGCCTCATGGGCATCGAGCGACATCCCTCTGCTCGACGCACTCGCCGACCTACTCGGTGAGGTCGGCGCCCCGCAACCACAGGGCGAGTTCCTCGCCGAACGCGCTCGGCGGCAGCGCGGCTGGGTGTACGGCCACGTCGTCATCGACGAGGCGCAAGAGCTGTCCGAGATGCAGTGGCAAATGGTTCTGCGCCGCTGTCCCAGTCGCTCCATCACCGCCGTCGGCGACATCGACCAGGCCGAGGCAGCGCACCGGCACACCAGCTGGGCACAAGCGGTGCAAGCCGCTTTCGGAAACCGCTGGACCGCCGCGGAACTCACCATCTGCTACCGGACGCCGCGCGAGGTCATGGACCTCACCGAACCGGTCTTGAAGAAAGCTGGCAGCCACAACGCGCCGCCACGGGCGGTACGCTCCTCCGGCATCTCCCCCTGGGAGCTGACGATCACACCTGCCGACCTTGCCGACGCCGCCGCCCAGGCGGTGCGACAGCTGCAGCAACGTTGGCATGGCGGCACGGTCGGCGTCATCGCTCCCGCCGACCGCATCGCCGAACTCCTAGCCGTGCTGAGCGATGTGCCAGTGCTCACCGCGACCCAGTCCAAGGGATTGGAATGGGACGCAACGCTGCTCATCGACCCCCAGGGCATCGCCGCCGAGCCGCGCGGCTGGAACGGCCTCTACGTCGCGCTCACCCGATGCACCCAGGAACTCGGACAGCTGATACTCCCGCAACGATCGCCAGGCCCGTGACGGGACGGATACCGCGACCCTGACGGGAGCGGGGGCGCCACGGCCGCAGCAGCTGAGGCACGCCAGCCGACTCCGGCGGTCAACGGGGGCAGAGATGACGGCCTGGCGCAATTCAAGCAACGGGCTTCCCAACGCCGACCATCGCCACATCATCTCGGCGCCCGCTATCACGAACTCGACCAGAGGATCCCGGCCTGACATGCCGCCGCTCGAGTCGTCCCGTTCTCAAGGGCCGTAGCCGGGGAGAATGCACTCCATGGCGAACACCGACGCGCGACGGCGCTGGCGCGAGCAGCAGCTTGCCGAGCTGCGCGGACCGCTCCATTCCGACGTCGCCCAGGGTGACCTCGAGGGGTTCGCCCTGGTGCGCCCGGACGGATCCCTGACGGCCGAGGTCGTGCACGTGCAGTGGATGGACAACCACCCGGCCGGGCCCGACACCCACGTGACGGTCTCGTTCGCGGACGGGGCGAACGTGGAGTTCGCATTCGACGTCCCGGTCATGAAGGTCCGAGCCTCCGATGTACACCTGGTCAGCCGAGACGACGTCCGTCAGGCAGCGCCGTCCGGGTGGGGAGCCGACGCCGAGCGCTGGGAGTAAGCCCGAGCGGTCGCCTTGGCGGCGTCCGACCAGGCGTCACGCGGCGGAGGAGCGCACGCCGTCAGGAGCGCCGAACGCCCGCCAACTGAGACGGCGTACGTACTAGGCGACCCGGACGGCGGTGGCCGTGCCGGCGGGGCAGATGACGAGCAGGCAACTCTCGACCCGTACGTCGTCGATGACCGGACCGAAGGCGTCCCCGGTGGTGCTGGCGAACTGGAGGACCGTGGTGGCGGACAGGAGGTTGGTGAAATAGACCGTCCGATACACGTACCCCATGGCGGACGGCGTGTGGCCGGTGGTGTCGAAGGAGAAACTGTCGATGATCTGGCCGTTGGCCGTGACCTTGCCCGTCACGATGAGGGGGCCGTTGTCGGGGTTGCCGGCGAGGGCGTAGCTCACTCGATAGGTGGTGAGCAGCTTTGTCGGCAGGGTACGGGCGACCGCACCCGGGTTGAACCCGTTGAGGTCGAGTGACTGGTTACCTTCCGCAGCCTGCCAGTCGCGGGTCAGGCCGACGGTGCCGGCGGTGACGGTCCACACGCCGAACTGCTGGCCCGCGGCAAACTCCGTGAAGTCGCCGGTGATGGCGGGGCTCTCAAAGCCGTCGGCGAAGACGGGGGCCGCCGCGGCCGGGCTCGCCGTGACGGCGGCCAGTAGGGCGGACAGCCCCACCGCCAACGCCGTTCCGATTGCCGTGCGATGGGTGCGCGGACGCTTCGTTGCCATGCTCGTCCTTCCGGGGTAGGCACCGGCCGGGGCGAGGCCGGGCTCCGTGGCGCGGGTCGATCACCGAGGGCTGGGAATCGATCCGCCTCACTGACGGTACGGTGACGTCACAAAGGCCGGCAAGGCCGATTAATTCCTGACAGTCAGCCAAAATCCGACAGTGCTCGCGGATCGCAGACCTTGACATCTACCACCCACCACGGGCCACCGGAGCTGCCGTCGCACCCGACGCCCACCGACAGGCGTGCGGGTGACACGAACGGGCCCCCTACCGACGTCAGCAGCCGAGCCGCCTGGTGGAGAGAGCGACGTCGTCGATCCAGAGGTCGAATTCGCCAGGCGTGGTGCCGCCCTGATAGAGCTGCCAGCCGACCTTCACCGTGTTCACCGCCGGCAGGACGAAGGGCACGTCGTTGCCGCCGTGTTCGGTCGTCGATGCGGTCAGTCCCGGAATCGCCTCGTCGTCGATCCACACCGTGACGCGGTTGTCCGTCGGGTCGAGTTTCCATTCGAAGCACTGCCAGGTGTCTTCGGCGACCGGGGCGGACTCCCGCCAGTTGGTCCAGTCGCCGGTCGGGCCACCGTCGGCGCCGACGCCCCAGAAGACTCCGGGAACCGTGGGCGCGTACTGGCCGCCGACCGGACGGACGACCTCCGAGCTGCCGGTGCCGGTCGCCTCCACCAGCGTGAAGTGCGCCCAGTCGGGTGCGGTGGGGAACGCATCGACGCGCAGCCTCATCCGGCCGTAGAAGCGGTTACCCGGCGCGGCGAAATCGTCGACGCGCAGGAAGGCCCGCCCATTGTCCACCGTGTGCACGTGCAACACCTGGTTGCCGTGGCGGGCACGCTCGACGGTGAGTGTGCCGTTGCGGGTGTCGACACCCCAGTTCAACGTGCTGGCGCCACCACGCGGCAGACGCTCGAAGTCTTCGCAGAAGAGCAGGTCGCGGGTGCACGAGCGGGGGGAGGCACCCGACGCGCTGGCCGGGACGCTGCCGGCTGTGGTGCCGAGGATCAGGGCGGCGGTGAACACCGCGAGGGAACGGCGCATGGTCATCCTTCATGGCGTGGGGTCCCTACCGCGGGGGCAGGGGCCGGAACAGTGCTCTTCGGTCGCGATCGCTGCACACCTCGCCGCCGGTTCAGGTACGTCGACGTGGCGCATCGGAGACCTCCGGCGTGCAGAGGTCGAACGTCTCGATGTCGTGGAAACGCGTGGCCGGTCCGTCGCCGTGAAGATGGTGCGGCGCACGTCCGCCGAAGCGGCGCCCTGCCGGCACTGCGATGCTCCCGCGCTGACCGTTCCCAGCGCGGTTGCCCCCGCGCTGCAGCGATGGTCGCCATTCCAGCACACCCGCGACCGTTCGGGCAATATCGACAGTCATCATCGGCGTGTCGTTGCGAGGGACTCAGGACCAGTACGTGTGCCATAAGATCCGCTGCCATGGTCCGCACCACACCTCCGCGCCCCCTGGACATCACCGCGCTCTTCCCTGAACTGCGGGAACATTCCCGCACCGCTACCCGTCTGCATCCCCGGCCCGGTGCTCCGACCGTCAGGGACAGCTCGGTCGGCGGGCCGCTGCTGTGGCCGGCCGACGACGTGTGGCCGGTCTGCGACGACGCCGGGGCGCACGAGCCATACAACCTGACCACCCCGTCCGCCCTGCGCCGCAGGCGGGAGATCCTCGCGACCGCAGAGGCCCGGGAGTCGCTGCCGGGCGGGGACTTCTTGAGTGCGGAGGAGCGGGCCGAGCTCGATGCGTCCGACGCTCTGGAACTGGACGACCTGATCGAGGAACCGATCCCGTTGGTCCCGGTCGCCCAGCTGTACCGACGGGACATCCCGGACTACGCCGGCCCGGACGGCACCGACCTGCTCCAGGTGCTGTGGTGCCCGGTGGACCACTCGAACCGGCACTACAGCCCTCGCGTCTTCCTCTACTGGCGCGACAGTTCCGCCGTCGGCCCGCTGCTCGAAACACCTCCCGAACCGCCGGTGATCAGCGACATGTACCTGCCGGTTCCGTGCGTGGTGCACCCCGAGCAGGTACGCGAGTACCAGTACGCCGACCTGCTACCCGACGACCTGCGCGAGCGGCTCGACGCATGGGATGACGACGAAGACGACAGCCGTCCCCACTATCAGACCGACCTGTCGCTGGCGCCGGGATGGAAGGTCGGCGGGTACGCGAACTGGTCGCTGACCGACCCGTACCCGATGGATTGTGTCGTCTGCGGCGCCACGATGACCTTGATTTTCACCGTGGACTCGGGCGACTGGAACGGCATGAAATGCAGCTGGCGCCCGTCCGAGGAGAACCCGAACGCGTCCCCGGACACCGTCGGCGTGCAGATCGGGCGCGGCTACTCGCTGTACACCTTCCGCTGCCCCGAATCATTCGATCACCCCCCGGCCACCGCTATGCAGTGACGCGGCCTTCCTCCATCGGCCGGGCCTGAAGAGGGTAGGCGTCAGCGTGGCGGCGAGGCCTGCTCCAGTGGACGCCCGTGGGCTCGGGTCGTGTCGGATACGGCGACGCCGAGCAGGACCGTGACAGCTGCCGCGGCGACCCAGAGGGGCGGTCGGCCGACCATGATCGGCGCCAGGGCGGCGAGGACGACGATCCCGATCGGCCGCGGCCGGGACACCCGGGCGAAGGCCACGTACTCGAATACCGAGCGCCCGGCCAGGTAGAGCGCAGGACCACCGAGGATGGCCCCGACCCAGGCGGGTTTGGCCTCCCCCGAGGGATCCATGAGGACGAGTTCGGAGCCGGCCGAGGTGGCGAGGATGCCGGAGACCATGAGCAGGTGGGAGAGCTCGGCCAACCGACCGAGCCGGCCGGGGTCCGCGGATGCCGCGATGGCCTCACCCAGGATTTGGCCGGCTCGGTAGAAGTAGATTCGCCACAGCAACACCGTGGTGAGAAACGACAATGTCAGGGCCATCGTTCGTTCGGCCACGATCGCACCGCGGATAAGACTCGACCCGGAGGTCAGGATCGTCTCACCAAGCGCGACAATGACAAGCTGCCAGTACCGTTCGGCCAGGTGTTCACCGGCGACGGCCCACGGGGACACCCGGGAGCGGCCCAGCCCCGGTACCGGCCAGCCGAGTCTGGCCCCCAGGTAGTCGATCGCCAGGGCCAGCGTCCACAGCAAGTTGCGGGTCAGCTCGGGTGCGAACGCTCCGGCGAGCCACGGCACGGCCGACGCGCTGAACCAGATGAGCGCCAGCATGTTGACGCGGCGCAGATTGTGGCCCCGCACGATACCCACGAAGAAGAGAGTGCGGCCCAACTGAATCGCGACATAGGTGCTCGCGAAGAGCAGGCCGGTCTCGGCGAGAGCCCCCGAGATCGCGACCGCCAGGAGCAGGCTCCCGTACATCGTCGTGAGGACAACGAACTGGATCGGCGGTTGGAACGGGTCGAATCTGCTGGTCACCCATGACGTCTGGGTCCAGATCCACCAGAGGGCCAGAAGCAGCAGCAGGGTCTCGCCGTTTTCCGCGAGGGAGGTCGTCAGCCTCTCCGCGACGTGACCTCTGGTGTAGTCCAAGACCAACTCGTGCACGATCCGGGTGAGCGCGAAGACGTACACGAGATCGAAGAACAGTTCCAGAAAGGTGGGCCGCTGCGGACTCTCACGTCTACGCAGCAGATTGGCCACTCTGTTCCCCGTCACCCGGCCCGCCCGCTTCGTCGGCTTTGTCGCTGAAGCAGTCGTACCACGTCGCCACGCCGCCCACCGATAAGACGCACCAGCCCGCCTCAGGCAACGACGACAGGACACGGGCAGCACGGCCCGGCCGGCGCGCCCTCGCCGGGCACCTGTCAACTACCCCCGTCAACCATCAGGAGAGCCACCGGTAGCGCCGCTCCGGTCGCCCGGCGGAGCCGTAGCGGAGACCGACGTGCGCCTGACCAATGTCAGCGAAGTGTTCCAGGTATCGCCGGGCACTGACCCGGGAGATCCCGACGGCGTTGGCGCACTCGGCCGCGGAGAAGGTGCCGGCGTGCTCCTGCAGGGCCCGCTTCACCAGCTCGGCGGTCTCCGCGCTGAGGCCACGGGGCAGCGCCGAGCTGGCGATGTGCGAGCCGCTGCGGGACAGCACCCGGTCCACGTCGGACTGGTCGGTCAGCAGGGTGGCGCGCGGGGAGTTGCGCCGTGCCGCGTACTGCTCCAGGCGGGTCCGCAACTCGTCGAAACCGAATGGCTTGAGCAGGTAGTTGACCGCCCCGTAACGGACCGCCCGCCGCACCGCTTCGGCCTCGCGGGCCGCGCTGATCACCAGCACGTCGCAGTCGTGTCGGGCGGCCCGCAGCCGGGTCACCACGTCGAGGCCGAACATGTCCGGCAGGTAGAGGTCGAGCAGCACCAGGTCCGGGCGGAGTTCATGAACGGCGGTGACCGCCTCCTCACCGGTGCTGGCCGTGCCGACCACCTGGAAGCCGTCGATCCGCTCGACGAAGCCACGGTGGATTCGGGCCACCATGAAGTCGTCGTCGACCACCAGTACGTCGATCACCGGCTCGCCTCCAGCGCACCGGTCAGCGACATCCGGGCCGTGAACATCGCACCCTCCTCCGTGTTCGTCACCGCGACCTCACCGCCGCGACGGTGACAGACCAGCCGGGTGAGCGCGAGTCCGATGCCCCGTTCGCCACCTCGTGCCGCCTTGGTCGTGAATCCGTGGGTGAAGACCTCGTGCGCCAGTTGCGGGGCCACCCCGGGCCCCGAGTCGCGGACCACGATCTCCACCGAGGAGGCGTCCCGGCGCAGCTCGACCTCCACCCAGGCCGGTCGGTCCGTGAGATCGTCGCCGTCCTGACCGGTACCGGCCGAACCACCGGGTGGCGCGGTCCGGCTCTCGCGGCCGCCGGCCACCGCTTCAAGGGCGTTGTCAACCAGATTCCCCAACACCGTCGCGACGTCCGCGGCGACGGCCGGCTCCAGGCGATCCAGCCCGGTCCGTTCGGAGATCCGCAGCTCCACCCGGCGCTCGGCCGCCAGCGCCGACTTCGCCATCAGCAGGGCAGCAAGCGCCGTGTCCTGGATCCGGCTGGTGACGGTGAGATCGAGCGAGGCCCGGTGCCGGCTCAGCGCGTCGATGTACCCGACGACCTCGTCGTGCTCGCCGAGTTGGATCAGCCCGGAGATGGTGTGCAGCTGGTTGGCGAACTCGTGGGTCTGGGCGCGCAGCAGCTCGGTGGTGCTCCTGAACGAGCCGATCTCCTGCTCCAGCCGGGCCAGCTCGGTGCGGTCGCGCAAGGTGGTCACCGAGCCCAGCCGGCGGGCGTCCTTGCGGACCGTCATCCGGTTCATCACCAGTACCCGCCCGGCGCGTACCACCACCTCGTCCCGAGCCTCGGGGTCGTCGTCGGCACCGGCCAGCACGTCCCGCAGCCGACCGGAGATCCCCAGCTCGTTGAGGCTGCGGCCGAGGCAGTGCGCGGGCAGGTCGAGCAGTCTCCGCCCCACCGCGTTGACCAGAGTGATCCGCAGCTGTGGATCTAGCGCGATGACCCCCTCGGCGATGCCGTGCAGCAGCGCCTCCCGGTGTTCGGCCAGGCCGGCGATCTCTCGTGGTTCGAGGCCGAGGGTCTGGCGTTTGATCCGGCGGGCCAGCAGCCATGATCCCACCAGGCCGAGCACGCTGGCGATGCCGAGGTAGGTGAAGAGGTACGACGAGGCGCCGACCGACCGCTCCGACCAGGTCGGCGAGGCTTCACCGATCATCACGACGCCGAGCTGCCGGCCCAGGTTCCACTCCCGGTCGCCGAGCACCGGAACCTGGGCGACCAGCTCCCGAGAGTCGCCGACGGCCAACTCGCCGGACCAGCTCCGGCCTTGTGCCACCCCACCGTCCCCCAGCACCAGCGGACTGCCGACCAGGGTCGGGTCGGTGGAGCTGACCACCCGGCCGCGGGCATCGGCCACGGTCACCGAGGTCACCCGGGCCTGGGTCAGCACGTTCTGCACCAGCGGCGCGACGAGTTCCGCCGGTGCCGGCGAGTTGAGCTGCTCGCGTAGCAACGGGCTGCCGGCGAGCTGCTCGCTGAGGGCCGCCACCCGCCGCCCCTCCACTCGGTTGAAGGTCGCTGCGGACTGGGCCAGCGAGACGGCCGCCACCGCCACCAGCACGACCACGATGATCGCGAGCTGGAGCACAAGCAGTTGCCCGGCCAACGTTCGACGGGGCGTGACCGCGACCACAAAGACCTCAACTTCCGCTGGTGACGCAAGGCAGACGTGGCGCCTGCCCGGGGGCCATCATCTTGCCGCCGGACTCCTTCGAAACGGAAGAGAAACATGATGGCAACTCGGAGAAACCTGCTGGTGATGGGCGTGGCCGCCACGACAGCTTTGGCGCTGAGCGCCTGCGGCGCCACTGCGGAGAAGGACGGCGGCGGGTCCGGCGGCGACGGTAAGCCAGCCACCGGACTACGGATCATGGTGCCGAACACTCCCGGCGGCGGGTACGACACCACTGCCCGCACCGCGGCCAAGGCCATGGAGGACGCCAAGATCGCTACCGGGGTGCAGGTCTTCAACCTGCCTGGCGCGGGCGGCACCGTCGGCCTTCAACGCATGGTGAATGAGAAGGGCAACGGCAAGCTCGCCATGCAGATGGGGCTGGGCGTGGTGGGCGCCTCGTACACGTCCAAGTCATCGGCGACGCTCACCCAGACCACCGCCCTGGCAAAGATGATCGAGGAGGGCGGCGCCATCGTGGTGCCGAAAGCTTCGCCGTACCAGAGCATCGGTGACCTGGTCACGGCCTGGAAGGCCGACCCCAAGGCCATCGCGGTCGGCGGCGGTTCGTCGCCCGGCGGCCCGGACCATCTGCTGCCGATGCAGCTGGCCAAGGCCGTCGGCATCGACCCTCGCCAGGTCAACTTCATCTCCTACGATGGGGGCGGCGAGCTGCTGCCGGCCGTGCTCGGCGGCAAGGTGGCCTTCGGCGCGAGCGGCTTCGGCGAATTCCTCGACCAGGTCCAGGCCGGCCAGCTCCGGGTCCTCGCGGTCACCAGCGAGGCACCGATCGACGCGCTCAAGGACGTGCCGACGCTGAAGTCCGCCGGAATCGACCTGGTCTTCACGAACTGGCGGGGCATCGTCGCGCCGCCCGGCATCAGCGACACCGACAAGCAGGTCTGGATCGACGCTCTGACGAAGATGCACGAGTCCGCCGAATGGAAGGCCGAGCTGGCCAAGCGGGGTTGGACCGACGCCTTCGTCACCGGCGAGGCGTTCGCCGCCTTCCTCACCGAACAGGACAAGTTGGTGGCGGACCTGCTCAAGCAGCTTGGGCTGGCGTGAGCGGCACGACGAACGGAGCGGACCGGGGCGAGCACCGGCCGCCCCGCTCGGCCGCCAACGTCCCGGTGGCCGTGCCAGCGGTGCCGGCGCAGCCCACGGGCCCGACGGCAATCCCCCCGACCACCGATTCGTCGGCCGAACCCGACTCTGACATCGTCGCGGAACCGGCTTCCCGGCCGGACCGCGCCCAGTACGCGGTGTGCGCGTTCCTCGTCCTGGTCGGCGGGCTGGTCATCGTCGACGGGCTGCGGACCGGGCACGCGATCAGCACCGCCGACCCCATCGGCCCGAAGCCGCTGCCGATCCTGCTCGGCGCGCTGCTGCTGGTCGTCGCCGCGATCTACGCGGTGGACGTCGCCCGTGGCGGCAGCGGCGAGCCGGAGGCCGGCGAGGACGTCGACCTCACGACCCCGATCGACTGGCGGACCGTGCTGCTGCTCATCGGCGCGTTCCTGGTCAACGCGGTGCTCATCGACCCGCTCGGCTGGGTGATCAGCGGGACGCTGCTCTTCTGGGGCTCGGCGTTCGCGCTGGGCAACCGGCACCACGTGCGCAACCTGCTGATCGCCGTCGCCCTGTCGCTGATCACCTTCTACACGTTCGCCATCGGGCTGGGCGTGAGCCTTCCCGCCGGCGTGCTGCAAGGAATCCTCTGATGGACAACCTCGGAAACCTGCTCGACGGGTTCGGCAACGTGCTGACCCCGATGAACCTCCTGATCGCGCTGCTCGGAGTGACCATCGGCACCGCCGTGGGCGTGTTGCCCGGGATCGGCACGGCGATGACGGTGGCGCTGCTGCTACCGGTCACCTACGGGATGGAACCCACCCAGGCGTTCATCATGTTCGCCGGCATCTTCTACGGCGGCATGTACGGCGGCTCCACCACCTCAATCCTGTTGAACACCCCGGGCGAGTCCTCCTCGGTGGTCACCGCCATCGAGGGCAACAAGATGGCGAAGGCTGGTCGCGCCGCGCAGGCGTTGGCCACCGCCGCGATCGGCTCGTTCGTCGCCGGCACCATCGCCACCCTGCTGCTGGTGCTGGTCACCCCACCGATGGTGACGTTCGCGATCAGCCTCGGCGCGCCGGACTACCTCGCGCTGATGCTGCTGTCGTTCGTGGCGGTCACCGCGGTACTCGGTGCCTCCCGGGTACGCGGCTTCGCCTCGCTGCTGCTCGGCCTGGTCATCGGCACCATCGGCATCGACGCGGTGAGCGGCCAGCAGCGACTCACCCTGGGCATCCCGCAGCTCGCCGACGGCATCGACGTGGTCGTGGTCGCGGTCGGCATCTTCGCCGTGGGCGAGGCGCTCTGGATCGCCGCGCACCTGCGCCGACGCGCCACCGAGGTGATCCCGGTCGGACGGCCGTGGATGGGGCGGCAGGACTGGAGACGGTCCTGGAAGCCGTGGCTACGCGGAACCGCGTTCGGATTCCCGTTCGGGGCGCTCCCGGCGGGTGGCGCGGAGATCCCGACCTTCCTGTCGTACGCCACGGAGAAGAAGCTGACGAAGCACCCGGAGGAGTTCGGCAGGGGCGCGATCGAGGGTGTGGCTGGCCCGGAGGCGGCGAACAACGCCTCGGCGGCCGGCACGCTGGTGCCGATGCTGGCGATCGGCCTGCCGACGAACGCGACCGCCGCGGTGATGCTGGCCGCCTTCCAGCAGTACGGCATCCAACCCGGGCCCCTGCTCTTCGAACGGGAGTCCGCCCTGGTCTGGACGCTGATCGCCAGCCTCTTCGTGGGCAACCTGCTGCTGCTGGTGCTGAACCTGCCGCTCGCGCCCGCGTGGGCACGGCTGCTGCGG
Source organism: Micromonospora sp. NPDC049645 (assembly GCF_040675155.1). Classification (NCBI taxonomy): domain Bacteria; kingdom Bacillati; phylum Actinomycetota; class Actinomycetes; order Micromonosporales; family Micromonosporaceae; genus Micromonospora; species Micromonospora sp. NPDC049645. The sequence goes on from NZ_JBFAOI010000010.1 coordinate 80,396, forward strand.
ATCCCGCGTCCGTACCTCTACGCCGGGATCCTCTTCTTCGCCTCGATGGGCGCGTACGCGGTGAACGCCCAGCCGTTCGACCTGTTCCTGCTGCTCACCCTCGGCCTGCTCGGGTTCGGTATGCGCCGCTTCGGGCTGCCGATCCTGCCGCTGATCGTCGGGGTGGTCCTCGGTCCACGTGCCGAGTTGCAGGGCCGGCGGGCGTTGCAGCTCTCCGGTGGCGAGCTGCACGGCCTGATCGGCGGCCGGGTCTCCTGGGCCATCTACGCCACGATTCTGGTGGTGGTGCTCTGGCCGGCACTCCGCCGCTTCGTCCTGAGCGGGGTGCGGGGAAGGCTGGCGACGAGATGAGCGCGGGTGGGGACCGAGCGGAACAGGGAGTTGGCTGAGATGTCCTGATGCAGGAGTAGGTTGGCCGACGGTGTCGATCGCACCCGCCAACGAACCACAACCGAAAGGCCAACGCCATGACAGGCGGCACCGACGCCCGGCTCTGGGCTCTCACCCGTGCAGCACGTCGAAGCCTGGCCGACGATCTGTCCGTGCTCACCCAGGACCAGTGGCGTCGACCGACGTTGTGCACCGGCTGGGACGTGGAACACGTCGTCGCCCATCTCACCGCCGCCGCCACCACGGGCCGGTGGCGGTGGATCCGGAGCATCGTGAGCGCCGGGTTCCGCCCGGGGGTGCACAACGAGCGTCGTCTGCGCGAGCATCTCGGCGCCACCCCGGCTGAGACGCTCAGCAGCTTCGAGGCCGTCATCGACGCCACCACGGCACCCTCCGGGGACACCGCCGCCTACCTCGGTGAGGTGCTGGTTCACGGCCAGGACATCCGATTTCCGCTGGGCATCAGCACCGAGCCGGACGTCGAAGCGCTGACGGCGGTGGCGGAGTTCTACGCCCGGCGCAACTTCACCGTCGCCAGCAAGTCCCTCGCGTCGGGGCTACGAATGGTGGCGACGGATGGTCCGTTCACCACCGGTGCGGGTCCGGAGGTCGCCGGCCCGACACTGGCCCTGGTGATGACGATGGCCGGCCGACGTGCGTACCTCGATCAACTTGAGGGCCCGGGACGCGACATCGTCATCGACCGGATCGGTTGACGCCGGCCCGACGACGCGGCGGAGACCTGCTGGCGATCGGCGAACCCTGCGCCTACCCCCTGTCCCAGGCGCCGGCCGCGGCGGCGTCCCTGGCGTAGTCGGCGAAGTCCCGTGGCGGACGGCCCAGGGCCCGCTGCACCCCATCGGCGACCTGGGCGTTACGGCCGTCCAACACGGTCGTGAACAGGTACGTCAGCAACTCGATGACCTCCGCCGGCACACCCTCGGCGGCCAACGCTTGGGCGTACTCCCCGATGGAGACCGGCACGAAGTCGATGCGCCGGCCCGCCGCGCGAGCGATCTCGCCGACCGCCTCGGCGAAGGTCAACGGCCGTGGCCCGGTCAACTCGTAGAGCTGCCCCGCGTGTCCGCTCCCGGTCAGCGCCGCCACGGCCACCTCGGCGATGTCGTCGGCATCCACGAACGGCTCGGGCACGGTTGACACCGGGAGGGCCACCTCGCCGCTCATGACCGGCTCCCGCAGGTAGTCCTCGCTGAAGTTCTGGCTGAACCAACTCGACCGCAGGATCGTCCACTCGACGCCGGCGGATCGGATCAGCTTCTCGGCGGTCTCCGCCTCCTCCTCACCCCGCCCGGACAACAGCACCAGCCGGGAAACCCCGGAGGCCACCGCGAAATCGGCGAACGCGCCGACCGCCTCGGGGGCGCCCGGCACCGCGAGGTCCGGGTAGAAGGACACGTACCCGGCGTCGACGCCCCGGAGCACCGGTGCCCAGGTCGTCCGGTCCGTCCAGTCGAAGGGCTGCTCGGCGGACCGGGAACCCACCCGGACCGGCACTCCCCCGTCGCGCAGCCGCTGCACGACACGACGGCCGGTCTTGCCCGTGCCGCCCAGGACCAGGATCGTCTTCCGCTCTTGCTTGTTCGTCATACGGCTATTGAAGTGCGAATCTATGAGACTGCACATAGCCGAGACACGCACCTTCATGTTCAATCGTCTACGTGGATGCTGTCTCCGGCCTGCTCGACGGACCCCGGGCGCACGGTGCGTTCCTGCTCCGCTCGATCCTGACGCCACCCTGGTCGATAGCCATCAGGGACGAGGCGCCACTCACCCTGGTGGCCAACGTCCGGGGCGACGCCTGGATCGTGCCCGCCGAGGGCACGGCCGTACGGCTCGGCACCGGAGACGTGGCGATCATCCGTGGCCCCGACCCGTACACCGTCGCCGACCACCCGGCCACGTCGCCGCAGGTGATCATCCATGAGGGTCAGCGGTGCACCACCCCGGACGGCCAGGAACTGTTCGAGATGACCCAGCTGGGCGTACGGACGTGGGGCAACGGGCTGGACGGTCCGACGATCCTGCTCACCGGCACGTACACCATGCACGGCGCGGTTGGTCAGCGGCTGCTGGGCGCGCTGCCGGCGCTGGTGGTCGTCGCGCGCGAATCCTGGGACACCCCGCTGGTCCCGCTCCTCGCCACCGAGATCGTGAAGGACGACCCCGGCCAGGAAGCCGTCCTCGACCGTCTCCTCGACCTGCTGCTGATCGCCACGCTGCGTGAATGGTTCGCCCGACCAGGGGCCAGTGCCCCCGCCTGGTACCAGGCACACAGCGACCCGGTGGTCGGCCGGGCGCTGCGGATCCTCCACAACAACCCCGCGAAACCCTGGACCGTGGCATCACTGGCTGCCCAGACCGGGGTCTCCCGGGCCACGCTGGCCCGACGGTTCACGGCGCTGGTCGGCGAACCGCCCATGGCATACCTCACCGAGTGGCGGCTCGCCCTCGCCGCCGACCTGCTCCGCGAACGGGACGCCACCGTCGGTGCGGTCGCCCACCAGGTCGGCTATGGCAGCCCCTTCGCCCTGAGCACCGCCTTCAAACGCCGCCGCGGGGTGAGCCCCCGGCAGCACCGGGTAGCCGCCCGCGGGTAACCGCGTGCCGGGCTCCGCAGCCCACTGACGGTCCGCACCCACGCCAACGCGATGACCAACCCGCCCGTCTGGGATCGCACCTGATTGGTGGTCATCGCCTTACCGAGGTGGCCTGCTCCGGCCCTCTCCCGGTTGAGGCGCGTGCGCACCGGGCGGCTGATTGCTAGGGCCGGAGCGAACGCCGACAGTGGTCACGCGGACTCCCGGATGATGAGGGGGCCGGGCACGACGATCTCCCGGAACGGCCCGTCGAGTTCCCCGGTTATGCGCTGGAGAAGCAGTCGGCCGCAGACCGTCCCCTTCTCGTAGGCACGGTTGTCTATCGTTGTCAGTGCGGGGCGGACGAGGGCGGCGGCGTCGATGTCGTCGAAACCGATCACGGCCACGTCGTCCGGTACGACGCGTCCGGCGTCCCGGAGCGCGTCGATCGCGCCAATGGCTGCCAGGTCGTTGACGCACACGATCGCGTCGATGGGAACCCCCTCGACGAGGGCGGCCGTGACGGCGGTGTGCGCGCCGCGTCTGCTGTAATCGGATCTGATGACGAGCTTCGGGTCGATGGCGAGCCCGGCACCGAGCAGCGCGTCCTCGTAACCGCCGAGCCGGCCGGCTGCCGGGCCGATCCGCGTCGCTCCGACGAAAGCGATCCGGGTGCGGCCCTGCCGCAACAGGTGCCGGGTCGCCTCGGCCACGCTGACCCGGTCGTCGCCGCGTACCCGGTCACTGATCGTCGGCGCTTTCATCGGGCCGAGCATGACCAGGGGCGTATGCCGGTCCACCAGTCGTTCGACGGCCTCGAAGGGTGTGCGGAACAGGTCGATGATCAGGCCATCGACGGCCCTGCTCAGCATGTCGGTGATGAAGGCGGCCTCGCGGGCGGCGTTCCCGTCGGTGCTGCAGATGACCACCTGGTAGCCGGCGTCGCTGATCGCGTCCTGCACGCCCCGGGCGACCATCGGGTAGAACGGGTTGGTGATGTCGGGCATCACGAACGCGATGGTCTGGGTGCGGTTGGTCCGCAGGCTCACCGCGAGTTGGTTGGCCCGGTAGTTGAGTTCCTTGACCGCGGCGTGGACCTTCGCCTTCGCCTCGGGGGACACCGGCCGTCGACCGCTCAGTGCGTGCGAGACGGTCGTCGGGCTCACGCCGGCGATCTCTGCGACGTCGGCGATGCGGGGTCGGGGCATCAACAACTCCTCGCGGCCCGGAGCTACGCAAACCGGTTTGGAAACTCAAAGCCACTGCTCGGGGGTGTTGAGCAGTCTGCTGTAGAGGTTCTCGCTTGTCAATCGTTAGTCTTCCGACCTTCAGGATTTACTGACTTTCTCTGTCTGGAACAGGGCAACAGCGTCGCGCACCCCCTAGCGCAAATCCGTTTGCGGGTTATCGTATTCGCGTTCGGCACCAGCCTCCCTACGTCGAAGGGTGGAAGCCATGACTGACCTGCGCGAACGCGTGCATGGCGCGCTCCTCGGCCGGGCGGCGGGTTCCGACCGGCGGCGCCTTCCACCGTGCCGGTGCCGCCGGCACCTCCAGATACGCCCGTCCGGGCGATCGGCGACGCCGAGCACCGGGTTCCGTCTCGCGAGGAGTCGGGAACCTCGCAATCCGTACCGCGCCCCTTGTCCCGCGAACCGGCGGGACGGAACTGAGGAAACGTGCACGACCCACTGAATCCCCATGACCTGGTCCACGACGAGATCGACCAGGCACGGGAAACCGGGCACCTGGTCGACGAACTTTCGGCCGAGCTGGCAGCCCTCGATCCCGGCGACGCCATCGCGCTTGAGGCGCTCTACCAACGGGTGCTCAGTGCGCCGCGTTCAGCGGACTGGGGCTACGAGGAACCCGACGGCTTCGACGCCATCCTCGCGAGCCTGCCACCCGACCCGCCGCAACCCGCGCCCCTGGGGGCCGAACTGGAGAACAAGATACGCGGAGGTTGGCTCGGGCGGATCGCGGGATGCAACCTCGGCAAGCCGGTCGAGGCCGGGGACCACTGGACCTCCGCACACCTACGCGACTACCTGGAGCGGGCCGGGGCATGGCCGCTACGCGGGTACATTCCCGCCCTCGACCCGATGCCCGACGGCTTCGTCCTGCGGGACAACTGGGTCGACACGACCCGCGGACGCGTCCGCGGCTCCGCCCGCGACGACGACATCGACTACGCGATTCTCGGCCTGCACCTGTTGGAACAGCACGGCGACCGGCTCACCCCGCAGCACGTCGCCGACGCCTGGTTGGGGCTGTTGCCCTACCTGCAGACCTATACCGCGGAGCGAGCCACGTACCGCAGCCTGCTCAACGGCGTACCGGTCGAGGCCGCCGGGTCGACCCGCAACCCCTACCGCGAGTGGATCGGGGCGTTGATCCGCGGCGACGCCTTCGGATGGACCCATCCGGGCCGGCCCCGGGAGGCGATCCGGCTCGCCTACCAGGACGCTTCCCTGTCGCACACGGCCAACGGCATCTACGGCGAGTTGTGGGCGGCGGCGATCGTGGCGAGTGCGTTCACCGCCAGCACGGTGCGGGAGGCGTTCGACCGCTCGCTGCGCTCCGTCCCGCCCGGCTCGCGGCTGTACGAGACGCTGACCGCCGTCCGGGACCTCCGGGACTCCGGCGTGAGCTGGGAGACGGCGCTGGCCACGATCCAGCAGCGCTGGGGCTTCTACAGCTGGGTCCACACCGTCAACAACGCCGCGTTGATCGCCGCCGGTCTGCTCTGGGGCGACGACGACTACGCGACCACGGTGGGGCTGACCGTGCAGGGCGGCTGGGACACCGACTCGAACGGGGCGACCGCAGGCTCGGTGGTCGGGGTGGTACTCGGGGCGGCCCGGCTACCGGAGCACTTCATCGCACCACTGGAGGACCGTACCCGGTCGGCGCTCTTCGGCTACGACAACTCGGTGATCTCCGAGCTGGCCCGCCGCACGGTGGCCCTCGCGACCGCGGGCGCACCGGCCGCGCATCCGGCAACCCAGAACCGGGACCCGGCCGACGCCCACCTGGCGAAGGACGCGGTCGCGATGCGGGGGCGTCCGCGTTACCACATCACGGCACCGGAGAACTGGCTGAACGACCCCTGCGGTCCGCTGTACTGGAACGGCCAGTACCACATGTACTACCAGTACAACCCCGACGCCCCCCGCTGGGGACTGATGCGGTGGGGGCACACGGTCTCCGATGACCTCGTGCACTGGGTCGATCGGGGAGTGGCGATGCGCCCGACGCCCGACGGAGCCGACGTGGACGGTTGCTGGTCCGGCTGCGCCCGGATCATCGACGGGCAGCCGGTGTTCTTCTACACCGGCGTGACCGGCACCGGCGCGGGGCAGGCACAGGCGGTTCTCCGAGCCGTCGGTGACGAGAGCCTCGACCACCTCCGGGCCGAGCCCGCGACACCGATCGTTCCCGCGGCCGGCGAGCTGCTCGGCACCCGCCACCAGCGTGACCCGTTCCTGATCCGGTACGAGGACCGCTGGATCATGCTGCTCGGTACCGGCCTGCGGACCACCGAGCCGGGTGGCCGTGGCGCGGTGGTCGCCTGGGAGTCGAGCGACACCCTGACCTGGTCCTACCGGGGGGTTGTCTACTCCCGGGCCGGAGGTCGTCCCCGGCCCGGCGAGGACCCTTTCGCCGACGTCGACACCGGACCGGTCTGGGAGTGCCCGCAGCTCATCCGCGTCGACGGCGCGTGGGTTCTGATCGTCTCCGCCCAGTTGCCGCTGAACGTGGGCGTTGGCTGCCCGTACGCCGCCTGGTTCATCGGAGAGTTCGACGGGGAGCGGTTCGAGCCGACCTCGATGGGACTCATGGACGCCGGGGACGTGTTCTACGCACCCGCGGTCGCCGAGGGCGTGCCAGGAAGGACCCTGGTGTGGGGATGGATCCAAGAGGGAGAGGGCGGGCCGGCGGACGGGTTCGCCGGTGCGCTCAGCCTGCCCCGGGAGCTGGCCGTCGCGGAGGGGCGACTGCTCATGCGCCCGGCCGCCGAACTGGATGCTCTGTGGGGTCCGCCGCTGTACGAGGCGGAGACGCTCGGCGTCACGCCGGACCGCCCGGTACGGCTCGCCGAGGGCATCGCGCCCGCGTACCGGTTGCGGTTCGAGTCGGAGCCGGGGGCGGGACGCGCCGGCGCTCGGCTCGGCCGCAACGGGGACGGGGACGAGTTCTGGGTCGGGGTGAGCGCCGGGCGGCTGGTGACCGGCGTCCTGCACGGTGACGACCTCGCCGAGCGCCACTCGGTCGAGCTGCCCTCCGGCGGGAGCGACCCGACAGCCATCACCGTCTACGTCGACCACTCGGTCGTCGAAATCTTCACGGCCGACGGCTCTGCGTTGACCTGCCGCGTCTACCCGGAACTGGACTGCTCGGGCGGCATCTGGCTGGACTCGACCTCGGCCGAGGCGACCTTCCGGCGGATCGGGCTCGCCACCACCAAATCATGACCAACGACTTCCCGCATTGCAGAACGTGACCGACTGATACCTGGGGCTTTCGCGAGGACCGACCCTGCTTCCCGCAACAGCTCCATCGAAAGGAGACAGAGATGGGATTCATGGGCAAGGGGGCCCTGGTGGTCGTCGCGGCGGTCGCCCTGGGCGGGTGCCAGGACGGCGGCCCACCGACGGACCCCACGAAGATCGGCGGGACCGTGTCGCTGTGGTACCTCGAAGACCCCGTTCCGGAGTTCCTGGAGTCGGTAAAGGCCGGGTTCGAGGCGAAGTACCCAGGGACCACAGTTGAGCTGACCGAGGTGCCGGAGGACGGTTACGTCACCAAGATCGACACGGCGATCCTCGCCCAGCAGCCACCGGACGTGGGCTTCGTCTACGAACCGCGCTGGATGAAGGCGGGGAGCATGATGCCACTCGACGACGTCATCAAGACCGAGGGCATCAAGACCGAGAACATGAACCAGGTGGCGCTCAGCGAGTGCGACTACGACGGACACCTGTACTGCCTCGGCTCGTTGACCGGCTCGGTGGTGCTCGTCTACAACAAGGACCTCTTCGACAAGGCCAAGGTGGCCTACCCGCCGGCCGACAAGCCGATGACCATCGACGAGTACGCGACGATGGCGCGGGCGCTCAAGGCCGGGCTCGGCGACGTGTTCGGCGCCTCCGCCGGATCGCCGTTCACCTGGTCCGACCGGCGCACCCACTTCAGCGACGACGGCAGGAAGATCGCCGGGCTCGTCGACGACGACTCGACGGTCCACCTGTACGAGGTGCTGGCCGGTCTCGGCCGCGACAAGGTGTCGCCGTCGCCCGCCGAAGCCGAACTCGTCTCTCCGGGCGACATGCTCGGCAGCGGCCGGCTGGCGATGGCCATCACGGACATGGAGTTCGCCGCGAAGACCCTCGAGCAGGGCAAGTTCCGCTGGGGTGCGGCGCCGCCCCCGGTGGAGAAGGCCGGCGACGAGTCGTTCGTGTTCGTCGGCACGGACAAGTACGGCGCGTTCACCGCCGCCAAGAACCCGGCGACGGCGAAGGCACTTGTCGCCTACATCGCGACGGAGGGCAACCGGATCCGGATGGAGAAGACCGACCAGCCTCCGCTGGACGCCACCATGCTCGCGACCTGGGCCGGCGACAACACCTCCCGGAAGGAGGTCGTCGACGTCCTGTCCACCAGCAAGCGCCCGGGGCTGTTCGTCCCCGGGTACTGGGAGGTCGTCGCGACGCTCGGTGACCTGTACGACCAGATGGCCACCGGCGAGGCCGATCCGCGCGGCTCCATCACGAAGGAGGCCCCCGAACTGCAGGCAAAACTCGACCGCGAGTGGGAGACCTGGGAGAACATCAAATGACGGCCGGGGTGGCGGTGAACGTACCGCCAGCTTCGCCGCCACCCGACCGGGCGGGACAGGGGCGTTCCGCGCGGCGTCGCCGTACGACGTCGGAGCGGCGGGAGGCGAGGGCCGGGATCCTGTTCGCCAGCCCATGGCTCATCGGCATGCTGGTCTTCACCGTCGGGCCGATCGTCGCGTCTATCGTCATCAGCCTGACCGACTGGAGTCTCGCCTCGTCGCCGAACTTCGTCGGCACCGAGAACTACTCCGACATGTTCCAGAGTCGCGACTTCCGGAACTCGGTCACGGTGACGCTGACCTACGTGCTCATCGGGGTGCCGCTGTTCCAGGTCGCCGGGCTCGCGCTCGCCCTGCTGCTCAACCTCAGGCTGCCGGGGATGCGGATCTTCCGCACGATCCTGTTCCTGCCCGCCGTGCTCAGCGGGGTGGCGGTCGCCGTCCTCTGGTCGCAGTTGCTGAACCCCGACGGTCCGGTGAACGAGGCGCTGCGGCTGCTCGGTGTCAGTGACCCACCCGGATGGCTGTCGAGCCCACGTTGGTCGGTGCCCGCGGTCGTGCTGATCGGGCTCTGGAGCACCGGCACCGGCGCCATCATCTATCTCGCCGGTCTCCAGAACGTGCCGCCCGAACTCTACGAGGTCGCCCGAATCGACGGCGCCGGACCGGTACGGGCCTTCTTCAAGATCACTCTTCCGATGATCACGCCGACTCTGCTGTTCACGCTGCTCAACGGGATCATCGGCGCGTTTCAGATGTTCGACATCGCCTACGTGCTCGGCGGCAGCCGGGGCGGCAGCGGCGGTTCGCTCTCGTTCTACCTGCTCTACCTGTGGAACGAGGGCTTCCGGAACGGTCGGTTCGGCTACGCCTCGGCACTGGCGTGGGTGTTCGTGGTGGTGGCGGGCGTACTCATCATCGCGATCCTGAAAACCTCGAACCGGTGGGTCTACGAAGAGTCTGGAGATCAGCGATGACGAAGAGACCACTGGCCAGCCGGGTGATGTCGAAATCGCTGGCCTACCTGCTGTTGCTGGCGCTCAGCTTCACGATCCTGCTGCCCCTCGGCTGGATGGTCACGGTAGCCCTGAAACCGGACTTCGCCCCGGTCTTCACCACCCCCACTCAGTGGTTCCCCACCAGCGACTGGCACTGGGAGAACTTCGGTCGAGCCCTCAGCGACCCCGCACGGCCGTTCCTGCGCTACACCCTCAACACGCTGGTGATCGTCGGGCTCAACATCGTCGGGACCGTCATCTCCTGCTCACTGGTCGGATACGCGTTCGCGCGGCTGAAGTTTCCTGGCCGGGAGTTCCTGTTCGGCGTCCTCATCGTGACCCTGCTGATCCCCTGGCACGTGCTGCTCATCCCACAGTTCCTCATGTACTTCAAACTCGGCTGGTACGGCTCCATCCTGCCGCTGGTCGTGCCCGCCTTCTTCGGGAACGCCTTCTTCATCTTCCTGATCCGGCAGTACATTCGAACGCTGCCGCGTGAGTTCGAACTCGCGGCCACCGTGGACGGCTGCAACCGCTTGCAGGTGTTCTGGCACATCATCCTGCCGCTGTGCCGGCCGGTGCTCGCCGTATGCGTGGTCTTCGCGTTCCTCACCTCGTGGAACGACCTACTGGGGCCGCTCATCTACCTGCTGCGCAACGAGGACTACACCGTCGCGATCGGGATGGCGAACATGGTGTCGCGGGCGAACCCGAAACTGAATCTGCTGATGGCCGCAAACCTGATCATGATGGTCCCGCCGATCGTGCTGTACTTCGTGGCACAGGAGAAACTCATTGGCGGAATCGCCTCGGTCGGGATCAAGGGCTGACACCTTGCCTCCGCCCCTACGGAGCCATGACCAGCCACCACACCCGGCAACCCCTCACCGAGCCGTAACCCGGGGGGATCATCAGGCGTGACCGGTGCTGAGAGTCGCGGAGTTGCGGCGAAGCACCCCACCCCGGCCCGCTGACGACCCCGGCGGCAACGCGCCCAGTCTGACCTCGTCGATCAGCGGCCCGTCCAACAGCTGAGCTCCATGCCATCCTCGACCGGGAAGTCGATGCTGACGTAGCCGTTGCCCGGGTCTCGGACGTAGGTCACGTAGTCGCTCATCGACCCGAACGTGGAGTCGTCGCCGACGACCAGGGCGCCCGGGGCGAGCCGGTCCTCGATCAGGCGCAGGACGGGTAGGCACATCTCCTTCCAGCCGTCGAGCAGCGCCAGGCCGATCGGGCCGCCGACCGTGCCGAGGGTGGTCAGCGCGTCTCCCTCGAGCACTGTCACGAGGTCGCTGAACCCGGCCGCCTCGAAATTGGCGCGGGCCGCCTTGACCTTGGTCGCGCTGAGCTCGGTCGTGGTGACGTGCCCGATCCCGTTGTCGCGTACGGCTGCGGCGAGGTAGAGCGTCGAGATTCCGTACGAGGTGCCGAACTCGACCACCGTCCGCGGTCGGGCCGCGCGGACCAGGGCGTAGAGCAGGTCGCCGCCGCGAGCCGAGATCGGCATGTAGACGTCTTCGAGCAGGTCGGAGCGTTCCTGGGGGGTGACCGCGGGTGCGGGTCGGCCCGGCGAGCGCTCATCGTCGCGCTCGGCCTCGGTGAACAGCCGCGCGATCAGGTCGCGGACGGCGGGGTCGTGCAGTGTCGTCGTCATGACGGATAGGCTAGACGCAACGTTGCGTCTAGTACAGACCCGGATCTTGTAACGTCTCGGAAGACTCGGACTCCTCAGGGAAAGACGTCTCACGGGAAGGAGCGCCTGATGCATCGCGGCAACCGGCACGGCCGGAGCGAGGCGGCCCGCGAGGCCGTGCTCCAGGCGGCGGACGACCTCGTCGCCGAGATCGGCTACGCCAAGGTCACCATCGAGGGCATCGCATCCCGGGCCGGCGTCGCCAAGCAGACGATCTACCGGTGGTGGCGTTCCAAGACCGACATCCTGGTCGACGCGTTCACCGCCGACAGCGCCCAGGAGCTCACGCTGCCCGACACCGGCGCCTTCCGTACCGACCTGCGCGCCCACCTCGACGAGCTGGTCCGCTTCCTCGAGGTGTCCGACTCGGGCGCGGTGTTCCGGGCCCTGCTCGGTCAGGCCCAGCACGATCCGGAGCTGGCCGCCCGGCTGCGCGCGGAGGTTCTGCCGCAGCTGCGCGCCCGCGACCGAGTGCCGTTCGACCGGGCCGTGACACGGGGCGAGCTGCCCGCCGAGGCCGACGTCGACCTCCTCGTCGACCAGGCGGTCGGGGCGATCCACTTCCGGGTGCTCGTGACGGGTGAACCTGTGACATCCGCACTGCTGGACGCGCTGGTCACCAGGGCAGGCCAGGGACAGCCGGGGGCACCAGCCGGCCAGCAACAGCCGGGCGCGGCAGACGCGGAACTCGACCGTTGAGGGCGACGCCGCCGGCGGCCGGCGGTCGGGCCATCGAGGGTGAGATCGTCGAGCCCGGCGCGAAGATGAGGTCGGTGCTGGGGGTGCTCACTGTTTCCTCCCGGGGCCAAGGCCAGCGACGGTCCGTCGAGGCAGTCCGCGACTAGGCGCCCTTGACGTTTGGCGCGCGCCTGGCGAGCAGGAAGACCGCGACCACCACGAGAGCCAGGGCGAGCGCCTGACCGAGTAGGGGCAACGGGCCGGTGCGGATCGACTCGTCCAACCAGAGCAGCCCGACCAGGATGGCCACCAACGGGTCGGTGACCGTGATGGCGGCCAACGCCGGTGCCCCCATCGGGCCGGCCTGGTAGGCGTTCTGGCTGAGCAGCACCCCGAACGGGCCGAGCACGGCGATGGCGTACACCTGCCACTGGGCGAAGATCAGCGCCGGGCTCTCCTCGAGGTGGAACGCCAGGCTGCTGATCAGGCCGGCCGTCACGCCGTAACAGATGCCGGACGCGATGGCCAGGGGCAGCGGCCGCCAGCGCCGATCCAACCTCAGCGCGGCCAGCACGCTCAGTCCCACGCCGACGGCGACGGCGACGCAGAGCAGGAACGCCGACGAGAACGATTCGAGTCCGCGCCCCTGACCCCGGGTCGGCCGGGCGATCACCAGGAAGGCGGCGAGCCCGAGCAGGCAGAGCATCGACTCCAGGAGCAACGTACGGTCGACGCGGACGTGCCCGGCCGCGGCGAACAGCAGGATGTACCACACCAGCCCGGTCACCAGCAGTGGCTGCACCAGGATCAGTGGGATCAGGCTCAACGCCACGACCTGCAGGGCGAACGCCGCCGCCGCGAGCACCACGGACCATCGCCAGCCCCGCAGGTGGAAGAGGGCCAACAGCAGGCTGGGCCGGCCGGCCGGCGCCTCGGGCACCTGGTGGGAGGCGCGGAACTGCAGGACCGACGACCCGGCGAACGCTGCCGCGGCGCCGAGAGCGATCGGTATCCCGGCCGCCATCTCCCACGTCGCGTTCATCGTGTGCCAGCCGGGCCGCTCACCTGGGCTGCCTCCTTCACCACGGGTCGTCACCTGTCGGTCCGCGCTGACGCAGCAGCGACGCGACCCGGGTCGGGAGTGCCGGCCCGGCCGCTCGTCCGCGTTTCCGGTGGCTCGCGGTTTCCCTGTTCGGACCGGGTCAAACGGGTCGTTCGGTGCCCGCTTGTCGGGGCGGGCGGTCCAGCCATCGCGGCAGGGGTACGGTCCGCCACGGCACCCGTAGGAGCAGTCGCAGGATGAGCAGCCCGAGAAGGTAGCCGCCGATGCTGTCGGTGAACCAGTGGTAGCCCAGGTAGGTGGTGCCGACGAAGGTGAGCACGCCGGGCAGCCACTGCAACAGTCGGCGGGCGGCCACGGGCAGGTACGGCGCGAGCAGCATCGCCAGCACCCCGTAGTAGACGATGCTGTTGCTGACGTGCCCCGAGGGGTAGAACTCCTCCGGGCCGCCGCTGAACAGCCGGACCGAGCCGTGGTGCGGGGCGCCTCGCGAGGTCCACTTCTTCAGCCCCACGATCAGCAGGGTGCTGATGATCGGTGCCAGCCCGGCGGGAATGACCGGGCGCACCGACCGGTGTCGCCAGGCGAGCCAGAAAGAGACCAGCACGGTCAGCAGGGTGAGCGCGCCGCCCTGCCCGAGAGTGTCGAAGACCAGCATCACCTTGGACAGCGGCGGGGGACGGTGCGCGTCGCACCAGTTGCGAACGGCGATGTCCAGCCGCAGCAGCGGCGACCAGTAGATCAGCGCGGCGGTCAGCACGCCCAGCGCGACGACCAGGAGCCCGTCTAGCCACCAACCGCGGGGCACCGGTGTCAGCGCAGGCACGCCGAGTGGCCGCGGCGGCCGCGTGCCCTCCGGCGACGGTCTCTTCGCAGCGGCGATGGCTTCGCTCCCTTCTACCTTCCGCCCTGCGGCCGACGCCGAGAGTCGGAATTATCCTAGTAACCCTCAATTGGCTCGTTAAGCTGACGATCGTCTCGAAAGGGGCGGTGCCCCTTCGCCGCGTACCGCCTGGGAGCGCCCACATGTCAGCGACCGCGTCCGCGCGTCCCGACTCAGCACCGGCTGTGGGTCGCCTCTTCGCGCTGCGGAGGGTGCGGCTCGGCGTGTCGGGCGAGCGCGACCGCCCCGCCGACGGCCAGCGCGAACCCCACCGCCGCCACGGGCACGGACCCGGGCCGCACCCCGTCGCCGAGCAGCAGCCAGCCGGCCGCCGCCGGAGCCACGGTCTGCCCGAGAGTGGTCGACGCGGAGGCCACGGTGACCGTGCCACGTTGCAGGGCCGTGGCGTAGAGCAGCACGCCGGTGAGCCCCGCGACCACCACGGCGTACGTGGCCGGGCTGGTCAGCACGTCACCGACCGTGCCGGCCGCGCCGATGAGCCGGGCGCCGAGCGCCGCGCAACCGAACGACACCCCGGCGAGGAGACCCGGCACGGCCGGCCCGGACATCCGCGGACTACCCAGGTACGCCACGACGGCCAGGGCGAGCACCGCCGCGAGCAGCCACCACCCGGCCGACCCTGGCGCCTCGCCCGGCGGCCGGCTGGCCGCCGTGATCACCAGGAGCACCAGGCCGACCACCACCGCACCGATCGCCACCCAGTCCCGGGCGCCGAGCCGGATGCGCAGTACGAGCAGGGCGATGACCGCGACCATCCCGAGGTTGGCCGCCTGCACCGCCTGCACGGCGAAGAGCGGCGTGGTCCGCAGCGCGGTGAAGGTGAGCAGCGAGGACGCGCCGTCGAGCGCCAGACCCGTCGCGTAGAGGCCGTTGCGCACCAACCGCAGCAGAAGGCGCGGGTCGAGGTGCTCGGTGGCCGCCACTCGGCGGGCGCCGACCGACTGCACGATCGCCGCGGTGGCGCTGCACGCCGCGGCGATGATCGCGAGCACGAAACCGAAGGCCATGACGGATTCCCGTGGGTCTGGACGCCGGACGGGACCGCCCGGGGCACCTGCGCATACCCGTCTTCGGCCGGGTATCGCCCCCGCCGTGCGAGCGGCCGGTGAAGGCGACGGATCGGCCGGCCCCGCCCGCCGGGTCCGAGCCGGACCAGCGGACAGCCCGGCGGGTGCTGGTCGTCTCGGCCAACATCGGGGGCGGCCACGACGCCACCGGTCGGGCGCTGGAGGAGCGCGTCCACGCGCTCTGGCCGGGGAGCCGAGTCGGGTGGGTGGACACCCTCGACGTCATGGGGCCGGGCGTGGGCCCCGGCTTCCGGCGCACCTACGTCACCAATGTCGCGATGACACCCTGGTTGTACGAGTTCTTCTGGGCCTCGCTCTGGCGGCACCGCTGGTTCGCCACGGCCTCCAAGTGGTTCACCGGCGCCTGGGCCGGCCGCCGGCTCGCGGGGACCATCGAGGCGTTCGACCCCGACCTGATCGTCTCGACCTATCCGCTGGGCAGTGCCGGTCTGGCCTGGCTCCGCCGGCGTCGCGGGCTCGACGTGCCGATCGGCGCGTGGATCTCCGACTTCGCCCCGCACCCCTTCTGGGTGTACCCGCAGCTCGACCTGAACGTCGTGGTGCACCCGTCGGCGCTGCCGGTGGCGGCGGTCGCCGCGCCCGGGACACCGCTCGGCGTCTGCGCCCCACCGGTACTCGATCGGTTCCATCCCGGCGACCAGGTCGAAGCAGCCCGGCACTGCGGTCTCGACCCGCAACGGCCACCGGTGGTGGTCGCCTGCGGCTCGTACGGCTTCGGCGCGGTGGAGGAGGCCATCGGCGCGCTTGTCGGTATCGGGGATGCGGTGCAGGTCGTCGCCGTCTGCGGGCGCAACGAGGGGCTCGCCGATCGGCTGGAGGCGTTGCACAGTCCCCCGGGCCGGCTGGTGGTCCGCCGGTGGGTCGACGACATGCCGACCCTGCTGCGGGCCGCCCGACTGCTGGTCACCAACGCCGGCGGGGCGACCGCCCTGGAGGCGTGGGCCACCGGCACGCCGGTCGTGATGTACCGGCCCATCGCCGCGCACGGCGCTGCCAACGCGGCGCTGATGACCGCCGCGGGGCTCGCCGAGACCGCCCAGGATCCGGCCGCCCTCGTCGCGTGCGTCCGTACCCGGCTGGTCGATCGACCGCCGGCCCGCCTGGTCGAGTTCCCACCCGGGCCGTTCCTGCCGTACCTCGGGCTGCCGGCGTTGGCCGACCGGCGACCGCCCGCGGAGGCGGAGGAGGAGGCGGCGGACGGTTCGCGACCCGGTGCGCGGGCGCCGGACGGCCGGCCGCCGAGCTGGCCGCTGCGCGCCCAGGACGCGTTCTTCCTGCACGTGCAGTCGCCCACGGTGGCCCAGCAGATCGGCACCGTGCTGGATCTGGACCCTCACCCGGACGGCCGGCCGCTCACCCGGGCAGACCTGACCGCGTTGCTGGCCCGGCGGCTGCCCGCGATCGCGACCCTGCGGCGTCGTCTGGTGCCCCGGGGTCGTTGGCGCCGGCCCGGTTGGGTCGTCGACCGCCACGCCGACGCCGCCGCGCACCTCGACGAGGTCCGGGTCGGACCCGACGACGACGCTGCCGAAGTGGTGGATCGGTTCTGGTCACAGCCGCTGACCCTCGACCGCCCGCCCTGGCGGATGCTGCTGGTCAGCGGCCTCCCCGACGGCCGTACCCGGGTCGCGGTCAAGCTGCATCACTGCCTCGGTGACGGGCTCTCCGCGATCGGCGTCATGCACCGCCTGATGGACGCGGCCGGCGACCGGACCCCACCGCGGAGCCCGACGCCCGACACCGACGCCCCGACACGGGCCGCGGCCGACGACCGGGGCGACACGGCTGCGGACGCGGGCCGTGCACCGGTCCGGCGGGGACGTCCGGGCGGTCGGGTCCGGGAGGTGGCCCGGCAGGCCCGGCTCACCGCGCGGGGGCTGATCCGTCTCGCCAGGCAGGGGCCCGCGCCGGGCAGCCCGCTCAACCGGCCTCTCAGCTCGCCGCGTCGGCGGCTGGTCACCGCGAGCCTGCCCGCCGCCGACGTTCTTCGCGCGGCCCGCGCCTGCGGCGCCCACAGCAGCGAACTGATGGTGGCCCTCACCGCCGGAGCGCTGGGCCGGGTCCACCCGGCGCCGGCGCCCCGACGGCTGCGGGCGATGTTCGCGGTCTCCGTCAGCCCGCGACGACGGTCGGCCACCCACGGCAACTGGACCGGCGCCGTCAGCCTCGACCTCCCGCTGGAGCGGGTGGCGACCCGTGACCGGGTCATCGCCGTACGCGAGTCGCTGCGCGCCGCGCTCGCCAACGGCGAGGCGGAGGCCGCCGGTCTGGTGATGCGGGCGATGGGTGCGCTTCCCGCGCCGCTGCACGCGGCGGCGGCCCGGCGCGTCTACACCAGCCGGAACCTCAACGTCATCGTCTCCTACCTGCCGGCGCCGTTTCGGACGCAACGGCTGGCCGGCGCGTCGGTGCGGACGGCCACCCCGGTGGTCGCCCTGGCCGGCGGGGTGCCGGTGGGCATCGGCGTGCTGCGGTGCGGCGTCGCCTTCGAGATCGGCGTGCTGCTGGACGAGTCGCTCGCCGACAGAGGCACCGCCTTCGTGGCCGCGCTCCGCGCGGACCTGGCCGAGTTGCTCGCCGACATCGACGCGGGCCCGGGTGGGAACGCCGTGGTCTCGGGCGGGGACGAGGGCGACGCAGCCGTGGACGTCGGTGAGCCGGGGGCTGACGTCGCGGTGTCCACCGGGCCGACGCCGCCGGGGATACGCCGATGCGCCTGACCGGGTCGGTGGTCCTGGTCACCGGCGCGTCGTCCGGTATCGGGGCCGCGCTGGTACGGCGGCTCACCCGGGCGGGCAGCCACGTCCTCGCGGCCGGCCGGGACCCGGACCGCCTCGACCGGCTCGCCACCGAGACCGGCGCGATCCCGCTGCGGGCCGACCTGGCCCTGCCCGGGGCCGCCCGCAAGCTGGCCGAGCGGGCCATGGACCGGCACGGCCGGGTGGACGTGTTGGTCAACAACGCCGGCGTCGGCTGGGCGGGACCGTTCGGCTCGATGCCGACCGAGCGCGCCGAGGAGATGCTCGCGGTGAACCTGCGGGCCCCGGTCGAGTTGACCCGGGCGCTGCTGCCCGGCATGTGCCACCACGGCGGACACCTGGTCTTCGTCGGCTCGATCGCGGGCCGGCTGGGAGTGGCCGAGGAGGCCGTCTACGCGGCCAGCAAGGCTGGCCTGGACGCCTTCGCGCGCAGCCTCCACCTGGAATCCGCCTGTCCCCGGGTCGGCGTGACCGTGGTGGTGCCGGGGGTGGTGCAGACAGCGTTCTTCGCCCGTCGGGGCCGGCCGTACCACCGGGACCGGCCCCGCCCGATACCGGCGGACCGGGTGGCCGAGGCGGTGACCGACGCCATCGCCCGCAACCGGGCGGAGGTCTACCTGCCGGCCTGGCTGCGGGTGCCGGTGGCGGTGCAGGGCCTGCTGCCGGCGGTGTACCGCCGCCTGGCCAGCCGGTTCGGCTGACCCGTCCGATGTGCCGCGGCCGGCGGTCAGTTCATCCGGGCCGCCCGCAGCGACTGGCGCAGCGAGGACATGGTGGCCAGCACCGCCGTCGGCTCGTAGCCGCAGTGCGCCATGCAGTTCGCGCAGCGGGGATCGCGCCCCCTGCCGTAGCTGTCCCAGTCGGTCGAGTCGAGCAGCTCCCGGTAGCTGCCGGCGTAGCCGTCGGCCATCAGGTAACAGGGACGCTGCCAGCCCAGCAACGAGTACGACGGGATCGCCCACGCGGTGCACGGGAAGTCGACCCGCCCCTCGAGGAAGTCCAGGAACAGCGGCGAGTGGTTGAGCCGCCAGCGCGCCCGCCGGCCACCGGCGAATGCCTTACGGAACAACTCCCGGGTCTCCGTGACGCCCAGGAAGTGCTCCTGATCCGGGGCCTTCTCGTAGGCGTACGCCGGCGAGAGCATCATCTCGTCCACGCGCAGGTCGTCGTTGAGGTAGTTGAGCACCTCGATCACGGTCTGCGGGGTGTCCGTGTTGAAGAACGTGGTGTTGGTGGTGACCCGGAAGCCGCGCCGCTGCGCGTCCCGCACGGCCGCCACCGCCTCGTCGAAGACGCCGTCCTTGCAGACCGAAGCGTCGTGCCGCTCCCGCAGCCCGTCGATGTGCACGGTGAAGGCGAAGTACGGCGATGGACGGAACTTCTCGATCTTCTTGGGCAGCAGCACCGCGTTGGTGCAGAGGAACACGAACTTCTTGCGCCGCACGAGTTCGGCGACGAGGGTGTGGATCTCCGGGTGCATGAGCGGCTCGCCACCCGCGATGGAGATCATCGGTGCGCCGCACTCCTCCACGGCGGCCAGCGCCTGCTCCACCGGCATCCGGCGCTTGAGCAGGCTCGCCGGCTGCTGGATCTTGCCACAGCCCGCGCACTTCAGGTTGCAGGCGAACAGCGGCTCAAGTTCCAGCAGCAGCGGAAATCTCTCCCGCCGGCGCAGCTTCTGCCCGACCAGGTATTGCGCGACCCGCAGGCTCTGACGCAACGGCATACTCACGGCTGACGTACCTCCTTCGGCAGGGTGAAACGCACGTCCTCCACAGCAGCGGTGTGCTCACTCACCTCCCCCGCCCCGAGGGCGGTGAGTGCGGCGACGAGTTCGTCGACCAGCCCCGGGGGCGCCGAAGCGCCCGCGCTGACGCCAACCGTCGCCGCCCCGTGCAGCCAGCGCAGGTCCACGTCACCCACGTCGTCCACCAGATACGCCCGGGACCCGGCGCGCTCTGCCACCTCCACCAGGCGGCGGGAGTTCGAGGAGTTGGCCGAGCCGATCACGAGGACCAGGTCGGCCTGCCCGGCGACGGCGGTGACGGCTCGTTGCCGGTTGGTGGTGGCGTAGCAGATGTCGTCCGAGCCGGGACCGGCCAACGCCGGGAACCGCCGCCGCAGCGCATCGATGATCTCCGCCGCCTCGTCGGTCGCCAGCGTGGTCTGCACCAGGTACGACACCCGGCTCGGGTCGTCCACCCGTACCGTCTCGGCCGCCGCCGGGTCGGGCACCAGGCGGATCTGCTCGGGCGCCTCGCCGAGCGTGCCGTCGGTCTCCTCGTGTCCGGGGTGCCCGACCAGCAGCACCGTGTCGCCCCGGCCCACGAACCGGCGGGCCTCGGCGTGCACCTTCGTGACGAGGGGGCAGGTGGCATCGATCACCGGCAGCCGCCGGTCGGCGGCCTCCTGGCGTACGGTCGGCGCGACCCCGTGCGCGGAGAAGACGGTGAGCGCCCCGTCGGGGACCTCGTCCAGTTCGTCGACGAAGACCGCGCCCAGCGCCCGCAGGTCGTCCACCACCCGGGCGTTGTGCACGATCTGCTTGCGCACGTAGACCGGTGGGCCGTGCCGGCGCAGCGCCTGCTCCACCACCGCGATCGCCCGCTCGACCCCGGCGCAGAAGGACCGGGGCGAGGCCAGTACGACCCGCTGGACACTGTGCGCCGCCGACCACTCGTCCAGCGCCGCCGCCACCGCCGGCAGCACGCGCAGCGCGGTGCGGACCCGACGCACGGTGGACGGCCGGTACAGCGGCCCGGCCGCGGTGTCGGCGACCACCCGGACGCAGGCCGCCGGCGCCGAGACGCCGGCCAGCAGCCACGCCGATTCGAGGTCGGCGACCAGTGCGCCGGTCGCCGCGAGTCGGGCCCGGGTCGCGCCGTCGACCAGCCGGTGGGTGCTGACCACCGGGCCGACGTGCACCCGCAGGCCACGTCGGCGCAGCGCCGCGGCGAGCAGGGCCGCGTCCGGCATGCGCAGCACACCCGGCGGGCGGTGCGGAGTCAGCGGATCGGCGCGTACCTCGCTGGCCACCACGACATCGCCGGGAGCCAGGCCGTGGGCCAGTCCCCCGCCGATGCCGGCGACGGCGACCGGGCCCGATCCGGTACGCCGGCTGGTGGCGGTCGAGCGGGCGCGCCGCCATCCGACACCGGTACGGCTCAGCGCCAGACCCGGTCGGTCGGGCAGGCCGCGCCGCAACGCGGCGGCCTCCAGGCGCATGGGCGCGAAGAGCATCCCGTCCGGGCCGGTCACCGGGTCACCGTGGCCTCGACACCGGTGTCCCGCGCGCCCAGGATCCGACCGAGCGCGCTGACCGGGAAAACCAGCCGGTACAACCCGTAGTTGATGTAGAAGTCGCCCGGGAAACCGGTGCCGGTGTACTGCGGCTCGTCCCAGCCGCCGTCCGGGCGTTGGGTGTCGACCAGCCAGCCCACGCCGCGACTCGCCGGCTCCCCCGCGCCGTGGCCCGCGGCGTGCAGCGCGAGCAGAGCCCAGGCGGTCTGCGACGCGGTCGACTCGCCGCGGCCGATCCAGGCCGGGTCCCGGTAGGAGCGCAGGTCCTCGCCCCACCCACCGTCCGGGTTCTGGTGCGCGACCAGCCAGTCGACGGCCTTGCGCAGCGCCGGGTGACCGGACGGCAGGCCGGCCGCTACCAGGGCCGGCACCGCCGCCCCGGTGCCGTACACGTGGTTGGCGCCCCAGCGGCCGAACCAGGAGCCGTCCGGCTCCTGGGCCCGCAGCAGCCAGTGCACGGCGCGTCGCAGCGGCACGGTGTCGGCGAGACTCTCCGCCGCGAGCGCCTCCACGATGTGGGCGGTCACGTCGGCGCTGGGCGGGTCGATGACCTCGCCGAAGTCGCAGAACGGCAGGTCGCCGACGACCGCTCGGGTGTTGTCCGCGTCGAACGCGGCCCAACCGCCGTCGCGGCACTGCATGCCCAACATCCACCGCGTCGCGCGCAGCACAGCCGGCTCGGCCGGTACGCCGGTCCGCCGCAACGCCATGATGACCTCTGCGGTGTCGTCGGTGTCGGCGTACCCGTCGTTGTCGAATTCGAAGGCCCAGCCGCCGACCGGGGTGTGCGGCCGGCGGACGGCCCAGTCGCCGCGGACCCGGATCTCCTCGTCGAGCAGCCATTCGCCCGCCCGGACCAACGCGGGGTGCCCGGCCGGTAGGCCGGCGTCGGAGAGCGCGATGACGGCGAGCGCGGTGTCCCACACCGGCGACTGGCACGCCTCCAACCGGCGGACCGGGCCCTGTGGGGTCTGCTCCCGCACGGTGAACCGGTCCAGCCCGGTCAGGCCGGCCCGCAGCACCGGGTGGTCCAGTGGGTAGCCGAGCAGGTGCAGTGCCATCAGCGAGTAGACCCAGGGTGGTTGGATACCGCCCCACGAGCCGTCGGCCTCCTGGCGGGCCACCACCCACTCGGCGGCGCGTCGCAGGGCGTGCCGGCGGACCGGTCCCCGGGCGATCCGCTCGTAGGCGTTGGCGATCCGGTCGAGCCGGTGCAGCAGTCCGGGCCGCGAGGTGAGCCGGGGCGGTCGCGCCGCCACCGCCGAGGTGTGCAGCTCGTCGACGGCGAAGCCGAGGTCCCGTACCGGGCGCAGCGCGCGGACGATCGACAGCGGAACGATGGTCTGCCGCGCCCAGCAGGCGAAGTCGTAGATGTTGAACGGCATCCACGACGGCAGCAGCACCAGCTCGGGCGGAACGGCGGGCAGCTGGGACCACGGCCAGTGCCCGAACAGGGCCAGCCAGAACCGGGTGAACACCCGGCTGGCCGCGATCCCGCCCTGTCCGCGGACGAAGCGGGCGGCGGCTGCCATGTGCGGCGCGTCCGGCGAGTCGTCGGCCAGTCGCAGCGCCACGTATGCCTCGATGGTGGTGGAGAGGTCTCCCGGACCACCGTGGAACGTCGCCCAGGACCCGTCCGGCCGCTGCTGGGACCGGATCCACCGGGCCGACTCGCTGGTCCGCTCCGCCGTGCGGATGCCGAGGAACTGCCGGAGCAGCAGGTCCTCGGCGTCCATCGTGACGTTCGTGGCGAGCTCGCCCTTCCACCAGCCGGCCTCGTCCTGCAGGCCGAGCAGGTGTTCCCGGGCGCGACGCAGGGCCTCCCGGGCGGCGCCGGGCGGGTGCGCGCCGCTCGGAGGGCCGAGCGAGACGGACGCGGTGGGTTCTGGGGACAGCAGCTCGGTCATCAGTGATCCCGCCCGGTGATGAAGGCGGCGATGTGGGTCAGCTCGCCGCGTACGTCCTCGGGCAGGTCCAGGGCGGCCAGTTCCTCCCGGGCCCGCTCGGTCTCCTGCCGGGCCCGCTCCCTGGTCCACTCGCGCGCGCCGGTCGCCTCGATCAGGTCGCTCGCCCGCGTCACGTCCTCGCCGGTCAGTGGCGCCGGCGACCGGTACAGCTCGGCCAGGGCGCGACCCGCGCTGTCCCCGCTGGTCACCGCACGCACGACCGGGATGCTGCGCTTGCGGGAACGCAGGTCCGATCCGACGGGTTTGCCGGTGCGCCGCGGATCGCCCCAGATCCCCAGGAGGTCGTCGATGAGCTGGAAGGCCGTACCGAGGTGCAGTCCGAACCGGGACAGCCCGTCGACCAGGGTCTGCGGACCGCCGCAGAGCAGTGCCCCGAGCGCGCACGAGCTGGCGAGCAGCGCGGCGGTCTTGTTCCTCGCCATCGTCAGGCACTCGTCGAGGGTGACGTCGTCGCGCCGTTCGAAGCCCAGGTCGGACGCCTGCCCGGCCAGGAGCGCCCGGACGTCCAGGGCGAGCCGCCGGGCCGCGGGCCACCCGCCGGGCACCTCGATGAGCGCCTCGTACGCCAGCCCGATGAGGGCGTCGCCGGCGAGGATGGCCGGGCCGACCCCGAACACCGTCCACGCCGTCGGGCGGTGGCGGCGTTCGGTGTCACCGTCCATCACGTCGTCGTGCAGCAGCGAGAAGTTGTGCGCCAGCTCGACCGCGGCGGCGGCCGGGACACCGGCCTCGGGCTCGGCGCCGGTGGCCCGGGCCGAGAGCACCGCCAGCATGGGGCGCAGCCCCTTGCCCTGCCGGGCGGCGGGTGAGCCGTCGGCGTCCCAGTACCCGAGCTGGTAGCCCGCCACCAGACGATTGCCGGGGTCCAGGCGGTCGAGCAGCGCGCGGATCGCCGGCTCCACGTGGCTCTGGAGCTGGTCGGTGCTGCTACTGCCTACAACAGTCATCGTGCGGCCTCCGTCTGGTGTCGGGGCCGGGGCACGAGTTGGCGGGCGACGACGTCGGCGGCCTCCCGGCCGCTGCGCACCGCGCCCTCCATCGTGTCCGGCCATCCGGTGTCGGTCCATGCGCCGGCCAGGACCAGCCCGGGCAGGCGCGTGGTCGGCACCGGCCGGTACGCCCGGGTGCCAGGGGTCTGTCGGAAGGTGGCCCTCGGCTCCCGGGTCACGAACGCGTCGCGCACGGGGGTACGCCGGGCCGCCGGGAACAGCTCGGCAAGGGCCGCCCGCTGCGTCGCCACCAGCTCGGCAGCGGGACGGTCGACAAGGGCGTCGGCGGCCGACAGGGAGACCACCAGGTGCTGGTCGTCGGCACCCGCCTCCGACCGGTCGAAGATCCACTGCGCCGGGGACTCGACGGCGGCGGCCATCGTCAGCGCGGTGACCGGCCGTTCGTAGCGCAGATGCACGTTGACGATGGGCACCGCTCCCAGCCGGTGCCAGTCGCCGGCGGTGGGCGCGGCGGCCGGCGGCACCAGCGACGCGGCGACCTGGTGCGGCACGGCCAACACGACCCCGTCCGCGCTCAGCTCGCCGTCGTTCAGACCGATGCGGAAACCCGCGGGTTCCGGGTGGATCCAGCGCACCCGGGACCGGGTGTGCACCGTGACGCCGAGCCGGGCGAGCAGCCGCCGGGCCGCGACCGCGTGCAGGTCGGCCAGGGGGACCAGGGCCCGGCCGATGTCGCCGGCGTCCGCGTCGTCCAGCAGCCCGGTGCGGAACACCTGGGCGGCGAGTGCCAGCGACGCCTCGCCGCACGGCAGGTTCAGCGCCGCCACGCAGATCAGATCCCAGAGCCGCCGGCGGCTGCGTTCGCTCTGGCCGTGTTCGACCAGCCAGTCGCCGAAGCTGCGCGCGTCGGTGGCGGGTCGCTCGGGGTCGACGTGCCGCAGCGCCGCGCAGGCGCGCGCCGCGGCGAGCCGCTCACCGGGGCTGAGCAGCCGGTAACCGGCGAGCGCGGGCAGCAGGTGCGCCGGTGCCGGCAGCCGGCTGCGGGCCAGCAGGTGCGGTGCCCGTCCCGGGAGCAGCACCGGCACCGCGAACCGCGGTTGCAGGTCGGTGCCGGCGGAGGTCCCGAGCCTTTCCAGCAGGCCCCGGTACGCGTGGTAGCAGCGCAGGAAGACGTGCTGCCCGGTGTCGACGGTCAGACCGTTACGGCGGAAGGAGTAGGTGGCCCCGCCCAACTCGGTCCGGCTTTCGAGCAGCGTCACCGGCAGGCCGAGGTCGGCAAGCCGGATGGCCGCCGTGATGCCCGCCAGCCCGCCGCCGATCACACAGACCCCGCCCGTACCCGTCAGCGGGGTTTCCAGCGACCCGGTCATGCCGGCCGCCCGACGAGCGCGCGGGCCGCCACCCAGGCTTTCTCGTGCCCGGGGAGCGACACCCGACGGTGGGTGACGGCCAGCGGGTCGGCCGCGATGCGCGCGAGCAGCCGCCGGTAGATGCCGGCCATCGCGGCGGTGCACGCCGCGCTGCGCCGGTCCAGCATCGGCAGGAGCCGCAGCCCGATGTCGTACCAGTGGGCGGCCCGGTCAGCCTCGAAACGCACCAGCTCGATGAGCCGCGCGGGCGGGTCGGTGAACCCGCCGTCGTTCAGGTTCAGCGTGCAGCCAAACCGTTCCAGGTCCTCGGCGGGCAGGTAGACGCGCCCGTCGGCCCGGTCCTCGACCAGGTCACGCAGGATGTTGGTCAGCTGCAACGCCACTCCGAGCGCGTCGGCCAGCGGCGCGGCGCGGCGCGGGTCGCCGGTGCCGAACACGCCGAGAGAGAGCCGGCCGATGGAACCCGCCACGCACCGGCAGTACCAGTGCAGTTCCTCGAAGGTGGCGTACCGCCGGCCGGTCACGTCGGCCGCACAGCCGTCGATCAGCTCGTCGAACGCCTCCAGCGGTATCGGCATCCGGGTCGCGGCGTGACCCAGCGCGGTGAGGACCGGATCGCCGCCGGCGTCACCGGGCAACCGCCGTAGCGCCGCCCGGATCTCCCCCAGTCGCTCCAGCTTCTCCTCCGGCGGCAGGTGGCCGTCGCCGATATCGTCGATGCGGCGGGCGGCGGCGTAGATGGCCGAGAGGACGCGGCGTTTCGCCGGCGGCAGCAGCCGGATCCCGTACGCGAAGTTGGCGGCCTGACTGCGGGTGATGTGCTCGCAGCGGCGGTAGGCGGCCGCCACGTCCATGGTCGCGGTCATCCGGCGCTCCGCACCATCGCGCCCAGCCAGCGACGGAAGACCCGGCGGTTCCGGGGACGCACGGTCGCCCGCAGCGGGTCGTGGTCGGCGCCGGCCAGCGCGTCGAGGGTGGCCCGGCCGCCGGCGACGTAGCCGCCCACCGCCAGCCGGGCCCACCCGTGCAGGGCCGACACCAGCGGGGCACCGGCGTCGATCCAGGCCCGGGCCCGTTCCGCCTCGAAGCCGATGAGCTCCCGCAGCCGCCGGTCGGCGGTGGGGCCGGAGAGATCGGCCTCGGTGACGCCGAAGCGGTCGAGATCCTCGGCGGGCAGGTAGACCCTGCCCCGGCGATAGTCCTCGGCGACGTCCTGGAGGTGTTCGACGAGTTGCAGCGCGGTGCAGATCCGATCGGAGAGCGCGAGCCGCGCCGGCCCGACCTGCCCGAAGACGTGCAGGACCAGTTCCCCGACCGGGTTGGCCGACAGGGTGCAGTAATCGACCAGTTGCGTGAACGTCGCGTACCGAGTGACGTGCTGGTCGACCCGGTTGGCCTCGATCAGGCGGAGCATTGGGTCGAGCGGCAGCCGGCACTCAGCCACCGCGGGCGCGAGGGCGCGCACCACCCGGTCGGTCACCGGCTGGCCGGCATACAGGGCCCGTAGCTCGGTCTCCAGCCGGTCGAGGGCGACGAGCCGGTCGACCCCGGGTGCGAGCGGCTCGTCGCCCAGGTCGTCGACGTGGCGCGCGTACCGGTAGACGGCGAGCAGATCACGGCGGTGCCGGCTGGGCAGCACCCGCAGCGCGACGGGGAAGTTCTCCTGTGCCCGCGCCTGCTCGATCCGGCGGGCCGCCAGGGCGACGGCGGGTGGACTCATCCGGGGTTGCCTTCCTTCGGGGCGTAGGGCCGACGGTGGTGGGTCATCCAGGCAGTGGGGTCAACCGCGTACGCGGGCCGGTCCGCGCCCGGCGAGCGGCGGCCCGGCCGGGGCGCGTCGGTACGAACGGGTGCGGCGTCGCCGAGTCGGAGGTCGCCTGGTCCGACATCCCGCACCTGCTCGGCGCGTCCGAGCCGGCGTTCCCGGCCCGATCGGCACCAGGGTGATCATGTCGAGGCCAGGCGTGAGGTGGCCGCCACGTCGACAGGACGGCGCCCTCAGGAACACCCGGATCTCACCGGCGAGCAGCCGAAACCGGCCGCCGTTCAGCCACTGGAGATCGGTGGGCTGCTTGACACTGCCGAGCAGGAACATCATCTCTCCGTCCGGGTGATGCGAACGCGGCGGCGGCGATCGAATGGATCGCCGGCTGCGGATGCGCCGCCGCGGCCTGAGGCGTCCGGCGGCGGGCATCGCGCAGCACGCTGCGGATTACGGTGGCCCGGCCGTCGTGGTCGCTGGCGGCGCCACGACGAACTAGATCACCTCATACCTGCATGAAATAACACTAGTCGGCCCTATACCTCTAACCGCTCGAAATCCGAGCGAATGCCTCGCAGCGCACCCATCCTCGTCAGGTCGCGCCTGCCGCGCGGGTGATTCCTGGACGGCCTGGGTGGGGCGGGCCGGTAAGGGCGCTGACGTACCCGGCATCGACGCGTCGCCGCACAGGAGGACGGCAGCCATCCGTCCTGACGAGCTGCTGTAGGCGCGCTCGGCGCCCCCGACCGGAGCGTGCCGCTACCCGGCCCTGCCGTGGGCCGTGAGGTCATCGCCGCTGAATACGAGGCAGCCGAGGACGTCGGCCAAGACGGTTCGCTGAACGTGTGACAGGGTGTTCACGAAGATCGCGGCATCGATGTCCGCGTTGCGGCACGCCTCGGCGATCTCGCGGATCTTGCCGTGTGTCAGCAGGGTCCGCCGCGAGAAGGGCATCGACATCCGGGCAGCCCCGCCGGGGCGCTGCTTCCACCGATCGGAGGCACCCCGGCGTTGGACGTACCGGCCCACCACCCGGCTACCGCGGGCCTTGGCCAGGGCGGCAAGCTCGTCTAGCCGGACGTCATACTTCTTTTCCTTGGCCGAGAACAGGCCGACGAGTACGACATCGGCACCGTCGAGCGGATCACCAACGTCCTGGTACTGCTTCACGCTGACATGATCACTTTCAGCATGCCGTGGGGACCAGAGATTTCCGGACCCGTTGACCGCCGCTGGCCACTCGCTGGGACGGGGTCACTCCTGCGGCGCGATCAGCCGATCGTCGGTGGCGTCGCGCACCGTGATCGCTTCCACGGGGCACGAGTCGGCGGCGTCGAGGACGACCTCGGCCGGGGCGACGACGTCGGCCAGCGGCACGGACAGGCCACCAACCAGGTGGAAGTGCTCGGGCGCGGTACCGGCGCAGATGCTCGTGCCAATGCAGCGGCGCGAGTCCACCCCGATCCGCCACGTGGCACTCACCACGCCACCGGCATGCCGAGCAGGCCCCGCACCAACATGCCGCGCTTCCACTCCAGCTCGGCTTCCGGTACGGCGAGGCGCAACCCGGGCAGGCGGGTCACGAGGGTGGCGACGGCGACCTGCAACTCCATGCGGGCCAGCTGCGCGCCGACGCAGTGGTGTACGCCATGCCCGAAGCCCAGGTGCGGATTCTGCTCGCGGTCGAAATCCAGCCGGTCCGGGTCGGCGAAGACGCTACCGTCCCGATTCGCCGACGACAGTGACCCGAGAACCGGCTCACCTGCCCGAACCAGCACCCCGCCGACCTCGACGTCCTCCTTGGCGTACCGGGCGAAGGAGGACCCGACGCCGAGCGGTACATACCGCAACAGTTCCTCGACCGCGGCCGGCACCAGCGACGGGTCGGCCCGCAGCCGGGCGAACTGGTCCGGATTCTGCAGCAGGACGTAGACGAAGTTGGGGATCTGGGTCACCGTGGTCTCGTGCCCGGCCGCCAGCAGCCCTGCGGCCAGCTCCACCAGCTCGGTCTCACTGAGCCGATCCTGATTCTCGTCGCGGGCCCGCACCAACGCGCCGAGCAGGTCGTCGATCCCCGGCTCTCGGCGGCGCTCGGCCACCAGATCACCGATGTAGCCCCACAGATTGTTGAGGTACTCCTGGATCGTCTCCACCGGCAGCGAGGTGGTCGAGACGATCGCCTCGGACCAGATGTGGAAGCGGTCGCGGTCGGCGTACGGGACGCCGAGCAGCTCGCAGATCACCTGGATCGGCAGCGGCGTGGCGACGTGCTCCACCAGGTCGGCCGGGGGCCCGAGCCGGACCATGTCGTCGACCAGTGCGTCGGCGATCTCCTGGGTCCGGGGGCGCAACGCCTCCACCCGACGTGCCGTGAACGCCTTCGCCACCAGCCGGCGCAGCCGGGTGTGATCGGGCGGGTCCATGGTCAGCATGCCGCTGTACTGCTGCCGCGCGGTGAGCCGGGGCTCGTCGCGCTCCACGGCCGGGGCGCGGCCGAACCGCACGTCGCCGAGCACCGTACGCACGTCCTCGTACCGGGTGGCCAGCCACGCCTCCTCGCCGTAGGGGAGCTTCACCCGGGTCATCGGCTCGTTCTCGCGCAGCTCGCCATAGGTCGGATCGACGACGAGGCGGTCGGGCACACTGAACGGGTACGGTCGCGCGGGCGGAACGGCTCGGCTCTCGGTGGTCTGGGCGCTCTCCGTCATCCGGATTCCCTTCGTCGAGACGGCGTGATCCTCGGGCCGGCACCACGTTCTGGCGGCACCGGATTGCCCGCGTCCAGGGCTCGCGAACAGCACGCATCAACGCTCAGTGATATACCGGTATCGGATCGTAGCGGGAGTCGTCGATGATCGCCATGCAGGCGGCAGGCACTAGCGGGTCGTCCTGACGCACCACCTGCGCACCCTCGGCGAGCAGCCACTCGCCGCGGCGATGACGACAGGGCGGCAATGCTCGTCACGAATGATTCGTGCGGTTGACAACTCGGTTCATGATGACCCGGATGCGCCGAGTAGCGACAGCGATGATCGACCGTCATTACGAACTGACGGAGTTGGTTGGCGCCGTGCTGGGCTCGGCGGTTGGTGGCGTGGCCGGGTGGGTGTTCGGCGGCGGCGCGGGTTACGTCGGCTGGATCGGCGCCACGCTCGCCGCGTACTTTCTGGGACTTGGGCCCCTCGTTGTCGCGATCGAGCACGAGCGGGGCGTTCTACGCGGACTGGGCGTCGCTGTCTTACGCGTCGCCTGGTCTGTCGCCGGGGTGGCGGTGTTGGCGCTCCTCTTGATGATCGTCGCCTCGCCGCTGGCGGCTGTCCTGGTCACACCGGCGGGCGAGTGGCTGCTGGAACGATTTCCAAACGCGACGGACGGTCTGATCCAGGGGATCCTCGTGGCGGTCAGTGTCGCCATCGTCGGACTGCTGGTCAAGACGGTCATCGGGTTGGCGGTCCTGGGCTTCGCGTTCGAGGGTGTGGGCAAAGGCGCTTTCATGATCGTTCCAGTGGTGTGGCTGGTGTTCATAGCGCTGCCCACCTATCCGACTGTCCTGTTGATCGTCTGGCTGCTCGGGTGGCCGGACGGGTGGATTGGAGGACTCGTCGGTCTGACGCTGGGCGCCGCCGTCGGTGGCTTCCACGGATATCGGTCTGCGAGCGACGTGTCCATCGAGGCGGGCCTTGACTGGTGACGGCATTCACCCCGGACGCCGGTACGTCGTTGCGGGCCCTGCTGTCGGGGGTTGGTCGTATGTTCTGCAGCCGTGAGCGCCCAACAGACCTACCGCTATCTTCAGCCGTCCACCCTGCACCGGGGTGACCTGGCGCTGCAGACGAGTGGCGGCCCCGCGACCAACCCGCGGTTCTTCTCCGGTTTTCTGACGACCCCGCAGGCGGCGGCCGCCGGGCTGCTGGCTGTCGCCGAGGTCGCCCGGACCCGGTATCACCAGCCGATCAGCCCGGCGAGCCTGGATCCTGTGGTCACCGGCGGCCGGGACCGGATGCGCTTCGAGTCGTTCTCCGGCTGCTGCGGGGTGTACGCGCGGCTCGACGTCGTGCCGGCCGGGTTCGACGGCGACATCGTCGAGCACGGGACCACCAACGTCGACGTGAACGCGCCGCTGCGGGAGGCGCTGGCCCGGGTGGGCGGCATGGATCCGCTGCACCTGTCGGTGGGGCCGGACGACCTGACCGTGTCCACTCTCGATGGTCCGGTGGTGGAGAAGAAGGTGCCGTTACCCGGGCGTTGGCTGCGGGGGTTTGCCGAGGTCCATCTGATTGCCGCGGCCATGGAGCCGCGGGCGGAGGTCCCGGCCGCGGAGGCGGCCACCTTCCTGCGCCGGCTGCCGGCGGGCGGCGACCGGTCTGTGCTCTGGGTGGTGCCGGCTGGGCGCTCGCTGCGGCTGACCTCGCGTCCGGTGCCCGGCGCGGTGTGTCTGGCCGGCGCCGGAAGGCTCGCCACGCTGCGTGGGCTGCTGCGGTACGCGACGACTCTGCGGGTGTACGGGCCTTCGGCGGCGGCCGGGTCGCCGCCGCTGCCGAGCGTGTGGGAGCTAGACACCGGCGCGCTGCGGCTGTCGCTGACCCTGTCGCCGGAGCCTTACCGGGGTTTCTCCGGCGAGGGCGGCGCGCTGACCGCGCTCGCCTCGGACGACGTCGCCGACGACGCCGCGCTGGTCGCCGCGCTGCTGTCCTGGGACCCGACGATCGATGTTCACGAACTGGCCGCCTCGGCGAGGATCTCGGCGGACCGGGTCCGGGCCGCGTTGGCCCAGTTGGGCACCGCCGGCCGGGTCGGCTTCGACGTGGCCGAGGCGGGTTACTTCCACCGGGTGCTGCCGTACGACGCCGGCCGGGCCGAGCGGGACAATCCCCGCCTGGTCGGGGCGCGGGCGCTGGTCGAGGCGGGCGCGGTCACCCTCGACGGCGAGACGGCGACCGTACGCCACGGCGACGAGGTCTACCGGGTCCGCCGTCGGACGGACGGCGCGTACACCTGCTCCTGCCCCTGGTGGGCGCGGCACCGCGGGCAGCGCGGGCCCTGCAAGCACGCGCTCGCCACGACGATGGTGGGCGCCGTGGTGGAGGTCGGGGCGTGACCGATCCGTTGGAGTTCCTGGTCCGTGGCGACATCGGTGCGGCCGTCGACGCGGTCACCGGCCTCGACGAGCAGGGGCGGCGCTCGTTCGCCGACGCGCTGGTGGCCCACGTGCGTCGGCGGCGCGACAACTGGTGGTGGAAGGACGAGGCGACGGCCCTCGCGGTGGCCACGGTCGGGTGCCTGCCCACCGCCGCCGCGGCGGCCGAGGTGCTCGGTCGGCGGAACGTGTCGCTGCGGGGCGCCGACGCCGAGGTGGTGGTCCAGGTCGCGCGGACGCGCGGGGTGCCGTGGCTGGTCGAGCTGGCATACCGGCTGGCGGACCGGCTCCGCCGGGACGACCCGGTGGACGGCTGGGAATTCGTCGCCGGGCTGCTCATCGCCGAGAAGGCGGCCGCACCCACCGGTGACCAGTTCGTGCAGGGGTGGCTCGCCCTGATGGCCTGGCCACCGGAGTCGCAGCGACCGGTCCCGCTGGTGGATCGGCTCCGGGCGGACATGTTCCTCGACGCCCTGGTGCCGCGCCTGTTCGAGGTGGACGGCGCCGGGACGCGGATGTCGTTCGACGAGTTCATGACCGACGAGAAACTCGCTTTGCCACGTGCACTGGCGCGACTGGCCGGCGAGGGCCGGCTGGACCGGACGATGCTGCTCGACGGCTGCGTGAGTCGGCTGTTGCGCGGCGACCGGCCGTCCGCGTTGCGCGTGTTCGTCGCCCTGCACGCCCTGCTGGAGCCCAGCGCCGGCGAGGTCGATCGGCATCGCGGAGACTACCTGCGCCTGCTCGCCGACGCCCCCGGGTCCGTGGCGTCGATGGCGCAGAAGACGCTGCGGGCTCTCGACGGCATGGAGGTCGACGGGCTGCTCGACGCGTCGCGGGCTGTCCTCGTCCGGCCCGACAAGGCGTTGGTCCGCGCCCAGCTCGGCTGGCTGGACCAGCTCGCCCGCCGGCATCCGGACCGGGCGGCGGAGATCGCCGAGGTCATCGCGACAGCGGCCGACCACCCGGCGGCGGACGTCCGCGACCGGGCCGGCACGCTGGCCGCGCGGCACGGGCACCTGGTCGCCCCGCGGGTCGTCGTCGGCGCGGCGGGCGACGACCTTCCTCCACCGGCCGGTCCGCTGCCCGCGCCTCCGGCCATCACCGACCCGGACGAGCTGGCCGAGGAGGTCGCCTCCCTGCTCGGCGGTCCCACGACGGCGTCCGGTCTGGAACGTGTCCTCGACGCGGTGGTCCGGCTCGCCGGTAGCGAGCGCGCCCGACTGAAAGACGCCCTGGTTCCGGTGCTGAGGCGGCATCGCGCCGGCGCGGAGGAACACCCGTGGGATCGGTGCTGCCTGTGCGGTCTGCTCGGCGGAGTGCTGCACGCGGCGGCCGACCCGGTCGAGGCGGGCACACGGCGGGGACGGTGGGCCGCGATGCTGGCGGCGTTGCGCCGCCGCACGGCGGGCGGACCATCCCTCGATCCACGGGTACCCCCGCCGCACCGGCTGCTACGCGCCCGGCTGGCCGAGATCGGTGACCGGGTCGGCCCGCCCCGGCGCTCCGGTCTGCTCGCGGCCCCCACCACGGCGAACGGCGGCATCGACCCGGAGGCGCTCTACGACCGCCTGGCCCGGCTCGGTGAGCACGGCGCGTGGGAGATGGACCTGACCCAGGCCCTGCTACGGCTGCCCGCGCGGGTCGACGAGCCCCTCGCGGCCAGGGCGGCGGCGCTCGGCACGCCCGCCGGTGACCGGCTCGCCGGATGGCTGCGCGCCGGGGGCCTGCCGGCCCCGGACCAGCAGGTGGTCACGCTGCCCCGCAGGAAGCGCCGACCCGGCTACGACTGGGCGTACGACGAGCTACCCCGGCAGCGGACCCACGTGCGGGTCAGCCCACCGGAGGGCGTCGACGACTCTTTCGGCCTGCTCACCGTTCCTGCCGGGTCAGTCGACAGCTACGTCGGCAGCGCGGCCCTGCTCTGGCCGGCCGTGCTGCCCGGCTACCGAGGGCTGGTCGCGGCGTACGCGCTGCCCGAGATCGCCAGCAGCGCCGACCAGGACCTGTCCGGCGGCGCCGCGATCCTGCCGCTGCTCGCCGAATGCGGGGGCGACGGCGGTCCCGCCGTCGACCTCGCCCTCGCGTACGGCCTCGGTGCCCGGCACGAGTCCGACCGGGTCGCCGCCGTTGACGCCCTGCTGATGCTGGCCGCCGCCGGCGACCTGGACGCTCCTGAGGTCGGTGCACACCTCGGCACCCTCGCCGCCGTCGGTGACCTCACGCTGACCCGCACCTTGCAGCCGCTGCGGGACGTGGCCGCCGCCGGTGCCCCGCTCAGCACCTGGCGTCTGGTCGCCGCGGCGTTGCCCGCGCTGCTCGCGGCGGCGAAGGCCCCGCGCGGCACCCCGGACCTGTTGACCCTGGCGGCGGAGACGGCCGGCGCCACCGGCGCCCGGATCGACGTGCCCGGGCTGGCCGAGGTCGCCGCACGCGGCGGGTCGAGCCGGCTGGTCACCGAGGCGCGGCGTCTGGCCGACGCACTCGGCCGGTGATGCCATCACCGAGACCTGCGGCTTCGACAGCTCCCGGCGACACACGGCCGCCGCCGCGGGCGGTCAGTCCTCGTCGCGCTTCTTCTTGTCGCGGTTCAGGGCCAGGTCGAGCGCGAGGACGCTGCCGATGATGAGCAGCGGGTCGACGCCTGCGCTGACCTGCACGGCGTAGGTGTCCCGGACGGTCAGCCACCGTTTGGACACCGCGGCCACCTCGGTGCCGTCGCGTTCGATCACGTACTCGTGGTCGAGCAGGTCACCCTTCATCTCCAGGTCGTCGGGCCCGGGCACGTCAATGGTGAACTTGTCGCGGAACGGCGTGAGCAGCTTCTTGCGGACCTCTGCGGCCTTCTCACCGCCGATCCGGATCTCGTACGTCGGGCGCAGCGCCACCAGGTGCCGGTGCAGCGTGGCGACCTCGTGGCCGGAGGCGTCCTCGATGACGACCTTGTTGCGGACGCTGAGCACCTTGCCGTCGACGTGGAAGACCTTGGTGCCGTGCTCGTCGAGCACGTCGAAGTCGTCGCCGATCGCGAAGAACCGCTCCCTGATGACAAACATGATGGGATTCTCCCCCACCGCGCAGGGAACTGCCGGCCGGCCACGGTCGTGCGCGGCGGCGCGGGCCGCGTCCACCGGCTCGCCGCCCGGGTGCTGCATCCGCCTCGACCGACGCGCGGATCGGATTGGTTTCCACCGTTCAGGTCCGGGTAGGCCGGCGGGGCCTTGCTCCGGTCACGGTCACACCCAGTGGAGCAGCACCGGTCCGGGGTCTTGAGGCGGATCAGTGCGTCAGGTCCGGCGAGGGGCGCCCAGCGGCATACCGCGGGCGGACTCTTCGGGACGGAACGAACGTGTTTTTTCTGAGAGGTTGAGGCATGTTTGGCGGCTTCGAGGAGTTCGACATCGACACACCCGGCGCGACGATCCACGGTCGCCGGGGCGGAAGCGGTCCGCCGGTGCTGCTGCTGCACGGCATCCCCGAGACGCATCTCATGTGGCACCAGGTCGCGCCCCGGCTCGCCGAGCACTACACCGTCGTCGCCACCGACCTGCGGGGCTGGGGCGACAGCGGCAAACCGCCGAGTACCGCGGACCACGAGCCGTACAGCATGCGCGCCATCGCCCGCGACCAGGTCGAGGTGATGCGGAGCCTGGGCTACGAGCGATTCGGGCTCGTCGGCCACGATCGTGGGGCCCGCTGCGCGTACCGTCTCGCGCTGGACGAACCGGATGCCGTCACCCGGCTGGCCGTCATGGACGTCGTTCCCGTCGGGGACGTCTACGACCGCGCCGACAGGGCGTTCAGCCTCTCCTACTGGGTCTGGTCCTTCCTGGGGGCGCCGGCGCCGGTGCCGGAGCAGTTCATCGGCGCCGCGCCCACGGTGCTCGTCGACTTCATGCTCGGCACCTGGCCCACGGTGAAGGACGCCTTCCCACCCGAGGTGCGGGCGGCGTACGTCAAGCAGTTCAGCGATCCCGCCACGGTGCACGCGATCTGCGAGGAGTTCCGCGCCGCGGCGACGCTTGACTACCAACAGGACGAGGCGGACCGGGGAAAACGGAAGATCGCCTGCCCGGTGCTGTTCCTCTGGAGCCAGCAGGGCCAGGTCGCGAAGCTCTACGACGACCCGCTCGCGATCTGGCGGGAGTGGGCCGACGACGTACGCGGCGAACCGGTCCCGGTCGGGCACTTCATTCCGGAGGAGGCCCCGGACGAGACCACCCGTCAACTCCTGGACTTCCTCAGATAGCAGAGCACCGACAGTGGTGCTGACTCAGCCGTGTCGTATCAGAAGGGGAAGGCAATGCCCATCACGCGTATCGCTATCCGCGACGGTAAGCCCGAATCGTACAAGAAGGCACTCCTCGACCAAATCTACGAGGCCATGCGGGAAACCGTCCAGATCAAGGAGGGCGACCGCTTCATGGCCATCACCGAGCACGACGAGAGCACTTTCGCCTACGGGGATTTCCTCGGCATCCAACGATCAGCCGACCTGGTGCAGATCCAGGTCTTCTGGACATCTGGCAAGTCCTCCGAGGCCAAGCTGGCCATGTATCGCGCGATCGTTGAGCGGCTCGGCCGCGAGCCAGGGGTGCGTCCCGAGGACGTGCTGATTTCGGTGGTGGAGACCGGCGCGGAGAACTGGTCCTTCGGGAACGGGGAGGCCCAACTCGCCAAAGCGACATGAGCGCGGTGCGGGCGGCGACGCTGCCGACGGCAGCGACCGGCCGGCTCTTTCCTGCCGGACGGGCACGGAGCGGATCACCGGTCGTTCCAGATCGGCTCGCCGGGATGCAACAATGCGGGCATGGACGTTCGGGTGCGCAGTAACGTCACCGTCACAGGTCGCGACGGCGGCCCGGTGGTGATGCTCGCCCACGGATTCGGTTGCGATCAGAACATGTGGCGGCATATCACGACGACGCTCGGCGAGCAGTCTCGTGTGCTGCTCTTCGACCACGTCGGTGCCGGGCGCTCCGATCTGACGGCGTGGGACTCGGACCGGTACGCGACTCTCGACGGCTACGCCCGCGACGTCCTGGATATCTGCCGTGACCTGGACCTTCGCGACGTGATCTTCGTGGGGCAC
The DNA here is from genome assembly GCF_040675155.1 of Micromonospora sp. NPDC049645. Lineage (NCBI taxonomy): Bacteria > Bacillati > Actinomycetota > Actinomycetes > Micromonosporales > Micromonosporaceae > Micromonospora > Micromonospora sp. NPDC049645. Next base: position 117,983 of record NZ_JBFAOI010000010.1, read on the forward strand.
TCCGTGAGCGCCATGATCGGCGTGTTGGCCGTCACCGAGCAGCCCGACCGTTTCGCCGGCCTGGTCCTGCTGACTCCCTCGCCCTGCTACATCGACGAGGAGGGCTATCGGGGCGGGTTCACCCGTGAAGACATCGACGAGCTGCTGGATTCGCTGGACAGTAACTACCTCGGTTGGTCGGCCAGCATGGCACCGATGATCATGGGAAATGCCGACCGGCCCGAACTGGGCGACGAACTGACGGCCAGTTTCTGCCGTAGCGACCCGACCATCGCGAAGGCGTTCGCGAGGGTCACCTTCCTGTCCGACCACCGTGCTGACCTGGGCAGGGTGCGGGTGCCCACGCTGGTGATCCAGTCGGCGATCGACGCGATCGCGCCCCCCGAGGTGGGCGCCTACGTCAAGGATCAGATAGCGGGCAGTCGCCTGGTCACACTCGACGCCACCGGGCACTGCCCACAGCTGAGCGCACCGCAGGCCACGGCGCAGGCCATCGCGGCGTTCGTGGCCGAGCGCCGGTGAGTGATCCGCTACCGCGCACGGGGCCGCAGTGCGGGCCGTGGGACGCGGCGGCGTTTCCCGCCATGCTGGAGGACAACATCGACGACCTCTACGACGGCGCGCCGTGCGGGAACGTGTCCACCTTGTTGGACGGCACCATTGCCAAGATCAATGCGACGTTGCTCGGCTGGCTCGGTTACACCCGAGAGGACGTCATCGGGCGCAAACGCTTCAGTGACCTGCTCACCGTAGGCGGAAAGCTGTATCACGAGACACACTTCGCCCCGACGTTGCAGATGCAGGGCGAGATCAACGGTGTCGCCCTCGAACTCAGGCGGGCGGACGGATCTCGACTGCCGGTGCTGGTCACCTCCCTGGTCAAGACAGGCAGTGACGGCCAACCCCTGCTGATCCGTACGACCATCTTCGACGCCCGCGAACGTCGCGCCTACGAACAAGAGCTCCTACATGCCCGCCGGGAAGCCGACGCCGAACGGGAACGCCTGCGGGGACTGATAGCCGGACTGCAACGCAGCCTGCTGCCGGACACGTTGCCGGCTCCACCGCACATGCAGACCAGCACCTACTACCACATGGCCTCCGCCGACCGGATCGGCGGAGACTTCTACGACCTGTACCCGCTCGCCGCGGGCCGGTGGGGGTTCTTTCTCGGCGACGTGTGCGGCAAGGGCCTCGCCGCTGCCGCCACAACCGCAGCCGCCCGGCACACCCTACGCACCGCGACTGCCTACGACCCGGATCCCGCCGCCGCGCTGGCCCACCTCAACGCCGTTCTCTACCAGGATCACCGCAGCCGGTCCCACCGCCACTGCACGGTCATCCTCGGCATCCTCACCCCGACGCCAACCGGGGGCTCGATCACCCTCGCCGGTGGTGGACACCCCGCCCCCATGCTGCTGCGTGCCGACGGCACCGTCGAGCCGCAGCCCACCACCGGCGGCACCATCATCGGCGGCCTCCACACGCCACGCATCGCGACCCGAACCTTTCCCCTGGAACCCGGCGACACGCTGATCCTCTACAGCGACGGCCTTCTCGAAGCCCGCTCCGGTCTCGGCGCGGAACACTTCGGCGAAGAGTCGCTGCAGGCATTCCTGGCCCGGCTGGCACCCACCACCGCCCCGGCGGCGGTCAATGCGCTGACCGAACTCCTCGCCACCTTCGAACGGCTCGACGACGACGTGGCGCTCATGGCAGTGTCGCTCGACGCAGACGCGCCGTAACGACCGAACGTCTCCGATTGGCGTGTCCGCGCCGGCCGGCAGCCTCTCCTCACCATAGGTCTGCACCGGGTACGAGCCCCGGCGCGATGGTCGGCTATGGCGCAAGTACGAAGAAGACGAACGAACTGACCAGACCCAGAACGGCGACCACCAGGCCCCAAAATTCCAGTGAGTCGACCTGGACGGCGGGCGGCAGCCATCCCCGTGGCCGGATGTCCAGGCTCGTGCCCAGCCCCGGCACGCCGCCTGGTAGCCGGTGGTGCAGCCGACGCAGCCCCGCCATGTTGAGCGCCTGGCTGCCGATGTCACCGCCCGGGTCGAGCAACTCGGCCTGGCGGACCCACCGCGCGGACGGACCGACTGCCAGTGCCCGACGGGTCGAGCGTAGGTGGAAGAAGGTGATGCGGTACTCCGTGGCCACCCCGTATGTCCGGGACACCTGGACGATCCGCTCCAACCCCAACTCGACCAGCCGATCCCGAGCGGGGTCGAACGCGAAACCCGGCAACTCCTCCTGCAGCTCACGCACGGCGACATCGTGCGGGTCGAGATCACCACGCCGCCGGTGCCCGCCGGGTAGTTGGTATTGCCTCGCCGTCGGGTCGTGCAGCACCAGGTATTCCGACCCGCGACCGCGGCAGCGCCGACCGATCACCACCTGAGCCACCTCGGTACGCCGCAGTGGCCGGGCTTCCGGGTCGTCTCGCAACCGCCGCCGCTCGACCAGATGCAGGAACTGCGGGCCGGACAGCACCTCGTGCTCGGTGTAGGGCGGTTCCACGGTGCCCATCCGGCCCCAGTTGTCCAGCATCATGCGGCCCGCACCAAGGTATTCGGCCAAGCTGTGCAAGAAGAGCAGCGCTGTTTGGCTCTCCGCCTTCACCGACGGTCCGCCGTCCACGCCGGTAGCCGTCCGCAGTACACCGAAACCGTTCAGCAACCGCATCAGCAGCGGACCCGCCACCTCAGCCGCCGTCGCGTCGAAGCCGACCCCCCGGCACAACTCGGCAGCCGACACCGGGCTCTCGTCCGCTCCGGGTACCGCGCGAATCGCCGCCACCAACAGCGTTGTGAACTGGTCCGCCGACATCACCTTTTGTCCCCACCCACGTGCAGGTACGCGGCCCACGAACGGGGATTGTCCGGGTACCGCTCGCGCAGCGCCAGCACCGCCCGGTGCAGCGCCAGCGCCGGTGGCACCGTCCCGAGCTGCGCGTACACCTCGCCGGCGACCCGCTGGGCAGTCTTGTCGACGACCGGCCAGAGGGTGCCGATCACGTTCCGGTAGCCGATCAACTGGAACACCGACGAGACGTGGAGCGCCTCGTCCACCAGGTCGGTGCCGCTGAACGCGGTGGTACACGCGGACAGGTAGGCCAGATACCCCCCTTCCGCGCGCAACGAGAGCAGCTCACGTACGGTCAACACTCCGTCGTACAGGACCAGGTGGCTGTCGGCAGGGTTGTCCGCTGCCGCCGCATGGCAGGCGAAGTGCGCCCAGGCCGCCTCCGGCAGACGGGCCAGCACCTCCGCCCGGGTCGCCGCCGCGCCGACCAGCGGTGGCCAGGGCGGCAGCCCGAACTCGACCAATCGGGCCGCCACCTGTCGCGCCTCCGGCTCTGCCGCGGCCAACGCCCGGTGCCCTGGCGTATCGGGCACCGCGACCACCAACGCACCTGATGGGCCGGCTGGCGCCGCGGCGCGAGCTAGCGTCCTCAAAGTCGCCGCATACGACGACACCACCCGGTCCACCACCGCGCCATCCGGGCCCTCGGCGGCGTGCAGCGGCAGCACCGTCAACGGACCGGTCGGTATCCACCACACCTGCGGGTGGGCTCCCACCAACAGCCCGGACCGGTCCAGGTAAGCCATGATCGGCTGCATGACCGCATCCCAGGCCCAGCGCAGCACGGCACGCAGTCGCCCGTTGGTGGTCCAATCGTCCGCCCCGATGGCCATCAGCAACTCGTTCGCCCGAACCCGAGCCTCGTCGTAGCTCAGCCGTTCCAACGGCAGCCGGGTGACCCGGCCGGCGGCCACCACCAACGCATCGCAACCTGCACGCGCGACGTTCACCACGACCGCCAATCCGGTCGGCGCCAGCGGGGGCGCCGGGGCCATCGGCCGAAAGAAGTCCGCGTGCCCCGGCAGCTCGCGGATCTCGGCGAGCAGCAGTGCCCGGCGCAGCTCCTGGCTGCGCCGCAGCCGGGCGTCGACGAGATCACCGCTCCCGTCACCGGCCTCGGCCAACGCCCGCCGCAGGTGTTCCCACCGGTCCGCCAGGTCCGGGTGCTCGCGACCCAGAACCGCCAGGTCACCTTGCCGGGCGAGCGCTTGGCTGAGCAGCACCCCACGCGATCGTTCGAGCAGGCCGAGCGCGTCCTCAGCCCGGGTTCCAGCCCGCAGCGCGACCGCCGCGGCCTCCGGCCCCAACCCCATGAGCTGGCCCAGGCCGTACTGTTGGTCGTCCTGCCCGAGGTCATGGTCAATGGCGGCGTCCAACAGCGCCACCGCCCGTTCGAGGTGCGCCCGGGCCGCCGGCCAGTCGGCGCTTCGAGCGGTCAACAGTCCGGCGTCGTAGCTGCTCACCGCCCGGATGAGGGGCGCAGCCGACGCCACAGCGGCGGAGTCGGCGTACGCCGTGGCCGCCATTCGCAGGTCCCGCGCCGTGTCGCCGGCCGGTTCCGGCATCGCGCGGGTTGCGGGCAGATCGAGTTCGGCCCGCTGGCGCAACGACAGGCCGAGGTTGGCCAACACGGTGGCCCGAACCGGGTCAGCGATGTCGGCGAGGTCGGCAGCCGCGCGTTGAGCCGCCACCGCCGCGTCGAGATCGGCCCGGTCACCAGTCACCCGGAACCGGGCCGATCGGGCCGCGCCCAGGTTGGACAGGCAGCGGGACCGGGTGCCGGATGAGCCGGTCGCGGCCTCGGTCGCGGCGGTTGCGGCCTCGACCGCCGCGTCCAGATCAGCCCGCTGCCCGGTGGTGCCGAACCGCACCCGCAGCGCGGTACTCAACCCCGACAGCACGCCGGCCCGGTCCGGATGACCGGCCGGGCACGCCGCCACCGCCTCGCGCAGCAACCGCACCGCCTCGTCGATGTCCGAGAGCTGGCCGCTGCGGGTGAACCGCGTCCGGGACGCGAGGGCGAGTCCGGCCAGCATCCGGGGGCGGGCCGGATCGCCCGGGTCCATCTCGGATAATGCCTGCCGCCCACACTGGACTGCCTGGTTCAGGCTGACCGAGTCACCGGTCCGGCGATGGCGCAGCAGAAGCGCCCCGCCCAGATTGCTCAGGTATCCCGACCGCTCTGGCCCTTCTGCGATGTCGACCGCCGCCCAGAACTGCTCCACCGCCCGCTCCAGATCGCCGCTCGCCCCGGTGTTGTCGTACCTGGTGGCGAGCGTCGCGGCAAGGTTGGAGCATCGGCCAGCCAGGTGCGGGTCGTCCGGCCTGGTCGCCTCCAGACACGCGGTCGCGGCCGCCACCGCGTCGTCGAGCAGCGCCAGGTCTCCGGTGGCCTCGAAGCCGCCGATGTAGGCCAGGGTGAGCTGGCTCAGCGTCGGCGCGAGCTGTTCGGCCGCCAACTGACCGCTGTCGACGACCAGGGTGAGCAGGTAGATGGCATCGGAGAACAACTCGGGCAGCTCGAACCGCCGCGGGTGACGCTGCAGGTCCGTCGCTCGGGCCCGCCACCGCTCGACCTCGTTGGCGGACGGGCTCCAATCGGCGCTCACCAGCTCGCGTACCGGCTCGGGCACGAGGTCAGGAGCGGCCCGGTACAGCACGCGGAAGTGGGCGAGCGCGGCGGCGGCGTCGTCCACCCCGTCGACGGCCGGGAGCTCGGCGATGAGCCGGTAATGGTGGAACAACCCCATCGAGTAGACCATCGCGACGTCCACCTCCGTCTCGGTGGCCAGGGCCCGGATCAGCGCGAACGGTTCGGCGCCGGCCAGCGCGTCGTGGTCACCGGCGCCGAACCGGTCCAGCCGCGCGTCGAGCTCCGCCAGGAGCCGGGATCGGCGTTGCTGTGCCGATCCGGTCGGCACCGGCCCGCCTGCGCCCGGCTCAGCCACGGGTCCACAGTTCGGCACCGCGCGTCGGTCGGAACCCCGCCGTCTCGGCCTGCTCGGCCGCGGCCGCGAAGTCGCTGGCCACCTGCGCCGGATCGTGCGCGTCGCTTCCGAACGAGACACTCTGCCCGCCGCAGTCGCGCCACCAGGTGAGCAGCATCGGCCCGGCCGGCCCTCTGGTGTTGATCTCCAAAGTACGGCCGGTGTCGGCGAGTGCCTTCAGTACCGCCCGGAACTGCTCCTCGAACCGCTCGGGTAGCACCGGACCGGCCTGTGCCGGCCAGGCCCGCAGCGGGTAGTCCAGGTGGCCCAGAACTTCGAACACGTCGGACGACTCGACCATCCGCCGCGCCTCCTCCAGATAGCCTCGCATCACCTGGTCCGCATCTTGGCTGTCGAAGGCGCGGTCCACCACCAGGAAGGCGGTACCGTCCACCAGGCTGTGCAGCGATCCGATGATCCGGTCGAACGGGTAGCCAGCCAGCAGGTCCCGTACCTGCGGCCGGTGCCAGTGTGGCTCGCCCAACTCCACGCCGGACCTGATCGTCAGCTGCGGGTAGCGGACCCGGCAGCGGTCGATCGCCTCGGCGTAACCGGCGACGTCGAACGCGGGTGCGTGGAACCGCCCGTCAGCGCCGATCATGGCCCGGAACTCGGCCGGCATGGTTGCGATGCCCTCGGCCGGGATCGTCCAGGGCGTGAGGTCCACGTGCTCGGTGAACGCCACCCCCGGTACGCCGAGTGCGACCGCGCGACGGCAGCTCTCCTCCATCGAACCGGACCGCGCGTCCCAGGACCATTGCGAATGTACGTGACTGTCGGCAGGCAGCATGTCCTTCATGGTCCGGCGGCGCCCCGACCCCGGCAACGCCTCGACCGCACGGGGGTGTACGACCTGCACGTCGTACACCCCCGGCTGCGGCTTCTACCGGGTCTGCGGGCCTAGCATCCGTTCCATGCCCGACACCTCAGAACGCACCTGGGAACTACTCCGGCTGGCCGCCGACCGGGGACTCACGCTACGACCGGAGACCGCGGTACTTGACGACACCGGGTGGGACTTCCAGGTTCTCCGGGCGGCAACCGGGGCGGGTCGGGAGTGGATTCTCCGGGTGCCGCGGCGCGCCGAGGTCGCCACGGCGGCCCGCGCCGAGCAGCGGCTGCTCGCACTGCTGCGGGGGCGGTTCGCGGTCGCCATCCCGGACTGGTCCATCGCGGACTCGGAGCTGATCGCCTATCCACGGCTGGCCGGAGAACCAGCGGCGAGTGAGGACATCACGAGTTACGAACTGGTCTGGCGGATCGACCGGGTGGACCCGCCGGCCGCGTACGTGGACCGGCTCGGCGCCTTCATGGCTGAACTACACGCCACCCCGGTCGACGCGGCGGCAGCCACCGGCATCCCGGTCCGCGACGCGGACGGGGTACGGGGCCGCTTCGCCGTCCAGATCGATCGGGGCGGGCAGGAGTTCGGCATGCACCCGAGCTGGCGCGACCGGGCCTCCCGCTGGCTGCAGCGCGACGACCTGTGGGCGGACCGGACCGTGCTGATCCACGGCGACCTGCACCCCGGCCACACCCTGGTCGACCCGGCCGGGGCGCTGACCGGGGTGCTGGACTGGACCGACGCCGAGGTCGGCGACCCCGGGCAGGAGTTCGTCGAGGCGGCTCGCAAGTTCCCACCGGTGGTCCTGGACCGGCTCGTCGCCGCGTACGGTCGGCACGACGGCCCGGCCTGGCCCGGACTGCGCGGCCACGTGACCGAGGCGATCGCCTTCGCCCCGCTGGCTCTGGGGATCTTGGGCTTGGAGGCGGGAAAGCAACGCTACGTCGATCGGGCCCGGGAGTATTTCGGCACACCGACTGTCTGATGCGGACGGATCCGGGGCCGAGGCTGGAGGAGACGGGTCAGCGACGTCTAACGGGGGCCACGGTGACCGGTACCGCGGCGTCTCAGGCACCCTTGCGGCAGCGGGCGTTGACCTGGGCGGCGACGTCCGGCGCCAGCACCGGCCCGGACACCGCCAAGCCGAGCTGACGGGCCACGCGCAACGCGTACAGGTCGACGGCGGCCTCACCGAGGTCGCTCACGGTTGCCGCGGTGGCCCGCCCGGACTGCACCGCCCGGACCAGGATCAGCACCGCAAGGCCGATCACCGGCCACCACAGCAGCCCGGTCAACGCGAAGACCAGCGACCAGGCGCCCCACCGGCTCGCCCCGTGGAAAGCCTCGTCCGCCCGGCGCAGCTCGACCCGGACCGTCTCGGGCAGCACCAGCCACAGCCGGGGCCACACCGACGGCAGATCCAAGCCGTACTCATGCCGGACCCGGGTCACCCACCCGGACCAACGGTCACCGATCCAGGTCGGTTGCGCCGGCTCGGCGAGCGCGATGCGTACCCGCTCCTGTGGCCCGGCCGCCTGCCAGCGGGCACGCCGTTGGTCGAGCAGCCAGCCGGCCACCGGGCCGGGGATCAGCCCGCCCAGCCACAGCCGGCGTACCGCCGGGGTGAGTACCTTGGCCAAGAACGCGGCGGCGCCGGTCGCGGCAACAACCGCCGCGGGCACGTCCGCCCCGGTCAACGAACTCCACCAGGCGGGTTGGCCGACCCTCACCGCCACCAGCGCGACCGCGGCCCACAGCAGTGACGCCGGCAGCCACCGCCACCACTGGGGCCGGGTCGAGGTGTCGAAGAGCATGCGGCTACCCGAGACTCGACCGCAGGCGCCGCTGGTCGTCGCGGGTCAGATGGCAGACCGGCACCGCACCGCCGGGCGCCCGTCGTTCCCGGCGCGGGCACAGGTCGATCGGGCACAGGTACGCCTCCTCTTCGGGCTGGCCCTCCCGCCCCCGGGTGCCCCAACGTACGTCCGGCTCCGGGCCGCCCAGTTCCCGGACGAACTCGACGAAGTCGTCGGCCCGGTCCAACTTGCCCAGCGCGTCGGCGCGAAACGCCTCGGCTTCGGCAACCCGGTCCCGGGCCAGCGCGGCGGCGCGCACCTGCGGCCATTCACGGCAGAGCCAATCGATCCAGCCGAGCTGGTCGCCCGTTGGTGACGCACCGACCGTGGGCACCGGGTCGCGGGCCGGAACCGCATCGGGCTCGACCTCGGCATAGCGGGCCACGGCCCGCGCGGCCAGCCGGAGAAAGAACGGTTTGCTCGCCTCTGGTGTCGATGAGCGGCCGAGGAACAGCAAGGCGCAGGCCGCGAGTGAGAGCAGGCTCTGGGCCCGCCACCGCTTCTCCAGTCCGCTGCGCCGGATCCAGGCGACCGCCTCGTCGTCGATCTGGCGGATCAGCATGGTCAGCCATCTCGGCAACTGGTCGGCCTGAGTGCCGACCGGGTCGAGCAGCAGTTCGATCAGCAGGCCGTGATGGGCCGGGACCACCGACTGCTCCAGGAATCGGGCCAGGATGTACAGCACCAGGTGGGCCGGATCCCGGGTTACGGGGCCGCGGTTCTCGTAGAGCGCGATGTCGATCAGGTAGAAGGCGTCCGGTGCGATCGACGGCCGGACCTGGATCAGCGCGTTGTCGGTGTGCAGGTCGCCGTGGGTACGCCCGACCAGTGGGCGGATCACCAACTCAGGGTCGAAGAACTCGCCTCGGGCCACCGCAAACGGACTCGGCAGCGGGTGCCGCTCCTCCGGAAGTTGCAGGTACCGACCTTGGTGCCGCAGCGCCCACGGGTGCAACCGCCCACCCGGCGCCAGCTGGTCGAAGATGTGCCGGCGGAAGAAGGTCGGCAGGTCCCAGCTCTCGTGGGGCGGAGAGAACGGCGGCCCGGCCCAGTCGTGCAGCACCCCGCGCACCAGGGCGGCGCAGGCGGCGGCGAAGGTCGGCGGATCGCACTCGACCCCGGCGGTCTGGACCGACTCCGGCTCGGCCGGGATGTTCAACATCCGGCGCAGCAGCACGGTCAGCACCTCGGAGTTGCCGAGGGTGTCACCGGCGACGCTCTGGAAGGTGATCCACCGGTCGGTCCCGACCGGAACCGCCTCGTGCACGATCCGGCTCAGGTGCCGGGCGAACCTGCCGGCCTCGGCGACCGCCTGCCGGTGTCGGCGGTACTCGAGGCCGCGCAGACCGCCGCTGTCCACGGTGAGCACCTTCAACACCAGCAGAACCGTGCTGTTGGCGCTCAGATCGGTCTCGGTCACCACCGCCACCGGCGCCCGGCTGCGACCGTTGACCAGCCAGTGGTCCAGCTCGTAGTAGCGATCGTGCAGCTCGGCCCAGTCGTTGAGCACCGCCGCCACCTGCGTGCCGAGCCCGGCAGCGAGGTCTGGGGCGACGTTTTCAGTCATCTCGGCTCCGTTTCCTGGCAGCGGGTTCGGCGCGGATCGGGGCCGCGGGATCGCCCCGGTCGGGCCCGTGGGTGGCGGTGCCGGGCGGGCGTCGGGTGCGGGCGGTCGGCTGCTGGGGCAGCGCGGCACGGCGGGCGACCGCGTCGAGCAACCGGCGGGACAGTTCGGTGTGCGGATGATCGGGTCCGAGCACCTGCCGCCGGTCAACCAGCACCGCCTGTAGGTCGCGACGCGCTGCCCCGACTTCCCCCCGGTCCAAGCGGATCAGGCCGAGCCGGTGCCGGCTGGCCAGCGTGGCCGGATGGGTGTCGCCCAGCAGCCGCCGGCGGGCCGCGACCACCGCTACGGCCAGCCCTTCCGCCTCGGCCAACCGCCCCCGGTCGTGCAGCAACTCCACCAGGGACTGTCCGCCGGCGAGCGTACGCGGATGGTGCGGGCCACGGACCTCCTGGCTGATTTCCCACACGGCGCGCAGCTCCACCTCGGCGCTTTCCAGGTCACCGAGGGCGTGCTGCATCTCGGCAGCGTACTGCCGGGTGACGAGGGTCGCCGGATGCCGCTCGCCGAGCAGTTGCGTCCGCAACGCCAGCACCTCGAGATAGGTGGCCAGCGCTGGTGTCGACTCACCCCGGTCCCGCAACACATCGGCGATACCATGCCGGCTGGTCAGGGTGTCCGGGTGCCGGTCGCCGAGTAGCCGTAGCCGGACCGCGTAGGTGTCGGAGAACAACCGCTCCGCCACGTCGAGCCGCCCCCGCGCGCGCAGGGTCCGGGCCAGGTAGTGCTGAGTCATCAAGGTGTCCGGGTGCTGTTCACCGAGCACCCGCTGGCGGGCCGCCAGCACCGCCCTGTATGCCTGTTCGGCCTCCGGCAGCCGCCCCTGGTCGTAGCGGAGCCGGGCGAAGTCGTGCGCAATCACCAGGGTGACCGGGTCGCGTTGGCCCAACCGGTCGGTGGCGACGGGCAACGTCTGCTCGAACGCTGACTCTGCCTGGTCGAGCAGCCCGGCGGCACGCAGGTAGCTCGACGCCCGGCCGGCCAGCAGCACCGCGGCCCGTACCGTGTCCGGCGCCACCGCGCGCATGTCGAGCAGTGCCAACGGGGCGGTGCAGTGGTCGGCGATCAGCCGCCACCGGGCCCACGACGACGGCGACTTCGGCTCCGCGTCCCGGATCACCGGGTTGAGCAGCGCAGTGGTCAGCGACAGGTACCGGCTCAGGTGGGCGCGGAGGCCGTCGTCGGCGCGGGCGACGTCGCGGACCAGTGGATGGATGCGCAGCACCGCGGTGTCGTCCGCACCGGTCAGGGTGAGCAGACCGACCCCGTCCAGGCCACGCAGGGTGTTCCAGATCTCGTGCGGGGTCGCCCCGGGGAACAACGGTGAGGCGGCGAGCACCTCCGCGCGCAGCAGCAGCCCGTACGGGATCGGGGTCACACCGAAGCAGGCCAGGGTGTGCAGCAGCGGTCGGGCGGAGCGCAGGCCGCGGTCGGTCAGCAACTCGACTGACAGGTCCCAGCTACGGCCCACGCTGGCCCGGGTGCGCGAATCGCCCGCCATCGTGCCGGGTGCGAATAGTTCGGTTTGGTCGCCCCGCCCCAGCGCGGCCAGGTAGCCGACGAAATCGCGGGGCAGGTCACCGCCGAGTGCGGCGGGCACGTCCTGGGACTCCCGCAGGAATCGACCGGCGAGCATCAGCGCCAGTGGCAGCCCGCCGAGCCGGTCGGCGAGGTCACCGGCCTTGCCGACGTCGCCGGCGGCCGGGCCGGCGAGCTCCATCAACACCTCGGCGCCGTCGGCTCGGGCCAGCCCGATCAGCCGGTGGATCTGTAGCCATGGGGGTGCCGGGTCGCCCCAGTGGGCAGGATGACCGTCGCGGGTGGTCACCAGCACGGCGCCGAGACTGCGGTCCGGTGGGCGTAACCATCCGGTGCCGTCGGTGATGAGCTGCCCGGGCAGGGTCAGCGAAAGGGGCGGGTCGTTGGCGTTGTCGAAGACGAGCAGCCAACGCTGGTCCAGGTCGCACAACAACCGCCAGACGATGTCCGGCAGGCTTCCGCCTCGCAGCCGGTCGGCTGGGGCGCCGAGCTCGATCGCGAGCGCGTGCATCCCGGCGAGGGTGGCAGCGGCGTCGTTGGCGGTGATCCAGAAGGTCCGTACGCCGGCCGCCGCGGCTCGCTGGGCCACGGTCAGTGCCACCATGCTCTTGCCGCTGCCGCCGAGACCGTAGAGCACGTGGACACGGGGTGAGTCGTGCAGGAGCCCCGCGGCGGCGATCACCGCGTCGAGTGCGGCGAGGATGTCCCGCCGGCCCCGCAGGCGCGGCTCTACCAGCAGGCGGTCCAGCGGTGGCCGGGTGGAGACCGCGGCTGGCGGGGTGGTGCCGAGCACACCGGTACCGGACTCCGCAGCGGTGGTGGTGGCGCCGGGCCCGCGGACCCGCCAGTACGCCTCGCTCCAGGCAGCGAGGTCGGCGTCGTTGGCCACCCCGAGCACCCGTAACAGCCGTTCCAACAGGTCAGCCGGTCGCAACGCGGGCAGGTGGGTGCCGGCGAAGTAGCCGCCGAGCGTGCTCGCCGGCACGTCAACCTGCCGGGCTACCCGCCGGACGCTGAGTCCGGACGCCCGGCGGGCCAGAGTCAGTTCCACGCCGAAGTCGCGGCGGGTGGCGATCCGCCGTGGGTCCGGCTCATGGCGGCCGGCCGGGGTGCGTGTCGTCATGACCCGACCACCATAGCGAAGCGTGATCGGCGGGTGTACGAAGTTGTACGGCGTCCTCGTCACCGTCTTCTCCGCGGATGGCCCTGCTGTTTGCATGGCCCCCATGGCAACAGCCGACAAGGACGCCTCTGCCCGCCCCATCCGCACCGCCGCCGGCCTGGTCGCCGCCGGCCTGGTCGACATCGACGACCTGGCTGAGATCGACGAGGTCGCGCGGCGGTACGCGATCAGGATCACCCCGACGGTCCAGCAACGGATCGACGCACCGGACGACCCGGTCGGTCGCCAATTCGTACCCCGGGCCGATGAGCTGACCGTGTCAGTCGACGAACGTGCCGACCCGATCGGTGACGCCCGTTTCACCCCGGTTCCCGGCATCACCCACCGCTACCGGGACCGGGTTCTGCTCAAGCCGTTGCAGATCTGCCCGGTCTACTGCAGGTTCTGCTTCCGGCGGGAGGCGGTCGGGCCGGACCAGGGGGTGCTCGGTGAGGGGGAACTCACCGTCGCACTCGATTACGTGCGCTCCCACCCGCAGATCTGGGAGGTGATCCTCACCGGCGGCGATCCCCTGCTGCTCTCCCCGGCCCGGCTGCATCGCATCGTCGCCGAGCTGGACGCCATCGAACACGTCGGGGTGGTGCGGATCCACACCCGGGTGCCGGTGGTTGCCCCGGCCCGGGTCACCGACGAGCTGACCGCCGCGCTGACCGCGGACACTCCGGTGTGGTTGGTACTGCACTGCAACCACCGCCAGGAGCTGGGCCCGGAGGCTGCCGCGGCGCTGGGCCGCCTTGTCGACGCGGGCTTCCCGCTGTTGGCCCAGACTGTGCTACTCAAGGGCGTCAACGACAGCGCCACCAGCTTGGAGGAGCTGTTCCGCGCTCTGGTCCGGCTCCGGGTCAAGCCGTATTACCTGCACCAGGCCGACCTGGCACCGGGGACCGCTCATTTCCGTACCACCATCGAGACCGGGCTGGAACTGGTCCGGCAGCTACGCGGACCGGTATCCGGGCTGTGCCAGCCGACGTACGTGCTGGACATCCCCGACGGATACGGCAAGGTGCCGATCGGCGGCGGGTACCTCCACCGCGACGGCACGGACTACCTGGTCACCGATCCCCATGGGGTGACCCACCGGTACGCCCCGGCGACCTCCTCCACTCCCGAGCCGCGGTCATGACGGTCGGCGCGATCACCATCGACGGAGCCGGCTCCGACGTCTCGACTCTGCACTGGCGGATATCCGCGTTGACGTCGCGCACCGCCCGCCGGGTACTGCGCCACGTGTGCGCTGACCCGCGCAGCGGCAAGATGTTCGTCGGCGGGCGACCGGCGACGCCGGACGAGTTCTGGCCTGCCGACGGATCCCGACCGGCGGCGCCGTACTTCGCCTGGGGTCGACAGGTGCAGGCGGTCGACCGCAACGTGTTCGAGTCCCTGGTCGAGGCGCTGGCGCCTGAGTTCAGCCGGCGTGGGCTGCCCGGTGGGCCGGTCGAGGTGGAGGTTTTCACCGGCGACTACCGGCACACCCCCGGCGGGATCCACCGCGAGTCCTGCTCGAACCTGCACCTGGTGCTGAACGGCACCAAAGCCATGCACTTCTGGTCCGGCGACTGGCCACCGGCCGGAACATCGCGCCGCGACGAGGTCGCCGCCGGCACCGACACCCCGGAGCAGTACCTGCCCGATCTGGATCCGGCCGACGCGGTGGCCCGGGCACGCTCGCTCACCCAGTCCGCCGGCGGCGGCTTCAGCTGGCCGGCCGGCACCTGGCACGTGGCAGAGACCACCGGTGAGGCAACCGCGGTCAACGTCGCCGCGTACCACCGGAATCTGTCCGGTGAGGACAACCTGTTGCCCTGGGATGGACCGCTGCACGGCCCGGTGCCGACCGATTGGTTCCACCAGTACTGGACGCACACCGGCGGGCAGGGGACGGCGGCGCAGACCCTGGCCCGTCTGTCCGCACTCGGCATGCGACCAGCACCGGTGGCACGTCGGCGCCGTCCGGTCCACCGGGTACAGACACGGCTGTCCGTTCCGGTGCTCTGGACCGGCACCGGCACCGGCACCGGCGACGCGGTGCTGCTGGGCGCGCTCGGTGCCGCCATCCGTCTGCCGGCGCACACCCCGTTGGACTGGCTGGCTGAACGACCCGCACCGGAGACCCGGCTGGTCGTACCGCCGGGCGCCGAGGAGACCGCGGCCTGGCTGTGCGGGCAGGGCGTCCTCGAACCCGTCGATACCAGGGAGGAACAGTGACCGATCCAACCGGGTGGCAGGTGACGGACACCGAACTGTTCCTGCGCTACGGGGATGCGTTCGTGCCCCGCCGGGCCGAGCAGTTCGCCACCATCTGCGCGCTGCTCGATCCGCTGCCATACCCACGGGTGCTGGAACTCGGTTGCGGTGCCGGGCTGCTCACCGCCGTCCTGCTGAACCGGATGCCGACGGTGACGGTCACCGCGGTCGACGCCTCGGCCGAGATGGTCGCGCTGGCCCGCGCCCGACTCGGCACCTTCGGTGACCGGGTCACGGTCGACGTCGCCGACCTCACCGACCAGGACTGGCGCAGCGGCACCTGGGGCGCGGTGGTCACGTCCCTGGCCGTACACCACCTCGACGACGCCAAGAAACAGGACCTCTTCAGGGCCGTGTACGACCTTCTCGTGCCGGGGGGATTGTTCGTGCAGGCGGACATGTTCCTGCCGGCCACCGCGGCCACGGTCGCCGTCGCCGCGGGGCAGTGGGATGCCCTGGTCGAGGCGCAGTCGCAGGCCGAGTACGGCGACGCCCGGGCCTACGACGCGTTCCATTCGGCCCGGTGGAACACGTTCCACCACCCCGACCCGGTCGACCAGATCGTTCCGCTCGCCGACCAGCTGCGGTGGCTGACCGAGGCCGGATTCGCCGGCGTCGACGTGGCGTGGGCGCTGGTCGGGCACGCGGTGCTGACTGCCACCCGACCCGGGCCGGCGGTGCCCTGATGACGATCCGGCCGCCCCGCACCTTCCTCGCCAACCTGATCAACGACGTCATGATCGAGTCGGCGCCACCGGCGTACGCCCGGAAGATGGCCGCGGTGACCCCGCGCAAGCTGTGGCAGGCCAGGCCCGGCGACTGCGTGGTCACCCTGGCCCCGTGCGCGCCTGACTTCCGCGAGTACGTGGAGCGGATCACCGGCGTAGCGGTCGGATCGGTCGATCTGGTGGCCCCGGACCGGCTCGCTCTCGGGCATGCCTGCGACGTGATCCGTGACCTCGGCGCCCAGGGCCGCGTGGCGTCCCGCACCACTCTGGTCCCGTTCGTCGCCGATCGGCGGGCGGTGGCGTTCGCCCGCCGCACCAACATGCGATTGCACCCGTACCACGTGTTGCCCGGCCCACGCACCCTGGCCGCGATCGACCTGATCAACACGAAGGCCGGGTTCCGCGCGGTCGCGGAGGAGCTCGGACTGCCGGTCGCGGCCGGCGGACACGCCAGCACCGAACCGGAGCTGGTCGCCCGACTCGAACCGTTCGTCCACCGGCACGGACGGGCGATCGTGAAGGTGAACCGTTCCTCCAACGGATACGGGACCTTCGTGGTCGACGCCCAGCGGCTCGAGCCGGTCGCCACCCAGGTCCGCGCCGCCGTGGCCGACCAGCCCGCCCGCGCGTGCGGCTGGGTGTACGAGCAGTTCCTGCCGTTCACGGCGGCACCAAGCGTCGAGCTGACAGTTGACGTCACCGGGCCGCACGAGTTCTATCTCTGCGACCAACGCACCCGGGACAACGCCTGGACCGGGATGGAGACGCCACCGGCCCGGACGGTTCCGGCCCCGGTACGCGCCGCCGCAGCTCAAATCGGCGACTGGCTCGCCGCGCGCGGCTACCGGGGCTACTTCGACGTGGACGCCGGCCTGGTCGGGGACACCTTCGTGGTGACCGAGGCGAACGTACGCCGCACCGGGGGCACCTACCTGGAGGAACTCGCCCGCCGGCTGATGCCCGACGGTCCGACCCGGTGGCGCGCCGACGCCCGGCGCGGCACCACCCGGCTGGACTTCGCCCGGGCCGTGCGCGCCCTGGACCACGCCGGTCTCGCCGACCCGAAGGCACCGGCGCGGGCCCTGCTGCTGGTCGACACCCTGGAGCTGGACGGGCTGTGGCGTTACCTGGTGATCGGCCGCAGCGCCGACGCGGTAGCCGCGACCGAACACGAACTGACTCACCTCCTGGAGTTGACCTGATGTTGCACTCCGCGCTGCATCCCGGGTTCAGCCGAATCCACGGCTCCGGCGTCATCGCGCTACGCGACGTACCGTGCGGCACCGCCGTGTGGTGGCCCTGTCCCCGCTGTCGACGC
This sequence comes from Micromonospora sp. NPDC049645, assembly GCF_040675155.1. NCBI lineage: Bacteria > Bacillati > Actinomycetota > Actinomycetes > Micromonosporales > Micromonosporaceae > Micromonospora > Micromonospora sp. NPDC049645. The sequence goes on from NZ_JBFAOI010000010.1 coordinate 135,177, forward strand.
ATCCCGCTGGCGCAGCAGCCCACCACCCCGGCCCCGGTGCTGAACTGGGTGGCCGAATACGGCTATCGTCGGGCCGACGGCGACCTCATCACCCCGTGTCAGGGCGCCTTCCTGCTGAACCACTCCTGCGATGCGGCGGTCCTGGACACCGGCCTGTCGGTCGCGGTGACGGTCCGCGACCTCCGCCGTGGCACCGAGGTCACCTGCGACTACCGGAGCTTCCGGTACGAGGACGCGTGGCAGTTCACCTGCCGCTGCGGAACAGCCGACTGTGTCGGGACCGTCACCGCGACCACCGGAGACCCTCCGGCCCAACTGCTCGCGCAGTGGTCGGCCCGACTGGACGCCGCACTGGAACTGGCCCACCTGGTGCCACAGGAAACCACCGTGCTCAGCGGCGACATCCACGGCCCGCGGGAGCCGGCATGACCACCGACACCACCGGGTCCGGCATGGCCGACCTCCTCGCCGACCTGCACACCCGGATCAGCTTCGACCAGCCGGCGTACGTGGAGCTGACCCGGTTGCTCACCCTCGACGGACGCGTCCAGTTCCGCCACGCCGTCGCCGCGCTGACCGAGTTCGAGCGTGCGGTGCTGCACCGCACCCTGGGCGACGAGACGCTACGACTGCGGCGACCGGACAGCAGCCCGAGCGCCCCCACCGATCTGCTGATCGGCCAGTCGGCGCAGGGCCGGCTCACGCTGCGGCACCCGGATACGAGTGGGCCGGCGGCGCTCGCCGTCCTGCCCCTGCCCGACGCCGTCGCCGAGGAGATCACCGAGGAGGTCCTCGGCTGGCAGCTAGCCGAATGCGCCGAACAGGCCAGGCTGGACGCGCTGCTGGGCCGATGGCAGGCGGCGGGAGTGCTGCCGGAACGGGTTCGCCAGGTCGCCGACTGGGTGGACCGGGTGGAAACCGTGCTGATCTACATCGGCGACCAGGTCTTCTCCCGTTCCGACGCCAAAACCAACACGCTGCTACGGGACGGGCTCCTCGACCGGTTGGCGAACACGCCGCTGGACGCCTGGAACAGCGCCGAACGCCTCTTCGTCGCCGCTGCGCACCTGCTGTTCACCGCCGGCCGTTCGATCCGGTTCGAGGAGTTCAACGGTCGCCAGCTCAGCGCCACCGGGCTGCGTGACTGGCTGCTCGACCGTTGGCGGCGGTACGCGCACGCGACCGGTACCCCCCTCCCCGACGACTTGGTGGCCCGGCCCGCGCCGACCCTCGCCGAGGAGGTCGCCGCCCTCGCCCGAGAGGTCGATCGCTCCGACTGGATCCGGTTCCGCCGGATCCGGGCGACCGCTTTCAGCAAGCACGAGGCGCTGGCCGAGCTGCACCGGCCCGACCGAACCCAACAGTTCCTGCCGGAGCAGGTACGCCGTTTCGCACACCGGGCCCTCGGTGTGGCCCTCGACGCCGGGTTACCCGGCGAGAAGGGTGTGGCCCGGACGACCGAGGCGATCCTGCGGCAACCGGGCGACGCCGGGGCCGGGTTGGCCCACCTGCTGGCCGTCATCGTGCACTCGGCGGTGGTCGAGTTGGACGCCGACTACGCCATGTCCAGTGCGGTCCGTGACCCGAACCGGCTGGCCCCGGCCCCGCAGGACCCCCTCCGCGAGGTGCTCCGGCTGCGCAAACCGGACTTCTTCTGTTGCGTCCTGCCCCACCCCCGGCTCGCGGAGCACGACCTGGGTCGGATGCTGTGGTTGGTGGCGCAACGCATGCAGTACAACCGTTGGCACTTCGCCCCCGGCAACTTCGATCGCACCGATGTCCCCCGACAGCGGCACTACTTCTTCCCCCCGACCCTGCCCGACCTGGCCGAGTTCAGCGACCTGTGGCACGGCGGGCACGTAGCCGCCCGGGTGCGCTACGCGATCCGCGCTCCGGGCGCCCCGCTCTGGCGCGAGCCGCTCTCGGTGGGCGGCAACGAGTTCCGCGGCTGTTTCGACATCCGGGCGGTACGCATGCACGGGCGCCCGTTCGACCGCGCCGACCTGGCGACCGCCATCCGGTACAGCGGCCTGGTCGACGCGCTGTGGCGAACCGTGGTGCGCTGCGCGGCGGACGGAGTGGTGGCGCCGGTGGTGACCACCTTCGACCGCGCCTGGTACGAGCGGCGCGGTTGGGCTGAGGTGTCGGGTCCCCGGTGGACCTGACCGCCGTGCGGGTGACGCGCGGTATGAGGGGCCCGGTCTGATCGTGGTGCTATCCCGTGCTGCTCAGCGTCTCCAGATGCCGTCGGACGATCCCGGCGCAGGCATCGGCTGCTTCCAGGTTGACCAGGTGCCCCGCCCTCGGCACGGTGACCGCCCGAGCCCTCGGCAGGCGGCGGACGAGCAGCCGGGCGATGCGGTGGAAGTCCGGCAGGTCGCGTTCGCCGACCACCACCGTGGTCGGAGTGCGGATGTCGGCCAGCCGGTTCACCGTGTCGGCGTCGGTCGGCTCACGCACGTCCTCGTGCTGCCAGTGCCATCCGGAGTAGGCGGCAACCATCTGACGGATCAGGGCCCAGACCACCGGGTCGGTCCGGGCGGTGGCGAAGATCGGGTGGCGTAGCCAGTCGGCCCGTGCTCCGTCCAGTCCGCCAGGGCCGAGCCGGACGTCCCAACCGATCCGGAACCGGTAGCCGCCGACGTCGGTACCGAGCAGCACGAGCGAGGCGACCTCTGTGGGCCATCGGGCCGCGTAGGCCAGTGCGACGCGTCCGCCCATGGATGATCCGACCAGGTGTGGTTGGACCACACCCAGACGGTCGAGCAGGACGCGCAGGTCGTCGGCGTGGTTGTACGGACCGACCGGGCACGACGAACGGCCGAAGCCCCGGCAGTCGTAGCGCACCACGCGGTGAGTAGCAGCCAGGTCGGCGACCTGCGGTGTCCACATCCGTCGGTCGAGTCCGAACCCGTGTATGAACACCACCGGGGCTCCGGCACCGGCACACCCGTACGCAATCGTGCCGCCGCCGTGCCGCACCGTGCCGCTGAAGGCCATCTATCCATGGTAGGACCGGGTAGGGTGCGCCAGGTGCTCCCGTTCTCCGCACTCACCGAGTACGGCCGCGGCCTGCTGACCCGGTACGAGCGGCACGGTGACCCGGACGACCTGCTGCGGGCCGAGAAAGTCATGCGGCTGGTGGTGCAGACATGCCCACCCGACGCCGCCGAACTGGGCGGCTACCGATCCAACCTTGCGGTCGTGCTACGACTGCGTTACCAGACCGGCGGCGGGGCAGCGCTGATCGATGAGGCGATCACCGAGTTGGAGAAGGGCTACGCGGCTCTGCCGGCGACCGACCCGGATCGGGGTGCGCTCCTGGTCAACCAGGCAATGCTGGTCCGGCTGCGCTACGAGAACAATGGGGAGCGCGCCGACCTGCACACCGCAGTCCGGCTCGCCCGCGAAGGGGTGACCGCCACCGCCGCCGGTCATCCGCAGTGGCCGGCCATCGCCGGCACCCTGGTCGGCCTGCTCCGCCTGCTGGCCGAGCACACCGCCACGACAGGGCCGGTGGACGAGGGCATCGACCTTGCCCGGAGGGTGCTCGACCGGGCTCCTCGGCAGCGGCCCACCCTGGCCGCCGCGGCGGCTCTGCACCGGCTGCGATTCGATCACAGCCAGGACCGGGCCGACCTCGACCGGTGCGTGGTGCTCGCCCGAGCCGCAATCGACGGGATGCAGCAGACCATGCCCGGCTACGGGCGGCTGGCCGCCGCACTGGGTGCCGCGCTGTTCGCCCGCTACGAACGTTACGGCGACCCGGCGGACATCGACGCGGCGATCGAGGCGACGTCGGGCGCGATCGACGCCACTCCCGCCGGTGACGTCACCCGGGCCGAGTTCGCCGCAAACCTCGCCGGGGCCCTGCGGGCCCGATTCGACACCACCGGTGACCGGGCCGACCTCGACGCCGCCCTGCTCGCCGGCACACAAGCCGTGACCGCCGCCCCGGCGACCGGACCGGTAAGGGTGGCGGCACTGGTCAACATGGCCTCTACCCACCAGGCCCGGTACGAGCACGACGGGCAGTTGTCCGACCTCACCGCCGCGATCGACCTACGCCAGCAGGCGCTGGCCGCCCGGCCGCACGACCGGCAACTTCCGGCCCTGCACTCCAGCCTCGCCACCGCCTGGCGGGCCCGCTACGAACGCAGCGGCGACCTCGCCGACCTTGACGCCGCCACCAGGGCCGGGCAGGCCGCGGTCGACACGGTCGGGCCACACGCTGCGGCACGTGGCCGCTACCTGGCCAATCTCAGCGCGGCGCACCGTACTCGATTCGAACGGACCGGCGATCGGACCGACCTCGACCACGCAGAGCGCACCGCTCGACAGTCGGTCGCGGTCACCGGCGACGACGACCCGGCCCGGCCCCGCCGGCTCTCCACCCTGGGCCTGGCCCTGCTACGCCGCTACGGTCAGGACGGCGACCGCGGCGCGATCGACGAGGCAATCACGGTCGGCCGGGACGCCGTCGCCGGCACCCCGGCCGAACACCGGCTCCGCCCCCGGCTGCTCGGCAACCTCGCCAACGCCCTACGGGCCCGCTACGAGCGCAGCGGCGACCTGAGCGACCTCAACGAGGCGATCGCCGCCGCCCGGCAGGCGGTGGACACCAGCCCCACCGGCGACGCGCTACGCCCACGACGGCTGGCGAACCTCGGCGCCGCGTTGCTGCGGCGGTTCGAGAGCAGCGCCGACCTCAACGACATCGACCAGGCGGTGGAGGCCGGTGCCGCCGCCGTAACCGCCACGCCGGATGACCATCGGGACCGACCGATGTACCTGTCCAACCTGGCCCTGTCCCGGTTCCGGCGCTACGAGCGGCGGGGCGACCCGGCCGACCTGGCCGCCGCGATCACCGACGGCCAGGCAGCGGTCGCGGCGACGCCGGACGACCACCCGCACCGAGGTGGTTATCTGTCGAACCTGGTCAGTCCGCTGCTCGCCGCGGCAGCCCGAGCAGGCGACGACGACCCCCTGCTGGACCTGGCGGTGGAGATCGCCGCAACGGCCGTCGCTCACCCCGCGGCGACGGCCCACGACCTCGGCGGATTCCAGTTCAATCTCGGCATCGCCCTGCAGACACGCCATCGTGGCCGGGGCACCGAGACAGACCGGCTCAGCGCGTTGGCCGCCTTCGCCTCCTGCGCCGCCGCTACCGGTGCCGCCCCGCTTGTCCGCGCCACCGCTGCTATCAACGAGGCCCGTCTGTACGCCGACGCCGAGCAGTGGGCCGACGCCGACCGGGCCTACGCCACCGCACTCGATCTGCTACCGCTGATCAGCGATTGGCGCACCGGCTGGGACAGCCGCCTGCGCCAGCTCGCCCGTCTCGGCGAGCTCGGCAGCGATGCGGCCGCGGTGGCGCTGCGGCAGGGCGACCAAGTCCGCGCCCTGGTTGTGCTGGAACAGGCCCGCGGGGTGCTGCTCGGGCAGGCGCTGGACATCCGAGGTGACCTCGGCATGCTGCGCGCGGACCGACCCGACCTCGCCGAGCGGCTGGACCGACTGCGCGCCGTACTGAACGCCGACACCGGCGCCAGCAGCGAGACCGACGCGGATCTGGGGTTCATGACGGATCCGACGGCCGGCCGACGGGCGGCGGTGGCCCAGTTCGAGGAACTCCTTCGCACCATCCGAGCGATCCCCGAGCACGCACGCTTCCTCACCGCCCCGGATGCGGACGACCTGCTGAGGGCCGCCATCGACGCGCCGATCGCGGTGGTGAACAGCTCGCCGTACGGCAGCGCCGCGCTGCTGGTACGGCCACACGGAGTCGCCGTGATACCACTACCCGCGCTGCGTCACGGCGACGTCACCGCCCGGGTCAACGAGTTCCTGACCGCCACCGCTGCTCCCGACTGGACCACCAGCGCGCTGCTGCACCGCCTCCTCGATTGGCTGTGGCGGACCATCGCCGCTCCGGTGTTGGACGCACTCACCGCCGAGCCGGCAGCTGCCGCCGGCCCGCTCCCCCGGCTGTACTGGCTGGTTACCGGGCAGCTAGGGCTGTTGCCATTGCACGCCGCCGGGAACGCGGAGCAGAGCCTGCTGGACTCGATGGTTTCCTCGTACACTCCGACGATTCGGGTGCTCACGCACACCGCGCCGGCCCCGACCGGGTCGGTTGGGCCCGCACTCGTGGTAGGGGTGACCGACAACGGCAGTGGCCGGCCGCTGGTCCGGGCCGCAGCCGAGGCGGAGCTCGTCAGCCGCGCCTTGGACGTGACCACTCCGCCGCTACTCAACGACGACGCCACCTGGGCCGCGGTGACAGACAGGCTGGACACGGCCGGCAGTGCACACTTCGCCTGTCATGCGGTCACCGACCCGGACGACCCGTTGAGCAGCGCACTGCTGTTGCAGGACCAGCCACTGCCGGTACGCATGGTGCTGGCAGGAGCCTCGACCCGCCGAGAGTTGGCCTTCCTGTCCGCCTGCTCCACGGCCTTGCCCGGCGAACACCTGGCCGACGAGGCACTGCACATCTGCTCGGCGTTCCAACTCGCCGGCTTCCGGCACGTGGTCGGCACGCTGTGGCTGATCGGCGATCGGATTGCGTACGAGATCGCCGAGTGGTTCTACCAGGGACTACACACCGGCATGTCCCCCGCGTACGCGCTGCACGCGGTGATGATCCGACTCCGCGCCAACTATCCGGACAACCCCCTGTTGTGGGCCGGGCACGTGCACATCGGCCGGTGAGACGCGGGCGGCGCGGACCGGCTCAGGCCGCACTGTGCCTGATCCTGTGGTCTCGGGCCGCAACGCACCGCGTTGACCTGGCCGCAACCCGTAGTTAGCGTTAACACTTCCCTCCACTTTAGATGGAGCCCCACCCGGTCAAGGAGGATCAATTGAGACTGCGACAGCGAAGGCCACGTCTCGGGCGGAGTCGGAAGGGTAGAGGTGTCGCGGTCCTGGCGCTGGGTGCGCTTCTTTCGGTCTCGTTCGCGGCGACGCCCTCGCAGGCTGCCGAGGAGCAGCTCAGCGAGGGTCTGGTGCACCACTTCGCCCTCGACGAGACCAGTGGGACCACGTTGGTCAACTCGGGTAGCGCGGGCTCGGCGGCGAACGCCACGCTCGTGAATCCCGAGAAGGCGACCTTGACCGGCGAGGGAGTCAGGTTCAACCCCGACTCCTACGAGAGCGCCCTCGACGGCGCGTACGTGGCGCTGCCGAAGGACATCACCGCCGGAATGTCCAACCTCACCGTCGACTACGACGTGTGGATCGACCCGGCAAACGTCGGCGAGCACCAGATGTGGGGGTTTGGCCGCAAGTCCGGCTCGTGCGACGTCGACACCGGCGCCGAGGGTTCCATCTTCGCGTCGAACACCCAGCGGTTCCGCGTCGCGGTCGGGCCGGCGAACCTGCAACAGAACCGGGTCCGCATGCTGGAGGGAGCGTGGACGCATGTCACCTACACCCAGTCACTGAATTCGAACGGAACAAGCTGGACCGGCAGGCTCTACCTCGACGGCGTGCTGCACGCGACGTCGACGGACCTGACCACGGCGCCGTCGGTGAACGCCGCGGGGACCAACTGCAACTTCCTCGGTCGCTCGCAGACGTCCGGCCACTACTCGTTCCGCGGATCGATCCGGGACTTCCGGGTGTACGACCGGGCCGTGAGTCTGGACGAGACCCTCGTCCTGGCGGGCAGGACCGTCTCCGCTGGCGTCCGCGCCGACGCCGCCGCCATCGACCTCGGCCTGACCAGTGCGGTCGTACGCGACATCGTCCTGCCCAAGGTGGGCTCCGTGGCGGGCTCGGCCATCACCTGGACGAGTTCGGACCCGTCGGTCGTCGAGGTCTACACCCCGCCGGCCCTCGCCAGCGCGCGAAAGGTTGCGGTGACCGGCAGGATCACCCGGCCCGCGCAGGGGCAGCCCGACGCGACAGCCACGCTCACGGCGACTGTCCGCAAGGGCGCCCAGGAGGTCACCACCCGGGAGATCCCCGTCGTGGTGAAGGCCGAGTTCGACGATGCGCGGGCGGTCGATCGTGACACCTTCGACCTGGCCCTGAACACCACCGACGAGGTACGCGGAAACCTCGACCTCGCGGCCAAGGGTGAGTTCGGCTCCACGATCACCTGGAAGTCGACCACCGGCCTCGTCACCCCGACGGGTGCGGTCACCCGCCCGGCCTTCGGCCATGCGGATGTTGCCGCCACTTTGACGGCGACCATCACCAAGGGAACGGCCTCGCAGCAGAAGTCGTTCCCGGTGACCATCGCCGCCATGCCGCGTTCCGAGGAGTACGAGCGGTACTTCATGGGGTACTTCAAGGGCGAGGGAATTGCCGACGGCGAGCAGATCATGTTCGCGACATCCAACGGGAACACCGCTCTGGACTGGACCGGTCTGACCGGGGGTCGGCCGTCACTCATCTCCCAGTTGGGCGACCAGGGGCTTCGTGACCCGCACATCGTCCGCTCACCCGACGGCGACACGTTCTACATGATCGCCACCGACCTGAACTGGTACGACCAGGGTGGATACGCCATCAACGACACCCAGTACATCGAGGTGTTCGAGTCGCACGATCTGGTGCACTGGACCCCTCAGCGGCACGTGAAGGTCGCGCCCGACAACGCGGGCAACGCCTTCGCACCGGAGTCGTTGTGGGTCGAGGAGATCGGCGCGTACGTCGTGTTCTGGGCCCAGTCGTTGTGGAGCAACCCGGTGAACCGCACCGGTCAGGGGAACGCGCAGATGTGGTACGCCACGACGCGAGACTTCCGGACGTTCTCCGCTCCGCAGGTCTGGCAGGATCCGGCCCCGCTGTCGCGGATCGACACGACCGCGATCCGGGTCGGTGACCATTACTACCGGGTGACCAAAAACGAGGCCGGCAACCAGGGCTCGGACATCTTCTCGGAGAAGCACACCGACTTCCTTGACAGCGACATCGACAACTGGACGTTGGTCGCGCCGGCTCTGGGGCGCACGACGTGGGTCGCCAACCAGGGGTACGAGGGACCGGTCATCTTCAAGGCCAACCCCGGTGACACCTCCTGCCCCGGCCAGTTCTACCTCTGGGGTGACCGGTACACGAACGGTGGCGGGTACCAGGCCGCGTGCCACGAGAACGTCGAGGCTCCGACCTGGAACGCCAAGGCGATCACGATGACCAACGCGGGGGTCGTCCGTCCGCGTCACGGCACCGTGATCCCGTTGACCGTCCGCGAGTGGAACGACATCCGCGGGAACCCGAACAGCGACGTCACGACCACCACCGAGGTGGCTGTCGAGCCGTACGCGAGCGGCGCCCAGAGGACCACGGCCACCGCCCGGGTCAGGGCGGCTGACGGATTCGAGACCGGCGGTCAGGTGCGGTTCAGCATCGGCTCGTGGTCGACGCTCGCCCAGCTGACCGACGGCGTGGCCACGGTCACGCTGCCGACGGGTCTGCCGGCGGGCGCCCGGGCGGTCAAGGCCGAGTACCTCGGCTTCGACTACCTGAAGGCGTCGGAGGGTACGGCCTCGTTCGAGGTGCCGTCCGGCCCGGCCGCCGTCAAGGTCCACGCGAAGGCCGCGCCGGCGTCGGTGGTCCGCGGGGGCACGTTCAAGCTGAACGTGACGGTGGGGCCGGCGGCCGGGCCGAAGCATCACGCTCCGACCCCGACCGGTGAGGTCACCGTCACCTTCGGCGGCACTGCGCGGGTCGTACCACTGGCGGACGGTAGGGCCGTCGTCGACCTGCCGACCGCCGAGTTGCGGCCCGGGAGCTACCGGGTCCACGTCGCCTACTCCGGCAACCCGACCTACCGGCCCCACGCCGCCACCTACCAGACGTTGAGGGTGCGGTAGCCAGCCCAGGGACGGCGGGCGAAAAGGCGCCACAGGGAGCGGGCGAGATCACGTGATCTCGCCCGCTCCCCTACTGCCCGCCCAGCAACCGGACTATCGAGTGATCATGCCCTTCTCGACCGCCAGGTTGTAGTTCTCCCCGAACACGTTGAGTTCGTGGATTCCGACCTTGACGGTCTCGGTCGTACCCAGGACCTTCAGCCTGACGGCGTTCGTCAGCACCCGGTCGAAGGTGACGTACTCAGCCGTGTACGCGGTGGTGTTCGTGCTCCTGTCGACCAGGGGCCGCCACGTGTTGGTGGGGATGTCCTTGTACTCCAGCGTGTACTGCACCGCGTTGTCCTTGGTGAACGTGCGCCCCAGCTCCTTCCACTGGATCTGCGCGGCGGAGATGTGGAACACGGTCCCGAAACCCCTGATGTACGTGGGCGCGGTATCGCTGTCAGCCGGCTCCCACCAGGTGGAGAGGGAGCGGTCACCTCCGTAGTACGGGTTGCGCCCGGGGGCATAGCTGCTCGCCCAGTACGCCTGGCTGTTGGTGGCCACATTGTAGAGTCCGACGTCGTCCCTGCCCGAGACCTTCTTCCCGGGGGCCAGTTGCGGTGTGTTTGACAACTCGCAATCGATTGCTCCCCGTTTCGGGCCGGCGGGAACCACGTTGCAGATGTCCATCCCCAGTCGCCGCTCGAAGAACTCCTCGTACGCGATGACGTAGGTGTAGAAGAACACCAGGTTGCCGGACTTGTCGAGCACGAAACTGCCGTGCCCGGCGTTCGGATACACCGCGCTCGGGTGGTTGTTTCCGTATCCGATCGGGTTCTGCTGAGTGACCTTGAAGCCGGACAGTGGTTTGTCCGACGTCATCACGCCGGTCGCGTACGTGGTGAACTCCGTGCCACCGGACGCGACCGAGAGGTAGTAGGTGTCCCCCACCTTGAACAGCTGCGAACCCTCCACGTACCCGTGGGTGTAGGTCGCCTTGTTGTCACCGATGTGCTGCCATTCCTGGCGCGGGTCGAAAGTCCAGAGCACGACCGGGTCGCTGATGAGCTGCCGAGGATTGTTCGGGTCGAGTTCGGCGCCCATGATCGGCGAGCCGATGTTGTACGTCAGGTACAGCCGACCATCCGTGTCCAGGAAGAACTGCACGTCGCCAACGCTCAGGGTCTGGCCGGTCGGGCGCAGGAAACTCCCCATGCTGGTCCACGGCCCGGTGGGAGAGTCCGCTTGATAGACCGGCGTGTTGTTGCCGGCCATGTAGAACTTGTCGCCGAGTTGCACGACGGTTGGCGCGACCAGGCCCAGGTTCATCTGGTGGGGCGTCCACGTGAGGTAGTCGGTGGTGGACCAGACAGTGCGATTGTTGTTCGGTGCGTTCTGCATGGCACCTGATGCGTAGAGATAGATGGTCCCGTCGACGTTCAGCGCGGACCAGTCCGCCCCGGTCCGTGCGGAGTTCTCCGAAATCCTGCTGAAACCGACGGTGGACCGGCCCGCGAGCGTCCGCCCGGACGCCGCCGTCCACGTCTCCAGGTTCAAGCTGGCCGGGATCTGCGAAGTGTTCGCGACATTCTCGTCCGTGGGCGGCATCGTCCCTACGATGTTGCGCACGGCCATCCCGGGCAGATTGATCGGGTTCACATAGGTCTGGGCCATGTCCACACCGGCCAGTGGCACCTTGGCGGACGGGGTTTGGGGGCCGACGCCGGGTGCCTGCGGCGGCACGGGCTTCTCCGCGGCGGCCGGCACGATCGGTGTCAGTTGCCCCACCCCCACTCCTACCGCGAGAGCAAGGCCAATCGCCGCTAAACCTCGACGTCGCTTGCCGGCAGCCCACTCCACAACCATCAGGTCCTACCTTCCGTCTAGGCGTATTAGCGCTAACAACGGGCAGAAGCGTCCGACTTCCGGATAACCGGCCGAGCGTGGCTGATTGTGGATGTGAGGCATCCGGCGAAGGTGTACTTGAGCGGAAGAAGCCTGCCCGCCCGACCAGTTGAGCTTCCAGCGCACACGTCCATCGGCTCGGTCTCGTCCAAGCCAGATCCGCGACCAGCGACTGTTAGCGCTAACAATGTTGCGCTGATGTTAACGGTGCTATCTGAAGCGTGTCAAGAGCGTCAATGTCATGCGACCAGGGCGAGCTGTCAGAATGCCGGTTAACAACACGAACGGGCTCCCGCGCTGCGGGACGCGGCGCTGCGTGCACCGCGTTGAGACGTCACCGGGACGGGGGCTGCCGGGTGCTGTTCGCGAGCTGGAAGGCGCCGTCGAAGAAGAGCAGCGCGACGTCGGCGTCTCCCCGTACGGAGGACACCACCTCGCCGACGAAGATGGAGTGGTCGCCGCTGACGTACGCGTCGACCACGTCGCATTCCAACCAGGCAAGCGCGCCGTCGAGCAGCGGGGCGCGGGTGGCCGGGCCGGGACGGCAGTCGACGGCGTCGAACTGCGCGGGCCCCAGCGGCCGGCTCTTGTCCGCGAAGTAGCGGGCGGTTTCCTCCTGCCCGCCGGACAGGATGGAGACGCCGAACCGGCCCTCCGTGGTGAGCGCCCGGTGCATCACAGCCGTGTGCGCGACGCAGCAGAGAACCCGCGGCGGGTCGAGCGACACGGCGCTGAACGCGTTCGCCGTCATGCCGTGCACCCGGGAACCCCCCACGGTCAGCACGATGACACCGGTGGCGAAGCGGGCCATGACCTCGCGCAGCGGCGCCGGCACGCCGGTCTGCGGAGTCGCGGCGGCGCGTGCGGGCGGAGGGGATCCGGGGAAAGCTCGGGGGGACAACAGGTCACCTTCCTGTCACCGTAGCGATCCGCTCGCGCGGAAAGCGGACCGCTACGGTCGCCGGATCAGTTGTTGGTGGCCGGACTCCTGACGGAGGGCTGGGCAGGGATTGCCCCGCCCGCGTCGAGCAGTCGCCGCTCCACCTCCGCGGACCACAGCGGATCCAGGTCCCCGACGGCCGCGCGGCCCTCGGCGGTGCACATCCAGGCCCAGGTGTCGGCAACGGTGTCCCGCAGCGGGCGTTGCACCAGCCCGTACCGTGCCGCCTTGGCCGCCGCGCCGCGATGCACCGCGGCGTGTTCCGGACCAGGCGGGAACCAGCCGGGCAGGTCGGTCCACGGCTGCACCTCGGCGTCGACGAAGGCCGCCGGCGCTCGCCAGTGCAACGTGCTCCCGCCCCCGGTGATCTCCGCGCCCAGCCCGAGCAGTTCGGCCGTCGTCGTCCCACCGGGTGGACCGACGGCGTCGAACACCCCGCCGAGCCCGTCCGCCGCGGCCCGTAGCGTCCATGCCGCGAGGTCCCGGGCGTCGACGTACTGCCAGTCCAGGTCGGGCGGGCCGGGCACCGGGACCGGACCGCCGGCGGCCAGCCGGGCCAGCCAACGGGGCAGCCGACCGGTGTTCTCCCGTGGCCCGACCAGCAGGCCGGCACGCAGGATCAGAGCGCGTGCACCGAAGTGCTCCTCCACGGCGCGTTCGGCGAGCAGTTTGCTCTCCGCGTAGCCGAGGTCGTCCGGATCGTCGCCGTCCGGCAGGTCGACCACCGGCGCGTCCTCCTCCGCGCCGTCCGGGGGCGGCCAGGCGTACACCGACCGGCTGGACACGTAGGCGTACCGGTCGGCCCGGTCGCGTAGACCCGCGGCGGAGCGGCGTACCGCGGACGGCTCACCGGACCAGGTGTCCACCACCAGGTCCCAGCGCTCACGGGCCAGGAGGTTCTCGACCTCGGTCCAGGAACCCGGATCGGTGCGGTCGCCGCGGATCGCCGTCACACCGACCGGCGGCTCGTGCTCGCCACGGTGCACGACCACGACACGTACGCCCTGGCGGACCGCCTCCTCGGCCACCGCGCGGCCGAGGAACTGCGTCCCGCCGAGCACCAGCAACGTGGTCAAACGGTCACCGCCAGTCGTGGTCGGGTCTGGTAACCCGGGTCGGTCAGCACCCGCTCGCGGTAGGCGGCGAACCGTTCCCCGATCTCCCGGGCACAGTCCTCCGCCTCGTCCAGCCGCATCTGGGTGCAGTGGTAGCCGAGTTCCTCGGCGAGCACGCCGGCCGGCTCCGGCTCGAACCGGACCGTGCCGTCCGCGGTGATCTCGGTGATGCCGTCGCAGCGCTGCCCGCTGCGGTTCGCCGCGTCGGCCTGCGCCTCGGTGACGCCGTCGGGCAGCACCACCTTGATGCCGGACGGCGACAGCGACACCGGATAGCCGCCAATCCGGCCCAGTGGCCCCGGCGCGTGCACTACCGCCTCCAGGTTGTCCAGCAGCGGCGCGAGCACGCTGAGCGCGGACGCCGCGGTCATCACCTGCCCGTCCCGGCCGCCGGTCCGCCGGTAGCGGCCGGGCAGCGCGCCCAGCAGCTCGGCCAGGTCCAGCCGGTCGGTGACGTCCGCGCCGTCGAGCAGCAACCGCAGGATCATGTCGGCGGCGCCGCTGTCGCCGGTGCGGGACAGCCGGTGCGAGACGTAGTGGTGGGCGATGAACCGCACGTCGATTCGGTGGACGTCGACTCCCAGCAGGTCCGCGGCGGAACTCTGGATGCCCGGCACGTTGTTCGCGACGTTGCCGATGCCGACGTGCGGCGACAGACCGGCGGCGGCCAGAGCGGGGTGGACCGCGTCGGGAAACGCCGCGTTGACCACCACGGCGTCGCTGCCGGCGGCCCGGACGGCACGCATCGCGTACATCACCGGGATCAGGTGCATCGGTAGCCAGGGACCGAAGTTTGCCCGGTAGAGCCGCTGGAAGGCGGGCTGCGGCAGGGTCGAGATGACCCACCACGACTGGAGGCTGGCCGTGAGGAAGATGACGTCCGGCTGGAACTCGCTGATCGTCTCGGCGGTCCGGTCGACGTCGAACAGGTCGCTCACCGCCTCCGACACCACGTTGCGGTGTCCGGTCTGCAGGGAGCTCAGGGCGGCCAGGTTCGCCGCCCGCAGCGTCGCCTCGGCGTTGCGTCCGACCAGCCGCAGCTCGCGCCCGGAACCTCCGGAGGCCAGGCCCTGCAGGACGCGGCTGCCGAGGTCTCCGGCACCGATCACCATTGCTTTGCGGGAATCAACCATCGCGTACGTCTCCAAACCGGGTTCGTGCCAGAGGGTTGGGGTGGTGCGAGATCAGCGCCGGCAGGTCGGCCATCTTCGCGAAGGAGGTCAGACCGGCCACGGCTGTGCCGGACGGCAGGTGGGCGACGATCGCGGCATGGTGCGCCGGGGTGCCGTCCGGGGCGTAGCGCAGCACCGGCATACCGGCTGCGATCGCGGCGGCCACCCCGACCGGGCTGTCCTCGATCACCACGCAGGAGGCAGGCGGTACGCCGCACTCCCGGGCCGCCCAGAGGAACAGGTCCGGGGCGGGTTTCCAGCTGTCGATGTCGTACGCCGAGAAGATCCGCCCACCGAACGCCGAGGCGATGCCGGCCGCCTCGACCCGCTTACGGATCAGATCGCCCGGACTGTTGGAGGCCACGCACATCAGCCGGTCCACTGTGGAGATTACCTGGTTCACGCCGTCGATCGGCTCGAGATGGTCGCCGATCAGTTGCTCGCAGCGGGCCCGGACCAGCTCCACAGCGCCCAGCGGCGGCGGGGCGCCGGCCAGCCCGGAGATCGCGTCGATGCAGTCGGCCATCCGTTTGCCGGCGAACAACGCGGCGGCCTCGTCGGCCGACAGCGTCACGCCCATCAACCCGGCCAGGTAGTTGAGCGCTCCGGTCTCGGCGAACTGGGTGTCGACGAGGACCCCGTCCAGGTCGAAGATCACCAGCTCCGGGGCCGTCACCGCTGCGCTCCCAGCGCCGCCGCGTCCGGCGTCGCCTGCCCGCCGAAACGGGCGGTCAGCGCCCGCCGGTCGATCTTGCCGTTGTCGTTCAGCGGCATCGCCGGCAGGTGCTCCAGTCGGGTCGGCACCATGTGGATGGGCAGTTCCCGGCGCAGCCACCGGTCGAGTTCGGCGGCCGGCACACCGGTGCCGGTGTGCACGCCGACCAGGCGGGTGTCGTCGTCGACGCGGATCGCGATCACCGCGGCGTCGGTGACGCCCGGGTGGCGGTGAATCGCGGCCTCCACCTCACCGAGTTCGATCCGGTGTCCCATCACCTTGACCTGGTGATCGAGGCGGCCCCGGTGGACCAGGTTCACGCCCTCGCGGGTGACCCGGTCGCCGGTGCGGTACCAGTGCTCGGAGGACGGCGCCCGTCCGGTCGGGAGCGCTACGGCGGGGCCGGCGCCGTCGTACGACACGAACCGGCCGTCGTTCTCCCGCGGGTCGAGATAGCCGTCGAACCTCTGCCACCCCCGCAGGCACAGTTCGCCGTCGTCGACCGGGTTGCCGTCCGGGTCGATGACCAGGGACTCCATGCCCGGGTACAGGACACCGATCGGCAGGGTGTCGTTGTTGGCCGCCGTCCAGTGCGCCGGATCACCGGTCAGCCGGAACTCGGTGCAGTTCACGACGGCTTCGGTGGGGCCGTACAGGTTGTAGATGTCGGTGTTGGGCGCCACCGAACGCCACAGCCGGGCGTGCTTGAGCGTCACCGGCTCGGCGCCGAAAAGGCTGTGCCGCAACGTCGTCGCGACGCCCAGCGGCAGGTTGCCGAGGTGCTGCGCCACCCGGACCGCCGACGGCACGGAGAACCAGTGCGTCAACCGGTTGCGCACGATGAAGTCGACCGGCTGTAACAGTTCCTCCCGGGTGGGCACGACGAGGGTGGCGCCCCCCGCCCACGCCATGAACGTCGCGCCGACCGACGCGTCGAAGGTCAGCCCGAACGTCTGCGACAACCGACAGTCCGGCCCGACCTCGAACCGGGCCGAGCTGTGCGCGATGTACGACGAGATGTGCCGGTGCTTGTACGGCACCCCCTTCGGCATTCCGGCGGTGCCGGACGTGAACAGCAGGTACGCCTCCGCTTCCACGTCCTCGCCCACCGGCGGCAACCCGTCCACCGCGGCATCCGCCTGCGGGTCCGAGTCGCCGACCACAAGCGTCGGCGGCCGGAACCGCCGCGGCAGGTCCTGGAACGGGTCGCGGACGCCACGGTCCACCAGAACGACCTCGGCGCCCGCCCGCTGCGCGATGTCGATGTTGCGGGAAGCGGGGTGATCCGGGTTCAACGGCACCACCGTGGCACCGAGCCGTTGGACGGCGAGGATGCCCGCGTACGCGGACGGCGCGGTGCGCGGCGCGACCAGCGCGACCCGCGCCGGCGGACGGTCCCGACCGGCCATGATGGCGGCCGCGACGGCCAGCGCCCGCCGCTCCAACCGGGCGTAGCTGAGCCTGATCCCGCCCACCTCGAGCGCGGTGGCCTCGGGGAGACGGCGGGTCGACTCCTCGAACCAGTGGTACAGCGTCCGTTTCAGCATGGGGTCTCCAAGTTTCGTGATCATGCGGCGGTCCGTCCCGACCAGGGGTCAGCGGCCACGGCGCGCGTGGGCGTACCGCCGGGCCTCGCCACGATTGGCCGCCGGCGGCGGCGCTGCCGCCGGCTGGCCGAGCGCCTGCGTCATCGCGCGGATCGTCGGGTGGCTGAACAGGTCGGTCAGCGAGACCTCGACGCCCAGGGCGGTCCGCAGTTCGTCGCGTAACCGGATCAGCAACAGGGAGTTGCCGCCGGCCTCGAAGAAGTTGACGTTCACCGGCACCGAGCGACCGAGCACCTTCTCCCAGGCCGCCGCGACGGCCGGCCCGCCGGCGGCCAGGGGTTCCGCCGTCTCCACGGTGGTCTCCACGGCCATCAGGGCCCGCTCGATCTCGTCGTCGCCGTCGGGCAGCGTGGGCCCGGTCAGGATCCGGTCCGGCAGCAGGTAGCCGGGCAGCCGGGCGGCCAGGTGGCTGCCGAGCGCGCCGGCTTCGGCGGTGCCGGCGACCAGCGCGAGAAGCTGCGGCTCGCCCTGTTCCGGGCGCCAGGGCAGCACTCTGGCCGCGGCCACCCCGGGATGCTCCAGCAGCGCCTCCTCGACCGGTGCCGGGTCCACCCGGACCCGCTGGCGCAGCAGCGGCTCGCGGGCGTCGCCGAGGATCTCGAAGCGGCCGTCCACGGTGAGGCGGGCGAGCCGTCCGGTGGCGAACCGGCGCGCACCCGGCAGACCGGCCAGCGGGTCCGGCTGGAACGTGTCCGTGGTGGCCTGCTCGTCCAGGTACCCGTCGGCGATCACGTCACCGCCGACGAACAGCTCGCCGGGGGCGCCGGGCGGCACCGGCACGCCGTCCGGGCCGAGCACGTAGGCGCGGACCCCGGGCCGGGGCCGGCCGTCGAGCAGCGCCAGCCCACCCGCGGCGAGCGGGCCGAACACCCGGTGCACCGCCCGAAGCCCGCGCTCGTCGAGCAGCCGCCGCAGCGCCCCGGCCGGCAGCGGGTCGGTGTGGTCGGCGATCAGGACGGCGCCGGCCGGCAGCGATCCGGTCAGCCGGTGGATGCCGTCGGCCGGGGCGAGGACCAGCGTGCCGCCGGCCCCGGCTGGCGGTTGCGGTACGAGCGTGCCGCCGGCCGTCGTGCCCAGCAGCACCTCGATCACGGCCCGGATCGACGCGGTCGAGCTGAGCAGCGGAAGGACCACCGCCGGCAGCGGTCCGATCTCCTGCCGGAGGGTCCGTACCACCACCGAGACGAGGTCACCGGAGAGGACGACGGCCTGCTGTTCGGCGTCCTGGTCGTACGCGACGAATGTGGCACCGGGACACGCGACCGCATCCGGTACGGTCCCGTGGTCAATGGTGGTGGGAGCGGCGGCGTCCAGTTCCAGCGTGTCGACCCCCGACCGGTCGAACAGCCGCGACACCTGCGGATCGGCCAGCACCACGCGGAATCCCGCCTCGGACTGGGCGTTGCGCAGCGTGAAGGCGTGCCAGCCAGGGTCGAGCAGCACCCCGCGCACACCCATCCGGATCACCGCGAGCACGGCCGTCACCAGGGCGCCGGACGGCCCACCGCAGAGGCCGACCGGGTCACCGGGCCGGACCCCGGCCGCCGCCAGTCGGGCGACGGTCGCGTCGACGGCACCGGCCAGGTCCCGATAGGTCAGTGCCGGCCCGGTTCCGGCCGCGGCCACGGCGATCGCGTCGGGGTCGGTGCGCGCCTGGGCGAAGACGCGCTCGACCAGGTCGTGCAGCGCTACCGGGTCGGAGTCCGGCAGTGGGGCCCTACGGTTCGGCTCGTCGACCGCCGCGCGCAGCTCGTTCTCGCCGGGCTGCCGTAGCTGGGACACGGTCGCGGCCGGGTCGGCGGCGATCCGGGCGAGCACGGTCTCCATCCGGTCGGCGACCCGGACCAGGTCGGCCTCGTCGAACAGGTCACACCGGTAGTCGAGGTCCAGCCGGAGGCCGCCGGGAGTGTCGGTCCAGAACACCCCCAGGTCGACCTTCATGGTCGCCGGCACCAACTCGGTGACGGTGAACCGCACGTCGCCGGCCCGGTGCGCGGCCCGTTGCGCCGAGTAGGCGAACATGACCTGGTAGAGCTGGTTGTAACTGGCATCACGGGGCACACCGAGGGCTCGTACCACCGCGTCGAACGGCAGCTCGGGGCGCTCGTGGACGTCGAGCAGGTCGCCGCGTACCGCACCCAGCAGGGACAGGAACGACGGGTCTCCGCGCAGGTCACCGCGCAGCACGACCGGCCGGGCCAGATATCCGATCAGGCCGTGGCTCTCGGTCTGATCGCGGCCGGCAAGGGCCACCCCGGTCAGTACGTCGTCCGTGCCGTAGTGGCCGAGCACGACGTCGCTGGCGGCCTTGAGCAGGATGAACATCGTCGCCCGGCGGGACTTGGCGAGCTGCCGCAGCGGCTCGACGGCGTCGGCCGGCACCATCCTGGTGTACCGGCCGGCGGCGTGGTCGGTAGTCACCGGGCGGACCCGGCCGCTGGGCAGCGGGAACGCGGCCGGGGCGCCGGCCAGCCGGGCGGACCAGAACTCCACGTCCGCGTCGGGTGACCGGCCGCTGTCGCGCCTGGCCAGGAACTCGGCGTAGTCCGGCGGCGGCCCGGTGAACGCCTGCTCCGGGTCGCCGCCGGCCCGGTACAGCGCGGCCAGCTCGGCGACGAACAGGTCCATCGACCAGCCGTCGAAGACCAGGTGGTGCACGGTGACGGCGAGTCGGTGCCGCCGCTCGCCGACCCGGATCAGCTGCGCCCGCAGGGGCGGGCCGGTCGCCAGGTCGAACGGCGCCTGCCCGACGGCCTCGATCTCCCGGTCGGCGGCCACCTCGTCCGGCAGGTCGAGCACCGCGCCCCGGAACCAGTCCAGGACGAACTCGTCGGCGGGCGGGCTGACCAGGCACAGCCGGCCGTCCTGCCAGGCGACGCGGGCCCGCAGGGCGACGTGCCGACGGGTCAGCTGGTTGAGGCAGGCGTGCAGCAGCGCCTCGTCGAGCGGGCCGTCGAAGTCGATGACGAAGGGAATGTGGAAGAACGGGTCACCGGAGCGGATCTCGGTCGAGGTCCAGAGCCGCTCCTGCGCCGGTGACAGCGGTGCGACGGTGCTGTCCATTCAGATCTGCCCGCCCTCGTCCACGATCTCGTGCAGCGGGCGCCCGGCTCGTACCTGTGCCAGGATCCGGGCCTCGGCGTTCTCCATGGCGACCGCCTTGGTCAGCACCTCCAGCACTATCTCGTCCTTGATGACGACGGTGCCGTTGCCGTCGATGAACACCCAGTCGCCGGTGACGATCCGTACGTCACCGATCCGGCATTCGGTGCCCGTGGTGGCGACCCGGTAGGCGCCCTGGGTGTCGGTCGGGATGAAGTTGCTGGCAACCACCGGACGGCTGGCCTGCTCCACCACGGCACGGTCGCGTACCGCGCCACCCAGCACGATCGCCTCGAAGCCGATCTGCTCCAGCAGGTACGTGACCGACATCCCGCCCGCCAGTGCGGCATGGGTGAGCAGCTCACCGGCTCCGCCGACGTAGACCCGCCCGACGCCGTCGGTGATCTCCGGGACCAGGAAGTCGCGTACCTGCTGCCAGGTGCTCGGCGACGGCTGGTGGATGGAGACCTGCTTGCGGACCTCCACCCAGGACACCGTGTACGCCGTCCCGTAGGTCAGGGTGTGCCGGCCGCTGTGGTGTCGCAGCGTGCTGGGCAGGACCGCGGAGGTGACGCCCATCCCGTCCAGGACGTCGACCAGCGCGCAGGTGCTCAGCTCCACGTCTCCGATCGTCTTGGCGACGATCTCGCGGGGCTCTGTCATGGGCGGCCTCCCGGAGTCAGGACGGCGGCCGGGCCGGATGTTCCGCGTGGTGCGGGACCGGTGTACGCGGCCGACGGGATGGAGTGGGCGTCCACGTGCTCGTCGTACTGCCTGAGCAGGCGGGTGGTGAGCGCGCCGGGGCGGCCGTCGCCGTACACGTGGTCCTCGACGGCGAGCACCGGCCGTACCCCGGCCGCGGTGCTGGTCAGGAACACCTCGTCGGCGCCGAGCACGTCGGTCACGGTGAGGTCGGTCTCCCGTACCGGAAGGTCCAGGGCACGGGCCAGGTCGATGACGGTCCGACGGGTGATGCCGGGGAGGCAGGCCCGGGTGGTCGGGGTGAACAGGGCGCCGTCGCGTACCAGGAAGACGTTCATGCTGGTGGCCTCGGCGACGTGGCCCCGGTCGTCCAGCATGATCGCGTCGGCGAAGCCGCGCGCCACCGCCTCGTTGTGGGCCAGTTTGGCGATCAGGTAGCTGCCGGCGGCCTTGGCGTGCGGGGGGTAGCTGTCCGGGGACGGGCGCCGGCGCCGCGCGATCGCCAACCGGACACCGCCTCCGCCCGGTGCCGGGTTGGCCCACGGCCAGGCCAGGATCGCGAGATGCGCCTCGTGGTGCTGGGTGCCGAGCCCGGCGAGACCGTCGCCGAAGAAGGCGATCGGGCGGATGTACGCCTCGGTCAGCCCGTTCGCCGCGAGCACGTCGTAGTGCGCGGCCACGAGGGTGTCGTTGTCGTAGCGGATCGGGATGTCCAGGGTGGCCGCGGACGCGAGCAGCCGGTCGATGTGCGGCTGCAGGGCGAAGATGGCGGCGGAGCCCCCGATGTCGAAGGATCGCAGTCCCTCGAAGACGGAGTACCCGTAGTGCAGGCCGAAGGTGCTCAGAGTGGGTTCGGCGGTGACCCCGGTACGGACCCGGCCGTCGAACCAGACCGCCGGCTCAGGCATGCTGCTGCCGGTAGGTGTGATTGGCGTGGATGCTGAAACCCATCGGCACCGGGCCGAAGTCCTCCACCACGGGCAGTCCCGCCTTGGCCGCGGCGATCGAGGTGGTGACACATGCGTCGGCGTCGCCGCCGGCAACGGCCATCGCGGCCCGTACGTTGCTGTCGACGAATGTGATCTCCGGCGTCCACGCGTCGAGCAGGTTGACCGGCGCGGGGTGCGAGGCGACCGTCGGCACCGGCTTGGACATGTCCCCGGCCACCACCATGTGGTGGGTCGGCATCACGAAGCACTCGACCAGGGCCAGCGAGCCGAGGTTGCGGAAGACGATGTGGTGCAGGTCCGGGTACACCACGCAGCCGAGCAGCACGTGCGCGCCGGGCGCCGTGGTGACCACCTGTACGGCCTCCTCCAGGGTGCCGTACAGGGTGACCTGGTGGTCGTCGATCCTCTGCTGGTCGAGCCAGTGGTGAGCCGCGGCCTCACAGTTCGTGCCGGACGGTCCGAGGGTGTGGACGTGAACCTGGGATTGCATCAGCGTCACCGTCGCTCAGATCCGGTAGTCGTCGCGTACGGGGTGGAACACGTCGAGGCAGCGCGCGTCGGTTCTGGCCACGGCCGAGTGCTCCACCCCGCCCGGCACCACGACACTGTCGCCTGGCCCCATCAGGAAGACCTCACCGCCCACCCGCATCTCGAAGGTGCCTTCCAGGCAGTTGACGATCTGCTCGTGCGGGTGGCTGTGACTGGGCACCTCGCTGCCGGCCTTGACGTCCCAGAGCGCCACGGTCAGGTGGTCGCCGTGGACGAACCGGCCCTGGTATCCGGGGATGAGCTCGGTCGTCGTACCGGTAGCGGGGGTGAAGTGAAGTTGCCTCGTGGACATCGGGATCTCTCCTTTACTGGCGTGGTGTGCCGGGTTGCGGCGTGGTCACCAGTCCGTCGATGAGCCGGCCGACCGCGACGAGCTGGTCGCGGTAGTAGAAGTGGCCGCCGGGCAGCACGGTGAGCTGCATCGGGCCGTCGATCAGGTCGGCCCAGGCGGCGAGTTCGCCGGCCGGGCACCGGGGGTCGTCCGCGCCGCCGACGACCACGGCCCGGGTACGCACCACCGTGGTGGCGGCGCGGGTGTCCGGGCCGTACCGGCGCGCGAGCATCAGGTCGTTCCGAATCATCGGCAGGTACATGTCGCGGGCGTCGGCGTCGGCGAGGATCTCCCGCGGTATGTCGCCGCTGGCGCCGAGCGCCTCGGCCAACGACTCGTCGTCCCACCCGCTCATGTCCGGCAGCCCGGCCCGGCGGTGCGGCGCCACGGCCGCGGAGAGGAACAACCTCGGTACGGAGCGGCCACGGCTCTGGAACTCACCGGCGATCTCGTGGGCGAGCAGGGCGCCGAGGCTGTGCCCGCCGAGGATGAGCGGTCGGCCGTCCAGCGCGTCCTGCACCGTGACCAGCACCTCGGTCAGGTCGGCCACCACAGCGTCCAGGTCGGCGCTGGGCGGCTCGGCCATCCGCGCCCCGCGGCCCGGGTACTCGACCGCCAGGACGGTGACACCCTCCGGCAGGGCGCGCGCCCACGCCGTGTACGTGTGTGCGGTACCGCCCGCGTGGGGCAGCAGGACCAGCACCGCGCGCAACGGTCCGGACGGTACGGCCGGGAGGTCCGGCCGCAGCCACCGCGACCGCGGCAGCTCGATCGCCGGGTTGTCGCCGCCGTTCAGTCGTAGGTGATCCACGGAACCTCCTCAAGATCGGCCACCACGTCGGCCAGCTCGGCGTGGGATCCGGCGACGCCGGTCACGGCCGCCGCGTTGGCGGCCGCACCGAGCCGCCAGTCGGCCGGCTCGCCCGGTGCGGTAAGCACCGTGACCCGGTCGACGTGCGGCACCCGACGCAGTGCGGACACCTGCTGGATGCCGCGTACCCGGCGGGCGTGCACCGGCGGCACCAGCAGGTAGTGGAACGCGATCGGGCTGTTCGGGGCGGGCTGCCGACGGGTGTGGAACGGGCGGCCCAGCGCGGCCCGGACCGCGACGTCGGCCGGGTCGGCGAAACCGGACCGCACGGCGAGGTCGTCGACCCAGGCGCCCAGGCGGCCGTTAACCTCGATCACCCGCGGGCCGGCGGCGGTCAGCTTGATCTCGACGTCGGCTATGCCGGTGGTGACGCCGACCGCCTCCACGGCCCGACAGGCGAGCGCCTCCACCTCGGCGACCAGGCTGTCCTCCACAAAGGACCGGCCGCCGTATCCGCCGCGCTCCCGCAGCGGTTCGGCGAGCGCGAACTTGCTGGTCACGAACATCGCCTCGGCGCGACCGGCGGACACCGCGCAGTCCACCGCGATGTAGTCGCCCCACGGTGCGGGCGTCGGCCGGCCGACGAGCAGCTCCTCCAGCATCAGGGCCGACTCGCGGGGGCCCGGCCCGTCACCGGCCAGTGCCCGGGTGACGAACGTGTGTGCCTGCGCGGCGGTGTGTACGGCGACGGTGTTCCGGCTGGAGGCGCCGCGCACCGGCTTGACCACGGCGGGCAGCCCGACGTGTTCGAGTGCCGCGTCGACCTGGTCCGCGCCGGTGACCGTGGCGACCCGGAGGGCGTCGACACCCCGCTCGGCGAAGCGGCGCCGCTGTACGTCCTTCCTGGTGATCACGGGCACCTCGGCGAGCCGGTGGTGGGCGAGCCCGAGCCGGTCGGCGAGCCGGGCGGTGGACTCCAGCTGGAATTCGCTGAACGTCACGATGCCGGCCGGCCGGTGCGCGCCGATCAGGGAGAGCAGCTCGACCTCGCTGGTGCCGGAGGCGTCGATCGTGCCGCCGAGCATCCGCAGTGTCGGCAGCATCTGCTCGGTGTGCGCCTCGGCCAGCGGGTCCGGCGCGCCGCCGGCCAGGGTCTGCGCGCCCACCAGGAACACCAGCTCGACGTCGTTGGCCTCGGCGGCCTGCGCCAGCCGGGTCGGTGCCAGGCTGCCCCGGTCGTAGACGACCAGCAGGGTCTCGCGGTCGCTCATCGGGCGCCCTTCCCGGCCGTGGCGGGCGCCTGCACGCCGAATCCGCCGGCGGCACGCGCCTGGACCAGCGTGGCGGCGAGTTCGGCCACCGTCGGGTTCTCGAAGATCGCGCGCATCGGCACGTCGAGCACGAACTCCTGTTGCAGGCGCAGGGTGACCTGGGTGGCCACCAGCGAGTCGCCGCCCAGCTCGAAGAAGTTGTCGTGCACGCCCAGCTCGTCGGCCCACAGGGCCTCCCGCCAGATCCGGGCCACCGCCCGTTCCGCCGCGGTCCGCGGCTCCGCCCGGTCCCGCTCCCGGTCCTCGCCCGCTTCTGGTGCGATGCCCGCCCGCAGCTGCCCGGCGTCCGGCAGTGCCCGCTCGTCGAGCTTGCCGCTGCTGGTCAGGGGCAACTCGGGAAGGGGCACGCACACCGTCGGGATGAGGTAGTTCGGCAGCGCGTCGGCGCACCAGGCCCGTACGTCGGCCAGGGAGAGCGAGCGGCCCGCCACGGTGACCAGGAACGCGACCAGCCGGGTGTCGTCGGGCCCGAACTCGCGTGCCCGTACCGCGCACGCGGTGACGTCCGGATGCGCGGTGATCCGGGCCTCCACCTCGCCGGGTTCGATCCGGTGCCCACGGACCTTCACCTGGGAGTCGAGGCGTCCGACGGCCCGCAGCCGGCCGTCCGGTGCCCACCACACCAGGTCGCCGGTCCGGTACACCGTCTCGCCGGGTACGGCCGGTCCCCAGGTGTCGGGAACGAACCGCCGCGCGGTCAGCTCCGGGCGGTTGAGGTAGCCACGGGCCACGCCGCGGCCGCCGATCAGCAGCTCGCCCGGGACGCCGGCGGGGACCGGCCGGTCCTCGGCGTCGACCACGTAGAGGGTGGTGCCGTCGACCGGTTCCCCGATCGTCACGTCGGCGGGGTCGGTGATCCGCGCGATCGTCGAGTAGATGGTGGTCTCCGTCGGGCCGTACCCGTTGAGGACCTCCCCGGCCACCGCGGTCATCCGGGTGGCCAGGTCGGGCGTCAGCGGCTCGCCGGCGGTGAGCGCCTGGAGACGTGTCCGTCGGCCGCCGGCCGTCAGGGCGTCCGTGAGCGGGCGCCACGCGGTCGGGGTGGCCTGGACGAACCGGACGTCGTACGCGTCGATGAGCCGGGCCATCTCGGTCGGGTTGCGGCTCTGGTCCCGGGTCGCGACGACGACCTGGGCGCCGCTCATCAGAGGCAGGAAGATCTCGACGGTGGAGATGTCGAAGACCGGCGCCGAGCTGGCCAGGGCGGTGTCGCCGGGTCGCAGGGTCACCTGCCGGGCGACCGATCGCAGCAGGTTGCCGACCGCCCGTTCGGGCACCGCGACACCCTTGGGTTCGCCGGTGGAGCCGGAGGTGTAGAGGACGTAGCCCAGGCGGGCGTCGTCGGACGGGTCCGCCGGCGGCGTCTCGGGCCAGGCCGCCAGTAGCTGGTGCGTCGCGTCCGTGCCGAGGCGGTCGACCGGCCGGCCGAGGGTCGCGTCGGGGGGCGTCGTGTCGTCGCCGAGCACGACCGCGACCTCGGCGTCGTCCAACACGAACGCGATACGGGCGACCGGGTGGCCGGGGTCGATCGGCAGGTAGCAGCCGCCGGCTTTGAGCACGGCCAGCATGCTCACCACCAGGTCGATGCCCGGGGGCAGGCAGAGGGCCACCCGTACGTCGGCGCGGACCCCCCGGTGGATGAGCAGGTGTGCGAGCCGGTTCGCCCGGGCGTCGAGCTCACCGTAGGTGATCCGCTGTTCCCCGCAGATCACGGCGGTCCGGGTGGGGTCGCGGCGCGCCTGGTCGCGGACGGCCCGGTGCCGCTCGGGTGCCGCGCCGTCGACGTCCCGGTGGGCGGCCTGCCGCCACCGCTCGGACTGCCGCCGGTCACCGGCACGCAATAGATCCAATGTGGACACTTGGCACTGCCGCGAGCGGCTGATCTCCCGCGCGGTCCGGCCCACCAGTCCGGCCAGCAGCGCGACCTGCACCGGGTCGGCGGCACCGGACCGGTGCCGCAGTTCGGCCTCCCCGGCCCCGGTGACGGCCAGGGTTATCGGGTCGGCGCCCGGGCCGGGGCGGCTCGGCGGCGGCGACGTGAGCGCGGACTCGCAGTGCGCGATCAGGTCACCGGCCGTCGGGGTGGCGGCCAGGTCGACGTCCACGTCGGCCGACCGCCCGCGCAGGTCCAGGACGAGGGTGAGGGACTGCTGCCGGAGCGTGGCGGCGCGGACGATCGCCCAGGCCGCCAGCAGCTCCGCGTCCGGCAGCCCCGGGCCCGCGTCGAGAGGCGTGGCCAGAGTGTCTGGGGTCATCGTGGGGTTCCTACCTCGATTCTGGTCGCCGCATCGGGGTTCTTCTTTCGAGACTTGAGCAGCAGCAGCACGGTCGGCGGCAGCAGGACGAACCCGGTGAGAACGATCGACGCGGCCGCGCCGATGGCGTCCGCCACCACGCCGCCGAGCAGCACGCCGACGATCGAGAAATTGATCATGAGGGCGTTGAGCAGGGCGACTCCCCGCCCGCGGAGATCCTCGGGAAGGTCGCGGAGCAGGATGTTCGCCACCGGCACCTGCACCAGGCTCATGCCCAGGCCGGCCAGCGCACACCACGCGCAGACCAGGACCAGGCCACTGGCCGGCCAGCGTTCGTCGATCGGCCACAGCACCAGCAGGGACACGCCGAACAGGGCCACGGCGCCGGCCAGCAATCCGGTCAGCGAGAGCCGCCGGACCAGGGCCGGCCCAAGGAACGCCCCGATGATCGCACCGCCGCCGAGCATCGCCTGGGCGAGACCGAACTCGAACGCGGGCAGATCGAACCCGGTCAGCAGCTGCGTGTTCACGTTCGTGGTGAACAGACCGATAGCCAGCATCACCGGGACCATGGCCCATGCCACCAGGCGCAGCGACCCGATGCTCAGCACGCCGGTGATCCCGGTACGCAGTGAGCTCCAGTACTGCCCCGGCCCGGACGCCGCCACGGTGGCCTCCTTGAGCACCGCGATGCTGCCCAGCAGAAGCGCCGACACCACGAAGGTCGCGGCGTTGACCACGAACGACAACTTGACCCCGGCCACCAGGATCAGTAGGCCGCCGAGCAGCGGTCCGGCCAGGTTCAGCGCCTGTACGGTGCTCTGGAACAGGGCGATGGCGACCGGGATGCTGTGCCCGCCGACCACCTTGGGGATGGCGGCCATCCGGGCGGTCTCGAACACCGCCTTGCCCAGCCCTTCCAGGAAGATCAGCAGCAACAGCAGCCAGGCCGAGTCCACCGCGAAAATCATCGCCAGGACGATCACCACGCGGGCGACGTCCGCGCCGACCAGCAGCACACGGGGCGACATCCGGTCCACCAGCGGACCGATGAACGCGCCGAGCACCCCGGATGGCAGCAACTGCGCGATGACGATCGCGGCGATGAACAGGGCCGGCGAGTCGGTCAGATCGGCCGCCACATAGATCACGGTGACCTTGGCGATGCCGTCGCCGAGGAAGGAGATGACCACCGCCAGCCAGTAGCGAAGGTAGACCTTGTCCCGCAGTAGTTCCCTCACGATTGCGCTCCCTGCGCCCGACCACGGGCATCGCTCACGATCTGTGCCACCGCTGCGACGTTAGGCCACCGCACCACCGTGTAGTGGTTGCCGGGCGCTTCGAACTTGCGGACCTGCCCCGTCGCCAGCGTCTCCCAAGCCCGGAACGGCTCGGGTGGCTCGGCCTCCGCCCGAACCACGGTCACCGGACCGCGCAGCGGGGGCGGGTCGTACCTCCACAACAGGCGGAGGTTCGCCATCCACATCTCCAGCACCGACGCCATCTGCGCCTGCCCGCTGTCGGCCGGCAGGTAGTTCGCCGCCCGGGCGATGCGCAGTAGATGGTCGATGTGCTCGTCGTCGCTCATGGCGCGCAGGTCGTCGACGGCCGTGTCGTCCTGGTGGTGGTCCCAGCGCAGGTTGGCGGCGATCGCCGCGACGATCTCCGCGCGGTCCGGCTCCACGTCCACCGGGGCCGGCGGGTGGGCGTCGATCAGCACCACGGACGCGGTCTCACCAACGCGTTCCAGCTCGGCTGCCACGGCGTACGCGTTCGAGCCGCCGTAACACCAACCCACCAGCTCGTACGGCCCGGTCGGCTGGATGTCGCGGATCAACCCGGCGAACGCCGCCGCCCGCTCCTCGAACGTCGCGTGCGGGAACCGGCCGTCGACCGGCTCGGGCGACGCCAGGGCGTACAGCGGCCGCTCCGCCGGCTCGACCAGCTCGGTGAACGGCATGTAGCAGACCACCTCGCTGCCCGCCGGGTGGACGAAGAAGATCGGCGTCTCCGTGTCCGCTCCGGCCCGCAGCCGGATCGTGTGTACGTCGCCCTCGGGGCGGAAGCCGTCGCGCACCATCCGGGCGAACTGCTCGACGGTCGCACCCTGGAAGATCGCCGCCATCGGCAGGGTCACGCCGAACGCCGCTTCCAGCTCGGCCATCAGCCGCAGCACCAGGAGCGAGTGCCCGCCCAGGTCGAAGAACCGGTCGTGGACGCCGATCGGCCGGACGTCCAGCACGTCCTCCCAGATCCGGGCGATGCGCAGCTCCAGCGGGTTACGAGGGGCGGCGTAGCTGCCCGCGGCCCGGTCGATCGACGGGGCGGGCAGCGACTTGCGATCCAGTTTGCCGTTGGCGGTCATCGGCAGCGCGTCCAGCACGACGACGGCGGCGGGGATCATGTAGTCGGGCAGGCTCTCGCGTAGGAACGCGATCAGCTCGGGCGGGGTGGTCAGGTCCTCGCCGGCCGGCTCGACGTAACCGACCAGCCGCGCGTCGCCGGCCCGGTCCTCACGCACGATCGCCACGCCGCGCCGTACGCCGGGATGGCGTTCGAGCGCCGACTCGATCTCGCCCAGTTCGATCCGGTGGCCGCGCAGTTTCACCTGGTTGTCGTCGCGGCCCAGGAAGATCAGTGTGCCGTCGCGCTGCCAGCGGGCCCGATCGCCGGTGCGGTAGAGCATGCCGTGCGAGCCGAACGGGTCGGGCAGGAACCGCTGCGCGGTCAGGTCGGGCGCGCCGCGGTAGCCCCGGGCCACGCCGGCGCCGCCGATGTAGAGATCACCGGGTACGCCCACCGGAACCGGCCGGCGATCCGCGTCCAGCACGTACATCTGGGTGTTCGCGAGCGGTCGGCCGATCGACACCGGGCCGCCGTCTGCCGGGATGGGCCAGATGGTGGACCAGATCGTGGTCTCGGTGGGGCCGTACACGTTCCAGGCGCGGCCGGGCAGCGCGCCCATCTCGGCGGCCAGGGTGGGCGGCAGGGCCTCACCGCCGATCAGCATCCGCAGGCCGGCGGGGTTCTGCCAGCCGGCGTCGAGCAGCAGCCGCCACGTGGTCGGGGTCGCCTGCATCACGGTGGCGCCGCACTCCGCCAGTGCCCGCGCCAGCCCGCCGCCCTCGCGGCTGTCCTCCCGCCGCACCACCGTGACGGTGGCCCCGGCCAGCAGCGGTCCGAACAGCTCGAACCCGGCGATGTCGAAGGTGACCGGGGTGACCGCGGCCAACACCTCACCGGCCCGCACACCGACCCGGTCGTTCAGGTCCAACAGCAGGTTGATCAGGTTGCTGTGGGTGATCTGCACACCCTTCGGCGTGCCGGTCGAGCCGGAGGTGTACATCACGTATGCCAGCCGCCGCCCGTCACCCGGCGCGGGCGGGACCTCCTGCGGCTCCTGCGGCGGCAGCTCGTCCAGGACGAGCAGCTCCGGCGCCGGGATACCGTCGCTGAGCTCGGCACTGGTGATCACGACGCGGGCGTCGGAGCGCTCGACGATGCCGGCCAGCCGATCCCGCGGGTGCGAGGGGTCCAGCGGCAGGTACGCGCCACCCGACCAGAGCACGCCGAGAAGCGCCGCGACGAGGTCGCACGAGCGTTCCAGCCCGACGCCGACCACGACCTCGGGCCCCACCCCGAGCGCCCGCAGCCGCCGTGCGATCACCGCCGCACGGTCGGTCAGCCGCGCGTACGTCCACTGCTCGGTACCGCACCGGACGGCGATCGCGTCGGGGGTCCGCAGCGCCTGCTCCCGGACGAGGCACTCGACCGTGGCGGTGGGGTCCCGGTCCACTGTGGTCGCGTTCCACTCCACCACGACCTGGTGCACCTGTTCGTCCCGCATCAGCCGGTAGTCGGCGACCGTACGCCCCGGGTCGGCGACCAGCTGCTCCAGCAGCTGCACCACCTGCTCGCCGATCCGCTCCACGGTCTCGGGGTCGAACAGGTCGGTGTTGTATTCCAGCAGGCCGTAGAAGTGGTCGTCGCCGAGGGAACGGTCGTCGAAGAACCCGAGGGTGATGTCGTCCTTGGCGGTGAAGTTGTCGAGCATGACGGTCTCGCCGCTCAGCCCGTGCAGCGGCACCCGGTCCTCGTGCAGGAAGTCGACGTAGATGAACGTCGACTGGTAGATCGGGTTCCGGCTGGGGTCGCGTGCCACGTCGAGCGCGTCGAGCAGGACCCCGAACGGCACGTCGTGATGGTCGAAGCCGCCGAGCACGGCGGTCCGGGCCTCGAAGAGCAGCTCCCGGAACGTCATCTCCGGCCGCACCCGCACGCGCAGCGGCAGCATGGTGAGGAAGTAGCCGATCATCGACTCGGTTTCCGGCCGCCCCCGGGTCGACGAGGTGGTGCCGACCACGATGTCCTCCTGGCCGGACAGCCGGTGCAGCAGCAGTTGCCAGGCGGCCAGCAGGGCGACGTTCACGGTCACGTTCTCGGTGCGGGCCAGCGCCCGGATCGCGGTCGTGAGCGCGGGCGTGAGCCGGAACTGGTGACGGGCGCCGTGGAAGGTCTGCACCGGCGGGCGCGGCCGGTCGGTGGGCAGCTCCAGGGCCGGCACCGCCCCGGCGAGGTGCTCTTTCCAGTACGGCAGGTGCCTGGTCGCCACCTCCCGACTCAGCCAGCCCGGCTGCCACTCGGCGTAGTCGCCGTAGTGCAGCTCGACCGGCGGCAGCGTGTGCGGGCGCCCCGTGACGTGCGCGTTGTACAGCTCCGGGAACTCGGCGTTGAACACCGTGAGCGAGGCCCGGTCCCAGATCAGGTGGTCGACGGTGCCGACCAGCATGTGCTCGTCGTCGGCGGTCCGCAGCAGCCGCAGCCGCATCAGCGGGCACACAGTCAGGTCGAACGGGGTACGGATCTCCTCGAGCGCCAGTCGCCGCGTCGCCGCCTCCCGCTCGGCCTCCGGCACCTCCCGCAGGTCGGTCACGACCACGTCGACCGGGACGGTCTCGTGCACGATCGCGCGGGGACGCCCGTCCACCGCCACGAACGTGGTCCGCAGCGGCTCGTGCCGGGCGACGAAGTCCCCGGCCGCCCGGCGCAGCGCGTCGAGGTCCAACTCTCCGCTGAGCCGGGCCGCGAAGAAGATGTTGTACGCCGGGTCGCCCGGGTCGAACTGGTGGATGAGCCAGATGCGCTCCTGGTCCACGGTGAGCGCGTGGCTGCCGACGTCGGCGCGGCGGGTGATCGGCGGCACCTGGTCGACCTGCGCGTTCTTCGCCCGGAGCCGGCGGTCGAGCACCGCCCGCTGCGCCGGTGTCAGCTTGGCCAGCCGTTGCGTGAGGTCGGTCATGCGGCACCCCGGGTCTGCTGGTAGCGGTTCTTCAACTCGGTCAGGTGGGTGAGTCCCTCGATCACCAGATCGGGGGCGACACCGAAGTCCACGAGGCAGGCGACCTCGTCGACGTCGAGGTCGATGAGGTCCTCGACGAAGCTCTCCCCGGTGTCTGGTGTGCCGAGCAGCGCCAGGTGGTCGAAGTACCGGTCGAAGGTGGCGGACAGCATCACCGCGCGCTCGGTTTCGGACAGCACCCCGTACCCGCTGCCGGTGCTGTCCTGCTGGCGCAGGAACGTACCGAGGTAGTCGATCAGTGGACGGCGGACGATCTCGCGGACCTCGTTCAGATCCGAGCCGAGGAAGGTGTGCACCATCGCGGTGACCACGCCGGCCGTCGGGTCGTACCCGGCGTCGGCGCGTGCCTTCCGATAGGCGGCGATCTTCGCCTTGACCTGTTCCGGTTGCTGCGCGACCAGGCCGGTGAGCAGGTTCGCGCCGGCCCGTCCGGCCTGCACGAACGTGTCCAGGCTGCCCTGCGAGGAGACCCACACCGGCAGCCGGGGCTGGATCGGGCGGGGCAGGGTACGGACCGCGGTCGGCGTCCCGGTGACCCCCGGCATCTCGACGGTCTCGCCGGCCCACAGCCGCTGCACCGTCTCCAGCCGGTCGAACATCACGTTCTTCCGGTCCTGGTAGACCTGCGTGCCGTCGCCGGGCGCGAGGACGAAGTCGTCCGGGTGCCATCCCGAGGCGGCCGAGATCGCCACCCGGCCGTGGGACAGGTTGTCCACGACCGACCACTCCTCGGCGATCCGGGCTGGGTGGTGCAGCGGCAGCGCGACGCTACCGGCACG
This sequence comes from Micromonospora sp. NPDC049645, assembly GCF_040675155.1. Taxonomy (NCBI): domain Bacteria; kingdom Bacillati; phylum Actinomycetota; class Actinomycetes; order Micromonosporales; family Micromonosporaceae; genus Micromonospora; species Micromonospora sp. NPDC049645. The sequence continues at coordinate 168,609 of NZ_JBFAOI010000010.1, forward strand.
GATCTGGATCCGCTCGGTGGCGACCGCCAGCGCCGCCGCGATCACCGACGGGTTCGGGTAGAGGCCACCGAAGTCGACGAAGTGCCGCTCCGGCACCCAGATGCCGGCGAATCCTTCCCGGTCCGCTATCCGCGCGCACTCCAGCAGCAGGTCGTACCGGTTCTCCTCGACGCTGGAGCCGTCCCCGGAGAAGAAGAACACGCTGAAGTCCATCGTGCTGCCCGGACGGCGCCGACGGCGGGCGGTGGCGGTGGCGGTGGCCGCACCGCCGCCCTGCCGGGCGGCCGGTGCCGTGGCGGCGGCCTCCCGCTCGCGGCGGCGGCGCTCGAACACCTCACGCTGTTGCGGTGTCAGGGTGGCCAGCCGCCGCTGGAGCGCCTCGTCGGGCGACAGATTCTCAGCCATGGTCGCCTGCCAGCAGCGCCTCGAGATCCTCTGGGGACAGGGCCTCGACCTCGTCCAGCATTCTCGCTATCTCCTCATCGGCGAGCGCGTGGGCTTGTTGTTGACGGATGGCCGCGGCCAGACCGGCCACCGACGGTGCCTCGAAGATCACACTCATCGGCAGCTGCCCGAACACCTGCCGCAGCCGCGCGACCACCTGAATGGCGAAGAGCGAGTTGCCGCCGAGGGCGTAGAAGTCGGTGTCCGGCTCGTCGAAGGTGACACCGAGCACCTCCCGCCAGATGCTCGCCACCTGTTGGGCCACCTCGTCGTCGGGCCACAGTCGGGCTGGGTTCCAGCCCGGGTCGCCCGCCTCGGCCGGTGCGGTGATCGCCGAGGCGAACCCGGCGGCGGTCATCCGCAGTTGCTCGGTCAGCACGTCCCGTAGGTCACAGGTGGAGACCAGTACGGACGGCAGCCCACCGGCCAGCGCGGCCGAGGTGCGCTCCAGACCTTCGGCGACCGGGATGCCGTACCGCTCGCGCTGCCGCTGGTAGTCGGCGCGGATCTCCGGCAGGCCGGCCACCTGCCGTTCCAGCCAGTCGTCCCAGCGCCACTGTCCCCAGTGCAGGGCGGTGACGGTGCGCCCGGGCTCGTTGTACGTGTGGGCGTAGGTGTCCAGGAACGTGGCCACCGCGCAGTTCTCCAGCTGGCCGAATCCGCCGACCACACCGGTGATGGAGGAGCCGAGCAGCAGGAAGCCGTACGAGCCGTCCCCGGTCACCCGGTCCAGTGCCGCGCCCAGCAGCAACGTGCTGCGTACCCGGGCACCCAGGGTGATCATGACGTCGGCTGCGGACTTCATGGCGACCATGCCGGTGGCCCGATCGTCGACCAGGTGGAACACGCCGTCCAGCCGGCCCAGCCGGACCTGCGCCTCCTGAACCACCGCGGTGACCTGTACGGCGTCCAGCAGGTCGGCGGTGAGCAACGTCAGCTGCGTCCCGGCCCGGTCCAGCAGGGCGGTGAGCCGCGCCCGTTGGTCCGCCGGGAGTTCGACCGGCCCGGTCACGCCGATCACCCGGGCCCCGCGGGCGACCAGCTCCTCGGCCATCATCAGCCCGGTCTCGGTGCCGACTCCGACCAGTAGGTAGCCGCCGTCCGGGCGCCACACCGGCGCGCCGCCGGCCAGCTCGACGGGAGCGAACGCACGACGCCACCGGACACCGCCGCGGTAGGCGACGAACAGCTCGTCGGTGGGCACCGCGGCGAGGAGCTCGGCGGTCAGCGTGGTGGCCAGGCCGGACCACCGCTCGTCGGCGCCGGGTACCGGCAGTTCCACGTCGACGCCGCGGCAGTGCAGGCCGGTGAACTCCTGCGGCAGGACCGTCACCGCGCCGTGGACGGTGGCGCGCTCGGGGCGTACCGGAACGGATCCGGCGACATCCTGCAACCGGTCGGTCAGCACGATGATGCCGAGCCCGTCCGTACCGCCCAGTTCGTGCAGCGCCTGCGTCAGAGCGACCAGGCCGAGCAGCCCGCGTCGCTGCGCGAGGTCGAAACCGTCGGACGGACTGTCCGTGCCGTCCGTGCCGAGGATCGTCCCCGCATGCAACACGCGGTTCGGCAGCCGGCCCGCCGTGGCCAGTCCCCGCACCAGTGCCCGGGACTCCTCGACGCCGTCCAGCCCGGACGCCGCGACGGTCTCGACCTCGTGCCCGGCGGCCCGCAGCAGCGCACCGATCCGGTGGGCGAGCCCAGCCTCGTCCTCGATCACGAGCCAGGTCAGCGGGGTCCCGGCCGGGTCGGCGGTCACCCGCCCGCCGCGGTGCCACACCGGCGCGTACGTCCACCGCACCGGCTCGTCCGGCTCGTCCGTACGTCCGGCGGTGGCCTGCGGGCGCGGCAGCGTGTGTTCCTGGCCGTCGAACTCCACCGCGGGCAGCGGAACCACCCGGCCCACGGTGCCCTGCGCGGCCCAGTCGATCGCCACGCCGGCACGCCACAGCGCGGCCAGCGGCGACGGCGGCCGGTCGCGTCGCGGAAGCAGCGGCACCCGGGGCGCGCTCGTTCCGGTCAGCTGGGCCATGGCGGTCAGCGCCGACCCGGGGCCGGCCTCCACCAGCACCTGCGGCCCGTCGGCGGCGCCGAGCAGCCCGGACAGGCCGTCCGCGAACCGGACCGGCTGGCGCAGATGCGTGACCCAGTAGTCCGCCGACGTGGCCTGCTCGGCGGTGATGAGGCGACCGGTGACGTTGGAGGCGAAGGGACGTCGCGGCGCGTTGCGGGAGATCCCGGCGACGACGGCGGCGAACTCGTCCAGGATCGGGTCCATCAGAGCGGTGTGGAAAGCGTGCGACGTCGCGAGCGGCCGGACCGGTACGTGCTGTTCGGCGAGCAGTCGTTCGGCGGCGGCGATCTCGTCGTCGGTGCCGGCGAGTACGCACAGCTCGGGACCGTTCACGGCGGCGATCACGCCGTGGCCCCGCACCATCGAGGTGAGTTCGTCCGGGCCGAGCGCCACCGAGATCATCCGGCCGGGCACGGCCTGCTGCACCAGGGCGCCCCGGGCGGCGACGATCCGGGCGGCGTCGGGAAGGCTGAACACCCCGGCCAGGCAGGCCGCGACGTATTCGCCGAGGCTGTGGCCGATCATCGCGGTCGGCTCGATCCCGGCGTCCAGCAGTAGCCGGCCGATCGCGTACCCCACGCTGAACACCACGGGCTGCGTGTACTCGGTCTGCCGGAGCCGCTCGTCGTCGTCGCCGAAGGCGACGTCCCGGACGTCGAACCGCAGGTGCGGGCGGAAGGCTTCGGCGCAGTCGTCCATCGCCTGCCGGAACGCCGGCTCGTCGCGGTAGAGGTCGGCGCCCATCCCGGCGAACTGGCTGCCCTGTCCCGGGAACATCAGGATCACACCGGGCGGCTGGTCCTCGTCGTCGGCGCCGACGACGGCCACGTCGGTCGGGGTGAGCGCGGTCAGGGCACGGATCGCCTCGTCGCGGTCCCGGGCCACCACGGACGTACGGGCCGTCAGCGGGCGGCGCCGCCGCTGGAGCGTGTAGGCCACGTCGGCGAGCGACACCGGGTCCGGGCCGGCGAGTACGGCTGCCAGCTTGCGGGCGGTGGAGAGCACACCCTCGGCGGTACGGCCGGACAGTGGCAGCACCCGGCGCTCGGCACCGTCGCCGGTGGTCTCCGCGCGGGCCGGCGCGGCCTGGAGCACCACGTGGGCATTGGTCCCGCCGACCCCGAAGGCGCTGACCCCGGCGCGGCGCGGCGCGCCCGCCGGCGGGGTCGGCCACGCGACACTGTCGCCGGCCACCCGGAACAGCGTCGGCTCCAGACTCAGGTGCGGGCTGGCGGTACGGAAGTGAGCCGTGCCCGGAACGACGCCGTGCCGCAGGGCGAGCACGGTCTTGATCAGGCCGGCGACGCCAGCGGCGGCGTCCAGGTGGCCGATGTTCGACTTGACGCTGCCGAGCAGGCACGGTTCGGGGCGCGGCGTACGGGCGAACACCGTGGTCAGCGCGCGCACCTCGATCGGGTCGCCGAGCAGGGTGCCCGTGCCGTGCGCCTCGACGTACTGCACGTCGGCCGGGGTCACCGCGGCGACGGCCAGGGCCTCGTCGATCGCGGCGGCCTGCCCGGAGCTGGACGGCGCGGTGAAGCCGATCTTCGTGTTGCCGTCGTTGTTCACGGCGGAGCCGATGATCAGCGCGTCGATGTGGTCCCCGTCGGCGAGCGCGTCATCGAGCCGCTTGAGCACCACGACACCGACGCCGTCACCGGAGACCGTGCCACCGGCCGCGGCGTCGAACGGGCGGCACATCCCGTCCGGGGACAGGATCGAACCTTCCTCGTACTGGTAGCCGCGTGGGTCCAGCAACCGGATCGCCGCACCACCGGCGAGGGCGGTGTCGCACTCGCGGGTGAGCAGGCTCTGCACCGCGAGGTGCACGGCGACCAGCGACGACGAACAGGCCGTCTGCACGGTCAGGCTGGGACCGGTGAGATTCAGCTTGTACGACACCCGCAGCGCCAGCATCCCCGCATCGGTGCCGATCACACGCTGCAACTCGTCGGTACCCCGCTCCCCCGCGGCCTGCGGCAGGATCCGTTGCTCCAGGTAGGCGCTGGTGGAGGCGCTCAGGAACACACCGATCGGCGCGGCACCGTCGCGTGGCGGGTATCCGGCCCGTTCCAGTGCCTGCCAGCAGGTTTGCAGCGCGAGCCGGTGCTGCGGGTCCATCGTGGTCGCCTCGGCGGGCGAGTAGCCGAAGAACGAGGCGTCGAACTCACCCCATCCGTCCAGCGGATAGCCGACCGGGACGTGTCCGTCGGCGTTGATCTGCTCGGCGGGCACACCCGCGGCGAGCAGCTCGTCCCGGGTGAACCGGGTCGCGGCGACACCGCCGTCGACGATCAGCTGCCAGAACGACTCGACGTCCGGCGCTCCGGGGAAGCGGCCACTCATGCCGATGACGGCGACCGCGTTGTCCGGGATCACGCGTGCGCCTCCAGAACCGGAGCGGCGTCCGCTTCCGCGGCCAGCAGCCGGACCGTCGGCGCGTCGAAGATCGACCGCAGCGAGACGCTCATCTCCCAGCGTTCGCACGCCAAGGCGGCCACCTGTACGGCAAGCATGGAATGTCCTCCCAATTCGAAGAAGTCGTCGTCCAGGCCCACCTGGTCCAGTCCCAGCACTTCGGCGAAGATCTCGGCGAGCCGCTGCTGCGCCGGCGACGACGGCGCGACCAACGGCGTGGACAGCTCCGGACGTGCGGCGCCGGCGGCCGGGAGGGCGGAGTGGTTCACCTTGCCGTTCGGGGTCAGCGGCAGCCGGTCCAGTACGACGTACGCCGCCGGAAGCATGTATTCGGGAAGAGTGCGGCCCAGGTGGAGCCGCAGGTCGTGCGCCGCGGGCGCTTCGGGGGCACGCGGGACCAGATAGGCGACCAGCCGCGGTTCGGCGGCCCCGTCCGGGTCGAGGACCACCACGGCCTCGTGCACCGCGGGATGCGCGCACAGCGCGGCCTCGATCTCACCCAGCTCGATCCGGTAGCCCCGCAGCTTCACCTGGTGGTCGAGCCGGCCCAGGTATTGCAGTTCACCGTCCGGCCGCACCAGGCAGCCGTCACCCGAGCGGTAGAGCCGCGTGTCATCGGGCCCGGTGACGAACCGGGCCGCGGTCAGGTCGGGACGCCCCACGTAGCCGCGGGCCACCCCGGCGCCGCCGACGTAGAGCTCGCCCGGCTCGCCCGGCACGACGGCCCGCCCGTGCGGGTCGAGGACGACGGTCGTCCAGCTCTCCAGCGGCAGGCCGATCAGGCTGGCCTCGGCCTCGGCGAGGTCGGCGGTGACGATCCGCCGCCACGTGCTGTGCACGGTGGTCTCGGTGATGCCGTACATGTTGACGAGCCCGGGCTGCTCGTCACCGTGGCGTCGGATCCAGGGACCGAGCATGCCCGGGGTGAGCGACTCACCGGCGAAGATCAGCCAGCGCAGGGTACGGACCGGCGCCGGCGCGGTGTCCTCCTCGTAGCGGGACAGCTGACGGAACGCCGCAGGTGTCAGGTTGACCACCGTGGCTTCCTCTTGGGCGAGCAGCGCGTGGAAGGCCGCGGGCGAGCGCCGCACCTCGTTGGGCACGATCACGAGCCGGGCGCCGTGCAGCAGCGCGCCCCACATCTCCCACACCGAGACGTCGAAGGCGAGCGACGCGAACAGGGTCCATACGTCGTCCGGGCCGAACCCGAACCGGGCACTCGTGCTTCCCAGCAGCGATACCAGGTTGCGGTGCTCGACCATGACGCCCTTCGGCGTGCCGGTCGAGCCGCTGGTGTAGATGATGTACGCCAGATGATCGGGCCGTACCTCGACCGGCGGCGGCGCCTGCCCGTCCTCGTCGGTGGCCTCGTCGTCACCGGTGAAAAGGATCGTCCGCGCGATCCCGAAGTCCCGATCCGGCGCGTCGGTGACGAGCAGGGTGGCGCCCGAGTCACGGCAGATGAAGGCCAGCCGTTCGGCCGGGTGCTCCGGGTCGAGCGGCACGTACGCCCCGCCCGCCTTGAGCACGCCCAGCATCGCGACGACCGCCTCGGCCGACCGTTCGGCACAGACGGCGACCGGCACGTCCGGTCCGACGCCGAGCTGGCGAAGCCGGTGGGCCAGGCCGTTGGCCCGCCGCTCCAGCTCCCGGTAGGTCGTGTCCCGGCCGTCGAAGGTGATCGCGACGGCTTCCGGCCGCGCGTGGGCCTGGCGGGTAAAAAGCTGATGGATGCTGGCCTGTGGACCCGGCTCCAGTCGCGTCAACAAAGCTCCACCTGTTCGGGTCTGGTGAATTCACTTGGCCCGTCGAGGTCCGGGACCGCCTCCGGGTCCGCCACGAACGCCGCGAGCTGAGCGCGGAAACCTCGCAGGATCGCGGCGGCCGTCTCCGCGGTGTACCGGCCGGTGTCGTACTCCAGCTCGAGCCGCAGCGTCGGGCCGGAGGTGACGGCGTACAGGCTCAGGTCGTACTTGGCCGTGCCCGGTGGCCGGCTGACCGCGAGCGTGGTGTCCGCCAGTCCCGCGAACCGGATCGGCCGGCCGCCGGCCTGGTACGAGAACATGACGGTCAGCGGCGAGACGGTGCGGCGGGCGAGCGTACGAATCAGGTCCTCGAACGGAACGTCCTGCCGCTCGAGGGCCTGCCAGGCCGACGCCGCCGCACCGGAGATCACTGCGGCGGCGGTGGCCCCCTCCACCACCGTGACGGCCACCGGCACCATGTTGATGAAGCAGCCGGCCACGTCGTGCCACTCCGGCCGGAGACGACCGGCGGCCGGCGTCCCCACCACGACCTCGGTACGGCCGGTGGCCCGCCGCAGCACCACCGAGAGGCTCGCGAGCAGCACCGCGAACGGCGTCACCCGTTGCTGCCGGGCCAGTTGCCGAACCCCTGCCGCCAGCGCCTCGTCGACCGTGACGGTGACCGCGTCGCCCTGGTATCCGGGAAACCGCGGCCGCGGGAAATCGGTCGGCAAGTCCAGCGGAAACGGCATCCCGCTCAGCTCCGCCGCGCGTTCGGCGACGGCCCGCCGCCGGGCCGCCGAGGTGGCCGCCGCCGCATCGGCACGGGCGAACTCCGCGTACTGCCGGGCGGCTGGCAGGCTCGGCGCCGAACCGGAGCGAGCGTGCGCGCCGTACCGCTCGCCGAGTTCCCGGGCGAGCAGTTCCAGCGTCAGACCGTCCACCGCGATGTGTTGGAACGTGCTGATCAGGACGTGCCGCTCCGGCGAACGGCGGAGCAGCAGGAACCGGACCGGCAGATCCTGTTCCAGCCGGAACGGGATCCGCGCCTGCGCCTCGGCCAGCCGGTCCACGTCGGCATCCGCTGACACCTCGACGATCGGAAGCTCAGCCGGCTCGGCCGGCCGGACCTCGACCGACGGCACCCCCGAACGGGCCGGGTAGCAGGTCCGCAGGATGTCGTGCCGGGCCAGCAGATCGGTCAGCGCCGCGTGCAGAGCCTCGACGACGAGCGGGCCGGTCAGCTCCAGCCGGGTCGGCACGTTGTAGAGGATCGAGGCCGGAGAGAACTGTTGCATGAACCAGATGCGCTGCTGGGCCCCGGACAGTGGCACCCGCTCATCGGTCGAGGGACCGGGCCGGGTCGCGTCGCCGTCCGCGGCTCCGGCGGCGCGGCGTCTGTTGAGTTTCGTCTGCACCAGGATGGCGAGATCGGCCAAGGAATGTGCGGTAGCGAATTCCGATCCGGTCAGCTCGACCCCGAAAACGGCTTGGATCTCATCCACCGCAGTGGCGGCAATCGGTCCTGCGGCATCTTTGACAATTATTCGCTCAAGCTCTTCCAGCACATAGCCGGAAATTTTCAGATGTGGTTCACCCACTCGGCCTCCCCCGTCGTCAGCCAAGAGGGATGGTCACACACCGCCTCGGCGGGGTCAATCAAGGCGCATACGTCGATGAACGCCGAGTTCGCGCCCCGATCAGCCACCCCGGACCCGTAACACAAGGTGATGTTCACGTCACCTTGAGCCCTGCGAGACCTCGCCAAGGTCCGACGCCACCAAGGCATCACCGCAATTTGCGTCGCGCGGCAATTGCTTCGGAGGAACTACACAGCGTGGTGCGGCCAGGGCCCCATGGCCCGTCTGCGGCGGCCCTGCGGGCCACTTCGAACCGACTCGGTGTGAATCATGTCACGTATCGTGTGGAGCAGCTGGCGCTGAGTCGCCCTTCGGTGCCCGAGGCGCCGCTGACGGCCATGAGCTGCCGACGGTGGCCGCAGCTCCTGTCCGCGTTTTGGGAGACCGGGTGTCACGGTGCGCCGTGGTTCCGGGCCGCCGACGTAACGTGGCCAGCCGGTTGGACAGCATCCCGGGAAAGCCACTGGTTGCCCTGCTCGTGCGCACCTGAAGCGGTGGCGTGTCAGCGGCGGCCTGCGAGGACGTCCCGGGCGATGGCGTCTCGTTCTGCTGCCTCGCGTTCGGCCTGGGCCTGTTCCGCGGCGACGCGCCTGTCGTAGGCCGCGCGGGCGGTGGCGATCTCGTTCTGGTGCGCTTCGGTCCACGTCACCAGCGTCCGGATTGTCGCGTGAAGGGTGCCGCCGAGCCGGGTGAGTTCGTAGTCGACGCGGGGCGGCACGGTCGGGTGCACCGTCCGCTTGACCAGCCCGTCGCGTTCCAGATGCCGGAGGGTGCGGGCGAGCATGCGTTGGCTGATGCCGTCGATCAGGCGCCGCAGTTCGGTGAAGCGCAGGCTGCGTCGGTCCAGTAGCGCGATGACGAGCAGTGACCATTTGTCGGCGATTCGGTCGAGGATCTGGCGAACCTCGCAGTCCTCGCGGGTGTCCCACTGCAGGACGTCGTAGTCGGCGTCGGTATCCCCGCAATAACCGAGGGGCCCAGAAGTTCCGTCTTCCATGGCTCGTAATGGTGCCCTGATGATGCTGTCGGTTACAAGAGGGAACCGGGATGCGCCGGGAGAACCGGAGGGCGTTGCGCCTTCCGAGAGGAGTCGAAATGTCTACGTCGAACACCCGCATGGACGGGCGGGCGTGGGGCGTGTTGTTCGTGTTGTGTGGGGCGATCTTCTTGGAGGGGATCGACGTCGCAATGCTGAACGTGGCGCTGCCCGCGATCAGGCAGGATCTCGGGCTGTCGACCGGGACGCTCAGCGGGGTGGTGAGCGCGTACGTGCTCGGGTACGGCGGGTTCATGCTGCTGGGCGGGCGGGCAGCCGACTTGCTCGGCCGGCGCCGGATGTTCCTGCTGTGGCTGTTGGTCTTCCTGATCTTCTCTGGGCTGGGTGGCTTCGCCACCGAGGGCTGGATGCTGCTGGTGGCGCGCTTCGTCACCGGGGTGGCTGCCGCGTTCATGACCCCCGCCGGGCTGGCCCTGGTCACCAGCAACTTCCCAGAGGGTCCGCAGCGCAACAAGGCACTGGGGGTGTACGCCGGCACGGCCGCCGGTGGCTTCTCCCTCGGCCTGGTCGCCGGCGGCCTGCTGGTTTCGGCGGGCTGGCGGTGGGTGTTCTTCGCCCCGGTCATCCTCGCCGCGGTGGTCCTGCTCGCCGCCGTAGCCCTGCTGAAGGACAACGGGCAGGAAATCCCCAAGGCGCACAGCTTCGATCTGGCCGGCGCGGTGAGCGCCACGGCCGCCCTGCTGCTGCTCGCCTACGGTGTGGTGCGACTGGAACACGGCATGGAGGGTCTCGGATCAGCCCTGGCCGTACTCGCCGCGGGCGTGATTCTTCTGGGGATCTTCGTCCTGATCGAGCGACGCACAGCCAACCCGCTGGTCCGGTTGGGAATCCTGCGGTCGGCCCCGCTGGTGCGGACAAACCTGGCTGCGCTGCTGTTCATGATCTCGTTCGCCGGGTTCCAGTTCATGGTGACCCTCTACCTGCAAGAGTTGCGGGGCTGGACCCCGCTGCAGACCGGACTGGCCATGCTGGTGGTCGGGATCGACACCATCCTCGCTCCGACCCTGACGCCGTGGCTGGTCAACCGGTTCGGCAACGTGCGGGTGCTCCTCGGCGGCGTCATCCTCGCCGCGCTGGCCTACGCGCTGTTCCTGCCCGTAGCGCCGGACTGGACCTACGCCGCGATGCTGCCGAGCATGGTGCTGCTGGGCCTGTCCTTCTCGCTGGCCTACGGTCCGTTGACGATGGCGGCCACCGACGGTGTCGACGAGCAGGAGTACGGCTTGGCCGGCGGCCTGCTCTACACCTCGATGCAGTTCGGCACGGCGCTGGGCATCTCCGCGGTGACCGCGGTGAGCATGGCCACCATCAGCACCCGAGGCGGGGAGGAACTCAGCCTGGAGGCGATCCGCAACGGCCTGCTGCTGCCCGCGACCGCGGCCATCCTCGCCGCGCTCATCACCGCGTCCGGCCTACGTCGCAAGACCACGACGCCCCAGGCGCCGACGCCGGCCGCCGTCCACACCGCGGTCTGACCAGCAGGAGCAACGATGGCGACCAGGGTTTCCACGTTCTCGGTGATCGAGGACCAGTTCGACGCGTACCTGCGGGAAATCGGCTACGCCACCATGACCACTGTCGACGTCAAGGGCCGCCCCCGGTCCCGGGTGCTGATCGCGGTGTGGGAACGAGTCGACGGGCAGCCGCTGGGCTGGCTGGCGACGTACAAGACGCCGGTCAAGGCGGCACACCTGGCCAACAACCCACACGCCACGTTCTCGTACTGGAGTCACCGGCAGAACGCGGTGGCGATCGACACGGTCACCGAGTGGGTGAGCGACCTCGAAACCAAGCGGTACGTGTGGCAGCTCTATGCCCGGACCAGCCCGACCGGAGTCGGATACCCTCTCGGCAACTTCTGGCGCAGCCCGGCCGACCCGAAGCTGCACGTGCTGCGGCTGACCCCGTGGCGCGTGCAGGTCATCCGCGGCACCGATCTGCTGAGCCGCATCTGGCGGGCGCCCGACGCCGACTGACAAGCGAGAAGAGGCACGCCGCCGGTCGTGCCACTGGTAGAACCGGCGGCGTGTCGGCCCGCGGGACTCCACGTTACGAAGGAGCGACGAGGGATCCGTCTGGACCGGGCATCGACGCAGGGCCAGCAGGTGGCCACCGATGTCGCCAATTACGCCACCGGCGGCGCTGTCGTCATCCACCACCCGGTGCAGAACGGCACCTGCTGAGCTTCGCCCTGGAGCACCGCCGTTGTCCGGCGGGACTGTCCGGGCCGTACAGCCTGGTCAGCTTCGTCGCCGGTATCGGGCCGCCCCTGATCGTCGTTCGCGCCCGAACATGAGCGACCGCGCGCGGACCGCCGCATGGGGCAGTCCGGGGCAGGGCCACCTTGCCCCTCGCCCCAGCGCAGGCCCACGGCGGGAGGAATTGCCGGAGTGGCCCCTCAAGAGGATCGGATCCAGGTACCGGACCGGGACCCGTTCGTGAACCGCAATTGCGCTGGTGCGGTCGCAGGAGACGCCGGTGACCAGGACCAGGCTGTCGAGGAACTTGCCAGTGCTACCGAGGCCGGAATGGCGGTGGACGCAGGGAAACGCAAGCAGCGGAAGGTGGGCGCGGCGGAGAGTCCAGGACGGAACGATATGAGATTGCGTAGACATGATCCCTCTGAAGACCTGACGGAAGGCATGGGAAATGAGCCGACGGCGACGTCGGCGACCGATGCGGGAAGGTGTCAGGTCTACAGAGCAGGCGGCGTCACGCGGGGTGAAGTCCTCTCGTGAGTGGTTCGGAGAAGGAGAATTCCGTTGCAAGATAGGGCGGGACGCACTTGCGAGGCCACCCATTTTTGTCTTGTGTCGAGCATTGTGGGTCGAGTCCGTCGTCTCGGACGCCCGTGCGGCTGCCGCCGGTCCAACCGGCGCGCAGATCTCGAGTTGATGATGGTGGAGCCGGCGCCGTCCGTAGCGGCCCGACGCCTACTGCGAAGCGAGAGCTTCGAGGACATCTATCGATATATGCTGAGCTGCAAGTCACCTTTGTGGAGGGAAGCCGATGACTACGCGTCGAATGAGTGCCCGGCTGGCAGGGATCGCGCTGCTCGCGGCGGCGGTGACCTACGTTGTGCCCGCGACGCCGGCGTCGGCGGCCTGTGGGCAGGGTTGGTCGGACCGGAGCAGCCGTGCAGCCGTGGTGACGGCCGACGGTGTCCGTTACCGCACCGGGCCACACACCTCCTGCACCGCCTATGGCCAGGTGAATCGCGGCGTGACGGCGTACCTGGACTGCGCCACGCGCGGCGACACGGTCAACGGCATCGCCGTCTGGTGGCACGCGCGCTTCAGCACCGGTGGTTCCGGCTTCATCAGCGGGGCGTACCTCAACCCGTGGGTCCAGTACACCACCGAGAACTGCTGATCGGCCGATCGGCCGGGACCAGGGCTGGTCCTCGCGACGGACGACCTGGTTCCGGTCGACCGACGGCTCGACGTGGAACCCCTGGGCCACCAGCTTGCGCAAAGCAGGAAACTCATCCGACAGCTGCCGCTCAACGTGCTGAATGATCCGTTCCTGGCCCCGGCCTACGCCCTCCATCCGGTCTCCCTGGCCATGCCTCGGCGGCTGTGGGTGCCGGTGGTCGTGGCGGTGGCGCTCGCGGTCGCCGGTCTCGTGTCGACCACCCCGGCCGCAGGTCAGTCGTACTGGTGGCTGGGCGGCCCCGGGCTGATCATCGTCGGCTGGCTGCTCATCGGGGTGTCGTGGATGCTCGGCAACGCCGCCCGGCAGCAGCGCGGCCACGCGGCGCGGGTGGCCGAGCAGCGGGCCCGCAGCGACCACCTGTCCGAGCTGCTACGGACTGGAACGGGCAGAAGATGATCTTTACGTGGAGCGCGGGCTGCCCGCCACGCAGCACCAGCAGGTCATCGACGTCGTCGATGACGGGCGCCGGCGGATCCGAGAGTTCTGCGGCGGTACGACGAGCTCGCCGACGGTGTTGGCATGTCTGAGCAACACCTGCCACGACCGTGGCGTCCTGTCCAGCCAGTTCGACGGTTTGGCATCGCCTGACGGTGGTCGTTTGTGACTCTGTCGGTGTGGGAACAGCGGATGGCGCCGAGGCTGTCGAGTTGCGTGTGCATGGAGTGTCGGGCGCGTCGGCGGAAAAGATCCTCGGTAATCCGCTGACCGTGCGGGTGGCAGGGGACCGGCATGCCGGGTTCTACCGGGTCCGACCGGGCGCCGGCGATCCCGGCGGTGCGAGTGCGGGGGTGGTCGTCGAGGCCTATCGCTGGGGGGCGTTGACTGCTGGCGCGGCGGTGCGCACGGCCTCGATGCTGTTGCTGTTGCCGTTCATGCTGGGCAACGTCGCGATCTGGTTACGCCCGACAGCGCCCGACCGGTTCGGTCTACTGGGTGCGTTGTGTCGCCTGCTCGCGGGTTCCCTCACGGTGGCGTTCACGCTCGCGGTCGTCGGTGCCACGATGAACCTGGTGGGCTGGCAGTGCGTGCCATACGTCGAGTGCCGTGCCGACCGCTCCTACCTGTCCTGGCTCGCGGCGCTGCCGATGGGTCCTCGCCTGGCCGTGCTGGCGTTGGTTCCGCTCGCACTGTTACGCCTGTTCTGGGCGATCGGCGCCCGATCGGCGCGCGCCTTCGAAGGTTTCGGCGCGTCTACGCGGCAGCAGCCAATGCAGATGACCGACAAGTTGAGCGCGCCGGGGTTCTGGGACGACGAGCGGGTCGCGTCATGGTTGCGGCACATTCACGTCGGGCTCGGCGCCGGCACGGTCGACGTCGGCTTGCTCCTCGCTCTGTCCGCGGGTGGGCAGAGTCCGGTCGGCTCGCTGCTGCTGGACGCCGCCCTCGGTCTGGTCGCGTTCTGCGTGGCGTTGCTGTGTCTGCCAGCGCCGAAGGGGCATGGCCGAGATCGGAGCTTCCTGCGTCTGCTGTGGGTGATCGTCGTTGTCGTGACCGTCCTGAGCTTCGGCTACGCCGCGTTCACGTACGAGGTTCCGGTTGTGGCCGGGCAGTTGCCGGGCTACGAGGGCACCATCACCGGCCTGGTGGCGGTGCAGGGAGTTCTGCTCATCATGATCGGCGTGCTCACGGTCACACGGCGTCGAACACCCCCGGACGGGGCGCGCCCGGTCCTGCGCGGATTCGGCACGCCGCTCGTGGCGGCGATGTCGGTCAGCGTCGCCTCCGCCTTCACGGCCGCTCTGGTCTTTCGGGTCGCCGACCAGCTCGACCGCGGTCATATCCCCGATCCGATCCGACCGAACCCGCCAGCACTCGGGCCGCTGGAGCCGCCAGTCGCATATTGGTGGGCTGCCCTGGCCGGGCTCATCGCCCTCCTGATCGTCACGGTGGCCGCCGCCATCACACTGCTGGCCAGCCGCCGAGCACGACGAGCCCGTGCTCAACGTGTCGTCGACGAGGACTATCCGGACGCCCCCACCGCCGTGGCCCCTCGACTTGGTGTGGTCCGCGACATCATCGCTAGATCCCACATCGCCGAAGAATTCGGACCTGTGTTGATCGCCTTCTTCGTCATCTCATCGGTCGGCTTGGCCACCGTCGTGCTCGATCTGGTCGGAATCGGTCCCACCCAGCTCGCGGCCAGGATCAGCGGGGAGCACGACGGGAAAGCTGTGCTCGCCGCGTATGTCACCGACGCCGGGATCTGGATCACCAGCCTGCTTGTTATCGGGCTGCTGATTCTGGGCTTCCGCGCCTACCGGTCACCCGAGACCCGACGGCTCGTCGCGGTCCTGTGGGACCTGGGCACCTTCTGGCCGCGCACCGTGCACCCGTTCGCGCCCCCGTGCTACGCCGCCCGCGCCGTGCCCGAGCTGGCCAAGCGGGTGTCCGCGCTCGCCGAACAAGGCCCGGTGGTCATCTCCGGGCACAGTCACGGCTCGGCCTTGGCCGCAGCCACCATCCTGCAGTTGCCACCGGCGCTCTTGCCCCAGGTTTCCCTGTTGACACACGGCTGCCCGCTGCGGCGCATCTACGCCCGCCTCTACCCCGCCTACCTCGGCCAGCAGACACTCTGCGAGCTCGGTGATCGACTCGACTGGCGGTGGCGCAACCTGTGGCGAGATACCGACCCGATCGGAGGACCTCTCTTCGGCCGCCACCGCGACGCGCCGTTCCCGTGCGGTAACGAGGCCACCGACACCGTCGACCTCCGGCTGCGCGACCCCCGCGCCGTGACCATCGATCCGGCGGACACCGTGCCACCACCAATCGAACGTCACTGGCCGTACAACACCCAGCCGCAGTACCAGGCCGCCGTGCGGGAACTTCTCGACCGCCAGGCAGCCCACGACGACGACCACTAGCACAGGTGGGCCGCCGCCGTGACACTCGTCCGCCGATGCTCCGCGAGCGTCGTCAGCCTGCCGTGCCACCCGGGTGGTGCCTGCCAGACCGATGAACAAACATGACACAAGGTGTCAGGTTTTGGGTCGAGGATGGGTTTGTTGCTGGCGCCGATGAGGGCGTGAGCCATGACGCCGGATAGATACGACAGACAGGGATTTTCGTGCGCGAAACTTCAGAAGATCTGGAAGAGCTTCAGGCGCTGCTTGATACCTCCCTCTCCCGTTCCACCTCGCACCTCCGCTCGATCATCAGCACTGAGCGAACGTTGACCGCGGAGCAGCTCACTCAGGTCCTCACCGGCATGTGCACTCTCGCCGTGTCCACCGTGACGGCGAAGGGCGAGCCGCGGATCAGCGGTGTGGATGGGCACTTCCTGCGCGGCAAGTGGCTCTTCGGCACGTCGCGCGGCGCGGCCAAGGCGCGTCATCTCGCGGCGCGGCCCGCCGTGAGCGCCGCGCACCTGCGCGGTGAGGACCTGGGCGTGTTCACGCACGGGACGGTGGAGGTCCTCAACCCCCAGCACGGCGAGCCGGCCGCGGACTGGCCGGACCTGCTCGGGTACCTCAAAAACTTCTACGGCGAGAGCCTCTTCGACTGGGACAACGACGTGGTCTACTACCGGCTGCATCCGCGCTGGATGACCGCTTATGCCCCCGACATCGCAAAGGTCACCGCGGCATCCCGGTCCTGATCCGCAGCGCGGGGTCGCATCGGGACCGGCCACGTGCTGAGAAATCTGTGCGGCGGCCGCTCCGCGCCGTTAATGACGACCTGCCGCGTGGTGACGTGACCGCTCTTTCGGCGTGGGGACTCCGCGCCCATGTCCTGCTGCATCGCGAGAGGGTGGACGAAGGTTGACCGTATTCGTAGGGGACGTCGCGGGTATGGGGCGCGAGACCATCGAGGTGGTGGGGGCTCGCACCAACAATCTGCGGAACGTGTCCGTGAGCATCCCCAAGGGGCGGCTCGTCGCCTTCACCGGCGTGAGTGGCAGCGGCAAGACCTCGCTGGCCATCGACACCCTGCACAACGAAGCCCAGCTGCGGTATCTGGAGGGGCTTTCGCCGTTCGTCCGGCAGTACATCACCCAGCGCAACCGGCCGAAGGTCGACCGCATCCTGGGTCTCGGCGCGACGCTCGCGGTCGACCAGCGCCGTCTGAACCGCAACCCCCGTTCCACGGTCGCGACAATCACCGGCATCGACGGGCACCTGGGGCTGCTGTATTCGCGCCTCCCGGGGATCGGCCCAGACCCGGCGGTGACGATCGGGGATGGGCATCTGACAACCGCTCATTTCGATCGCAACAGCCCGGAAGGGAGCTGTGCGGACTGCCACGGGGTGGGTGGGCGCTGGCAGGCGCAGGAAGACCTGGTCATCACCCACCCGGAGCGTCCGCTCTTCGAGGGGGCTTCGCCCTGGTACGCGAAATGGCGATCAGGGGAACACGCGTTCATACCGGCGCTTGCCGAGAAGCGGGGCGTGGACCTCGGCCGGTCGTGGCGGTCGCTGCCGGAGGAGTTCCGTCACTGCGTGCTCCACGGCACGGGCGACGAGAAGATCGAGGCGACCGTCGACATGACGAACAAGAATGAGACGGCCCTGGTGACCTACACCTCGAGTGAGCCGCTGCGGGGCGCGCTCGCCGAGGTGGAACGGGTGTTCATGAACGCCCAGACGTCCAGCGCCAAGCAGCGCTACCTGCCGTACATGCGCAAACAGCCCTGCGGCACCTGCGACGGCAGCGGGTACGACCAGGTGGCCCGGTCCGTGCGGCTCGGTGGACTGACCTACCCCGACCTGCTCGAAGTGGAAGTACGGGAGGTGCGTAGCTGGGCGAGGCGCGTGGCGGACGACCTGGGCGCCCGGCAGCGGGAGGTCGGTGAGCCGCTGCTGCAGGACCTGGGCCGCAGGCTCGGAATCCTTGACCGGCTCGGCCTGGCCCATCTCCAGCTGTCCCGCAGCGCGGCGACACTGTCCGGGGGTGAGTTGCAGCGGACCCGGCTCGCCGCGCAGCTCAGCACCGAACTGAGCGGCATCATCTTCGTCCTGGACGAGCCCGGGACCGGGCTGCATCCGGCGGACAAGGCGCACCTGCTCGACATCGCTCTGGAGCTGCGCGAGGCCGGCAACAGCGTTCTCCTCGTCGAGCACGACCCTGAGCTGATCGCCCGAGCCGACTGGGTGATCGATATGGGACCCGGCGCGGGTCGCTTCGGCGGGGAGGTCCTGGTGTCGGGGCCTCCCGCTGACGTGCAAGCGCACCCGACGTCGCTGACTGGGCGCTACCTGGCCGGTAGGGGGCCGCGGCTGCAACGGGCCCGCCGCCCGGTCGGGAATGACACCGGCTGGGTGGAACTGCACGGCCTGCGCGCGCACAACGTGAACGCGGATCTGGTGAGGTTCCCCGCCGGTCGGCTCACCTGCCTGACCGGGGTGAGCGGCAGCGGTAAGAGCAGCCTCCTCGCCGCGCTCGGGGCGAGCGTGGAGGCCGCCCTGACCGGGACGGCCACCGACACGGTGCGGGAGGTGACCGGCATCGAGGGGTTCAGCTGGGTGGCCGTCGTCGATCAGGAACCGCTCGGGCGGACGCCGCGGTCCAACCCGGCCACCTACAGCAAGGTTTTCGACATCGTCCGCAAGCTGTTCGCCGAGACCGACGTGGCGCGCGAGCGCGGGGTCAACGCCTCCTGGTTCAGCTTCAACACCGCGGGTGGCGGGCGCTGCGAAACCTGCACCGGGTATGGCCGCAAGCTGGTCGACATGCACTTCCTGCCAGATGTGTGGGTGGTCTGCGACGCGTGCGAGGGGAGGCGCTACCAGCCGGAGGCCTTGGAAATCACCTTCCTGGGGCTGGCCATCGATCAGGTGCTGGAACTCACCGTCGCCGAGGCCACGGAGCACTTCCCTGAGCCCCGGCAGCTCGCGGAAACGCTCCGGGCCCTCAACCAGGTGGGGCTTGGCTATCTCCAACTCGGGCAGAGCGCCACAGAGTTGTCCGGCGGCGAGGCGCAACGGCTGAAACTGGCGTCCGCGATCCAGCGCGGTGCGGCGAGCCGCAAAGCCGGGCTCGTCGTTCTCGACGAGCCCGTCTCGGGCCTGCACCCGTCTGACATCCAGCGTGTGGTGGACGCCCTCGACGTGTTGCTCGACTCGGGCAACACCGTCGTCGTGGCCGAACACGACATCCCCGTCGCCGCGTCGGCGGACTGGGTGATCGACCTGGGACCGGGAGCCGGTCCGGACGGGGGCGCGGTGGTCGCGCAGGGCCCCCCGGACGCCGTCGCTGCCGCCGACACCCCGACCGCCGGCTTCTTCCGGCGGTACGCAACGGGCCTACCGCTGCTGCACGCGCGGGAGGGCGCGCGTCGCTGAGGTGCGGTATTAGGCGTCGCGGCGGTGGAGAGTGACAGCGGCGAGCGTCAGTGCGGCGAGAGTCCAGGTGATCGTGGCGGCGGCGCCGCGGGACGGGTCGAGGGCGGCCGTGTCCGGCAGGTAGGCGGCGCTGGTGGCGGTCCGGGCACGCAGCAGCGGGCCGGCGATGAAGTACAGACCGAGCAGCAGAACCACGGCGGGCACTGAGCGGCGAACGACACTGGCGACTGCCGCCCCCAGCAGCGTGGTGAGCGTCAGGTAGGCCGTCGCGGCCGGCATCCACGTGCCCGCACCGCCCGCAGGAGTGCTGGTGGCCACCGTCACCGCGGCCACCGGAAGTGTCACCACAGCCAGCACGGCAGCCTTCACCGCCTGCAGTGGCAGGCGCCGGGGCATCGCGAGCAGCGTGGTGCGGATCTGGTCGCCCTCCTGGTACTCGGACGCGGCCGCCAGCACGCCGAGGACCAGGAAGCCGGCCTGGGTGTAGCCGAGCGGGGCCAGCGCGGCGTCGTCGCCGAGCGGCTCACCGCGGGACTCGGCAGCCGCGTACGCGTACGCCAGCAGCAGGTTGGCGGCACAGGTCAGTAGTGCGGTCCGGCGCAGCGACGGCAGGGTCAGCAGTTTGCGCAGTTCAGCGCGGGCGGTGTTCATACGTCCCGCCGCTGAAACAGGACGGCGCCGAGGCCGAGCAACGCGACGACCCAGGCCGTCATCACCATGCCGGCGGTCACCGGGGCGATCTCCACGGGAAAGCCCGCGGTGCCGATGAACATCTGCGCTCCGGCGATGTCCGGCAGATAGGAAGCGAGGTCGGTGACCTTCGTCAGCAGGTAGGACACTGAGACGACGGAGCTGTTGATGATCAGTAGCGTCAGCGGCACGATGCCGTTGCGAGTGATCAGCGTGATCGCATACGCCAGTAGTGCGGTCAGCGTCCAGTAGAGGATCGCGGCGGCGACTCGGGCCGGGGCGGGTGCTGGGGCGTGGATGCCGTGCAGGACCTGGGTGAGGGTGAGGGTGGCGGCTGTGGTGACCGTCGCCTGTACCGCGACGACGAGCACGAGCGCGGTGGTTTTCGCCACGAGCAGACGGAGCCGGTCGGGAACTGCGACGAGCGTCGCGGTGAGCTGGCGGGCACCGGGGGTGTCCGGACCGGTGGACGTGTATTCGCTGCTCACCACGATCACGCCGAGGATTATCGGACCGATCAGGCCGACACCCAGGTCGCGCATGCCCAGGTCGGATGGGTCGGTGAGGGTGCCGGCGGCGATCGCGCGGCGGGTGTACGGCGCGTTCAGCAGGACGATCACCGGTGCTGTCAGCGTGCCCAGCACAAGGCCGATCCAGGCGGTGGGTAGGCCGAGCAGCTTGCGGAGTTCGGCGCGGATCAGCCTCACCACGGGCTACCGGCCTCGGCGGCGGTCAGCGCGAAGAAGGCGTCCTCGAGCGTGCGATGGCCGCCGGTGACGTCGGCGAGTCGGCCGTGGATCACGACCCTGCCCTTGTTGATGACGATGACGTCGTCAGCGATCTCGGCCAGTTCGCCCATCAGGTGGCTGGAGACCAGGACCGTGCGGCCCTGCGCGGCGCTGTTTTTGAGGAACTCGCGCATCCAGCGGATCCCGGCCGGGTCGAGGCCGTTGACCGGCTCGTCCAGGACCAGCACCGCAGGGTCGCCGAGCAGCGCGGTGGCGAGTCCCAGCCGGCGGCTCATGCCGAGGGAGAAGCGGCCGGCTCGCTTGCGCGCGTCTCCGGTCAGGCCCACGACCTCAAGGACCTCGTCGGCGCGGGAGTTCGGCAGGCCGTTGCTGGCGGCTACCCAGCGCAGGTGAGCGCGGGCCGTGCGGGCCCGGTGCGCGCCGCTGCCGTCGAGCAGCGCGCCGACGGTCGTGAGCGGACGGTCCAGTTTCCGATACGGGCGTCCGCGGATCAGCGCGGTTCCGCTCTGGGGGCGGTCCAGGCCGAGCAGGATACGCAGCGCCGATGTCTTGCCGGCTCCGTTCGGTCCGAGGAAGCCGGTGACCCGTCCGGGGCGGGCCTCGAAGCTGACGTCGTACAGGATCTGAGTCCTGCTCTTGATCTTGCTGACGTTCTCGATTGTGATCATGAACTGAGTCAACAGTTGTTTCGGCCCTCGCACATCGGACCGCTCTCGGATCCTGACGACCGAGTCGGTCCACGGACCGTCAGACCCTGGTCTGAGAGCTAAAGTCAGGCTGGTGAACGCCCATCCGCGCCCCACCGCGCGGTCCAGCGCGGTGCCGGTGGTCACCGTGGTGATCAGCGTGCTGGTGATGGCCATGTGCACGGTCGGCGCGCAGGGCCCCTTCTCGGTCGTCTTGCCGCCGCTGATAGTCGGCGGCGCGGTGACGGCTGCGGTATGGGCGGTACGACGGTCTCGCGCCGATCGAGCCGTGTACGAATCGCGGCTGACCGCCTGGGCCGCATCCGAGGCGGTGCTCGCCGAGCGGTTGCGCATTGCCCGCGACCTGCACGACATCGTCTCGCATGGCTTGGGACTGATCACCGTCCGCGCGGCGGCCACCCGGCATCTACCCAAGCCTGCCGAGGTGGAGATGGCGCTCACCGACATCGAGGACGCGAGCCGGCACGCGACAACCGAGCTACGCCGCATGCTCACGGTCCTGCGTGAACCGTCGGCCGCCAGCCGCCGTGCGCCGGTGGACAACCTCGACGACCTGCCGGGCATCGCGCACGCGGCATCGCTCGCAGGGCTCCGGACACGGCTGACGATCGAGCCGCTCGGCCCGGTATCGCAGGGTGTACAAGTCGCCGTCTGCAAGACCGTGCGGGAGGCGCTCAGCAACACCGCGCGGTACGCGGGACCGACGGACGTGCGGGTGCGGGTATATCGGGACAACGCATACGTGGTGGTCACGGCGGTGGACACCGGCCCGTCAGTCGACGGATGGCGGGCATCGCCAGGCGCCGGACACGGGCTGGCAGGGTTACGGGAGCGGATCGACCTTCTCGGTGGCACGCTGTCGGCGGAGCGCGTCGACACGGGTTTTCGGCTCACCGCGCGGATCCGGGATGAGGCGGCGTGAGCGGCATCCGGGTGCTTCTGGTGGACGACCAGGCACTGCTTCGACACAGCCTCGCCATGATCATCAACAACGAGCCGGACCTGGCTGTCGTCGGCGAGGCCGGCGACGGCGCGCATGCCGTGGCGTGCGCCCGTACCACCCGACCCGACGTCATCCTGATGGACGTCCGGATGCCGCACCTCGACGGCCTCAAGGCCACCCGGCGCATCTGCACGGACCCGGCACTGTCCACGGCCCGGGTCCTGGTTCTGAGCATGTTCGAGCTGGACGAGTACGTCTACGAGGCGTTGCACGCGGGAGCGGCGGGTTTCCTGCTCAAGGACGCCCGCCCCGAGGAATTGATCGAGGCGATCCGCCGTACCCACCGGGGTGAATCGCTGTTCGCGCCGTCGATCCTCACCCGGCTCGTCGCGCACTACGTCACGGCCCCCCGACCGGACCGGCCGACTCCGGCACTGCGGCGGCTGACCGGCCGCGAGGTCGAGGTGCTGACACTGATCGGCGGCGGCCTGTCGAACGACGAGATCGCCACCGCCCTAACGATCTCGGTGAAGACGGTGAAGACGCACATCACGCACCTGCTGGCGAAGCTGGCCGTGCGAGATCGGGCACAGTTGGTGATCGCGGCGTTCGACGCGGGGCTGGTGCGGCCACGCCGCTGACCCGAACCCGCGCCCAAAGCAAGATCTGATCCGAGGCCGTCCGCATGAAGCGGCGAACCAGCTCAAGCGTTGTCGAGCACGAACGCCCGCATGAGCTTGGCGCACTCGGCCGCGTGCGTCTCCAACAAGAAGTGCCCGCCGTCGTAGATGTGCGCGTCCATGCGATCGAGGGCGCGGTGGTAGGCGAGGACCTCGTCAACATCGAAGTACGCGTCGCGTCGTCCCCACAGCACTAGCGCCGGCGGCTGATGAGCCCGGTGGTATTCGGCGATCTCATCGAAGCGGGCGACGTGGCTGGCGTAGTCGGTGAAGAGCGCGAACTGCGCGTCGACGTTGCCGGGTCGGCTCATCCGCTCCCAGTCGAGGTGCCACGACTCGGGAGGGTGCAGCGTACGCAGGTACTCGGGCAGCCCCGCGAGGTACTGGTCACGGGTGCCGGCGAAGTTCAACCAGTTCGGCAGCTCGGCGCGCCTGTCGTCGGTCGGGTCGGCCCAGTACGCCCTGGCGCTGTCCCACTGCTCGCCGAGGCCGTCCTCGTGCGTGTTGCCACTCTGAACGATGAGGCCACGGATGCGATTCGGGGCACGGGTGGCCAGGTGGTATCCGACCGGTGCGCCGAAGTCGTGCAGGTAGACGAAGAAGCGCTCGACCCCAAGCTGGTCGAGGAGAGTCTCGATCGTCCGTGAGAGGTTCTCGAAGGTGTAGTCGTACTTGTCGACGGTTGGCGACGAGGACATGCCGAACCCGGGAAGATCAGGCGCGACCACGTACGCGACGTCGGCCAGTGTGGGCATCACCTCCCGGAATGTGTGCGACGAGCTCGGGAACCCGTGCAGCAGCAGTACGGTCGACCGGCCGGGGCGCCCGGCCTCGCGGAAGAACACCTCCAGGCCGCCGACATCGGCCTGGCGATGGCGGACCTTCTGGATCGCCTGCATTGCCTCCTCCTACGTCCATTGGCGAGGGTCAGCTGCCGGTGATGGCTCCGAGGTTGGTGGTGCCGGCTGGGCCAACCAGTACGCGCACCCTGGTCGATCAGATCACCCACCAACCTATCGCCGCGGGACCCGAACCCATACCGCCCGACCCGCTTCGACACCGTGTGTCCGGCGTCTACGTCTCCGAGAAGCCGTAGCCCCTCCCCTCCTGGACGGCACCCAGGGCTCCGGCAAAGTCGCCGCCGCGCAGCGCCGCGTTCTCCGGCGGTTCCGCGTAGCGGTAACGCCGTTGTTGCCCGGCCACCGGTCGTCCGTACCGCCCACCGCGTCATCGCACTTGACACCCATCGTCAAGTACTTGACGATGGGTGTCAAGTAACGGAGGAGGCAGCATGTCGCCAACCCACGAGGAACTGACCGAGCATCTCATCCGGTTGATCGACATCCGCCTGCTCGACCCCCTCGAAATCCTGGTCGACGGCCACGACCTCATCGACCCGCTGCGCGCCCTCATTCGCGAGCGGGCCCAATCCTGGGCCAGCACGATCATCAGCGGCGACGACCGGGCCGCCGTCAGCGTGGTCATGCGCGCGATCGCCACCCTCTACCCGGGGGACGGACCGTTCGACCCACCCATCGACTGGTGGCGCAGCCCTTTCGGCCGGGCCGTCGCGCGACGGGTCGGCCACCCGACCGCCGAATCCGTGTCGTACGCGGTGGCCGGCGCCATGCTCGGCATCACCCGCCAGGGCGTCCACGACCTGGTCTCCCGCGACAAGCTCGCCCGCCACCCCGAAGGCGGCGTGCGCTCCGCCTCCGTACGCGACCGACTGCTCAAACAAGGAACCCGACGTGTCTGAGACCATTGTCGACTCCGGAACGGTGCCTATCGCGATCCGCGACTTCGGCGGACCCGGACAACCGCTGCTGCTCCTCCACGGCGCTGGCGGCAACCTCGCCCAGATGACCACCCTCGCCGAGCAGCTGCGCCCGACCCACCAGGTGGTCACCGTCGACCTGCGCGGTCACGGCCGGTCCGGAGACGGCCCCTGGCGTTGGGACGACGTACTGGCCGACCTGACTGCCGTCACCGACCACCTCGGCCTCACCTCCCCAGCGGTGGTCGGCGTCTCCCTCGGCGGCATGCTCGCCACCCTCTGGGCGCAGCGTCACCCGGAGTGCCCCGGCGCCGTCAGCCTCGACGGCAATCCGCCGTTGAACCGTCCGGACCAGCTCGCCGGGCTGGATTCGGAGCAGGCCGAGACCGAGCTGGCCAAGCTGCGGGCCGTCTTCGACGGGATGGCCGCGATGCTGGCCGAACCGCTAGCCGCCGAACAGGTGGCCGCCATGCTGGCGGGGCAGCGGGCCATGGCCCAGCGCTACGGCGCCGCACCCGACGATTGGGTGGCGGCCTTCGAACGCAACCTCGTGGCCGGCGACGACGGACGTGGCCGTCTGCGGCCCGCCCCGGACCTCACCCGGCAACTCCGGAACGCCATGGACTCCCTCGACCTGATGCCCGCCTACCGCGACGTCCGCTGCCCGCTGCTGCTCGTTCTCGCCACCGAGGACCTGCCCGAACAACAGCCGTTCCACAACCTGTACGAGGCGTACCGCAAGGCCACCGCCGAACGGCTTGCCGCTGTGGACAACCCGTCTCTGCGGGTGCGGCATCTCGCCGGCGCCAGCCATGCGATGGTCGCCGAACGGCCGCCGGAGCTCGCTACCCTCATCACCGATTTCCTCGGCGCTCATGACTGAGAGCTTAGGAACCGAAGCACCCATGCGCGGGCCTGACGCCGGCCTGCGACTCACGAATCCGACCGTGCCTCCGCCGCCCCTGACCACCGCTCGGCGTAGCCGAGCACGACGAGGCGCGCCCCTTCACCCGCTGTGGCCCACTCTTCGGCGAGCGCCGGAAAGGTCACCGATCGAGCGGCTCCGCCCGGCCGGACACGGGTCGAGTTAGATCGATTCGATATGCACCACAACAGGTTTTCCGGCGTTGACTCGGAGCCAGGGAAGCGCAACGCTGTGGAAGCGCTCCCATCGTCGAGCTCCTATTCGAGAGGAATGCTCGTGCGACCCACCACAGCTCTACTCCCCGTCGTGCTCGCCACGGCCCTCGGCGGTCTGGCCCTGCCGGAACCCGCCCTGGCCGCGGCCGGGCCGGCGCTGGCCGTGGACACCACGGCCGCCCGGCACCAGATCAGCCCGTACATCTACGGCATGAACTTCGCCGACGAGGCACTCGCCCGCGACCTGCGACTGCCGGTGCACCGCTACGGCGGCAACGCCACCACCCGCTACAACTTCCGTGCCGACACCACCAACCGTGCATCGGACTGGTACTTCGAGAACATCCCCAACGACAACCCCAGTCCGGAAGACCTTCCGGAGGGCTCGGAGAGCGACCGGTTCGTGCGGCAGAACAAGGCCACCGGCGCCGCCACGGTCATGACGATGCCGATGCTCGGCTGGATCGCCAAGGACCGGTCGCGGGCGTGTGGCTTCAGCGTGGCCAAGTACGGCCCGCAGCAGTCCACCGACCAGTGGGCACCGGACTGCGGCAACGGCATCAAGCCGGACGGGTCACCGGTCACCGGCAACGACCCGAAGGACACCAGCGTCGCCGTCGGTCCGGAGTACGCCACCGACTTCGTCAACCACCTCAAGGGGCAGTTCGGCGCCGCCGCCGACGGCGGGGTCCAGTTCTACAACCTGGACAACGAGCCGGACCTGTGGCACTCCACCCACCGCGACGTCCGCCCGACCGGGCTGGGCTACGACGAGCTACGCGACCGCACCTACGGGTACGCCGCCGCGATCAAAGCTGCCGACCCCGGCGCACAGACGCTCGGTCCTGTCGGCTGGGGCCTGAACTCGATCTTCTATTCGGGCCTCGACCAGGACACCTGCTCACGCACCGGCTGCTGGTCGAACCCGCCGGACAAGGCCGCGCACGGCGGCCAGGACCTCGGCCCGTGGTACCTGGACCGGATGCGCGAGTACGAGCAGCAGCACGGCACACGCATCCTCGACTACTTCGACGTCCACCTCTACCCGCAGCAGGCCGGCGTGCTCGGCGAGGCGGCCGGCGACGCCACCACCCAGGCGCTGCGACTGCGTTCCACCCGCCAACTCTGGGACCCGACCTACGTGGACGAGAGCTGGATCAACCAGCCGGTCCGGTACATTCCGCGGCTGCGCGAGCTGGTGGACCAGCACTACCCGGGCACGAAGATCGCGATGACGGAATACAACTGGGGCGGCTTCGGGTCGCTCAACGGCGCGCTCGCCCAGGCTGACGTTCTCGGCATCTTCGGCCGCGAAGGGCTCGACCTGGCCACCCTCTGGACCGCGCCGACGGCCGACCAGCCGGTGGCCAACGCCTTCCGCGTCTACCGCAACTACGACGGCAAGGGCGGCGCGTTCGGCGAGACCTCCGTCCGGGCGACCAGCGCCGACCAGGGCAGACTGGCCGTGTACGCCGCCGAACGGAGCGCCGACAAGGCGCTCACAGTGGTCGTGGTCAACAAGACCGGCGACGACCTGACCAGCCCGATCGCCCTCACCGGCGTCTCCGCCAGCACCGCCCAGGTCTACCGTTACAGCGGCTCGGACCTCGCCGGCGTCGTCCGGGAGGCCGACCAGCCGGTGACCGCCGGCGGCCTCACGGCCACCTTCCCGGCCAACTCGATCACCCACCTGGTGCTGCCGCGCGGCAGCACGCCCGGCGACACCCAGGCGCCGACCGCCCCGAGCAAGCCGACCGCCGGCACGATCACCGGCGACAGCGTCGCGCTGTCCTGGACCCCGTCCACCGACGACACCGCCGTCACCGGCTACGACGTGCACCGGGTCGACACCCCCGGCACCGTGAAGGTGGGCAGCGCCACCGGCACCACGTACACGGTGACGGGGTTGACGCCGGACACGTCGTACACCTTCGTGGTGACCGCCCGTGACGCGGCGGGCAACGTCTCGGCGGCCTCGCCCGGCCTGACCGTGCGGACCGCGCCCACCGCCCCGACCGTCGGCTGCACGGTCGGCTACACGGCGAACAGTTGGCCGGGCGGTTTCACCGCGACCGTGACGATCAAGAACACCGGCGCCACCGCGATCGACGGCTGGAAACTCGCCTTCGACTTCCCCACCGCCGGCCAGAAGGTCGGCCAGGGCTGGTCGGCCACCTGGAAACAGAACGGAACGAGCGTCACCGCAGACAGCATGGGTTGGAACGCCAAACTCGCCCCCGGCACATCCACCAGCACTGGCTTCAACGGCACGTGGAGCGGCACCAATCCGTCGCCGACCGCCTTCAACCTCAACGGTCAACGCTGCGGGTAACCCGAGAGACTCCTCCTCCGTGCCACACCGACGGAGCAGGCGCGAGGGGTCCGGGACGTAGCCCCGGACCCCTCGCTCTCGGGTGGCGGTTGGAGCGTCCTCGACTGCTGGGAAGAACCGTGGCGCAGCCCGCGGGAACAGAGCTGGCACAGCGAAGATCACGACGACAGGGTGCAGCGGGGGCCGGGCTACAGTGTTCGTTTCCGGGGGGCCAGCCGGAGCAGGCGTTCCCTCGCCGAGTGACGACGGGTAGGAGCCGGCGGTGGAGATGGTCGAGCAGCTTCTTTCCCGGACGGATGCCGTCTATCAGAGGTGGTTGGCGTCGATCTTCAATGACGTCGTCGCCGACGAGGTAGTCGTGTTCTGCCTGGACTCCCTGCAGGAGCGCCACACGACCTACGGGATCGGCGAGTGGCTCACGGGCTATCTCATGATCGGCCAAGAGGGCGATCGGGGATTGTTCCTCAGGTGCGACGGTAGCGCCGGCCCAGTCTTCCGCGCCGACCTGGGTGGTCTCGGCGAAGCCGACCTCGATGTTGCTGCATCCGTGTTCGAGGTGTGGCTGCATTCCCGCTTCGCCCTGCCACCCGACCCGGAACCGGAGCTGCCGACAACCGCCGACGTCTATGTAGACAACATGCCAGTCGATGCCGTCCAGCTGCTGGTACGGGTCAGGAAACTGCTGGGTGCGGGTTGGCGGTTCGGGAACCTGAGGGAACTGCTCTCCGCCCAACCGTTCCTGGCGGCGAGGTCAGCTCGTCTGCCCGCGCTGCGTCGCGAACTCGAGCACGCTCCCGAGTTGCGCCCGTACGTGCACTACGCCACCGATCACGGCTTGGAAGCAGTATGGTCGCCCGTCCGCCCAGCGAGCCGTTGACCTGACGGACGTCCTCGGCTCCGCATCTGTCGGGAGCGTGGCCGTGGTGGAAACGGCAGTGGATGTCGCGTGACTGAGCGCCGTCCTACCGCCTGCGCGGGGACCTGGTGGTGGTCTGCGGTGACTTCAACCTGGTACCTGGTAGTGAGACATTCAGCGTTCTGGCCGAAATCGGCCTGACCGACCTCGTCGGCGCGGCCGACACGAGGACGTCTCACTACCCTAAGCAACATCAATCAACCACCTTGGTTCCTTGAAACGGATCGGACCGGCGTGCCGACCGCTCCGACACCTACCCGCATCGACATCCGTCGCTTTTGCCGGTCCTGGCGTCATCTGCCGGCAGGACCCGCAACGGTATTTCCCGGCGCAATGACGGCTCTTCAACTACGTCATCGCGCCGACACGGCATCGAAACACGCCGGGTTCGGCGTCCCCCGTCGATGGGAGAAAACCTGTCATGGGCAAGGTAGGAAAGCGCGTCCGCCGCTCGACGCTGGCCGTACTCACAGGCGCGGCGCTGGCCGCTCTGCTGGCGGTCACCGCCGCCGCCGCGGCACCCGGCGAGGCACCCGGCGAGGCACCGCAGAGCAAGGCCGCCGCGGCGGCCCGTACCGACGTCTACCTCAAGGACGTCGCCGCCGACACCGGTGTCCAACCACACTCGTACAGCCCGTTGTGGGCCAGCCCCGACATCAAGGTCTGCCCGACCGCCGTGGAGTGTGCCGTCAGTCAGAACCCGATCGTCGGCGTCACCAACTACCTTTTCCTGAAGTTGCGCAATGCCGGCCCGTACGGCTCGGGCATCGACAACGGGGTGCTTCGGGTCTACCGGACGACCCCGGGCGGCGGGGCCACCTGGCCGACGCACTGGACCCAGATCGGCGCGGTCAGCGTGCCCGTCTACCCGGGTGTCACCACGGTGACGATCCCGTGGACCGGGGTGCCCGGACCGGGCCACTTCTGCCTGTTGGCGCGCTGGGTGTCCCCCACCGACCCGATGACGTTCGAGGGCCCGAGCACCAGCGTCAACACCCAGTACAACAACAACGTCGCCTGGCGCAATGTCGACTCGGTCCGGCTCACGCCGGGCGGGCCGCGGGTCATCCGACCCTTCGCCATCGGCAACGTGACCGCCGCGGAGACCAGGAACGACCTGGTCTTCACCCAGCCGGCGGAGCAGGCCCGGGGTGCCCGGGTCTTCGTCGACCTCGGCCCGACCCTGTTCGAGCGCTGGCAGTCCACCGGCAAGGTCGGTACGGGCATCCGCCAGGTCGGCAAGACCGAGTTGGAGATCGTGGAACCGACGAAGGCCAGCATAAGCGGGCTGGTGTTGAAGCCCGGTGAGCGCCTCGAATTCTCCCTGGCCTTCTCGGCCGACACCGCCCTCGCCAAGGAGACCGCGCTCAACGTGACCCAGTTCGGGCCGGACGCCGACGGCACTGAGCGCGCTGACCTCGGTGGGGTGCAGTACCTGCTGGCAGGTGAGCAGCGGGGCTAGCGCGGGTCGTCGCCACCTCCGGGTGGGGCGCGGGCCGTCCGGCCCGCGCCCCACCGTCGTCGGTCGAGCCGGGGGCCGGACACCGGGTGGGCATCGCCGGCCGCACCGGGAGCCGAGCAGCGGTCAGCGCAGACAGACCCAGGCGGTGGACACCGCGTACCCGGGGGTGCGCGCGCACAACTGGACCGGGCCCGGCGGTGGGACGCCCAACGAGAAGAAGCCCACCGCGTCCACTGACGCCTCGTCGTAGGTGCCGGAGGCCGTACGGGCACTCACCCGTCCGCCACCGGACGGGGAGCACTGTCCGACGATGCCGGCGTCGCTCACCTCGATCTCCACCACCACCGACCCGCTGCGGAACGACAGCGTTCGCGCGGACGCGGCAGAGCGGGTCATTCCCACCAGTTCGGCGTCGACCGCCGAGTCGAACGTCAGCTCGGCGACGGCCAGTTCCGCGTCTGCGGTACGCCAGGTGAACGCTGCCAACGCCGCGCTCAGGTAGGCCTCCGAGACCGGCCCGGCGTCCCACAACGCCGCACCCAGCTCCGCCGTCAGCGCATCGTCACCGACCGGCGGCCACGGCTCCATCCGGCTCACCCCCGTTCGTACCGATGGCGGACGCGCCGAGAAACTCGACGATCGCCGGACATGCCCGCAGCCTGCGCAGGCAACGGGCCTGGGTGGGTCCGATGCTGCCCACCGGAACGCCCAACCGCTCGGCGACCTCCCGGTAGCTCACCGGCGGGTCGGCCGTCAGCAGCGCCAACAACGCCTGGCAGCGCGACGGAAGCTGGACGAAACCCTCGCGCAACGCCTGCCGCCGCTCCGCGCGCAGCAACTCGTCGTCCGGGCCGGGAGCCATCGCGGCCAGCTCCCGGGAGAACCCTTGGTAGGTCTCCAGCGACTGGTCGTACGGGTCGACGGGTTGGGCGCGGCGGCTGAGACGGGACAACCGGTAGCACTCGCGCCGGGCTGTGGTGGCCAGCCAGCCCGGCAACGCCTCGGGTTCGCGTACCCGGCCCAGTTGCTCCACCAGGCGAAGCCAGACGGTCTGGTTGACATCGGCCGCATCCGCCCGACTGAGGTCGTACGCCCGGATGACCGAGTACACGATCGGGGTGTACCGGCGTACCAGCTCGGCCCAGGCCGACTCGTCGCCGCCGGCGGCGGCGGACAGCAGGCTGGTCGCGCTGGCACCGGTCACCGGGTCACCGCCCGGCCGTCGACGCGGCTCATCCGACGAGCACCCCGTAGTCCGGATGCCAGCGGGGGGCGGCGAGCAGGGTCGTGCGCGCGGCGTCCGCGCTGAGGCCCGCAGCGGTCATCAGGGCGGCGAGCCGCCCGGAGACGTGTGCGGTGGCGAACGAGGTCCCCGCCCAGATGGCGAACCCGTGGAACTGCCGTACCGGCCGCCCGGGTAGCGGCAGCTGCCCCTCCACGTAGGTGCTGTGTCGCTCGCCCAGCGCGCAGGCGTCCACCCAGCGCCCGTAGCCGCTGTCGACCGCCGGCACCGGACCGCCGGCCGTCTGGCTGACCGCCGCGACCGCCAGCACCCGGTCCAGGGCGGCGGGCCAGAGCGGACGGCTGGTGCCGGCGTTGCCGGCCGCAGCGACCACGGCGCTCGTCCTCGGCAGCGCCGCCAGCGCGTTGGCCAGTGGCAGTGACGGCTGATCGTCCAGGGTGTATCCGCCCAGCGAGAGGTTGAACACGGAAACCTGTGGTGCGAGCCGGCTCAGGGCGGCCACCACCGTGGCCTCGTCCCCCACCCCGGTCGGGTCCAGGGCCTGCTCCGGGTCGACGCGTACCCCCGGCGCGGCCTGCCGGACCACCCCCGCGACGAAGGTGCCGTGCCCGCCCTGCGGGGCGAGCACGTCGGTGTGCACGTAGAGCGGGTCCTCGTCGTCGAGCTGCGGCAGATAGGCGCCGCCGAGCCACTGTGGATGGCAGGTGCCGGCCTGCTGCCAGATCCCGGTGTCGCAGATGCCGACGGTGACGTCTGCGCCCTCGCCGAGCCGGGTCGGGTCGGGCGGCGGCAGCGCCGCGGCCGGGCGGGGTGGCGTGCCCGGGTTTCCCATGATGTTGCCCAAGCCGAGCAGCACATGGTGCGGCTGCACCGCCGGCACCGGTTGGCCGGGCCACTGCCGGGGGTCGCGCAGTTTCCCCACCACGCCGGGGATGTCGGTCTCCCGATCGAACAGCAGCCGGGTGACACCGGCGAAGCCGGCTCCGACAGTCACCGGATAATCGTGGGTGCGCAACCAGGTGCTCACCCGTTTGACGTCGACGTCGGCGGCGAGCAGTTGCCGGGGCCGGTAGAGGATCTCCCGCCCCGGCGCGGTGTACCGGCGCACGTTCTGGTCGGCTGCCAGCGCCGCTTCGAACGCCTTTTGGTAGGCATCGGCGTCCGCATCGCCAGCGACCGCCGGGGCGGGGCGTGGTACGAGACCGAACGGTGCCGCCACGGCCAGCGCGGACAGCGCCAGGACCCGCCGTCGGGACAGCCGGCCGGCCGGACCCGGCATCCTGTGGTGGTCGGACGGCGGCACGGAACCTCCATGCTCGTGCGAGAAGCGCGCTCACTGATGGTGGGCGCGGCAAATTCCCCGACCGCCAATTATTCCTGACCATCGCTTGTTGTCAATTGAACAATCAAGTAGAACATCCATTGACGACATTCCCGTGACGGATTCTCGACGTTGACTCGCGGCTGTCCGTCGTGGACTCTCTAGGGCATGCCCGACAGCACCGGTTCCGGTGCCTCGGCGGCCCAGGCGGCACTCGACGCCGTCCAGCGATACCCACCCGAGGCGATCATGATCGCCCACCAGGTGCTCGCCGGCCAGAGCGCCGACGACGACGAGCGCTCCACCGCCGAGCGGGCCATCGGCTTGGCCCTGCGTGAGCTCAACGACCTGACCGGCGCGCTGCGCCACCTACGCCGGGCGGTACGGGCCGCCGGCACACCCCGTACCCAGGCGCTGGCCCGGATGAGCCTCGGGTACGTGCTGGCCAACGCGGGTCGTACCGCTGCGGCGCTGCGGGCCGTGACCGCCGCGCTGCCCCAGCTCACCGGTGCCGACGCCGGCCGAGCCCGGATGCAGCGGGGGGTGGTGCTGCACTACCGCGGCCGCTATGCCGAGGCGGTGCGCGACTACGGCATCGCCATCGACATCGCCCAACGCGAAGGCGACCCACTCCTGGAGGCCCGCGCCCGCAACAATCGTGGACTACTCAACGCGCACCGGGGCTCCCCCGGCGGCACCGACGACGACCTCTCCCGGGCGGCGGCGGTCTTCCGCCGGCTCGGACTCGACCTCGCGGCGGCAGACGCCCGCTGGAACAGTGGCATCGCCGCCGGGCAACGGGGCGAGATCGCCGTGGCGCTACGCTGCTTCGCCGACGTCGACGAGGAGTACCGGCGGCTCGCGGTCCCCCGTCCGGCGCTGCTGCTGGACCGGTTCGAGCTGCTGCTGTCGGTGCCGCTGCTCTACGAGGCGGTCGAGGTCGCCGCCGCCGCCGTACGGGAACTGCACCGCCGAGGAATGGCCTCGGACCTCGCCGAGGCGCTGCTCGCCCAGGCCCGGGCCGCGCTCCTCGCCGACGACCTGGACACCGCGAGCGCGGCTGCCGCCCAGGCCCGGGTCAGGTTCCGGCGTCAGGGCCGCCGCACCTGGGCCGCCTTCGCCCGGCACGTCGAACTGCGCGCGGAGTTCCGCCGCGGCACCCGGACGGCGGCCCTGCTCGCCGCGATGGTGCGGACCGCCGGCCAGCTCGACGCCACCGGGTGGCCAGGACCGGCGCTGACCACCCGCATCGAAGCCGGCCTGCTGGCCGCCGCCTCCGGTCGCGTCGACCGGGCCGTGGCCCTGCTCGACGTGGCAGCCCAGGCCCGCCGTCGCGGCACCGCCCCCCGCCGCGCCCAGGGGTGGTACGCCTTGGCCCGGTCGCGCCGGCTCACCGGAGACGACTCCGGTGCGGCCCGGGCCCTGCGCCGGGGGCTGGCCGTCCTCGACCGGCACCGCACGTCGCTCGGTGCCACGGAGCTGCGGGCGCACAGCGGGACGTACGGGCAGGAGCTGGCCGCCGAGGGCCTCGACATCGCGGTCCGCGCCGGCTCGCCCGCCCGGACCCTGGCCTGGGCCGAACGCTGGCGGGCCAACACCCTGCGGATGCGGCCGGCCCTGCCCCCCGACGACCCGGACCTGTTCGCGGCGCTCACCGAACTCCGGCTCGTCAGTAGCCTGCTGGAGGACACCGTCCTGGCTGGCCGGCCGGCCCACGCCCTGCGCAGCCGGCAGGCCCGGCTGGAGCGGCGCATCCAGGACCTGGCCCGCCGGGTGCCCGGCGGGAGCGGCGTGGTGACCCCGCCCGGCGTGGGCGTGCTCGCCGGGCGGCTCGGCGCCCGCGTGCTGGTCGAACTGGTCGCCCACGGCGACCGGCTCCGGGCGGTGCTGGTCCGCGACGGCCGGGCCAGCCTGCACGACCTCGGCCCGCTCGCCGAGGCGGTGCCCCTGGTCCGGTGGCACCGGTTCGCCCTGCGCCGACTGGTCACCACCGGCGACACGCCCACCGCGCGGGCCGGGGCCAGGCACGCCGCCGCCACCCTGGACCGCCAGCTCTTCGATCCGTTGCGGCGGCACCTCGGCGACCGCCCCCTGGTGATCGTGCCGGTCGGGGCTCTACACGCCGTGCCGTGGTCGGGGTTGCCGACCTGCGCCGGACGTCCCGTGACGGTTGCCCCGTCGGCCACCGCCTGGCTCAGTGCGGACGGCCGGCAACCATCGGCCGGGCCCTCGGTCCTGGCCTGCGGGCCGCGCCTGCCGGCCGGCCGGGCCGAGGTACGCCGACTCGCGCAGGTGCTGCCCGGGGCCACCCTGCTCACCGGTGCGGACGCCACCGCCGACGCGTTGACCGCGGCGCTGGACGGGGCCGGCCTGGTCCACATCGCCGCCCACGGCTCGTTCCGCGCCGACAACCCCCAGTTCTCCACCCTGGAGCTGGCCGACGGGCCGCTGTTCGCGTACGAGTGGGAAGGGGTCTCCCGGCCGCCCGGCTGCGTGGTGCTCTCCGCCTGCGACTCGGGGCTGACCGGGGTGCGTCCCGGCGACGAGGTCATGGGCTTCACCGCCGTGCTGCTCGCCCTGGGCGCACGGTGCCTGATCGCCACCGTGCTGCCGGTGCCGTCCGACCCCACCACCGCGCTCATGCTGGACCTGCACCGACGGATGCGGGCCGGCGTCCGCCCCGCCCAGGCCCTCGCCGACGCCCAGCAGGCCTTCGCCAACCCCGGCGACGGCACCGCCGGGGCCACGGCGGCGGCGTTCGTCTGCCTCGGTGCCGGTTGACGCCGCGCCGATCCGCCGCATCGGTCCGCCGGCCCCCTGCGGCTGTACACAGGACGTGCTCGAGATCGCTATCCGAATCGCCGCCATGTCGGTAACGGCGCCCGCTGGCAGGCACGGCGTACTGGAACGGCATACGCGAGCAGCCGGGTCGTAGCGGCGGGTTCGCCTTCCACGCGGGCGGGCGGGCCGTGGCCGCCGGTGGTGCGCCCTCAGGCGCGGAGGCGTTCCAGCCCGTCCAGGAGCAGGTCGAGGGTGAACTCGAACTCGGTCTGGCCGTCGCACCAACCGAGGGTGGGGTCGGTGACGTCGTGGATCTCGGTGGCCACCATGGCCGTCAGGTGCGGTAGCGCCTCGGCCATCGCGGCCAGGTCCGCCTCCGCGACGTCGTCCTCCATGCTCCCGCCAGCCGACGACGGGCTGAAGGTCTCCTGCGCGAATCCGAGCGGCAGACTGCCGAACGCGTGCATCGCCCGATGCGCGAGGCGGTGCGAGAACCCCGCACCGAGCAGGGTGCCCACGATCCCGTCGTAGTACGCGTACAGACCGACGGGGATGGTGCGGCGCGAGCCCAACAGCCCGGGCACCCACGGGTGACGCAGCATGATCTGACGCGCCGCGAGGAACTGCCGGCGCAGCCGCGTCCGCCAGTCTTCATCCCCGCCGTTCGTGGCCTTGCCACCAGCCGCCGCACCGATCTCGGCGACCACGGTCTCCACGACGCCGTCGAGGAGTGCCTCCTTGGCGGGCAGATGGTGGTAGAGCGACATGGCCTCGACACCGAGATCGGCAGCGAGGCGCCGCATCGTCAGCGCCTTGACCCCCTCAGCGTCCGCAAGGGCAACCGCCGCTGCCAGTACGCGCTCGCGGCTGAGCGGTTGCCGAGCTGCCTTCGCTGCCACCTGTCCCCCATCTCTTGCCAGCACCTTACATCGTATGGTTACCTTACATCGTAAGGTTGGTGCTCGGAGCGCGACCACCACCACGCCGGTACGGCCCCAAAGGAGCCACCATGCCCGCGCTGATCCGTACGGCCCGCGTGACCGGGCTGCTCTACCTCGCCCTCGCCTTCGCCGGCGCACTCGGCTTTCTGCTCATCCGACCGCGACTCTTCAGTGCCGAGGACCCCAACGCGACGCTCGCCAACGTGGTCCAGCATGAATCACTCGCGCGCGTCGGAGTCGCCTTCGAGCTGCTCATCGTCATCAGCCAGGCCCTCGCCGCCGCATGGTTCTATCGACTGTTCCGCACCGCGGACCGACTCGCCGCCGGCGCCATCGCCGCCTTCGGCCTCATCAACGCGGTCGTGGTCCTCGTCAGCGCGGCACTGCTCGCCACGGCTGTCGACCTCGCGCTCGACCCGGTCGGCGACGTGGCGGCCACCGTCCAACTTCTCTACCTCACCAGCGGCAACCTGTGGGGCGTCGGAGCGCTGTTCTTCGGCCTCTGGCTCATCCCCATGGGACGCTGCGTGCTCCGCTCGAACTGGATGCCCCGCCCGCTCGGCTGGATCCTCGTCGGCGGCGGCATCGGATACCTGCTCAGCGCATTCATCGGATACCTCGCCCCTGACGCACAGGCCATCGCCGACGTTCTGGTCGCTCCCGCGACGATCGGTGAGTTCTGGATGATCGGCTACCTACTGACGCGCGGCGTCCGCCGCCACGCATACGACCAGGCACCATCCAACGGGCAACCGGAGGCCGCGCCGGTGACCGCCTAGCTGTGCTCTGCAAAGGTTCACAACCATTGGAGTAGCGCGGCAATCGTGACGGTGGCCTGGTACGAGCCTAGGCCCGGTGCGGTCACGGCGACGAGTGGATGTTTTGTTCGGCGGGAGACCGGATACCTGTCGCGCATGTTCGACGGTTTCGACGACGAGCGGGTCGACGTCGGGGAGGTGGAACTCCGAGTCCGGTATGCGGGGCACGGGCCTGCGGTTCTCCTCATTCACGGCCATCCGCGGACGGGAGCGACGTGGCATCGGGTCGCGCCGCAGCTGGTTGATCGCGGGTTCACCGTCGTCTGCCCCGACATGCGCGGCTACGGACAATCCGGCAAGGCACAGATCCTCGCTGATCACTCCCAGCAGTCCAAGCGTGCGGTCGCCACGGACATGGTCCGGCTGATGGCTGAACTGGGCCACCCGACGTTCGCGACGGTCGGGCACGACCGTGGGTCGTACGTGGCGTTACGCCTCGCGCTGGACCATCCCGACGCGGTCAATCGTCTGGTGGCCATCGACGGTGTGCCCATCAGCGAGGCCCTTGCCCGGTGCGATGCGAAGTTCGCCCATGACTGGTACCACTGGTTCTTCTTCGCCCAGCCGGACAAGCCGGAGCGAGCCATCGCCGCCGACCCTGATGCCTGGTACGCCGGTAAGGCCAGGCCCGAAAGCATGGGAGCCGAGAACTACCAGGAGTTCCGGCAGGCCATCCACGATGCGGCCACCGTACGGGCCATGCTCGAGGACTACCGGGCCGGGCTCGGCGTTGACCGAGCGCACGAGGAGGCCGACCGGCGTGACGGTCGCACTGTCCGCTGCCCAACTCTCCTGCTCTGGTCGACCCGCGACGACATGGAAGACCTGTACGGCGATCCGCTAGCCGTCTGGCGCCCGTGGGCCACCGATCTACGCGGCCACTCGATCGAGTCCGGCCACCACGTCGCCGAGGAGAACCCCGACGACCTGACCGCAGCCCTGCACCGCTTTCTGTCCTGAGCCGCCCACCCCGCACGGCACCACCCGCACCTCTCCGGCTTTCACGTAGTCGCGAGTATCCGGATGTGCCGCTGTCACGGCGCGGGCGCACTGTGCGCCCTTCCCCGGCTGATCGCCGGTCGTAGCGTCGCGGCGGCGGGTGACGTCACCCGCCGGTTCCGGTTGCCGATCAGACGATGAACGGAGGGCAGGTGACACGTACCCGCACCCTCCACGATTGCCACAAGCGTGCGTGCTTATCACTGCCGCAGTGCCGGTCGTTCTCGCCGCGACAGACAGATGGAAGCGCCCGCTTCGACCTCTGCCGACGGTCGGCCGCACTGCCACTCCGGGCAGCGCAGCCCACCCGCCCTACGGTGCGGTCCCCGGTGGCCGGACCTCGAACACCTGCCCTCGGCGGTCGGATCGCACGCCTGCTCTGTGGATCCATCGTCCGGCGGGTCTCTGCGGCGATATTCCTGCTGTCGATTGAACGTTGGCGCAGGCTCGGCACGCGATCACCCGTGCCGAAAGTTCGACGCCCGATAACCGTCCAGTCCGAAGGTCAGCAACCGTTCACCCTGGTTTTTGGAGCTCTGCTCGCCCGCCCACGCCGCGGCGTTGATGAGGGCGTACAGGTCTGCGGCGGTGGCGTCCGGCCGCACCTCACCGGTCGCCCGGCCCCGCGCCACGAGGCCCTCCCCGGCGGCGAGCACCGTCTTGCATGCCATGTGCAGCTCAGAGGTTTCGTCCTCGACGGCCTGCATCAACGCGGTGCCCAGCCCTCGGTAGGTCGCGGTGTGGCTCAACGCCGCGTGCGCCCAGGTGGTTAGGCCCTCGAAAGGCGAGGGGTGGGCGAGTAATTCCTGGCCGATTGCGGCCAAGGCCCGCATCCGGTCTCCCATGAGCGCCTCCAGCAGCGCGCGCCGGGTGGGGAAATGGCCGTAGAGCGTGCCGTTGGCCACCCCGGACCGGCGCGCGATCTCCTCCAGTGAGAAGTCCGCGCCGTGTTCGGCGAACGCGGCCGCCGCCTCGGCCAACAGTCGTTCGTAGTTACGGCGTGCATCCGCACGCATGCGGCGCCGGGGTACCGGTGTGCCGATGTCCATTGGCAGAACCTCGCTGGAAAAGTCGAGACTGTCTCAATATACTTCTCGGGGCAGCCTCACTTTAACGTTCGGAGATCCCACCACATGACCACGCCCCTGACGCGTTCCTTCTCATTCGCAACTGCCTCGAGCAGGGCAGACAAACCCATCCTCGTCATCGGCGCCACCGGCCGACAGGGCGCAGCCACCGCCGTCCGCCTGCTGGCCGACGGCTGGCCGGTCCGCGTGCTGGTCCGGGACCCCGCCGTCGCGGCCGTCCGCGAGCTAGCCGCTGCGGGCGCCGAGCCACTCCAGGGTGACCTGGACGATCCTGGCAGCCTCAGTGCGGCCATGGCCGGCGCCCATGGCGTCTTCGCTGTCACCCCCGACGACCTGAACAGCGAACGCGAGATCCGGCGCGGCCAGCACCTGGCAGACGCCGCAGCAGCGGCCGGTGTCGCCCACCTGGTCTTCACCTCCGTCGGCGGTGCCGAGCGGGGCACCGGAATCTCCTACTGGGAGAGCAAATGGGCCATCGAGCAGCACATCGCCGCACTCGGGCTGCCGGCCACCGTTCTGCGACCGGTGCGATTCATGGAGAACCACGCCATTCCCGGGTCGTGGCTGGGCGGCATCTCCACCGACGGCGTCCTGCGCCACCTCTTCGCCCCCGACGTCCCCGTACAGCTCATCGCAGTGACCGACATCGGCGCTTTCGCCGCTCTCGCTTTCGCCGACCCCGCCACATACCTCGGCCAGGCCATCGAGCTGGCAGGCGACGAGCTCACACCCGAGGCCACCGTGCGCCTGATCAGCCGGCACCTCGGGCGCCAAGTCACGTATCAGCAGGTGGCGGGCGACGGGATGAACCTGACCGAGGACACCCTGCGAGCTTTCACCGCCCAACGTGGACTGTGGCGCGCAGACATCCCAGCCCTACGCCGCCGTCACCCCGACCTGCTGGACTTCCCCGGCTGGCTGGACGGCGGCGGCGCCGACGCTGTCGCCGCGCTTCTCGACGGTTGACCGCCTCGGCTCGCCGGGCTGGCAGCCGCGGGCGCAGTTCCGCATGGCGTCTTGTTGCTCGCACCGACAGGCCCCGCATGGCTCAAGGCTCTACGCTGCTCGTCCGGTCAGCCCGGCTTGTGTGCCACGACGAGTTCCCAGCTTCCGGGCAGGACCTGGATGTCGGTGAATCCGACCTCCCCGAGCAGCTTGGTGTAGAAGCTGACCTCGCGAAGCCGGCTGACGGCGCTGTCGACGCCGATGAGAAAGTAGGACCAGAAGAATTGCATTGCGAGCCGGTCCGGAGTGCGGAACTCCTCGCAGATCAGCAGCAGCCCACCCGGCGACAGGGCCTCGTATGCCTTCTTGACGAGTCGGCGGGAGTCCGGGGTGGGCCAGTCGTGCAGTACCCGGACGAACGCGAGCGCGTCATAGCCGGCCGGTAAGGGCTCGGTGAAGAAGTCACCGGCGACGAACCCGAGTCGTTCCGGGTGGGCGCACCGCTTGCGGGTCTCCTCGACCAGCGGGGCGACGGCCGGCAGATTGTAGACATCGGCCAGCAAGTCCGGGGCGTTGTCGAGGACGTGAGCGGCAAGCGTGCCGGCACCACCGCCGACGTCGAGGAAGCGCCGTCGCCCTGGCCACAAGCGGTGCGCGTGCTGGTCGAAGGTCTTGATGACCGGTCCGAGCCCCAGGGACATGCTCCGCTCGAACGCCTCCGTCTGTTCGTCGGTTTTGGGAGGCCAGGAGAAGTCGTCGTCGGTCATGCTCACGTCACCGCGGAGGCTCTCCTCCAATCGGCCGTGCAACCGCTGCCATGGGTACGTGTCGCGGTCGTGTTCGATTGCGCCGGGTCCGACGGCAGCCGCCGCAGCCTCGCGGAGCCCGGTGACGCCGTGATACGTCGTCTCGGTGATGTCGTCGCTCGGTTCGTTTCGGCTGACGAACCCGAGACTTTCCAGGCAATCCAGGAACTTGTAGAGCCGCAAGGGTTGCATCTGGAAGCGTTCCGCGAGCTCGCGAAGGCTCACCGGCCCGGCTTCGAGCGCGTCGAGCAACCCGACGCTGAGCGCGGTCGTCACCACGTCGACGGCTTTGGGACCGTTGAAGAGCAGGCTCATGAGCGCACGCGGCGAGAACGTGGTGGTCATCGCCCACCCCCTTGTGCCACGTCCTCGAGCGCGTCCATGAACTCGTCGATCTCGTCCAACGTGTTGTAGATGTGGGGGCCGATCCGTAGGTAACCGCGCCAGCTGCAGATCATGTCGCGTTGGGCCAGTCGGTGCTTGATCGCCTCGCCGTCCGGGATGTCCAGGCACACGACGCCGCCGCGGCGCTGCGGCTCCACGGGGCTGACCACCGGGATGCTGGCGGCTTCGGCCCGCCTGATGATCCGGTCTGTGCAGATCAGTGAATGTGCTCGGATCGCCTCGATGCCGATACCGCTGAGCAGATCCAGGCCGACTTGGGAGATGAGCGACGTGAGCGGGAACGGTGTCCCAGCGGTGAACCGTCGGGCGTCGGGCGCCCAGCCCGTGGACGGCTGGAACGTCAGCGCTCGGTCGCCTGCCTGCCAGCCGGTTGCTGCGGGTTCGAGGCCGGGCAACAAATCGGGGCGCACGTACAGGAAGGCGTTGCCGACGCCACACATCCACTTGTGCGCACCGCCGAGGACAAAGTCGACGTCGAGTGCCGTGACGTCGAGCGGCATGATGCCGACGCTTTGGAACGCGTCGACGATCACCAGGGCACCGACGGTGTGCGCGTGTTTCACCAGGCGGTCCAGGTCGATGGTGGCCCCGGACGAGTAGCTGGCGTGTGGCACGCACACGAGCAGCGTCCGCTCATTGATCCGCCGCAGCAGTTCATCCTCGTCGAGGTGTGGCCCGCCCGAGCCGACCACGTCCAACTCGGCACCGTATCGCCGGAACGCGTTCCAGATGAATGGGATGGTCGGGAACTCCAGGTCGGTCGTCACCACCCGGTTGCGGGGTGCCCGGTAGTCGAAACAGGAGGCGACCCGCGCCAGTAAGGTGCTCAGGTTGGCGTCGATGGCCACGCTGCCCGGCTGGGCGTTGATGAACGCCGCCAATCCGTCGGTGTATTTCTGGAGGCCGCCGTGCCAGTCTTCCCAGACTCCGTCGCGCCAGGTACGTAGTGTTTCCCAGTAGTCCGTCAGGACGCGTTCAGCGCCCTGCGGTACGGCACCGGTCGAGTTGTTGTTGAGGTAGACACAGGTGCTTAGCAGCGGAAACTGCTCGCGCAGCGTCGCCTGTGTATGGGCGGAAGGTTCAGGAAGTGCGTTCATCTAGGATCGCCTCGCGTTGTCTGCCGCGGTGAAGACTGGTACGGATCGGACCGCCGCCAGGTATGAAGTGCCCTGGGTGTATCCGGTGCCCGTACGAGTGCCGAGCATCCGGGTGGCAATTCGGTAGTGGGTCTGCCGCCACTGGGCCAGTGCGTCCGCGAACTCGCCCATCCGCCTGTCGAGTAGGAGTCGGTCAGGTTCGCGCAGGCGGCCGAGTCGACTCGCCTCGTGGTAGGCGTGCGCGACCGAGGGCTGGCCGGCCAGCACCTGATCGCGCACCTCAGGCACGGACAGGTAGGCGGTGGAGGACAGGCGCTTCTCCTCCGGCGGGTGGCACAGCGACTCGACGAGTTTGTAGGACCGGGACTGGATGGCGCTGGCACCCTCGGTGTAGACGCGGAAGGCGCGGAACGATTCCGGCTGAATGGTGGCAATCAGCGAGAACAGTGGCGCGGCAGCATTGAGTAGTTGCCGGCCGTATGCGAGTCGGTCGGCCGCCGCACCGGCATGCCCGTCCGTCAGAGCCTCGACCGTCGCCCGTATCTCGGCGGCGAGCATCGCGAACGTGGC
This sequence comes from Micromonospora sp. NPDC049645, assembly GCF_040675155.1. Classification (NCBI taxonomy): domain Bacteria; kingdom Bacillati; phylum Actinomycetota; class Actinomycetes; order Micromonosporales; family Micromonosporaceae; genus Micromonospora; species Micromonospora sp. NPDC049645. The sequence goes on from NZ_JBFAOI010000010.1 coordinate 212,110, forward strand.
CTCGTATGCCTGAAGTACCCGGATGAACAGGTACTCGTCGTGCACCACGTAGACCGGCAGCATTGCGGTCAGCAGTTCGCGCCGCTCTGCGGGGCTCTGGTCCTCGACCACCGCAGCGTGCAACACGGCCACCGCGTCGGCAGGCTCGGTCGGATGGACCGTGGTCGACTGACCCTGCCGGGCCAACGCCGCCGACATCACCCGGAGCCCGAGCCGATAGCGCTTGGCCACCCGTTCCGGTCCCGGTCGTTGCAGGGGAAGCAGGTCCGTCGTACCGGCTTGGGCTGCCAACTCGAACGCAAGGGCGTCGGCGATGAGGTGCACGAAGAGGCGGTCGTGTTGCCGTCGCAGGTCGTCCCGCCGCTCGTTGGTGGACTCTTCGCGCGGCATTCGCAGCAGGTGCAACGCCAGGTAGCTTTGGTAGTCGTATCGACCGTCGCGTTTGTCGAGCGTGATGTCGAGAAAGTTCCGCAGGAGTCTTGTTTCCCCGGTTTGCGGCGTGAGCGCTCGAACCCGGTTGAGGAGATCGAGGACGTCGTCGGCGACGAAGTGCTTGCCTGTCCGGTGGAACTCAGCCACGACCGTCGCGTAAGGAAAGGCGCCGGCGTCGGCGCCGGCCGACACCCAGTTCGTCAGCTCACGCAAGGCAGCTCTCGCCCGCCGAGCTGCCCAGGGCAAGGTTCGCGCGTACCCGCCACAGGTCGGGAAAGAAACGGTAGTCAATCAGTTTGGCGAGCATGCCCGATGGGCTCCCTGCGGTCCCGATGACACCGTGGCTGCCAACCCGGATCGCGAGCTTGTAGTGCCGCACCCGCCATGACGAGATCCGATCGTCGAACTCCACCATGGCCTCGGCGAACCGGTAGACAGGGTCGGACGGTTCCCGGGAGTAGAGCGTCACCAGGTCGACCCCCCGGTCGGCGAGGAAGGCGGCGAAGGCCCGGCCGAGTTTGCGGCCCGCGGCCTGGGTCCGCCGCCAGCCCGGCGATTCCGCGCCCGACCCATTGCCGAGTGCCGGCTGCATCGCCTGGAAATCCGTCGGCCGCAGGTGGCCCAACATGTCGAGTTGATCGGTGATGAGCCGTACGGCGAGCGTTGCCCTAGCGAGCAGAAGTTCGGCGGACGCGGCCTCACCCGCGTCGATTCGGGCAATCGCCTCATTCAGTTCGGCCGCTGCCAGTTTGAGCCACAGTTCACTGGACTGGTGCGTCACCTGAAAGAGCAGTTCATCACGGTGAATCATCTCCCCAGGCCGCCTCTGCAGATCGAGCAACGCCTCCGTACGCATGTAACGCGCATAGTCGGTGTCACCCTCGCCAGGCAGCGCGGGCGCCTCGTTCTCTCGCTTCACGAACGCATCCCTTCCGGCCGGCCCGGGGCTGTCCGACCCGATCCGGAGAAAATCATCGCGTGCCCCGACGGCAAATGACAATAGGAAGTCCGAACCGCCCGATACAAGATCTTCGTTAAGCATCCACATCCGCCGAAGTCAATGAGTAAAACAGGTTTCGATGAATGTGATGATTGTCTCCCTTGCGCAACCCGGCTTTCGGCCCATCCCAATACCCGCAGGAGCTGCGTTGCGGTCACTCGGTCGCGGGTCCGAGCACGGCGACCGGTTCTCCGGCCACACGTCGAGGCGCCCCCCGTCAGGCGACCCGCCCCGAGCCCGGTCAGCAGCCGTCGCGTACGCACCACCGCACCGAGAACAGGTCGAGGTATGTGTAGCGCCGTCGCGGCAGGAGACGACAGCGCCGCCGTGATCGCGGGGACCGGTGCCAGCGTGGAGGTGCACGGCGGTGGGTTATTCAGCGGCCAAGGAGAACATCACCTGCATACCCACGACTCGGCCGTCAGGTGCGAGGTAGCCGACCGTGACGGAGTGCCGCTACGTGGATGGCACCGACTTGACCTTCGCGAATTTCCCGGCCGGCTTCGTTGGTGATGCGCAGGGCCAGTCCGGGCACGGTCGCGCCCAGGAGACGATGCCGCGCTTCGGGCGGCCGGGGATGGCGAGGGCGGCGATCCGTTGCGTCTCAAGAGCGGCGCGGTCGAAGTGTCGCCATCGCACTCGGCGGTGCTGCCCGGCCGCCGTCACGTGGTGGCTGTGGCCATGGTCGTGGCCCATCAGTGGTTCTCCCTCGCCGCGCCGGCACCGTCGCGCTAGCCGATCAGACCGGAAGTCATGCCTATATGCGCACACCACGACGATTCCTTCGAGCCGCGCCAAGACTCGTGATCAAATAGTTCAGCATTCTGTTTATTCACCAGGTGATGTACTGTTGCGTAGTGGAGACCCTGACGCATGGACAGGTCCTGGCCCGCTTCGGTCACGCCCTGTCCGACCCGGTCCGCGCCCGGCTCCTTCTCACTCTGCGCGAGGGGCCCGGCTACCCGGCGGACCTCGCCGACCTGCTGGGCACAAGCCGGCAGAACCTCTCCAACCACCTGGCGTGCCTGCGCGGCTGCGGCCTCGTCATCGCCGTGCCAGAGGGTCGCCGCAGCCGCTACGAACTCGCCGACGCGCGCCTCGCGCACGCCCTCGGAGACCTCCTCGGCCTGGTCCTGGCCGTCGATCCGGCCGCCTGCCCGGCCGCCGCTTCCGAAGGGTGCTGCTGATGAACGCGCCACTTCCGCTGGTGTCAGTCGGCCCGTCACCGGCCCGCCGCTCGATCCTGATCCGGCGGGTACGCCTGTTCGTCGCCGCGACAATCACCTACAACATCGTCGAGGCGACCGTAGCGATCACCGCCGGCAGGATGGCCTCCTCGACCGCGCTGATCGGGTTCGGGCTCGACTCCGTCATCGAGGTGGCCTCCGCCGCCGCCGTCGCCTGGCAGTTCTCCGGCCCCGACCACGAACGCCGGGAACGCGCCGCGCTGCGTGTCATCGCGCTGTCGTTCTTCGCTCTGGCCGCGTACGTATCCGTCGAGTCGGTTCGCGCGCTCGTCGGCGCGGACCGCGCGGAGCACTCCACGACCGGTCTGGTCCTGGCCGTCGTGTCCCTGGCGGTGATGCCGGTCCTGTCGGCCGCGCAACGCCGCGCGGGGCGCGAACTCGGGTCAGCCTCGGCCGTCGCGGACTCCAAGCAGACCCTGCTGTGCACGTACCTCTCGGCGGTGCTGCTGGTCGGGCTCGCGGTGAACTCGCTGTTCGGCTGGTGGTGGGCCGACCCCGCCGCCGCGTTGATCATCGCCGCAGTCGCGGTGAAGGAAGGCCGCGACGCCTGGCGCGGCGACAGCTGCTGCGTCCCCAGCGCTGCCCTACGCTCCCCCGCCGCAGGCGAGGACGCCAGCGGGTGCGACGACGGGTGCCGCACCACCGACACCCGCTGAGCGGAACCTGCGGACGCGGGAGGTTACTCTTCGATCACCGCCGTAGGTGCCGTGCGGCGAGCCGGACGCGGTGGCAATCGCCCACCGGCCAGCAGGACGACGCCGATGGTGGCGACCACGGCGAACCCCTCGATGCCGATCAGGGAGTTGGCGATTCCGAGCGGCACCCGGGCCGAAACCGGCGTCCGCTGGTACCAGAAGATGTAGGGCCTCACGACCGACGGCGCGTTCGGCCCGCGCACCTGGCCCAAGATGGGTGTGACGGTCCGGTCCTGACCTGCGCCTCCTCGGGGGCAGGTGGTCGCGCCCGGTCATGGGACCTGCCCGCTGGCCGGGCGCAGGGATCGACCCGGTCGGTCCGACGGCACGCCGAGGGCGGCCGACAGATCTTGCCCGACCCGGCCGATCCCGGCGGCCGCCGACAGCGCGAACACGAACCGGTCCGGCCGCAGCACCACCAGGTCGGCGCGGCGGTGCCGGAGCCAACCGCCGAGCACACCGTCGACGTCAACGACATCGACCCGGTCCGGTTGGCCGTCCCCGGACAGGTCCGGCAAGCCAGCCACCGGAGTGCCGGGCGGGTGGACCGCGACGAACCGCACCGGCAGCCCTCGCCACTGTGGTCCGAGCGAATTGCCCGCCGCGGCGAAGCCGAGCACGGCGAAGCCGTCGCCGAGCGCCTCGTCGAGCAGACGCGCACCGGACGATCCCGGGACGAGGATCCGCGGCTGGGGAAACATCGTCCCGACCACGCCGTCGCGCCGACCGCCGGCCATCAGGCCCCGCCGGTACGCCGGCACCGGCTTGAACTCGAACCGCTCCACGAACCGCCGTACCCGGGGGATCGTCTGGACCGCCCGGAGCACGGTGTCCCGCATCCAGGCGGTGGACCGGTTGCGGGCCAGGAAGACGCGCCCGAGCCGGACGCTCGTCTGCGCCATCTCCAGGGTGTGCGGACGCCGCTCGGTCTCGTACGTGTCCAGCACGGCGGCGTCGGCGGCGCCGGACAGCACCAGGGCCAGCTTCCACGACAGGTTCGCCGCGTCGCGTAAACCGCTGCACAGACCCTGACCCAGAAACGGCGGCATCTGGTGGGCCGCGTCGCCCAGCAGGAACACCCGTCCTTCTCGCCACCGTTGGGCGATGAGGTGGTGGAAGCTGTAGACCACCGCCCGGGTGACGGTGAACCGCGTCGGGTCGACGTACGGCGAGACGAGCGCCGCGATGGTCTCCGGCCGCTGCATCTCGGCCTCGGTCTCCCCCGGGCGCAGCATGAACTCCAGGCGGTAGCTGCCGGCCGCGCCGGGAGACACGAACGCCGGGCGTTGCCAGTCGCAGACGAACCGGGTGTCCCTGACCCGCACCGCGTCGGACGGCACGTCGCCGGAGACCGCCAGCCACGGCTCGGCGTAGCTCGCCCCGCCCAACGGGATCCGGACGGCGGATCGGGTGGCGCTGCGGGCGCCGTCGCAGCCGAGCACGTACCGGGCGCGAACTGCCCGCCGTTGACCGGTGACCACGTCGGACAGGAGCAAGGTCACCCCGTCCTGGTCCTGCTGGAGGCCGACCAGTTCGGTGCCGAGCGAGAGCTGGACGTGCGGGAAGCGGTCCAGCCCGGCCCGCAGCGTCCGTTCCAGCCGTGGCTGGTCGAAGAAGCGCAGCGGGGCGTGCCCGTACCCGAAATCCGTCTCGGACAACGCCATCCGGGCGAAGACCCGACCCGCGCGGTTGACGTACTCGACGAGCGGCGGGGCGATCGTCTCATCCCGTACCTCGTCGAGCAGGTCGGCCTGCTGGTAGATGCGTAGCGCCTCGTCGTCGCAGGAGAAGGCCCGCGGCTGGCCGTGCGGGGCCGGACTCCGCTCCACGACCAGTGTGGTGACGCCGCGAGCGGCGAGCAGGTTGGCGGTGAGCGCACCGACCGGCCCGCAGCCGATGACGGCCACGTCGACCTCCTGGACCGGGTGGTGAGCCGACGGCTGAACTGGACGCATGGCGGTGCCCTCTCGGAACACGTTCCTGTGGGGACGGCTCCGGCCGTCCTCCCCGACGCTGACCAGGGCACCAGCTCGGCGTAGGAAAGGTGTGGAGAGGACGTGGAGACCGGCTCTACCCGGTCAGAAAGCGCCGTCGGCGGCGAACCGGGGCAACAACAGCCCGGCGCCCTGTTCCGCGGCGATCCGGGCCCCAACCTCCCACTCCGTGCGGTCGCGGCGCGCGACGCCGCGGATGCGGTGCAGTTCAGCGGCGAACACCTGCTCGCCCACCCGGTCGGCCACGGCCAGCCCCTCCTCGGCCAGCGTCGCCGCAGTGTCCGGGCGCCCGGCGGCCAGGTACGCCTCGGCCATCGCGCAGAGCGTGATGGTCCGGGTGGACCGCAGCCCGGGACGGTAGATCGCGTCACCGGCGGCGCGCATCGCGTCGAGCCGGCCGTGCTCCCCGCCGCGCGCGGAAGCCCACTCGGCGACGAACGCGCCTGTCGCCATCAGGTGCGGCAGGCCGGTGGCCCGGCCGATGTCCAGGCACCGCCGCCCCGCGACGTCGGCCGCGGCGACGTCGTGTTCCTGCATCGCCAGCCAGGCGGCGTAGAGCGCCGCGTTCGCCCGGCCGTACGGGTCGTCCAGTTCCTCGGCAAGAGCCTCGGCATCGGCGATGTCGGCCCAGGCGCCGGAGGGGTTGCCGCGTACCGAGCGGACCAGGGCCCGGAAGTTGTGGCAGCCCAGGACCGGCCGCCGGCCGACCTCCCGGCGCAGCAGCCCTCGATCCACCGTTCGCAACCGGTCGATCGCGACGGTGAGCCGGCGCTCGCCGTCGGCCAGCCGGCCGGTGAAGTAGCCGACCGCGCCGAGCAGGTACTCGCCGGCCACGGCGATCAACCGGCTGCCGTCATCCTCGGCCCGCACCAGCCTCTCCGCGAGGTCGGCACAGACCGCGAAGTCGGCCCGGTTGGCGGCCAGCTCGCCCAGTGCCCAGAGCGCGTGCCGGATATCGGCGTCCGACCCCACCAGTGTCAACAGCTCCCGGGCTCGGGCGCAGATCTCGTCGACCGCGTCGCTGCCGACACCGACCGTCATCTGCAACAGCGATGCTCGGCGCAACTGGACGGCCAGTTCGGTCGCCGCCACGTCGGGTGAGCCCTGCGCGGTCGGGGCCAGCCGGTGCGCGGCGCGTTCGAGGTGACCGAGCGCGTCCTCGTAGGCGACCCGCCGGGTCGCGTCGTCGGCGGCGAGCAGCGACCACCGCAGGAGGTCCGCACCGTGGCCGAGCCCGATCGCCTGACCGTAGTGGTGGGCCAACTCGGCCGGTGCGACGTCTGCGGCCCGCTCGTAGACCACGGCCAGCCGGGCATGCAGTGCGGCCCGGCGCGGCGGGACCAGATCGGCGTAGGTGACCTCGGCGATGAGCGGATGGCGGAAGGTGACAGCTCCCGGTCCGGCCTCGGTCACCAGCGCGGCCGTGTAGGCCGGGGCGAGTCCCTCGGCCACCGCCGGGGCCGTGGTGTCCAGCACCGCCGCCATCACCTGAAGGTCCAGGTCGTGGCCGGCCACGCTGAGCAGGTCGAGGCAGCGTCGGGTGGGATCGGGCAACCCGCCGAGCCGCAACCGTACGGTGTCCCGAATGCTCGGCGGCAGCTCCGCGGCGGCCGCCGGGTCCGTTCGGGACCGGAGCAGCTCGGTGATGAAGAACGGATTCCCGCCAGTACGGGTGACGAGTCGAGCCACGACGGGCTCCGGCGGTACGACCCCGGTCCGATCCCGGACGAGGTCGGCGACCGAGGACGCGTCCAGACCGGCGAGGCGGAGCTGGCCGAACCCCCGACCGCGAGCCAGCTCGGCGACCGTCGCCACCAGGGCCGGGTCGTGGTCGTACGGCCGAAGGGTGGCCACCACCAGTGCCCGGGCCGTCGACAGATCGGCGGAGAGGAACCGCAGCAACAGCAGCGAGTCCGGGTCGGCGGCGTGCAAATCGTCCACCACGACCAGAAGACCGCGCCGCCGGGCCACCACGTGCACCACTTCCGACACCGCCTCGTACACCTGGAACCGCGCCGTCGGGTCGGACCCGCCACCGTCTGCCGGGCCCGGCAGCGACCCCGCGGCGAACCCGCCCAGCCGGCTCGCCGAGCCCGTGGCGCTGGCCTCCGGCATCGCCAGGAGCGCCCGTACCACCTGGCTCCACAGCCAGAACGGTGGCGCCTGCCCGACATCGGGACAGCGGCCCCAGACCACGGGGACGCCGTTCGCGGCGGCCTGCGCGCCGAGTGCCGCAGCCAGGCTGGTCTTGCCGATGCCGGCCTCCCCCACCAGCGCCAGCACCCGCCCGCCGTGCCGGGTGGCCGCGTCAAGCGATTCCCGTAGCCGCTCCAGCTCCGCGCCACGACCCACCAACGGGTCCGCGCCCGCGTCCGGCGCCACGCCGACCACAACCGGACCCCGCCCGGACGGTCTGGCCGCGCCCTCTGGACCGACCGGCGCCGGACCGCCGGACTCCGCCGGTGCGGCATGCTCCAAGATCAGCCGGTGCACCGCCCGGATCTGCTCCCCGGGGTCGAGCCCGTACTCGCTGGCCAGGATCCGGCGCCCCTCGTCGAAGGCCGCCAGCGCCTCGGTCTGCCGGCCAGACCGGTACAGCGCCAACATCAACTGTGCCCGAGCCCCCTCGCGCAGCGGGTTCGCTGACACGAACCGGCGCAGCTCCGCCAGGTGCGTCGCGTGCCGGCCCGCCACGACGGCGGCGGTCAAACGCCCCTCCTCGGCGCTCAACCGCAGCTCAGCCAGCCGGGTCACCTCCGGGCGCAGCGCGGCCAGCTCGGCGACGCCCGCCAGCGGCTCGCCCCGCCACAACGCCAACGCCTCGGCGTAGCACCCCTCGGCGGCCGCCGGCTCCCCGGCCGCGAGCGCATCCGCGGCCTGGTCCACGAGGCTGGCGAACCGGACCGCGTCGATGGCCTCGGCGTTCACCCGCAGCTCGTACCCTCTCGGACGGCTGCGCAGGATTCGTGCCGGCTCGCGATGGGACCGCTCGGGCTCCACGACCCGACGCAACCCGGCGACGTACGTGCGCAGCGTCGTGTGGGCGCTGACTGGCGGCCGCCCGTCCCACAGTGCCTCGACCAGCCAGTCGGCGGCGACGAACCGGTTGGGTCGTAGCAGGAACAGGGCCAGCAGCGCCTGCTGCTTCGGCCCTCCGACGGGCACCACCCGCCCGTCCCGGATGATATCCGGCGGACCTAGCACCCGGAACTGCATGCCATCTCCACAACGATGATTCCAACATGGCCGGTCCGAGTACGGCAGGGACCGGGCCGACAGCCGCGACCCACCGTCCAGACCTGATGGGATCGTGGCCGGGATGCCACGCCGGCGCAGTTCCGCCCGATCCCGTGGAGCAGGTGCGGCGACTACACCGCTCGCCCTCGGACTCGGCACCTGAACACTTCCCCGCCTGATCGGCAATGGCAGGTTGAAGCGCGGACTTTGCCGAGGAGGGCCATGGCTTCGGATGCGGATTTGATAGGCCGGTCGCTCGATGGCGATGTCGACGCCTTCGTGGAGGTGGTCGAGCGTCATGAGGCCGCCGTCGGTTCGTACCTCGTTCGTCGGGCGGGGCGGGATGCGGCCGAGGACCTCCTGGGCGAGGTTTGGGTTGCCGCGTTCGAGTCGCGGCGATCGTACGACCGGTCGTACAACGATGCACGGCCGTGGCTGTACGGGGTGGCATCGAATCGCTTGCGGCGCTACTGGCGGTCCCGGCCGGCGGAGGACCTGGTCGCGGACGTGCCGGACGTGGCTACTGGATGGGATCCGTGGTCGGCGGTGGACCTCGGCGTGGACGCCCGGGCGGTGCTCCGGTCGGCCCTGATGCGGCTCAAACCCGACGAGCGGGAGGTCCTGAGGCTCGTCGCCTGGGAGGACCTGACCGCAGCCGACGCCGCGCGGGCACTCGGCATACCGGCCGGCACCGCGCGGCGGCTGCTGAGCCAGGCCAGGACGGCACTGCGCGACGCGCCGGGGGTGTCCGCGCTTCTGAAGGACCGCAACAGCGCGAAGGAGAGACACCGATGACCGACGAGCTCGATCTGGTCGGTGCGTTGGGCAGCGCAGAACCACTACGCCCGGAGGCGTACCAGCGGGCGCGGGCGGTGCTGCGGGCGGCTATGGCCGACCCCGGAACCGTGCGGCTGCTGGGCGCGATATCAGCGGAGGACACGACTATGGAGGCGACTTCAACCATGGAGACGACGACAACCACGCGGGACCACGAATCCAGCCCGGCGACTCAGCGCCGCCGCCGGATCGGTATCGCGGGCCGATTGGGCATCGGCGCCGGGGTGGGGGTTGCCGCCGTGGCGGCGGTCGTCGCCGTGGTGCTCACCTCGTCGGCGACCGGGGGCACGGAGGCCGGCAAGGATTCGTCGCCCGCCACCTCGGGCTCGACCACCGTCGACGGGTCCGCCGAGCGCGCGCCGCTGATGACCCTGGCCGGGTCCATCAAGACGGTCACCCCGTCGGCGGGCGACGCGTGGCTGGTGAAGGCGACGCAGGTCCACGGCACCAAGACCATGCAGGTCGTCTACACGCTGTACACCGACGGTCACGCGATCTATACGGGCAACAGCGTGAAGGACATCAAGCGTGCGATCGCCCGTCACCAGGACCAGATGACGGACGGCGGCTACGCTCCGCTCCTCAGGGCAGCCGTCGCCGCGGCGGACAGCAGCCCGGCCGACGGCCGGACCCAGATGCTCAAGGCAGCCAAGGATCCGCTGGTGGGTCTCGACCCCGCGGCGCAGAAGGTGGTGTGGGACAAGCAGCAGGCGGCCGCCCAGGTGATCATCAAGCAGAAGGGCGGCGACGCCAAGCCGAAGCCGTACAGCCCTCAGGCCGTGCAGCGGCACTTCGACAACGCCCTGTGGGCGTACAGCACCCAAGCGCTGTCCGCTGGCGACGGCAACACGCAGGTCCGCGCCGGCGTGCTGCGTCTGCTGTCCACGATCTCCGCGGTCAGCGTCAGGGACTCGACCACCCACGGCAAGGCCACGCTGACGATCAGCGCCGGCCCCGAGGTGTTCGGCGGTGAGGGCAGTGAGGTGCTGACCATCGACGCCAAGACCGGCATGCTGGTCAAGGGCGTCTCCACCGTGCCGGGCCTCCCCCAGGCCGCCACGACGTACGAATCCTCCCGCGTGACGACGGCCGACCTGTAGGCCGGGAACTCCCACCCACCAGCATTGCGGCAGGGCGTAACGCGCCCGGCGTTCGGTAACGGTGCGGGCCGCCTGGGGGCGGCCCGCACCGTCGTCTTGTTGTTCACAAGGCCGAGGGCTGTGCAGCTGACAGAAGGCTGCTCGCCATCCGGCTGGTTTAGGTTTACATCCGAAGGAGCAGGGCTGTCACACGTGCGAACCGTTCGGGACTGAGCCGGTCAGTGACAGCTGGGCCCGTCCGCCGCTGACTCGTACGTGTCATGGTGCTTGAACAGCATGATTCCGGTTCCGACCTCCTGTCGGCCCAGCGGGGTGAAGTCGAGGTAGTTGTACGTGCCGAGCACGATGTCCGGCCCCCGCCCGTACGTGGAATAGGTGTGGAAGACCTTCGAGTCGTCCTGGAAGAAGACGCTCAGCCCGTGCTGCTCACCGCTCATGTGGTGGGTCAGGCCCTCGCGCTCCAGCGTCGCCTTGTCTTTGTAGTTGTACTCGATCGGAGCGATGGACTCGTCCACGGTGACCTTGAAGTCGTAGTTGAAGTCGGTTCCGAAGGAGGACACCCACGGGATCGTCCAGCCCATTCGCGCCTTGAACTTCTCGATCTTCTCCACCGGCGCCCGGGAGACGGCCGCGAACGACGTGTCGCGGGAATTCAGATGCCCGAGGTGCGCCACGTTGTCGACGAGAAACGAACAGCTCGTGCAGCCCTCGTCCCAGCTCGGGTCGAACATGAAGTGGTACGTGATGAGCTGCCGGCGCCCTTCGAACAGGTCGAGCAGGCTCTTCTCACCCGACGCGCACCGAAACCGATAGTCCTTCTCGACCGGTGTCATCGGCAGGGCCCGCCGAGCTGCCGAAACTTCATCCCGTGCGTCGGTAAGCTCCTTCTCCTTGGCGAGCAACTCCATTCGCGCGCGCAGCCAGTCCTCACGGGACACGATCTGCGGACCACTCATCCGGTCTTCTCCTCCCCTGCGGGGTTACTCAAAAGGTGGCGGCTGATCGGCTGCGCAGATAGAAGGCGCCATGCCGGTCGAGCACCGCACCGCTGGACCAGCTGACGGACTGACAGTGGAGTACGACCGCAGTGATCTCGCCCGGATCGACGACCCGGCCGAACGGGCGCTGTGCCCGGATCGCGTCACCGCTCGGCGCATCGAGGTACTCCTTGGCCTTCGGCGTCGTCGTGAACCTGGGCGCCACGGCGGAGACCGCGATCCCGTACGACGCAAGCGCGATCACCAGCGACTGGCCGAGGCGTTCAGGTTCGCCTTCCTGGCCCAGTACGCCGACACCCCGGGCTCGCCACGGCACGCGGGCCGCGACAAGGCATCGTTTTATGCTGATCAATGCTCACTGGGGAGAAGATAATACGGGCCCGTACCCCCATCTTCTTCTGTATTGCTCGATCTGACCATCGCCGAACGGGAGCCGCGCGGACGCGGGGCCGCTGTTCTCGCAGATCAGCCAGGAATGCCGTCAGCTGCTGGACGACAGCCGCCGACTGTTCGGCGATGAAGGAGTGGCCGGTGTTGGCGATCCGTGCTTTGCTGCCCGTTGTGGACGTGTGGCTGCTCGTCCGACGAGCATCCCTCGCGTCCCCGTCGATGGCCTGCTCGTCGACCAGCAGCCACCTGAAGAACTGCTCCAGCAGGCCCTGGCGCCGTACCGGGCGCGAGGACCTCGACTACGACTTCGACGAGCTGGACGAACTCCAGCATGCGTACGCCATAACCGTGCACCGCTCGCAGGGATCCCTCACACATCGGCGGCCAGCCGGTATGGCTCGTCGCGGATCGTGTAGCCGGTCTCCTCGTTGACGTAGGCGACCTGCTTGAGCAAGCCTCGACGACCGTTGGGCGCTGCCAGGTGCGGGGGTGGCCGTCATCGGAGGAGATGTTCCCAGGGCACCGGCCATGGCGAGAGTGGCGGCCGAGCACCCGCCGGCCGGCCGCCCGCGGGCCCATCGGTAAGGTGTTCGACGGTCCGGAGTCGACGGCGGTGAGGGCGTGGCGAACAACGTTGGACGGGACGAGTCGGGCCGGTCCTCGCGACCGAGGGTTGCTGTGGATGAAGATCACCGACCCGGATCTGCCCCTGCCGCCCATCACGGACCACACCGACGTCCGCGTCCTACTCCCCGCTGATCCGCAGTTCACCGTCCTGGCGGACAAGCTCGCCGCCGAGGGCGCCGAGGTGCGGAGAGTCCCGCACCTCGTCGAGGACGAGACCATCCGCCGCTTCCCGGACGATCCGTCTGAGCGGTCGCTCCAGTCGGTCACCTACCCGTGTGCGCTGCTGCGTGGCCCCACCCGACGGCCGAGCCGGGCGAGCGGCGCCGCCGCGGTAGCCGCGCGGGACGCCTTCGCGCTGATGTGGCAGGCATACGACGACGCACCCTCACCGGATGCCGGCCAAGTCGCCACCAACGGCCTGCTGCCGCCCACCCTGTCCCCTTTCTTCCGGTACCCGACATTCAACCCGGCCCAGGCACAGGTGCTTCCCGCCATCTTCGACGGCGACGAGAACCTGCTCGTTGTCGCACCCACGGGAGCGGGCAAAACGGTGATGGGCATGGCCGCCGCGCTCAAGAGCGTGCTCCTGCGGCGCCGGAAGGCGGTCTGGCTGGTACCCCAACGCTCGCTCACCGATGAGCTCAACCACGACCTGGAGGCATGGAAGGCGAAGGGGGTGCGGGTCGAGCGCCTCTCCGGCGAGTACGCCGTCGACGCGGACCGGATGCGGGAGGCCGATCTGTGGCTGGCGACCACTGAGAAGTTCGAGGCCGTCTCGCGCAGCTCGGCCCTGCGGGAGGCGCTGGCGGAGGTCGACTGCTTGATCGTCGACGAAATCCATCTGCTCGGCGATCCCGGTCGTGGTCCCACGCTGGAGGCAATGCTGGCCCGAATGCGGGACGCCCAGCCGCCGATCCGAGTGGTCGGGTTGTCGGCCACGGTCGGCAACGCGGAGGAGATCGCGGTCTGGCTGCGGGCCCGGCTGCTGCACCTGACGTGGCGGTCCAGCCGGCTGACCTGGCAGTTGCCCGCGGTCGCGGCGCACGCCGACTGGAACGTGACGGAAGCCACCCGAAGCCGGCTGGCGACCGCGATCAGCCGCCTCGTGACCGCCGACGGCGGCAGCGTACTGGTGTTCTGTGGCAGCAAACGCAACGTACGCCGGACCGCGCTGCTGCTCGCGGCCAGCCGGGGCGTGGACACCACCGGGGTCAGGCCGGACGATGCCGCGCAGGTGCAGATGGTGTGCGGCCAGGCCGGCGTGGGCCTGCACTACAAGGATTGGCCGTACCGGCGGGACGCCGAGGCGGCCTTCCGCGCCCGGCAGATCGACGTCCTCGTCGCCACGCCGACCGTGGCCGCCGGGGTCAACCTGCCCGCGCGCGCTGTCGTCGTCCGCGACACCCAGGTCGGGCTGGACGGCTTGGACGTGGCCACCGTCCAGCAGATGTTCGGCCGCGCCGGACGGGTCGGCGCGGGTGAGGACCAAGGTTGGGCGTTCCTCATCGTCGACGACGGCGAACGGCCGGCCTGGCAGGCACGGCTGACCGAGGGATACGTGGTGCGGTCACAGATCCAGTCCAGCCTGCCCGACCATGTCCTCGGTGAGGTCGTACGGGAGGAGGTGACCTCGCGGACAGCGGCTGACCGCTGGTGGGTCCGGACGCTGGCCCACCAACAGGGCCGCCGCAGCCTCGATCCGCTGCGCCAGGCCATCCAGTTCCTCGCCGACGCGGGCATGGTCGCCGACACACCGGCAGACGCCGGGAGTGACCTCAAGGAAACGCGCCTGGCCCCGACCGACCTCGGCCAGCTCACCGCACGGCTCATGGTCCCGGCCACGGTATGCGACCACCTGCGCCGGACGTTGAACGACCTACCGGTACCTGCCAGCGCCGCCGAGGCCGAGCGCGCGCTCATCCGTACTGTCGCGACGCTGGTACCCAAACTCGCGCAGGTCGCCGCGCCCGAGGAGGCCAGGAACGCGGTCGCCGGCATCATCAACTCCGGGGTCGTGCCGACCGGCCCGCCGGCGGAGCCCGCAGCGGCAGCGACCAACCTGCCCGAGCCTCAGCGCGGCGACCTGGCCCAGGCTGCCCTGCTCGCGGTAGCGAACGCGCCGGAGCTGTTCGGCGAGAGCGTCACCACTATCGCGGGCATGCCGTACGCCGCGATCTATCCCATCCTCGAGGATGCTCCCCGGTACCTGCACTGGCTCGCGAGCCAGGGCCTGCTCGGCACGGTCCACCCGTGGGTCGCGGTGGTCGCCGGAGACCTGGGCCGTCGGGTCAGGTGGCGGCGCTGCCGGCCGCCACGCGGAGCGGGCAGGCTTCTGTGGATCTGCGAGCTGATGGCCACGCCCTTGCATCTGGCCGACGCGGTGCCTGAGCTTTGGCACGCGGCCGTCGGCAACGGCCACACCGCGCCGGACTGGCCGCCCGGCAGGCCGCCTCGCGCCTGCCGGTTGCCGGAGAGCGCCTACCGGCAGCTGCTGTACGAGCGGGCCACTAGATGCACGATCGCCGTCTCCGGCCGGGACGTCGTCGCGACCGGTCCTTCCGGCGCGGTGGTGACGGTCTGGGCCGGCCGCACCCACCGCACGGAGCCGATCCGCCGGGGCACGGCGGGCACTACCTTCCCGCCCGGGGACGGAGACCTGGGCGTCGTCGTGTTCACCTGGCGGGGCGACCATCGCGCGACGGGGTGGCTCGGGGAGTACCGGCAAATAGGAGTGGGTTCCGTCGATCAGGTCCACCTGGTGTCACGTGGACGATGATCTTTGGCCGCCGGCGGCTTTGGTGAAATTTCAAGCTTTTGACAGTTAAGGGTCTAGCGCGACGTTCCTCGTTCGAAGCATGCCTGGATCCCTTCCCGGCAAAGGTTCCTACCATTCTCGAGCACACACGGACGCCAACCAGCCCAACACACCGATTGCTATCGATCTACCTTCTCAGGTCGAAGTAGCTGGCCAGGCTCCTGTTGGATCACCACGTCATGTCCAGTAGGTGCGCAAGCACCTCCAACGGCGGAGGCCGACAAATCGTGGCAAGGACCCCGAGGTCAGTCACCTGCTGGATCGGACCCCGGCGAGAGGTGCTCACCGACATCATCTCTGCGACCTGCGGATTCTCCACCCTTCGGGCCTCGGTAGTCTACGAACGCTGGGCGCTCCTCGGGCGAGCGGGAGAGCCAGTCATTGACCGCCAACGCGCTCACCGAGGCGTATTGGTCGGTTATTTGTAGATGATCTCCTGGCACATCCGCCAACGTGACTGCGTTGGCGTAGCTCCAGGTGAACATCCAGTCGTCATTGTCTGCCGGTCCGCTGATCCGTTCGGATGCACGGACCTGAAGCGTCGGTATCTCGATTTGCTCCGCAGGCCACCACTGGAAGGAGAGGTAATGGACCATCGCGAAGACCCAACTGTCATCGCCTTCATCGCCAGTCCGCCTGAGTCCCTCAAAAATCTGCTTCTGCCACAGCGGCCCGTCCTCCGATACGGTTTGAAGGTCCTTCTGCGAGGGTGCGTCGAGCAGAATGACGCCGGCCGGAGCCATGCCCATCCGCGCCAGCTCGGCAGCAACCCGGTGGGCGATCAGCCCACCACTGGAGGTGCCGCCCAGTGCGAATTCTTCGCCGTTCGCGTTGTCTCGGATAATTGTCTCGACGTACGCGAGAGTCATCGCCTCGATGTTCTCCGGCAGCTTCTCACCAGCATGGAAGCCGGGCGAGTGCAACACCGACACGTCACGGGTGCCTTGGAAGGCCAACGCCAGCCGCGCATATGGGAATTTGGCCGGGGCTACGTATGGGTTGAAGAGGTACAACTTGGGCTTGCCGTCGCCGGTGGCGATCCGTGTGGGAGGCCGGACCGCCTCGTCGGCCGTGTCCACACCGAACGTCTGGCGGAGCTTCGCCAATCGCCCGAGCACGTCGAAGAACTCGTCGTGTCTGCCGTCGATCTCGGCCTGCATGTACATCTCCGCGAGGTTCGACACTCGAACGGCTTCCGAGCCGGCCGATTCTGCTCCGGTGCTGCGGTCACTGCCGGCAATCACGGAGGTGGGCAGCTTGTTTACCAGATGATCGGCCAAGGCTCCGATGTTGGGATGGTCAAAGACCAGCGTGGCCGGCAATGACAGCCCGAACGTGGTGGCCAGACGGTTACGTAGTTCCACTGCGGTCAACGAGTCGAAGCCCAGTTCGCGGAACGCGCTGTCCTGGTCGATCGTCGTTGGGTCGGCGTGGCCGAGTACGACGGCGACCTGCGCGCGTACCAGTTCCAGGACTGTTCGCTGGCGTTCCTCGACTCCCATAGCGGCCAGCCTGGTGGTCAGGTCCGCCGGCGTGTCGGTTGTGGTCGCCGCCCGGCGGGCAGTGCCGCCGGCCAGCGTTTGCCACAGCGGTGGCACACCACTGGCGCCGGCACGGC